>JABWBO010000239.1 GCA_013360465.1 Anaerolineae bacterium | reverse complement strand
CGCCGGCTTCGGGTTTAGCTCCTTGAGTGAGCTTGTCGGTTGCTAGCCGAGGCGCTTTAGCCCTCGGCGGTCCCCGCAGCCCTTAACTTGGTGCATATACCCCTTCGACAGCAATCTGACAGCTCCTCTAGACTCATCAGGCAGTTTGCGCGGCGGCGTGCTACAATCCGCGCGTGACATAACATTCATCTCACAGACTGTAACACAGAACGAGGGGGTCTCCATGACCGATTCACCGGAAATTCGCGATCGGCTTCGCGCGCTCAACGAGCGCAGCCGTACCCTGGTGGGCGGGGTGGACCGCGCCGGCGCGCGTGCCATGCTCAAAGCCATCGGGCTGACCGACGAAGACCTGCGCAAGCCGATCATCGGCATCGCCAACACCTGGACGGAGATTGGTCCGTGCAATTTCCACCTGCGCCGTCTTTCCGCCAAGGTGCGGGAAGGCATCAAGCGGGCGGGCGGCACGCCGCTGGAATTCAATACCGTCAGCATCAGCGACGGCATCACGATGGGCACGGAAGGGATGAAGACCTCCCTCATCAGCCGCGAGATCATCGCCGATTCGATTGAACTGGTGGCGCGCGGCAACTACTTCGACGGCATGATCACCCTCTCCGCCTGCGACAAGACCATGCCCGGCACGATCATGGCGATGATCCGCATGGACATCCCGTCGATCATGCTCTACGGCGGTTCGATCCTGCCCGGAAGCTATCAGGGGCGCGATGTGACCGTCGGCTCCGTCTACGAGGCGATGGGCGCTTATTCCGCCGGCAAGATCACCCTGGAAGAACTTCAGGGAATCGAGGACGCCGCCTGTCCCGGACCCGGCGCGTGCGGCGGGCAGTTCACCGCCAACACGATGGCGATGGTCGGCGAGGTGCTGGGACTGTGCCCGATGGGTCTGGCGGACATCCCGGCGATGGACTCCGACAAGGATCGCGCTTCGGTGGATGCCGGCGCGCTCATCCTGAAGATGATCGAGCTGGACCTGCGACCGAGCAAGATCGTCACGCGGGCGGCGCTGGAAAACGCCGTCGCGGCGATAGCCGCCAGCGGCGGCAGCACCAACGGCGTGCTGCACACCCTGGCATTTGCCCGCGAAGCCGGCATCGACTTCAGCATCGACGACATCGAGGCGATCAGCAAGCGCACCCCGCTGATCTGCGACATGACCCCGACCGGCAGATACAACGCCGTCGATCTTTACAAGGCAGGCGGGGTGCGCCTGCTGACCCACCGTCTGCTGGAAGGCGGCTACATCGACGGCAGCGCCATCACCGTCAACGGCACGACCCTGGCGGAAGAAGCCGCCAGCGCCGTCGAAACGCCAGGGCAGCAGGTGATCCGCCCCTGGAGCGACCCGATTTCCGAAAACGGCGGGCTGCATATCCTGAAAGGCAACCTCGCCCCGAACGGCGGCGTGGTCAAGCTGAAGGGCACAGAGCCGCGCCAGTTCAAGGGCGTCGCCCGCGTCTTCGAGCGCGAAGAGGACGCCTATCACGCCGTGCAGGCGCATCTGATTCACGCCAACGACGTGGTGGTCATCCGCTACGAAGGTCCGACCGGCGGACCGGGGATGCGCGAGATGCTCCAGGTGACGGCGGCGATTGTCGGGCAGGGGCATGGCTCGGACGTGATGATGCTCACCGACGGGCGTTTCAGCGGGGCGACGCGCGGCTTGATGATCGGGCACGTCGCGCCGGAAGCGATGGTCGGCGGACCGATTGCCCTGCTGCGCGAGGGCGACATCATCAGCGTCGATATTGACGCCCGCACGCTGAACGTCGAGCTGAGCGAGGAAGAACTCGAAGCGCGCCGCCGGGAATGGCAGCCACCGCAGCCCCATTACACCAGCGGCGTGATGGCGAAGTATGCGCGTCTGGTCGCCCAGGCGGACGACGGCGCGGTGACGAACTCGGCGAGCGGGCTGGTGCGGTCGTAAGGCACGCCGTACCTGGCTCTGCGATCATCGACAGGGGCGCGGCGCAGTGCCGCGCCCCTGTCGATTCCCACTATCTGATCTTCACGCTCAGCGGAGTCAGGGTTGGGGGGATCGCCGCGCCGTCGAGCGTTAGGACGTTCTCCCGATAGGGCGCGCTCGATGCCTGCACCAGCGTCACCCCGCTCCCCGTCGAGGCGAGCGCTCGGAAGCGGATCGTCACCAGCGTGAAC
>JABWBO010000022.1 GCA_013360465.1 Anaerolineae bacterium | reverse complement strand
ATCGTGCCGGAGACGCCGCCTGCGGTGGCGGTCAGCGGACCCACCACTGCGGTGGCGGTCAGGCTTGCGGCTTCCGTCTGAAGCGCTGAAAGGGTCGCCTGTGCCGCCAGCAGTTCGGCGTTCCGCGCGGCGGTCGCCGCTGACGCGGTGGCGAGCTGCTGCGCACTGGCGGTCAGCGCGCTGTCGGTTGCCCGTGCGTCCAGCGCCGCCTGGGTCGCCGTCAGCGCCGTCCACAGCGCATCGGCAGCCTCCGTCGCCTGCGCATCGAAGGTGGTCTGCGTCGCCGTCTGATCGGCAGCGCGCGTCGCCCGCATGTCGAGCGCTGCCTGGGTCGCCGTCTGCGCCGTCCATAGCGCCTCGACCGTGTCTGTCGCGCGCGCATCGAGCGCCGTCTGTGTCGCGGTCTGCGCTGCCGTGGTCCCCGTCGCGCGCGCATCGAGCGCCGTCTGCGTCGCGGTCTGCGCTGCCGACAGCGCTTCTGCGGTCCCCGTCGCCCGCGCGTCAAGCACGGTCTGGGTTGCGGTCCCCGCTGCCTGGGCTGCCGCCATCTGGGTCGTCTGCGCATCGCGCGTCGCCTGCTCGGCGGCGGTGGTCGCCGACGCGGCGGCATTGTTTGCCGCTCGCGTATTCTGGACGATGGCGTCGAGGGTGGCGGCGACGCTGATCGCCGCCTGGGTCGCCTGCTGCTCCGCCTGGAGGGTGGCGGCGGCGTTGGCGGCAATCGCCGCCGAGGTGACGGTGCTGCCGGCGATCAGCGTCTCCAATGCCTGGGCGGCGGCGGTCTCAACCGCCTGAGTCGCCTGCGCTGCCGCCGTCTCTTCAGCCTGCGCCGTGCGGGTGAGGACAGCACGCTCGGTCACCGTCACGACGATCTCGGCTTCGCGGGCAGTGGTCGCAGAAGCGGCGATCTGCTCCGCCGAATGGGAGGGAGTCGGCGTCGCAGACGGCGGCAGAGTCGCCGAGGGCGTCCAGGAAGGAGTCCAGGTCGGGGTGAGTGTCTCGGTCGGCGGAAGCGGCGTCGCGCTCGCCTGCAGATCGGTCACTGTGCTGACTGTCGGGCTGGCGATCAGCGCCGCATTTTCCGCCGTCTCCGTCAAATTCGCCATGCCGACCAGCGCCGCCTGCTCGGCGGTGGCGGTGGCGTCCAGGTCCGTCGTGCCCCGGTTCTGCATCAGCAGCAGGACGCCCGCCACGATGGCGATGATCAAGCCGGCGCCCAAGCCGACCGCCAGCCCGACCCGCTGCTGGCGAATCGTCTGGCTGAGGCTCTGCGAGGTGCTGCCCGAAGGTGCGCCGGCGGCGGCTGCTGCTGCGCCCGGCTGTGAACCCGACCCCCCAGGCATGACGACGGTGCGCATCGTCTCCAGTGGGCGGGTGAAGAAACCTGTCTCGCCTACCATGCGCTCGCCGACTGACTGGCGGAACGCCTCGGAAAAGGCGCGCATCGACGGAAAGCGCGCCGCGCTGTCCTTCGCCATCGCTCGTTCCATCACCAGCCCCAGTCCCGGCGAAAGGTCGGCGCGCAGCAGCGTCGGAGAGGGTGGCGGCGTGTTGATATGCAGCTGCATGACCGCGTAGGGTGTCTCGGCTTCGAAGGGCAGCTTGCCGGTCAGCATGGTGAACAACACGACCGCCAGCGCATACTGATCAGTCGCCGCCGTTGCCGGGTCGCCGCGCCATTGTTCCGGAGCCATGTAGTGCGGCGAGCCGATCACGCTGCTGCCGCGCGTCAGGTTGGTGGAGTCTCCAGCTTTGGCGATGCCGAAATCGACCAGGAAGGCGTCGCCGTGATTGTCGAACATGATGTTGCCGGGCTTGATGTCGCGGTGGATGACGCCGCGTTCGTGGGCATAGTCGAGCGCACCGGCGAGCTGGTCCAGCAGGGCGGCGCACTCGCCCGGTGTGGGCAATCTGCCCGACTTGCGGGCGGCGTCGATGCGCTGCGCAAGCGTGCCGCCCGTCAGATGACGCATCACGATGTACAGCTGACCGTTGATCACGCCGTAGTCGTAGATCGGCACGATGTGGGCATGTTCCAGCGAAGCGGCGGTCTGCGCCTCGCGGATGAAGCGGGCGACCACCTCCTCCTGGGCGGTGAAGTTCGGGGCGATCACCTTGAGCGCGACCTCACGCCTGAGGTCCTCCTGGTAGGCTCTGTAAACCGCGCCCATCCCACCCATGCCGAGCATCTCGCGGATGGTATATTTGCCGAGCTTCTGTCCGACCAGATTGGGCTGCATCGACCTCATGCCTTCAGGGTAAAAGACCGTCCCTGTATTGTAACCGCTGGACGTTTTTCACGCGAATATGCCGCACTCAGCGCTCAGTCAGCGCCGGCGGTGGCGAATCAGGCTGAAGTAGATCGCCGCCCCAACAATCAGGATCGCCAGCCCCGCCCACAGCAGCGCCCAGACCGCAGCCGGGACCAGCGGCGCGACTTCAGCGCTGAACGCCGCCGCATCATTGCGCAGCGCGCCGGCGCTGATATCGGCGCTGCCGGTCAGGGCGATCAGGTCGTTGACGGCGTTCAGCCCGGTCAGGATCGCCAGCAGATTCAGCGCCAGCATAGCCGCCCCCCGGTCGGCGTAGCGCCAGAGCAGGACGAGGACCCCTGCCATGATCAAGCCGACGAAGAACGCCAGCGAGAGCAGCTGCGTATAGAACACTGTCACCAGCGCCAGGAGGATCGCCAGCGCCAGGGCGATGCTGCGCGGATAGGGCAGGGTGTTGGTCAGGTAGAAGAGGAGCGCGCCAAAGAGCGCCGCCCCTAGATAGCCCGCCGGTAGGATCAGCGCGCGGCTGCCGCCCGCCGTCAGGGCGTAGCCGCCGCCGTTTTGATCGACCACGAACTGCTGGAAATGTCCGCCGCTGATCAGCGCCGCTGCGCCGTGTCCGGTCTCGTGGACGAAGGTGACGAACAGGCGAAACGGATAGAGGACGATGTTCAGCGCCGGGACATTCCACACGATGAAGACGATCACGGCTGCCAGCGCCGCCGTCACCAGCGCCCGCTGACGAAAAAACATGAGATGTGCAAACATGATGAACTTCCCTCCAACGTTTGCCGATTCACACCCACTATTGGCGCGCTGTCTGTTACAATAATCGCATGTCTGAGTTCATATTTGTAGAAAAAGGAAACCACTTGGCGCAGCAGCCGTCGCAGCCTAAAGAGCGTTTGCGTTTTGGCACGGTGGGTTCCCCTCAGACCACGCCCGTCAGTGGGACCGTCGCTGCTATTCATCATAGCCGCGAACTCGGTTTGGAGCATCTGGAGATCGCCTGGGTGCAGAGCGTGCGGGTCAGCGACGAGATGTGCGCGCAGATCAAGGCGGCGGCGGAAGCGCGGCAGATCAGCCTGAGCATCCATGCGCCGTATTTTATCAACCTCAACAGCCAGACGACGGAGTTGATGGAAAAGAGCGACGCCCGTCTGCTGGCGGCGGCGCGCAAAGGCTTCCTCGCCGGGGCGAAGGATATCGTCTTCCACCCAGGCAGCTACCACAGCCAGCCGCCGGAGCAGGTCTACGAACGCGCCCGCCAGAAGCTCCTGGAACTGACCGATATCCTGCGCGAGGAAGGCGTGGCGGTCAACCTTCGCCCGGAGACGATGGGCAAATCGGCGATGTTCGGCACGCTCGACGAGGTGATCCAGCTCAGCGCCGATGTGCCGGGGGTGCTGCCCTGCATCGACTGGGCGCATCTGCACGCGCGGCGGGGGGATGGCACGTTCAACAGCTATGCCGAATTTTCCGATGCGCTGCGCCGAGTTAAAATTGGGCTGGGCGAAGGGGGTCTGGGCAAGCTGCACTTTCACATGAGCGGAATTGCCTACACCGCCAAGGGGGAAAAAGAGCATCTGCCGCTGAACGAAGCCGACCTGCACTATCGTGAGCTGCTGCAAGCCTTCGTCGATTACAACGTCGGCGGAACGGTGGGCGTGGAAGCGCCGCTGCCGTTCCACGTGGCGGACGCCCTGACGCTTCAGGCGACCTATCGCCGTCTGCTGGGGGCGGGCGGCGACGACTCCGAACAGGGCGACGGGTAGCCATCGGACGCGAAGGCAGGGGGGATCATGGCAGAGGAAATTCGCGCGCTCATCTTCGATCTGGATGGCGTCATCACCGACACCGTCGAACTGCATTATCGATCGTGGATTCAGCTTGCCGGCGAAGTAGGGCTGCCTATCCCGGCAGATTTTCGCAACATGCTGCGCGGCGTGTCGCGGCGCGAAAGCCTGAAGCGCCTGCTGAACGGTCATAGCGTCGATGAAGAGACCGCCCAGGAGTGGATGCGGCGCAAGAACATGTACTATCTGGCGTTTATCGCCTTTCTGACGCCAGAGGCGATTCTGCCGGGCGTCACGGCGATCCTTGACGATGCCGACCGCCGAGGGATCAAGAAAGCCGTCGCCTCGTCGAGCATGAACGCTAAGTTCGTGCTGCGCAAGTTGGGCTTGTTCGACCGCATGGACGCCATCTCTGACACCTCGATGATCCCGCGCGCCAAGCCGGAACCGGACCTCTTCATGTGGGCGGCTGGGCGGCTGGGCGTCCTGCCTTCCGAGTCGGTCGTCTTCGAAGACGCCTCTGATGGTGTTCAGGCGGCGCGCTCCGGGGGCTTCTGGGTCGTCGGTCTGGGCGATCTGGCGCTGGAAAAGGCGCATGTGCGCTATCCTGACCTGAGCGAAATCTCGCTGGACGAGATCCTGAAGGCGGTCGCCGCGTTACAATAGAGGCATCGTCATTCCTGATGGGGGTTATGATGCGGATCATCGTATGCGCTGTCCTCGTCCCGTTCGTGATATTCCCCGGCGGCTTTGCCGCCCTGGCACAGGACTCAACCTCTGGCTGGGAACAGGATCTCGATACCCTGCTTGGGGAGATATTCGAACATCCCAACCCTTTCGCCCACATCTCCGAGGCGGCATTCACCGCCGAAGTCGAAGCGGTGCGCGCCGCCCTGCCGGGCATGACTGACGGTCAGGCGGCTGCCGCGCTGATGCGGCTGACGGCGCTGCTCAAAGATGCTCATACCACGCTCGTGCCCCCGCTCACGCTGAGCCGGTTTCCGATCGACTTCGACTGGTTCGGCGATGGCGCGTTCATTGTGGCGGCGACGCCGGACCTGCATGACCTGGTGGGGCTGGAGATCGGCGCGATCAACGATCACTCAATGCCTGAAGTCCTTGCCGCCGTCGAACCGCTGACCGCCCATGAAGCGGGCAACGACTCCTGGGTCCGGGTGCGCGCCCGCCAGTTCATGATGATCCCGGAACTGCTGCAGGCGCAGGGCATCCTGGATGCGCCCGGCGAGACGACCTTCCTGGTCGGCGTCAACGAGACGCCGTTCACCATTGACCTCGCGCCGGTCCCCGGCGAAACGGAGCTGTCCACCCCCGACGGTTTCACGCTGCCGGAAAGCCAGGTCTTCCTGTACGGCAGGCGCGAAGAGCGGATCGTCCACACCTTCTGGTATCGCTATCTGCCGGAAAGTGACCAGCTTTACATCCAGTTCAACACCCTTTCCGACGAGACCTATCTGACGCTGTTCACCCGCCGTCTGCTGGTCTTTTTGGAGACGCAGCCGGTGCGCCAGATCATCCTCGACATTCGCAGCAACGCCGGCGGCGACAATGCTCTGATCAACCCGCTCTACGCCGGGCTGGACCGGAAGCTCGACCTGTCTGCGCTGGGGGCGCTGGTCGGCATCATCGGACGGCGGACGTTCTCTTCGGGCAACATCGTGGCGCTTCAGCTGCGCGATGGCGCGGCGGGCACATCGATGTTTGAAGAGGGGCTGAGCGCGGTGCTGGTCGGCGAGCCGACGGGCAACGCGGTCAACGTCTACGGACAGGTCGTTCGCACGACCCTGCCGCATTCGGGTATGGTTGGGACGCGCTCCACGCGCTTCTTTCAATTCGCCGATGCTGACGCCCCGGCGGTCTACCCGGACATCTTCGTGCAGATGAACGGCGCAGATTTCTTCGCCGGGCGCGACCCGGTGCTGGATGCGGCGCTGATGGCGCGCCCGCCGGTCGCAGCGGCGGGACCGTTGAGCGTGGTCAACCTGCTGAACGGCGTTGGCGATCTGATCGCGGTGGGCGTGGCGGCGTTGAGTGGGCTGGCGCTTCTGCCTGCGCGACCCCGCCGCGCAGATCGTCTGCGCATCGCGGTGTCGCGGCTGGCAAAGCTGTTGGTGATCGTCTGCGTCGCGGCGACTCTTGGAGTTACCGGCATGGTCCTGACGCTCATCGTCGGCGGGATCGATCATCCTTTTGGCTATACCGTGCTGCCGGAAAGCGCGGTTTGGTGGGAGCGGCTGAACTGGCTGCTGCCGGCAGCAGCGCTCCTCGCCCTCGCCGCCGTCCTGGTCTGGATGACGCGCGCCTGGTCGCGCCGCTCGTCAGTCCATCTAACCTTGCTGGCGTTGGCGCTGCTGGCGGCGTGGGCGTGGTTCATGTAGCGCCCGCCGCGCTGGCGCATCATGTGTTGGCACGCCAGCGTGTGGCAACGGTGTTACAATGACGGCGAACATCGAGGGTCTTTCTGGACGGGTTCGTTTCATGCACCCCTTAATTCGTGAAGCCATCGGACAGACGCTCGGTCAGCCGGTGGTCGAGTCCGGCCTGCTGCGCGGCGGCATGGTCGGCGCGGTCTACTGGGCACGCCTGGCGGACGGACAGATCGTGGTCGCCAAAGTGGGCGAGACCGCTGAGGCGCAGCTGGACATCGAAGGCGAGATGCTGCGCTACCTGCGACGCTTCAGCCCTCTGCCAGTGCCAGAAGTGTTCCACGCTGAACCGGCGCTGCTGGTCATGGAATATGTGCCCGGCGAGAGCCGAATCAGCGACAGCGTGCAGGAACATGCCGCCGATCTGCTGGCGGCGCTGCACGGGATCACTTCGAGCGGCTTCGGTCTGGACTTCGACACGCTGATCGGTGGGCTGCGTCAGCCGAACACCTGGGGCGACGACTGGATCGACTTCTTTCGCGATCAGCGGCTCCTCTACATGGCGGATGTGGCGCTGCGCGCCGGCGCCCTGCCGCAGGCGGTACGCCGCCGCATCGATGCGCTGGCGGCGCGGCTGAGTGACTGGCTGATCGAACCGGAGCATCCTTCGCTCATTCATGGCGATCTGTGGACGGGCAATATCCTGGCGTTCGACGGAGCGGTCGCCGCCTTGATCGACCCGGCGATCTACTACGCCGACCCGGAAATCGAGCTGGCGTTCACCACCCTGTTCGGCACGTTCGACGAAGGGTTCTTCCTACGCTACGCGGAACAGCGCTCGATTCAGCCGGGATTTTTCGAAGAGCGGCGCGACCTCTATAACCTCTATCCTCTGCTGGTACACGTGCGGCTGTTCGGCGGACATTACGTCGATGCCGTCGAACGAACGCTGGATAAATACGACTGACGAAAGCGAGAATCATGGATTTCAACCTGCTTGCCCCCCGTGAACAGATTTCGCGCCTCATGGGACGCCTCTACGCCGCTGGGCTGACCAATCTTTCCGGCGGGAACCTGTCCATCAAGGACAGCGACGGCAGCATCTGGATCACGCCATCGGGCATTGACAAGGCGACACTGACGCCCAACGACATCATGTGCCTGCTGCCCGACGGCACGATCACAGGACCGCATAAGCCGTCGTTGGAGTATCCGTTTCACCGCGCCATCTACGAGCGCCGCCCGGACCTACGCGCCGTCGTCCATGCCCACCCCGCCGCGCTGGTGACCTTCAGCCTCGCCCGCATCATCCCGGATACGCGCATCATCCCGCAGGCGATGCGGGTGTGCGGGCGCGTCGGCTATGCGCCCTATGCTACGCCGGGCAGCGAGGCGCTGGGGACGCAGATCGCCCAGGCGTTCGCCAGCGGCTTTGACAGCGTGCTGCTGGAAAATCACGGCGCGGTCGCCGGCGGTGGATCGCTCCTCGAAGCCTATCAGCGCATGGAGACGCTCGATTTCTGCGGGCGGACGCTGCTGCGCGCCCGCGCCATCGGCGTGCCGCACAGCCTGACCGATGCACAGCTCGCCACGTTCGACATCGCCATCGACCAGATGCCGGAATTCGATGTCGCCGACCACAGCAGCCTGGAACGCGAGCTGCGGACTCAGATTGCGGTCATCCTGAACCGCGCCTGCGAACGCCAGTTGATGATCTCCACCGAAGGGGCGATCTCGGCGCGCCTGGACGAATCGACGTTCCTGATCACGCCAACCGGGCAGGACCGCCGCAGCATCGCCAACGACGCGCTGGTGCTGATCCGCGACGGCGCACGCGAACGGGGCAAGCTGCCCAGTCGGGCGGTGACGATGCATCAGGCGATCTACGCCAGACACTCCACCGTGAACGCCATCATCACCGCCCAGCCGCCCAATGCCACCGCTTACGCCGTCACCGCCGCCCGCTTCGATACCCGCCTCATCCCGGAAAGCTATATCATGCTGCGCGATGTGCCGCTGCTGCCCTACGGTTCGCCCTATACCGCGCCGGAGAGGGTGGCAGAGACGGTTTCGGCGCGCAACCCGGTGGCGCTGATTCAGAACGACGCCGTGCTGACGCTGGGCGGTTCGGTGCTGCAAGCCTTCGACCGCCTCGAAGTGCTGGAACTGAGCGCGCGCGCTCTGATCGACACCCTGCTCCTGGGCGAGCTTCAGCCGATGGACGATGCGGCGCTGGAGGATTTGCGCCGTGCCTTTGCCCTGGAATAGGCGGGGGCCTGGCGGCGCGCCGACGGTAAATGAGTGAATTGAGGGAGTGGTACGATGCGACGCTATATCCTGGCGGTTCTCCTGATCCTGGTGCTGATCCTCCTGCTGGCGGTGATCGCTATCGGGCGGGTGGCGGCGCCGGGGCTGTAAACCGGCGCAAGGATCCAACAACCCTGCAAACGAGCGATGCGGTCAGCGCCGATCATGGGGGTTCTGACATTTCATCGCTATACTGAATTCACTGGGAATTCGCGTACAGAAACAGGGCGAAGCTGTGTCAACTCAACTCTCTGCAACCCCCAACGGGCAAGGATCGAACGACGCACCGCGCGGATTGACCGCTGCCGAAGTGACGGCGCGTCGTGCTGCCGGGCAGGGCAATACGCTCAGGCTGGCGACCAGTCGCACCTACGCCGACATCATCCGCAGCAATGTGCTGAATCTGATCAACATCGTCCTGTTCAGCATCGGCGCGGTGATGGTCGCCATCGGTCGGGTGGGCGACGCCGTGACCAGCGTCGGTTTGATCCTCTTCAACATCCTGATCGGCATCGTGCAGGAGATCCGCGCCAAACAGCAGCTCGATAAGATCGCCCTGCTGACTCGCCCCAGGGTGAGCGTCACCCGCGACGGGAGCGAGCAAACGATTCAGCCGGAAGATCTGGTGGTGGGCGATGTGGTGCTGGTCCGCCCCGGCGATCAGTTCGTGGTCGATGGCGCGCTTG
The DNA here is from genome assembly GCA_013360465.1 of Anaerolineae bacterium. Taxonomy (GTDB): domain Bacteria; phylum Chloroflexota; class Anaerolineae; order Aggregatilineales; family Phototrophicaceae; genus Flexifilum. Next base: position 54,203 of record JABWBO010000022.1, on the reverse strand, counting down.
GCGGCGGCAAGATCGAAGCCGACGAATCGCTGCTGACCGGCGAGAGCGACCCGGTGCATAAGCAGGTGGGCGATGAAATCCTTTCCGGCAGCTTCTGTATCAGCGGGGCGGGCTGGTACGAGACCACACGGGTCGGCGCAGACAGCTTCGCCAACAAGCTGACCGCCAACGCGCGGCAGTTCACCATCAGCTTCACGCCGCTTCAGCGCGAGGTCAATCTGCTGCTGCGGCTGCTCATCCTGCTGGCGCTGATCATCGGCTTTCTGGTGCTGCTCGGCGCGCTGCTTTCCGGCGTGCCGTTCGTGCGCCAGGTGCAGATGGCGGCTGTGATCGCCGGGTTGGTCCCGAACGGGCTGTTCTTCATGGTCATCCTGTCATATGCGCTCGGAGCCGTGCGCATCGTCCGCCAGGGCGCGCTCGTCCAGCAGACCAACGCCGTCGAGTCGCTGGCGAACGTCACCGTGCTGTGTACCGACAAGACGGGCACGCTGACCGCCAACCGCATCCAGTTTCACGACGCCCACCCGGTGGGCGTCGAGGCGAACGCCCTCAAGCGTATGCTCGGCATCTTCGCGCGCAGCGCCGCCGGTGCCAACAAGACCGCCGAGGCGCTGATCGCCGGGCTGCCGGGAGAGAAGCGCGCCGTCGTCGATGAAGTGCCGTTCTCCTCGGCGCTCAAATGGAGCGCGTTGGCGTTCGACCTGCCCGATATGAAAGGTGTCTATGCCCTGGGCGCGCCGGAGAACCTGCGTGATCACATCGAACTGGACGCGGCGGCGCGGGAGCGTATCGCCGCGCTGACCGATCAAGGGCTGCGCGTGCTGGTCTTCGGGCAGAACGCCGCCGTCACGACGCTGCACGACGACGCGGGCGAGCCGTCCCTTCCCCGATTGACGCCGCTGGGGATCATCAGCCTGAGCGACGAGCTGCGCCCCCAGTTGAAGGAGACGCTAGAGGGTTTCCTCAAGGGAGGTGTCGCCCTCAAGATCATCAGCGGCGATAACCCGAATACCGTCGCGGCGCTGGCAAAGCAGGCAGGCTTGACCGGCGACTTCAAGACGGTTAGCGGCGGTGCGCTGGACGCCATGACCGGCGCCGAGTTCGCCCAGATCGTCCACGAAACCACCATCTTTGGGCGCATCACCCCACAGCAGAAGGAGCGCATCGTCGACGCCCTGCGCGCGCAGAACCACTACGTCGCCATGATCGGCGACGGCGTGAACGATGTGCTGTCGCTCAAGAAGGCGAATCTGGGCATTGCCATGGAATCGGGCAGTTCTGCGACCCGCTCGGTCGCCGACATGATCCTGCTGGGCGACTCCTTTGGAGCGCTTCCGGCGGCGTTCAGCGAAGGACAGCGCATCGTCGCCGGCATGAAGGACATCTTCAGCCTGTTCCTGGTGCGCGTTGGCTACGCGGCACTGCTGATCATCGGCATCGCGGTGATCGGCGTCGGCTTCCCGTTCATCCCCAAGCAGAATGCGCTGCTGGTGCTGTTCGGCGTCGGCGTGCCGACGCTGGGTCTGGCGCTGTGGGCGAAGCCGAGCCAACTGCCGACGGGTGGGCTGCTGCGGCAGATTTCGCATTTCGTGCTGCCGGCGATGCTGTCGATCTTCTTCGTCGGCACACTGGTCTATGTGACGACGTTCACCGTCACCACCCTGCGCACCATCGAGGTCCCGGTCACGCCAGAGGCGATTGCTCAGTTCGAGGAATTCACCGGTATCTTCGAGGAGATGGATGCGCGGACTTTCGCTCTCGAAGCGGCGACGCTGACGGCGCAGACGGCGCTGACCGTCTTCACGACCTTCGCCGGGCTGGCACTCATCCTGTTCGTCGAGCCGCCGACTCGCTGGTTTGAGGGAGGCGATGTCTACAGCGGCGATCTCCGCCCGACGCTGCTGGCGGGCGCGCTGTTGATCGGATTCTGCGCCATCGTGCTGATCGAGCCGGCGCGCGCCTTCTTCGAGATGGTCGCGCTGCCGTTTATCGTCTACGCGGCGCTCGCCGGGGTGACGCTGGTCTGGATGCTGCTGCTGCGCGGGGCATGGCGTGGACGCTGGCTGGAGCGCTTCCTGAAGCTGGAGGGATGAGGGGTGAGGAATGAAGGAAGCGATAAGACCGGGGTCTTCCCGGTCTTATCGCTTCCGCATTCTTCGATGGAAGAGGAGAAGGGCTACTTCTCGACCTTGTAGCTCGCCTTGTCCCAGTCCGCCTTGCTGACGAACTTGGTGAGCATGCGCCCGTCGCCGGTCTTGCCGCGCAGCGCGTAACGGGTCTGCCCGTTCTTGGTGACATAGGTGGTCTTGAGGACATCGCCTTCAGCGACCGTCACCTTGGAGCGGGTCTTCACATCGTAGAATTCGACACCCGAAGCCTTCTTTGCCATGATGAATCCTTTCAATTCAGCTAACCCTGACATTACCATATTGGATTCTAAGCTAGTTGTCAATTAGAAAACGCAAATTTGCTGACCGGAACTTTCGGCTGGCGCTTTTGAACCCCTGAACTATGTCCGATTGACTGACTCGCCAAAACATAAAACTAAGTGAATCCTTAAGTTGTAACAATCGCTCGCGTGGTAGAGTCAATAGAAGAAACTGAGGGGAAAAGTTCCCAAAATGAGAGGAAAAGGGCGATGAGAATCGAAACGGCGACCCTGGCGGGCGGCTGCTTCTGGTGTCTGGAGGCGGTCTACGATCAGCTCAGGGGGGCGACCGATGTCGTTTCCGGCTACATGGGCGGGCATGTCCCCAACCCCTCGTACGAACTGGTCTGCACCGGCACGAGCGGACATGCCGAGGTGGTGCAGGTGCAGTACGACGCCGACGCGATCAGCTTCCGCGATCTGCTGAACGTCTTCTTCACCATCCACGACCCGACCACCCTCAACCGGCAGGGGGCGGATGTTGGCACGCAGTACCGTTCAGCGATCTTCTACCACAGCGCCGACCAGAAGGCGGCGGCGGACGCCGTCATCGCCGAATTAACCGCCGCCCGTCTGTGGCGCGACCCGATCGTGACCGAAGTCACGCCCGCCGCCGCCTTCTATGCGGCAGAGGAATATCATCAGGAGTATTTTGCGCGAAACCCCGCTCAGGGATACTGCCGGGTGGTGGTCGCGCCCAAGGTCGCCAAATTCCGCAAAGCCTTCCTGGAGCAGCTGAAAGCGTAGCGCCTGAAGGCACAGCGCCTCGTCAAAACCCGGCGCTTCTGCAACATGGCGATCCCGCATCCCGTTGATCTCCTTGACGGGATGCGGGATCGCTGTCTTTCGCCCTACCAGCCCTTCATCCAGGCGCGGAAGTCGAGGGCGCGCGCTGCGATGATGTTCAGCTGCTCTTCAGACCCCGGAGCCGCGTCGCCTGTCGGCGTTGCCGTATGCGCGTCACCGTTCGTGCTGGGCTGCGCCAGGGTGGCGGTCGGTTCGGCGAGCGTGGGCGTCGGTTCGGCGAGTGTGGGCGTCGGTTCGGCGAGCGTGGCGGTCGGCTCGGCGAGCGTGGCGGTCGGCTCGGCGAGCGTGGCGGTCGGTTCGGCGAGCGTGGCGGTCGGCTCAGGTGTGGCTTCCGGTGTCGCTGTGGCTTCGGCGGTTACTTCAGCAGTCGCCTCGGCGGTCGCTTCAGCGGTTGCTTCAGCGGTTGCTTCTTCAGTCGCTTCCGAAGGCGATCCGTCGTCGATGCTGACGCCGGGGTTCACGCTGTCCAGCGCTCCCAGACCGCCGGTGTTCTGGTTCTCGACTGCGCCGGGATCGCAGGCAGTGAACGAGGGTCGGGGTAAGCCGCGCTGATCGACCGTGACCGCTGTGCCGTCGACCCCAGTGCAGTTGGCTAGAGCGATATCGTCGGTGACGATGCTGGCGTCGCCCAGGTTATGCGTCTCGGTCGGACCGCCGTTGTTGGTCAGCGTGCTGTTCAGGTCGAGCTGGGCGGTAGTGACGACGCTCAGGCTGGCACAGGAGGCATCGTCCGAATAATTCATGCCGGAGGCGGACAGCGCGCCGTTGCAGTCGCTGCCGGAATTCCCGGCGACGATGGAGTTGCGGATGAAGGTCAAACCGCTAACCGAAAGCCCTGTGCCGGTATTGTAGGCGATGGTGCTGAAGTAGATTTCGAGTGCGCCTTCATGGCGGACAGCGGTGCCGAAGTTTTGCGCCACGGTGCTGTTCAACAGGGTCATGCTGTCGGCGTCGCAGCCGAAGATGCCGCCGTTGAACTCGGCGCCGTTGCGCGAGACGGTGCTGTACTTGATGTCTGTGTCGGGCGTACAGGAGTAAATGCCGCCGTATGCACCCGCCGCAGTGTTTGAATCGACCGTCGAATGCGTGATCGTCATGGGGTGTGTCGTGTAAATGCCGCCGCCATTCAGGGCGTCATTGTTGATCACCTGCACCATGTTCAGCGTGCCGTTTCCAGATACCGCCTCGACGTAGATGCCGCCGCCCAGCTCCGCATGATTGTTGTCGATAGTCGCGCTGGTGATGCTGTAGCTGATGGTTGATCCGGTGATATGGATGCCGCCGCCGTTTTCGCCGGCGGTGTTGTCCTGGACCAGCGTCGCGCCGTCGATCACATCCATGACGAACGCCGCATCCTGCACATAGATCGCGCCGCCCAGGTTGTCGGCGGTGTTCGATAGGAAAGTGCTGTCATAGATCGCCAGCGAGCCGCTCTTCTGATGGATGGCTCCCCCGTTGCCTTCCGGCGCGACGGCATGGTTGAAGGCGAAATAACTGTCCTTGATGATCAATGTGCCGGAGCTGTTAATTGCGCCGCCGGGGCTGCTGGAGATGCCCGAAGTCACGTTCAGCTCTTGCAGTTCAAGCGTGCCGCTCCCTGCGACGGTGAAGTAGCGCATGGCGGGGACGAGCGGAGCGCGCGTCAGCGCCGCAGAATTGCCGATGATCACGATGTCGCTGGTGATCGCCGGCAGGGCGCTGCCGCTTCCATACACCGCCGTGAACGAGAAGATCGTGTCGGTGTTCAGGTTGATGATATCCTGACCGGGGTAGTTCACTTCGTCGTTCGCCAGCTCAATTGAGCAGATCAGCTCTGCTACCGTCATCACCGGGTCGGGGATATCGGGCAGGCAGCCCGCCGGCGGCGTATTGGTCGGCGTTGGACTGGGTGGGACCGATGTGTTGGTGGGCGCTGGACTGGGCGGGACCGATGTATTGGTCGGCGCTGGACTGGGCGGGACCGATGTGTTGGTCGGCGTGCTGGTGGGCGGCGCGAAGGTGCTGGTCGCGGTGTGCGTCGGCGTGCTGGTGGGCGGTGCGAAGGTATTGGTGGCGGTGCTGGTGGGCAGCGGGCCCGTCGCTGTCGCGGTCGACGGGACCGGCGTGAAAGTGTTGGTGCTGAAGACCGGCGTGTTCGTCGAGCGCGGCGTGTTGGTCGTGATGGGGATGAAGATGCCAGGGACCGGCGTATCGGTCGGGGTCGGCGCAACGCCATCCAGCGGCAGGACGATGGGGTAGTTCAGGGTGATCCCTTCGAAGCCGGCGAATTCCCTGATGGCTTCCGGCGGCAGGTCCTCAAAACCGAACCAGGGACACTTTTTAATGACCTCGTTGTCGTTGTCATTGTGATCCAGCCCAAGGTCTTCCGGCAGCGCCAGGCAGCGGAAAGCGCGCATCCCTGCCGGGACGGTCTGTTCGTTCAGCGTGTCGGGGTCGAGGATCGCTTCGCCGTCGAGCGTCGTCAGTTCCAGCAGCGCGGCGATCTCATCATCGAAGCTAAACTGCTCGCCAAGGATGCGCTTCTGCTCGTCGGTGATGCCGATGACGCGCAGGACGATGGTCGAGCCGATGCGGATATCGGCGCCGTTGGTCTTCAAATCGACCTTGAGATCCTGCGGTCCCTGGACGATCAGCGAGTCCGGCGCTTCGGCGCACTCGGTCTGCCCGATATTGGTGCGCAGGAAGAATGCCTGTCCGGGGGTGCGAGTCTCTGGCGCGATGATGCTCAAGCCGGAAAGATCGACGCCGCCCGCCAGCGCCCCGCTGGCGACCCAACCGGGCACGCCGCGATAGACGACGCGCACGAAAGCGCCGTCGCTGCTCACCGCATCCGCCTGGAGGTTGGTGGCTTCCGGCACGAAGTCGAGCAAATCAGCATCGAGGCGCGGCTGATAGTAGAGATTGCCGCCGGTCTGCATGACGACGGTGATGATCTCCCCCGGAACATAAGTATCTTCCGGCTCAACAGCGTTTTCCAGTTCGGTATCGCCCAGCAGCATGAAGATCACGCTTTGACCGGGCAGCGTCTCCGGCAGATTCGCCTGCACGCTGAGCAGCGCGATACCCCACTGGTCAAGTTCGGTGCGCAGCGGTGTCGTCGCGATCGAAGTCAGGACGTTGATCGGCGTGCGTTCGTTCGGCAGCGTGAAGAAGCCCTCTGGCTGCGGCTCGATGAAGCTGGCATTGACTGTGTTGAAGCCGTAGCAAGCGCTGTTACGGTCGAGCAGCCCGCAGTTGTTGCCGACGGTCTGGATCGCCTCTTCAATGAAGGCGGAGCAGACCTCGACGCCGGTATCCGTCTGTGCGGTGGAAAGCTGCAAGCCGAGGGCGAGCAGCAGGGGGATCAAAAACAGCACCACGTATCGAAGGCGCATCGCGTTCCTCAGATTATCACTGTATATAAAACATCAAGCCGTTATTGTGTTGAGTATACACAGGTCTGCGATGAGAGCAATCGGTCATTCGTTTAGTGCCGCCAGCAGCCCGCGAAAGGCTGCCCGGTAATCGACGCCGAAGTCGAAGCGCGGCGCGCGCCGCAGCACATCCGGCGGCGGCGCGTCGAAGACCTGGGCGATGATCACCGGCTTCCCTTTCTGGCGGAAGAACTGCCAGGCGGCGGTCACATCTGGCGCATCCAGCGCGGAGGGAGATGCCACCAGCACCATGCGCCCGCACTCCTTCAGTGCCGGGTGAACGCCTCCCGCCCACCGCGCCGCGTCCTGTTCGCCATCGTGCAGCCAGTGCGGCATACGCAGACGGTCCAAATCGGCGGCAAGCTGCATGGCGAAGTCGATATCCGCCGCGTTGAAGGCGATGTAGACCGAGTCCGGCGCGAGTCGGGCGCGGCGGGCTTTCGGTTCGGCGACATGAATCGCCGGCGGGCGGGCGATACGTTCATGCGCCGGCGTCCTGCCCAGGCGGAAGACGCTGCCGCTGCAGATGGGGCATTCGCCGCGCGTCGCGGGATGCCCTCTGCCGGTCCAGACCGGCGTCGGGTCGATCATGATCACGCGCTGTCGATCACGAACGCAGAATGCCTCGATTTCGCCGCTTTCAGGGGAATCCAGGTCATTATAGACGACTTCTGCCATGATCACGCCTCTCTGGTGCGCATCTGCCGACGCGAGCGATTGTAGCGCGTCCGGCGGGGTTTCGTCAGCCTTTCGGCAGCCTGCGCATTGTGTGGGCAATCTCGTTACAATCGGCGCTCTGACGGCATCACAGAGAGGCGGCGTGTGAGATGACAGTCCTGGTGATCGGTGGAAACGGGATGCTGGGAACGGCGATTCTCCGACGTCTGCGCAGTCTGGGGACGGCGGCGCGGAGTTTCGATGTGAGTCCCCATCCTGACCCGGAGGTTGACAGCCGGGTCGGCGACATCCGCCAGCCTGAAAGCCTGATCGCCGCCTGCGAGGGTGTGGAGGCGGTGATCCACAATGCGGCGGTGGTCAGCCAGCAGGTCGCTCCCTCACCGGAAATGTACGATATCAACGTGCAGGGGACGAAGAATGTGATCGCCGCCTGTCAGGCGCAGAAGGTGGCGCGGCTGATCTACACCAGCTCCATCGATGTAGTCTTCGACGGCACGCCCATCGCCAATGGGGATGAGGACCTGCCTTACCCGGCGAAACACCTCGATTACTACAGCACGACCAAGATGCTGGCGGAACAGGCGGTGATCGGCGCGAACGGCGAGGGCGGCTTGACGACCTGCTCGCTGCGAGTCGCCGGAATCTATGGACCAGGCGACCGGCACCGCTTCCCTCGTGTGGTGCAGCCGGTCCTGGAAAGCGGACTCTACACCCGCCTTGGCGATGGCTCGGCACGTTTCAACCATCTGTACGCGACCAACGCGGCGCACGCCCACATCCTGGCAGCCGACCGCCTCTTCCCCGGTTCGGCGGCGGCAGGACAGTGCTGCTTCATCACCGATCACGCGCCGGGCAATTTCTTCGATTTCTTCCCACCCTACCTGGATGCTCTGGGGCTGCGCTACCGGGTGAGGACGGTCCCCTATGCGCTGGCGCGAAGCGCGCTGACGCTGCTGGAAACAAGCGCGCGACTGCGCTTGCTGGGCGCGAGTCAGGGGACAGCGCTGTCGCGTTATTCCATCGAAGCCACCAGTCGTGACTTCTGGTTCAACGCGAAGAAGGCGGCGCGCGTCCTGGGTTATGCGCCAATCGTCTCTGCCGAGGCGGCGTTTGACGAGACGCTGATCTGGCTGCGCGGTTGGGTCGAAGCGTATCGGGCGGGCAGTGCGTGAATAATTGTCGCGCAGGCGCGTAAGATGTGGTGCTATAGTGTGATGAGGATAATTCAGGAGGGATGATGATGGGATACCAGCTACTCTGGCTCATCCAGGACCGCGTCATCTACATTCGGCAGTTCGGCGTTATAAACCGCGATGAACTCATTCGTTATCTGGACGAATCGATGGTGATGCGCGACGAAGCGAACGCGCGCCTCGGCGAAGGGGGACCGCTTGTGCATACCATCACCGACGCCCGCGCGGTGGAGAAGAACGAGCTTCAACTGAGCGATCTTCAGACTATGCTGCACTCCCTCCGGGCGCAGCGCGTCGGCTGGTCGATCTATGTCAACGAGTCGAAGATCGTGCGCTTTCTGGCGTCGGTGGCGCACCAGATGGTTGGCGTGCGGCATTCTATGTGTTCGTCGATGGAGGATGCGCTCGCCTTCCTGAACAAGGTAGATGAGACGCTTCCGCCGCTGACGATGGCGCAGGTCGATGCGCTGCTTCGGAAGCAGGCGGAACAGCCTCCGCTGTGATGCGCGCCGGCGCGGGCTTCAGCGCTCCCCAGACTGCGGCTCGAACGTCGGGATGGTGATTTGGGGAAGGCGCGCTGCGATGGCGGTGCGCTGCGATTCGTACCAGGGCGGCAGCTTGAGCGCCGTGCCCAGCGTCTCGACCGGTTCGTCCACCAGGAAGCCAGGCGCATCCGTCGCCACTTCGAAGAGGACGCCGTTGGGTTCGCGAAAATAGATGGAGTGGAAATACTGTCGGTCGCGCACCGGCGAGACGCCGCAGCCTGCATTTTCCACCGCCTGACGGTATTCCAGTTGTTCGGCGTCATCGACGGTGCGGAAGGCGATGTGGTGTACCGACCCCGCGCCGAACTGCGCGGTCGGCGCGTCAGGGCGTTCGATTACGTCGAGGTACAGCCCGATGTCGTCCGAAGCGGCGCGAAAGCGGACACACTCTCCCTCAGCCTTCAGCCTCTCGTAGCCCATCACACCCACCAGCAGCGGCTCCAGCCGGGCGAGGCTGTCGATGGTCAGGGCAGCGCTGTGGAAGCCGCGCAGGGCATGGCGTTCCGGCACGGGACCGCGATCCCAGAAGCGGATCGTGCGCTTCTCTTCGGCGGTGACCAGTTCCAGGCTCATGCCGTCCGGGTCCTCGAAGATCAGCGCCGGCGCGTCGAAGCGCCGCGCTTCGCGCACGGCGACCTGTGCCTTCGCCAGCCGGTCGCGCCAGTAGCCCACCGACGCCGGCGGGATGGCATAAGCAACCGCTCCGACTTCGCCGTTTCCCCGACCGCCCCGCTTCATGTGCCGCCAGGGGAAGAAGGTCATGACTGTGCCGGGCGTGCCGATCTGATCGGCGAAGTAGAAGTGATACGTCCCCGGATCATCGAAATTGACGGTCGTCTTGACGAGCCGCTGCCCCAGGACTTCGTGGTAAAAGGTCAGGTTGCGCTGTGGGTCGCCGGCGACGGCGGTGATGTGATGAATGCCCTGAATGCGCTGCATGATCGTGTCCCTCGCCTCTGGTTCGGCTATTGTGCATCAGCGCTGTACCCTCGGCAAGCGCCAGACAGATTGTCTATGACCCCACTTAACAGTACAATTTGATAGCGCACCAGTGAGAGGAAAGGGATTTATGAGACTGCAACGTCTGCTGTTTGCTCTTCTAATGTTCTTTATCAGCCTTCCAGTGACGAACGCACAGGATGACGCGCCGATCCCGCTCGAAGATCCGGTCATCATCACTTGGCCCCCGCCTGTCAGCGAAGTCTGGGGAAGCGGCGATGTGATCGGATCTGCGGCTGTGCCGGGGATGGCTTACTATTACCTCGAATACCTGCCGCTGAACGACGATTTGACCCAACCGTCCGGCGCGCCCTGGCTGCCGGCGACGGTGGGCATCACAGAACCGGTCGTCAACGGAACGCTGGCGACGCTCGATACAACGCGCGTCACCGACGGGCTGTATGCCCTGCGCCTAACAGTCAACACGCATGAGGGCGACAGCTACAGCTATGTGGTTTCGCCTGTGCGCGTGAACAACACCCGCTTCGACAGTTTTCTGGAACGATTTCGCGAGGCGATCCTCGAGGAATTAGGGCTGCCGACCGAAGGCGAACCGACACCTGCCCCGGCTACGGCGACGCCGCAGCCGCCAACCGTCACGCCGGTCCCCGACCAGCGCCCCTATGTCACGCCGCTGCCCGGCACACCTTCGGTGAATGTCCGCCGCTGTACGCTTGTTGACAACTACGCCTGTTCTATCGTCGGCTATCTGCTGGCGGGCGAACAAGCCGAAGTGATCGGGCGTGATGTCAGCGGCGCGCAGTGGCTTCAGCTTCGGCTTCCTGCCGGCTTGATCGGCTGGGTCTCCATGTCGGTCGTCGCGACCTATGGCGACCTGAGCGGCGTCCCCCTTATTACGCCGCCGGAACCGCTGCCGCCGCCGGCACAGTCCAATATCGTCCTCAATGGGATCGCCATTTCTGGCTCGGCAGTTTGCGGGATGACCTTCAACGTGCAGGTCAATGTTGCCAATACCGGGAACGCCGCATCTCCTGCCGGACAGGTCACGCTGCAAGATGTCGATATCGCCAGTGGGACGATCACTGCGACCAACTATGGCGGCTATCCGTCGATTGGAGCCGGAAGCAATTTCATTGTCACCATTCCGATGACCACGTCGGCGTTCTACAACGCTAACCATGAGCTGCGCGCCTACACCAATAACACCCAGGTGCAGGCGCAGTACTACCTGGAGCAGGGCAGCTGCAACCAGCCGCCGACACCGCCGCCGCCAACCGAGCCGCCGCCCTATCAACCCGGAGACTGCGCGGTCGTGACCAACCAACCGGAGACCTCCGTCTTCGACTTCCCGACCGGCAACCTGCTCGCCCGCGTCCCCGATGGGTTGTATCCCATCGCCGCCTGGCAGGATCACGGCGGGGTGCTGTGGTATAACGTCACGTTCCGTGATCCACGTCCGCGCATTGCGATTGACCAGATGGGCTGGATGGTGGATTACGCAAACACCTTTGGCTATGCCGGACGCTGCGACGCGGTTCCCAAGTAGCCTCACTGTGCATTGAGCAGTCGGGGAGGGGCAGCACGACGCCTTCCCCGACTGCCCGCGTTAAGCTTGGCAGCCGCCCACCGATCAAACATGACATTCGTCCGCTCTCTATAGGTGGAATGTTCATTATTTCGCAAACACCCTTCGCGTATAGTCGTCATATTCATCTGGATTGACCGTCCCGGCGGATGCGCTCGGTCTACTTCGCGGAATCGGGCGGCGCGCGGCTGTCCAACGATGGCGTATATTTTTGTTCGCCCTTTTTCCGCCCGGTCCCGACATCATCATGCGAGACACCGCGGCAGGTACGCCCGCCACGCTGCGATCAGGACGCTATCAGGAGGAAATGACGATGTCGCGTAGGAACCGATCACTTACACGGTCAGTGATCATGGGCGGCGCGCTGATGATTGTGCTGGGGGTGCTGGTCGGGCTGGGGACGTTCACCTTCGTCTACGCCAAAGGGACGTCGTATCTTTCCAACGACCCGGCGACATGTGTGAATTGCCACATCATGCGCGACCAGTATGAGGCATGGCAGGTATCCAGCCATCGCAACGTGGCGGTCTGCAACGACTGCCATACTCCGCACGACGCTGTTGCCAAGTGGACCACCAAGGCGATCAACGGCTTTAACCACAGTCTGGCGTTCACCACCGGCGATTACCCGGCGGTGATTCAGATCAAGCAGCATAACGCCGAGATCGCTCAGGAGAACTGCATCGGCTGTCATCAGACGCTCGTGAATCTGGTCTACGGTACACATGCCGATCAGACCCGGCGATGCGTAGACTGTCACGGCAACGTCGGTCATCAGAACCGCAGCACGCAGTGAGCTTCGGGGAAACCAAAGAGGCGGAATCACAGAGGACTTTGACCCATGAACAGAACACGTCAGTTCATCATCTACATACTGGTTTTCGCTGGAGCTGTTGTGCTGACCGCCGGCGTCGCGGCGCTGCTGGTCAACATCAATCAGCGTCAGACGGAAGCGCTTCAGTCGCCGCTGCGCATCGTCGAGATCGGCGAGGATGAACTCGATCCGGCGGTGTGGGGGCAGAATTTCCCCATTCAGTATGAAATGTTCACGCGCACGGAAGAAGACTACGGGCGTACCCCGTACGGCGGCTCCGAACCGTACAGCAAGCTGGAGAATAACCCGGCGATGGTCCGCCTGTGGGCAGGCTATGCCTTCAGCATCGATCACAACGAGGAACGCGGGCACTACTATGCGCTGATCGATCAGCAGCAGACCCGCCGCGTCACCGAGCGCAATCAGCCCGGCGCATGCGCCAACTGCCACGCCGCCGAAACGCCCATGTTGATCGCCGAGATGGGCTGGGAAGAATTCAACCACACGCCGTATAACGATCTTTCGGTGAACCTGCATCGCGGCAGCACCTGCCACGACTGCCATGACCCGGAGACGATGGAACTGGTCATCACCCGCCCGGCGTTCCTCAACGCGATGGAAGCGCGCGGCATTGACCTTTCCGAGGCGACGCGCCAGGAAATGCGCACCTACGTCTGCGCGCAGTGTCACGTCGAATATTACTTCGCCGGTGAAAATAAGGTTCTGACCTTCCCCTGGACGAACGGCTTGTCCATCGACAACATCCAGGAGTACTACACCGAGGTGAGTTTCACCGACTGGCAGCACGCCGAAGCCGGCTCGCCCATGCTGAAAATGCAGCACCCCGAATTCGAGCTGTACAGCTCCGGCATCCACTATCAGTCGGGAGTCGCCTGCGCCGACTGCCACATGCCGTATACCCGCGTCGGCAGCCAGAAGGTGAGCGATCACTGGGTGCGCAGTCCGCTGTCCAACCTAAGCGCAGCGTGCCAGACCTGCCACAACGTGAGCGAAGAAGAACTGAACGCCCGCGTCGTCGGCATTCAGGACGTGACGGCGGAGCTGCTGCGCCAGTCTGAAGAAGCGCTGCTCAGCGCCATCGACGCCATCGTGGCGGCACAGGCGGCAGGCGCGACCGAAGAACAGCTCGCTCCCGCCCGCGAACTGCATCGCTTCGCGCAGATGCGCTGGGATTTCATCTCGTCGGAAAACAGTACCGGCTTCCACAGCCCTCAGGAAGCGGCGCGAGTGCTTGCCGATTCCATCGACCTGGCGCGTCAGGCGCAGCTCGCCGCCGTGCAGCTCAGCGTTGGCACTGCCACCAGCAATACCTCTTTCGGGGGCTGACGACTGATCCATTCGCTCTGGAAGAGAGGCGTGATGCGCGTGAGGCGACCGGTGTTCGGGTCGCCTCACGTCATTATCGGACCGCTCCGATTGGGACCAGGCTTAACAATTGCTGAAAAGGTGGGCGCGGTGAATTGAAGCGCGGTGATGTTCCAGGTAGACTCAACCTGGCGCTGCCCCATGACCAGGAGGTCCTCAGCGTGGATGGGATGTTGGTTGCCGGAAGAAGCAAGTCCATCGGGCTGGTGATGAATACGCCTATCGCCACCATGTCCGAATATCTCTCAGAGGTCGTCGCCGGGCTTCTGTGCGGCGCAGAAACGCAGCAGGTGAACGTCACGCTGTTTACCTGCACGATCCCCGGTCCCGGCAGGAGCGCCTTGGACGCCCTGACTCGCCTGTGCCGCGCGCGCGAAGTCGCCGGGATAATCTTGATGTGGTCGTCGGGGATCGACGCCGCGATCCAAATCCTTCAGCGTGAATCGCTGCCGTTCGTGGTGTTCGGCAGACGGGTGAACGATCCGCTTGTTTCGTGGATCGCGCCGGACAATTATCGCGGAGCCTATTCCGCGACTCGCCATCTCATCGCGCTGGGGCATCGGCGCATCGCCTATATCGCTTACCCGGAAATGGGCACAACCAACACCGATCGGCTGGCGGGGTTCAGCGCGGCGCATCAGGATGAGCGGCTGCCTATCGACGAGTCGCTGATCATCCCGCTGCCTGTCGAGCCGGAAAGCGGCTATCAGGCGCTGCGTTCGCTGATCGAGCGTCCGACGCCTCCGACAGCGGTCTTCGCTTTCAACGATACCACCGCCGCGCAGATGCAGCGCGCCGCCATCGATCTGGGGCGGCGGGTCCCAAACGATCTGGCGGTGGTCGGGTTCGGCGGGCTGCACATCAGCGCGACCGCTGCCCCGTCGCTGACGACGGTGAGCGCAGGGATGGCGATCATGGCGGAACAGGCGGTCGAGATGCTGATGGGACGACTTGCCAACCCCGAAAAGCCGGCGCTTCGGCGGATGACGCCGGTCAGCCTGATCGTGCGCGCTTCGACGATAGGCGTCTGAGCCGAGATCAGCCTACGCCTGCCTCTCGCACCGTCACAGAACAGGTTTCTTGGGTATAGCCGTCCGCTTCGGCATCGGGACCGAGAGCCGGACGGTCGTCATCGTGGACGGTCATCCGCAGCGAGCGATAGCCCTCGCGGTACGCCCAATCGCGGACGGCGCTGACCACCTGCACGCTGAGCGGCTTCGGCGACCAGACCGCCACCTCAGCCATACGGGGATCGTACAACCCCTGCTGAATGTGCAGATAAGCTTCTTGACCGGCGACGCTCAGATACAGCCGCTGCGTTTTGCGCGCGGCGATCTCAGCGACGGAGTCGAACATGCGGGTGTAGAGCATCTCCCACCCGGCGCGCGCGCTGGCGACTCTGCCGATAGGCATCGTCCAACCGGCGATCTGCGCCGCATCGCCGTTAAGGTGATCGACGGCGCGGAAGAAGACCTGCCCCTGGCGCGCCGCGATGGAGTACCGCCGGAGCAGGGCGATGGGGGTGAGATCGGCGACGTCGACGTAAGCGTCGTCCCCACCGATGCGGGCGACCGTGAGCCGCTGGCAGCGGAGCGTCCTGGTATCCTGCGCCATCTGCGCCAGCAGCGCACGGCGAGCCGCCGGAGACTCCGCCAGCAGATGATGAATGTGCAGCAGCCTGCCGAAAGGCTCCGGCTCGTTTCCGACGAAGGCTTCGGCATAGCCGACGATGATCCCGGAGGCGTTGATGGCGACACGCGCCAGACCTGCGCCCAGGAGCAGATGATTGAGCCAGACGGAAGCCGTCTCAATCGACATCCACGCGCCGCCGTGCAGCCAGCGCTGGTAGATATTGAGGAGATCGTAGGGCACGGTTTCGACGCGCCCGTCGCCGCCGATTCGCTGCCAGATGTCGATTTGCGCGCAGAACGCCGCGCTGATCGCGCCCGCATCGTCGAGTACTGCCGGTCTGATGGTCAGGCTCATTTTGTCTTCGCCGCTGATTTCTGCCGGTGTGCTGAAAAGTCATGCCGCGTGAATCATACGTCCCTGTCGGGAGTTTCGCAACGTGGGGGGAGATGCGGCAGGCGCTCCAAAGCGTGGCACGGGCGCGGCGCGCCATCGAAAAACAGGGTAGAATCTCTTCGCACGGCGCACAGAGAGGACCTCATTCATGGTCGAGAATCTTCTCGCGATTGACATCGGCAACACCAATATCCACTTCGGATTTTATCGTCAGGGCGGCTGGCTGTTCAGCTGGCGGGCGCGCACCGTCCCGGACAAAATGCCGGACGAGTACGCGGTGCTGCTGGGCAGCTTTCTGGAGAGCGCTTCGCTGCGCTATCAGGACATCTCTGGCGTGGCAATCGGCAGCGTCGTCCCCCGCCTGACCAGCGCCTTCATCGAACTGGCGGAACGCTACATCGGCTGTGCGCCGGTGGTGGTCACGCATAAGACCGATACCGGCGTGCGCGTCGCCATCGACCAGCCAGAGCAGGCAGGCGCCGACCGCATCATCAACGCAGCGGCGGTGGTTGCGCTGTACGGCGCGCCGGCAATCGTCATCGACTTCGGCACGGCGACCACCTTCGATGTGGTCGATGCCGACGGCGCTTACCGGGGCGGGGCGATTGCGCCGGGCATCGATGTTTCGCAGGAGGCGCTGGTCAGGCACGCCGCGCGGCTGCATAAGGTCGATCTGCAGCCGCCGCCGAGCGCCATCGGGACCAACACCATTCACGCCATGCAGTCCGGTATCTTCCTGGGCTATATCGCCATGATCGAGGGGATGGTCAGCCGGATCAAAGCCGCGCTGGGACAGCCCGGCGTCAAAGTCATCGCCACCGGCGGGCTTTCGGCGCTGTTCAGCGCCAATACCGACGCCTTCGACCTGATCGCGCCGGAACTAACGCTGGAAGGGCTGCGCATCATCTTCGAGCGCGCTTCGCGCAGCTCATGACGGGGAAGCGGCGGTACTTCAATCGGCAGCACTTCAATCGGCAGCACTTCAAGCGGCGGCACTTCGATTGGCAGCACTTCGATTGGCAGCACGACCAGGACGCGCCCTGGCTTGTCGGCGTATCATGCAGAGTTATGCAGGAGAATGAATCATGCGCAGTCGTTTGATCCTGTTTCTCGTCATCCTGCTGCTGCTGCCCCTGACGGCGGCGGCACAGGACATCAGCTTCTACTGGGAAAGCTGGAACGCCTCGATCAACGTCAGCGAAGCCGAGCAAACCCTGACCATCGCCGAATCACAGACCTTCGTCATGGAGAGCGGATCAGTCGCGCGCGCCAGCCGGGTCTGGCTCGACCCGGTGACGGTCAACACGGTCTACCTGAACACACCCCAGGGCGATCTGGTGGAGCTGAGGCGCGCCGCTTCCGGCGAGACGCCCGGAACCTATACCGTGTCGGCGACCGGCGATCAGACGACGGTGCGCTACTTCTTCCCGGAACCGGTCGAAGGCGGCGACACCTTCCTGGTGCAGTTCAACTATACCGCGCCGCTGATGACCGAGAACCTGCTGGACTGGTATGTCATCCCGGAAGACCACGCCGCGCCGGTCAACAGCAGCACCGTGCAGATCAATTTCCTGGACTCCGATGCGCCGCCGGAAGGGTTGGCGCGCGTGGTCTCGAACAACGCCGTGGTGACCGTGCAGGGGCAGACGGTGTCTATCATGATCCCCGATGCCCTGGAGGTCGATGAGCCGCTCTACATTCAAATGCCCTTCGGCGCGGAAGTCGGCGCGGCGTCCAACAACCAGAGCGGGGGCATTCTGACCGAGCCGACTGCTGTCCGGGTTCAGCCGACCGCCGTCCGGGCGCAGCCCGGCGACAGCGGCAGCGAGGGTCTGTTCGGCATGTCGTTCGACAGTCTGCTGCCGATCCTGTGCATCATCGTTGTCGTCATCTTGGTCATCAGCGGTCGGGGCGGCGGCGGGCTGATCAATCTGCTGCTTAACCTCTTCCTGAGCGGTCGGGGTGGTTCCGGCGGCGGGTTCTTCGGCGGTGGGGGCAGCTATGGCGGCGGTTCCAGCCGGGGTTCGGGCGGCAGCTCCAACCGTCCCTCTAACCCTTCCGGCGGCGGCTTCCGGCGCAGCGGCAATCAAAATCGCAGTGCGCCCAGCGTGCGCAGCCGCAAAGGCGGCGGCAGCTCGGGATTGGGATAGGCGCACCATGCCGGAGGGAACCCACATGTTTCGAGGCAAAATGCTGTTCGGCAGCCTGATCCTGGCGCTGCTGCTGTTCGGCGCGTTCCAGGCGGCGGCGCAGGACACCCTGCGGATGCTGCGCTATGGCGAGCCGGCTGAGGAAATACTGGCGGCGGGAGAATCGGTGCAATTTCTGTTCACGGCAGAGGCGGGCGACCGCCTGATCCTCGTCGCCAACGCTAAAGGCGGAGAGATCGACCCCGTCCTGCGTTTATATACGTCGGAAGGCGCGCTGGTGACGGAAGACGACGATGGCGGGGGCAAGCGCAACGCCCGCCTTGAAGGAGTCACCGCGCCCGCCGCCGCCACCTACACGGTGACCGTTTTCAACGCGGCGCGCAGCGGAAGCGGCGCGGTCGCCGTGATCGTCAATGATGAAGAACAGCTGATCGCCTATCACGGCGGCGGCGTGGATTCGCCGTTCTCGGCAGACCCCGGCTATGTCGGCTATCAGCTTTCCGAACCCTGGCGCACCACCAACCTGACCTACGTCATCCTGAACGTCGTCTCCGGTTTTCCCGACGGCGCTATCGAGCAGGTGATCGCCGAGTCCTTCCAGGCGTGGGCGGATAGCACCCCGCTGCGCTTCACGCGCGTCGGCGACCAGAACGCCGACATCGTCATCCAGTTCACCAACATCGACGGTTCTTCTCAGGTCCTGGGACAGGCGTGTCCGCCTTCCAGCCCGTGCGCCGGCAGCGTAGAATTCGACGTGGACGAGAACTGGACGCTCTATGAGCCGCAGGCGTACGATTCGATCTCGCTGCTCGGCGTGGCGACCCACGAATTCGGGCATGTGGTCGGGCTGCTGCACAGCAGCGACCCCAGCGCGCTGATGTATCCCCAGTACAGCCCCTACAACCTTCAGCCATCCGGCGACGATATCGCCGGCGTGCAGCGGCTTTACGGCGCGGGGCAGGGTGGGGTGATCGGCGCGCCGACAGCCGCGCCGGGCGGCGAAGACCAGGGGAATGCGGTGGTCAGCACGATCAGCGATTCTCAGTTCGCCGAATTCTGGGATTTCGACGTGGCGGCGGGCGAGTACGTCACGATCACCATGGAAGCGCTCAGCGGTGGACTGGACCCGCTGCTGGTCATCCTGGACGCCAACAATCAGGTGATCGCCTATGATGACGACAGCGCCGGCGATCTGAATGCAGTGGTGCGCAACATCCGCTTCCCGCAAAGTGGAACCTATACCGCCGCCGCCACGCGCTTCGAGCAGGCGCAGGGGTATACCGAGGGACAATATCGTCTGACGCTCGATTTCGGCTTCACCGATCCCCCTGCCGGCGGATCTGCCGGCGGCGCGGCGACCCGCACCCCGTCGCCGACCGGCGGCGGCTCAGTCACCGCCAGCCGGGGTGATCTGGCGGCGCTGCCGAACCTGGCAGAGACGCTCAACGGCGCGTTCGTGGACAGCGTGACGCCTATCGTCCAGCGCAAGACCGGGACGGTGCGCGCCGGCGAGACCTACGCCTGGAGCGTGACCTGGTGTGCGACCAGCGCCGCAGCCCTGGAACGCGGGCTGCGGGCGATCAGCGTGACGTTCGCCATCGAAGGCGACCCCGTGCCGAGCAGCGCGGTCACTGAAGGGCGGCGCGAGGGCGACGGGCTTGCCTGCGTCGATTACGGCGTGGCGCTTGCCGGCTGGCAGGGGAGCAGCGTGCTGCTGTCGGCGACCCTACGGCTTTCCGCGCCGGTCCTGGATGGTATCTCGATCTATCAGGCGGGCGACTATATCTACGAATATGCGCTGATGATCACGTCATGAACGGTGGATCGCGCGGATCAGGGGGTGTTCAAGTGAGTTCGGAAGCCAATCGGGAAACCCTCGAACTGGCTGAGGGAAGCTGGATCGGCGTCGATGTGGGGGGGACCAAGATTGACGCTGTGCTGATCGATGCCGAGGCGCGTATCCTGGCGGAGCGCAGCGCCCAGACAGGCGCGGGCGACGGCGAAGAAGCGGTCGTGGATCGCATCGCCGGGGTGATTCGCGACCTGGCAGATGCGGCGGGTGAGCATCCACTCCTGGGCGTCGGTATCGGCTGCCCCGGACAGGTTAATGCCGCCGACGGGGTTATCCGCGCCGCTGTCAATCTGTCGTGGTTCAACGTACCGCTGCGCGATAGACTGAAGAAACGGTTGGGCAGCCTGCCGGGAGCGCCGGAGATTCGACTGGCGAACGATGTGAACGCGCTGGCGCTGGGGGAATACCGCTTCGGCGTGGGGCGTGGGGTGCGCGGACTGGCATATCTGGCGGTGGGGACGGGCTTGGGCGGCGGGGCGATCATCGACGGCAAGATCGTCGGCGGCGACAACGACTTCGCCATGGAAGTCGGGCATCTTTCGCTGCGCCCTGAGGGGCGGCACTGCGGCTGTGGGATGCGCGGTTGCCCGGAATCCTATGCCAGCGGGACCGGCATCCTGTCGGGCATCTGGGAATATCTGGGGGAACATCCTGACAGCGCGCTCAATGCCGACATCACGCTGACCATGCCGCAGATCCTCAAGGCGGCGCGTGCCGGCGATTCGCTGGCGCTCAAGGTCATCGACGAAGCTGGTGAGATGCTCGGCATCGTCATGGCGATGTGCGCCGTGCTGCTCAACCCTGATCTGATCGTGGTGGGCGGCGGGCTGGGAAAGGCGGCGGCGGATCTGCTGCTGCCGCGCGCCGAAACCGCCTTCCAGTCGCGGGTGCTTTATCCCAGTTCGGAGCGCGTCCGCATCAAGCTGGCGAGCGTCGAACGGGCGGCGGTTGGGGCGGCAAGTCTGACGATGGCGACCTGAGGTAGGCTTTTGGTTCTTTTCAACGCTCGAGCCAGCGGCTCAAGTCTACAAGGTGGCGGGCGTGACGACTCTTTACTACGTCGAGACGATGGAAAAGGAACAGCGCAATGACCGAATTGGAGTACGAGATCGCCGAACAGCCGGCGGTGATCGACCGTCTGGTGAACACCCAGCGCGACTACGTTCGACAGATTGCCTCGGCGATCCGCGCCTTTGACCCGGCGTACGTCCTGATCGCCGCGCGCGGCACATCAGACAACGCGGCGCGCTATGCCCAATATGCTTTCGCCATTCATACCGGGCTGCTGGTGGCGCTGGCGACCCCTTCGGTGCATACCCTGTACGATTCGCCGCCGCGCATGAGCCGGGCGCTGGTGGTCGGCGTGTCGCAGTCGGGGCAGCCGGAAGATGTGCGCCAGGTCATCGCCGACGCGCGGGCGCAGGGCGCGCTGACGCTGACCATCACCAATGACCCGGAGTCGCCGCTGGCGCAGGCGGCGGACTGGCACATCCCGCTGAATGCCGGCAAAGAGAAGAGCGTCGCGGCGACCAAGACCTACACGGCGGAACTGACGGCGTTCGCCCTGTTGGCGGCGGCGCTGGCGGACGACGCCGAGATGTGGGCGGCGCTGGAAAATCTCCCCGCCTGGGCGCAGACGACGCTCGATCACGCTGCCTCGACCTCGCAGTGGGGACAGCGCTACCGCTATATGGAGCGTTACGCCGTGATCGGACGTGGTTACAACTACTGCACTGCCTTCGAGATCAGCCTGAAGGTCAAGGAACTGTGCTACATCTCCGCCGAGGGTTACAGCGAGGCGGATTTCCGGCACGGACCCATCGCCACCATCCTGCCGGGCTTCCCGGTGCTGGTGGTCGCCCCGGCGGGCAGAACTTTCGAGCAGCAGCGCGACCTGCTGGTCAAGCTGAACGAACGCGGCGCGGAGTGTCTGGCAGTGACCAACGATCCATCGCTGTCGGCGCTGACTCAGCGCCTGCTGCCCATCCCGGCGGACGTGCCGGAATGGCTCAGCCCGATCCTCTCGGTCATGCCGGGGCAGGTCTTCGCCATGAATCTGGCGATGATGAAAGGGCTTCCGGTCGATCAGCCGCGCGGGCTGACCAAGGTGACGAACACGGTCTGAGATGAAACCTCACCCCTGCTGCGCTGCGCTTAGCTTCCCCTCTCCGTGCAAGCTTCGCTTGCCGGCATGGAGAGGGGATTGAGGGGTGAGGTCAGAAGGGTTTCTTAGCGCTTCGGCACGACCCGCAGCGTGACGATCTCGAACGGATGCAGCGCCAGATCAACGGTGCGCTGGTCGGCGCGCAGCGCGAGTTCTTCCAGCGGCGTCTCGTACAAATCAGTCTTCTGCGCCGATTCCACCGGGAAGCCGAACGTGATGTCGATTTTGTGCGGCGCGCCGGTGGACTCGTACAGGCGGAAGACGAGCGCCTGATCATCCTCGCTGCGCTTCACGGTCTCGATAATCGCGCCGGTCAGGTGTTCGATCAGCGCGGTCGGAGGCGCTGCCTGCGGTCTGCCCCCCGCGCGCCGGCGGATCGGCACAGCGATCAGCGGGTGATTCAGTTCGTATGCCGGCTGTGACTGGTCACGGCGGAACAGCAGGCTTCGGATCGCCAGCCCATAGCGCATCCGGCGCAGCCCGGCATCGCCGTCCGCGTCGGGCCAGCCGCCCTGTTTGACCAGCGTCAGCGCCATCACCCCGTCGCGCACCAGACTGCCATAGATGCCGTCGTCGAAGAGGGTGATGCTCACCCCTTCGTCGGCGATGGATATCCAGCCGTGATGGGCAACTTCCCAGCGGGCAGCGTCCCATGTCGTGTTCGTGCCGGTGGAACGACTGACCCGCCCCCACTGGATGCCGTAGTCGGCTTCATCCGCCTGGATATCGAGCGGGAATTCGGCTTTGAGCAGAGCGAAGCGGTCCAGCCAGTCGATCTCCGTCTCGAAGAGAAGGTCCATACCGCCGTACTGCAGGTGCGAGCCGTATTCCGAGACGCTGCGCAGCGAGACGCGCTGCGTGATGCTGCTGCCCATCGCCTTCAGCCTGAATTCGAGCGTGCCGACCAGCGCGCCGCTTTCGACCACGCGCGGCGGCTCCGCCATTTCGGCGAAGGCGGTCGGGCTGCCCAGGGTCGGGTCGATGTTCCAGGCGGGGTAGTTCGCCGGGCGATCTTCGTAGACGGCGAGCCGGTTGGCGGCGCGCCCGGCGGGGATCAGTTCGCGCTGGCTCGTCTTGTCGCGCAGCCGGGTGATCCGCCCCGACTCGTCGAACTCGACCCGCAGGTGAGCGTTTTCCAGGACTCCCGGTTCGGCGTGGACCGGCTTAGCGGCGCGCTTTGCCCGCGTTACCTTCTTCAACGGGGTGACCCCCAGCGGCGGGACATCGACTTCCAGCAGCCGCCCGGCTTCCGTGTCCTGCTCCAGCAGACTGCCGCCGTCCGCCAGAGCATAGTGGCTGGAGGGCGTCTTCGGCAGCGCCAGCAGGTCGTGGCGCGGGCGGCTGATCGTGTTGATCGCCAGCAGGTCGCCGTCGAACTGCGCGGCGATGACTTCCAGCGCCGCCCGCTTGACCGCGCTGATGCGCTCCATGACCTGCTGGACGCGCGGTCCGGCTTCCAGGTAGACCGCGTTGATGCTGCTGCCGGGCAGGATATCGTGGAACTGGTGCAGACAGACGATCTGCCACGCCCAGTTGAATTCGCCGTGCGGATAGTGGTAGTCGGGGTCGATCAGGCTGGCGTAGGCGGCGAGGAACTCGGCGTCGTGCAGCAGCGTCTCGCAGTCGTGGTTCCAGCGCTTGATGCGGGTCTGGCTGCTGAGCGTACCCTGGTGCGTTTCCAGATACAGCTCGCCCTTCCAGGTCGCGGCGCTTTCGCCGTACTTGTCTTTCAGCCGGCGGAAGAGATCGAGGACGCGGCTCGGCTGATGCCGGGGCAGCGCCGGGAATTCCCGCATCGCCCGCAGCGAGTCGAGCATGTCGCGGTTGGGACCGCCGCCGCCGTCGCCCCAACCGTACGCCATCAGCACATCGCGCTGGCGTTTGTCCTTCAGCTTGATCCAGGCATGGAGCGCCGCCGCCGGACGCGGCTCGGCGTTATAGGTCGCCGCCTCGTGAACCCTGCCCGCCCAGGGGACGGTACTCATGTGCGCCAGCAGGCGCGTGCCGTCGATGCCCTGCCACCAGAAGGTGTCGTGCGGGAAATCGTTGACCTCGTTCCAGCGCAGCTTGATGGTGAAGAAATATTCCATGCCCGCCAGCGCGGCGATCTGCGGCAGCGACGCGGGAAACCCGAAGGCGTCGGGCAGGAAGAAGACCGGCGAGGCGGCGTCTTCACCGAAGTATTGACGGAAGAACTGCCGACCGAGTATGAACTGGCGCACCAGGCTTTCCGCGCCGGTGATGTTGCAGTCGGACTCGATCCACATGCCGCCCAGCGGCTCCCAGCGTCCCTGTTTGACGCGCTGCTGAAGGCGGGCGAAGCTTTCCGGGTGCGCCTGGCGGAAGTACTCGTAGAGCTGCGGCTGACTCGCCGAGAACAGGTACTCCGGGTACTCGTCCATCAGGTGCAGGACGCTGTGAAAGGTCCGCGCCACCTTGCCGCGCGTCGTCTCGGTCGTCCACAGCCAGGCGGTGTCGATGTGCGCGTGCCCGGCGGCGTGCAGCGTGAGCGGATGCGGCGCGCCGGCTTCGGCGATCCCCTGTCGAAGCCGTTCATAGGCTGCCGGGATGCTGGCGGCGGTGGCGCGCATCGGGTGGCGGCTGTCGACTGCTGCGAACGCCGCTTCCAGTGCCGTCAGCAGATCGTATTTCGCCGGCTGGTTCTCGTCCAGCGTCTCAATGGTCTCGAGGGCGGTGCGCGCCAGCGTGATGAAGCGGCTCATCGCCTCGTCGTGGATGATCAGCGCCGGTTGTCCCATGTACAGCCGCTGCTGGAAATCGCCCTCCAGCGAACCGCCCAACCCGGTCCAACCGCGCAGCAGCAGGCGGTGTTCGCCCCGTCCTTTGCAGGCGCGCGGCAGGATGAACATCTGGTGATTCATATCCACCGCCGCCAGCGGCGCGTCGTCGATCAGGATCAGCGCTTCGGGGTGCATGAACTCCGCCGAACTGCCGATGGGCAGGTACAGGGCGACTCGCTCACTTGTTTTCCAGGATTGCGGCAGCGCATAGCCGCCGCGCATCTCGAACGGCGTCTGCCAGGTCCCCCAGTAGGAACCGGGTGGGATGGGCGTCCACCGGGACGCGCCGGCAGGGCGGTATTCGAGCGGGGCGAGCGGGTGCGTACGGGCATGAATCAGCGGCGTGAGCGTGCGCAGCCGCGTGCGCAGGGTGTCGAGCCGTTGTTTGAAGGTCGGGAACATGGTGATCAGGTACTCCTGAAAGCAGCGCAGCGCTGGTGAGTCGCTCGATTAAACCGCGATCCGCGCGGAAACGCCAGCGCGCAGCCTCTTGACAGACTGTCTAATTTGATGATAATCGAATTAGATGAATGTCATGCATGAAAGGAGGACTCTATGGCGCTTTATGACCCGATGAGCCTGGTGTTCAGCTTCAAAGCGCTGGCGGACCCGGCGCGGTTGAAGATCGTGCGCATCCTGGCGCGCGGCGAAAGCAACGTCAAAGACCTGGCGGCGGCGCTTGCCCTGAGCGAACCGACCGTTTCGCATCATCTGTCGAAACTGCGGGCGATCGGCTTGATCGCGCTGCGTATGGAGGCGAACCAGCACTTCTACCGGCTGAACCCGGAGGCGCTTCAGCGCTTCAAGGCGCAGGTCGCTGAGATGGAACAGGGCGCGCCGAGCGCCGTGCAAGCGGCGGACGACGACTGGGTCGCCTCGCTGGATATGAGCGCCGCCGACAAGAAGATTCTGCGGGAATACGTGTTCGCCGGGCAGCTGCGGCAGATTCCGTCCAAGCGCAGCAAGCAGCTGGTGATCCTACGCTGGCTGGCGGGGCAGTTCGAGAAGGATCGCACCTACACCGAGCGGGAAGTGAACAGCATCATCCAGCGCTTCCACAGCGATTTCGCCACGCTCCGGCGCGATCTGGTCGATATGGGCTATCTGCGCCGCGAGAAGGGCGGGCAGTCGTATTGGGTGACGCCCGACGACGAGACTCCGCCTGGCTGAAGCCTATGGGTGAGCGAGCCGCACGACGCTCCTCGCCCACCCATCCCTTGTCGTCTGCTGCGCGCCCGCCCACGCGGGGAACGGCGTGTAGGTCCAGAGCGAGCTTCTACCTACACCGGTCCCACCTCGACGTGATGCACCCCGATGCGTCCGACTTCGCCGACCAGGGCGATTCCGCCGCCTGTGAACAGGTTGTCCGGGTCCTCGGCGCTGAGGATTTCTCCGCCATCGACGATGCCGACCAGCCGACTGCCCTGCACTTTGAGGATCAATTCGTAGGTTGACCCGAAGTGCCATCCGCCGTCCACCTCGGCGAGTACCGTATCCTTGCCTTCGAATGCCCGGACGAGGCGCGCTTTATCGCGGTCGATCAGCATGGCGTAGTAGCGCATCATGCCCTGCACGCGAACCGCCACGCCGCCCGCCTGACAGAGATGCGGCGTCATGCTCACCTTGACCTGATAATCGGTCCACTCGCGCGTCCCCTGAATCAGTAGTCCGCGCCCGCGATTCTGGATCAGACGGTAGGGTTCGGGCCAGAAGTCCATCGGAGCGAGCCGGTCGTGATTGTCGAACCCGTCGATCCATGCCTGCTTCCACATCGTCGGCACGGTCCCCCGCGTGATGCGGTTGAAGTCGCGTGTATACGGGCGGTCGAGGGTGATCCGGGGCGTGCCATCCCAGGTGAGCCAGTCCAGATAGACCGTGCCCGACTGCCCCAACGCGCCCTGAAGCTCGACGCCGGCGAAGGCGATGGGGTAGCCCTGCGTGTTGGGAACTTCCCAGGCGATCTCCTGGGCAGCGCCGGCGGCGAGGTCGCACCAGGGGCTGTTGAGGACGACCAGCGCTTCCTGGATGTCGTAGTGCTTGATGTAGAGGCTGAGGCGCACCGGCTGGGCGTTGGTCGGCGCGGCAGTGACCCGCGCACGCAGCGCCTGACCGGAATACAGGGTGGGCGAAGCCAGCAGCCGGTAGCCGCGCCTTTCGAAGTAGCGTGCGACTTCGCGCGACGGGATGAACGTCGGCGTCTCGACCCTGCCAACCCGTCCCGGAGCCAGCCCGCGATAGTGCAGCGCCAGCGCGCGTTCGCCGGCGGTGCTGAAACCTTCGACGTTTTCCAGGGTGACGACGCCCCGCGCCGAAGGCGTATCTTCGCTGCCAAATCCCTGCACCGAGCCGGGCAGCTCGAAATGGAAGCGCGCCCCTCCCTTTGGCTTGATCGGTTCCAGTCCTTGCAGCGCCCGCCCGGCGTTGACCAGCGTCACCGTCTCGCTGACGGCATCGCTGATGGCGCGTCCGCCGTCGGCGGTGGGCAGATAGAGCCGGTCGCCGACCGGACCACGCCAGTCGGGACCCTGGTTGATGGCTGCCAGCCCGTTCTTGATACCCAGCAGGCAGCCGACGTTGCCGGAATTGCAGTCGGTATCCCACCCGGAGGTGTTGACGATCTTGAGCGATTTCTGGAAGTCGTCGTCGCCGTACAGCAGCGAGAAGACGATCAGCCCGTGATTGGGGACCATGTGGCAGTTGCCGCCGTACTTGTCGTTGCCGTAATGGGCGGCGATCATCTCGCGCCCTTTGTGCCAGTCGGGCAGCTCGGCGTGCCACTCGCGGATGTCGCTGATCATCCGGTAGATGACCGAATTCTTGGGGATCAGCGAGACGGCGGTATCGATCAGCTTGTTGAGGTCCGATTCGACGAACGCCTGCGCCTCCATCGCGGCGATCACCTGCGCGCCGTAGAGAGCTTCGCCGTCATGGCTGACGCTGCCGGCGCGTCGCGCGAAATCGGCTGCCAGCTCCGGGTCGCCGGGCGCGACCATGCCCCAGCCGTCGATGAAGATCTGCGCGCCGATCTGTTCCGCCACGACCTTGCCGTTGGTGGCGATGGACCCGCTGCGCGGCGCTTCGATGCCGGACTTGAGGCGCAGATAGGCGGTATGTTCGGTGGAGTTGCCCATGCCGCCCCACCACAGGATAGTCTGCTCCTCGATGATGTAGTTCAGCCAGGTATGCCCGATCTGCCGCGCGCTCACGTCGCGCCGAAAGCCGTAATCGGCGAGGGCGCGCACGAAGGTGAAAGTGCCGGAGATGTCGTCGTCGGTGACGATCAGCGGGACATCGAGCTTCTCATGGACGTAGTAGTTGATCTCGCCCAGATGCTCCATGATGATCTCGTAGTCCCACATCTCGAAGGGACGCCCCAGATAGACGCCGATGATCTTGCCCAGCACACCCGCATAAACTCGTTCCAGATAATCCGATGGCAGTGACATGAAATGCCTTTCTTATGGCAGGGCAGGGCTTCAGGCTTTGAGTCCGCCCTGGGTCAGACCTTCGATGAAGCGCCGCTGAAGCAGCAGGAACAGCACGATGATCGGCAGCACCATGATGACCGAACCGGCGCTGGTCAGCCCCCAGTCGCGCCCGAAGCGCTGCTGGAAAGCGAACAGGCTGGTGGCAATCGGGCGGTTTTCCGTGCCCGGCAGGAAGGTGACGGCGAACAGGAACTCGTTCCAGACGTTCAAGCCGATCACCAGCCCCGCCGTCAGGAAGCCGGGCCAGGACAGCGGCATGATGATGTGGCGGAAGACGTGCCAGTTGGACGCGCCGTCGATCTTCGCCGCCTCGACGAACTCTTCCGGCAGCGCCACCATATAGGAGCGCAGCAGATAGGTAGCGAAAGGCGCGTAAAGGGCGCAATAGATGATGATCAGCCCGATGTGGGTGTTGACCAGCCCGATCTCCCGCCAGACGAAGAACAGCGGGATCATGAACAGCTGCGCCGGGACGCTGGTCCCGACCAGGAAGTAGAAGGCGATCAGGTTGGCGCCCTTGAGTTTCAGACGCGCCAGCGCGAACGCCGCCAGCCCGGCGATGGTCAGCGTGCCGGCGATGGTGCTGACGGTCAGGATGATGCTGTTGCGCGTGGTGACGGCGTAGTTGCCCTCTTCCCAGGCTTCGGTGAAATTCTCGAACAGGACATTTTCCGGTAAGCCGATCGGGTTTCTGCCGATCTCCGGTGTCGATTTGACGGAGTTCATCGCCAGGATGACCAGCGGCGCCAGGGCGAAGATCGCCAGCAGGATCAGGACGATGTAACTGGGTATCGAGGACTGGGTTCGTCTATTGGCAAACATGGTTCAGATTTCCCATCCTCTTCTTCTCAGGTAAACGAATCCGGCGACCGCCAGCGCGACCCAGAGGCTCATCATCATGCCGATGGTCGCGGCATAGCCGGCGTCAAACCGGCTGAAGGCATTGTCATAAAGGTAAGTAGACATCAGCTCCGAGGAGTTGGCAGGTCCACCTGCGGTCAGCATGTAGACGTAGTCGAACGTCGTCGAAGACCAGATGATGATCATCAGGATGGTGAAGACCAGGGTCGGGCGGATGCTCGGCAGGGTGACGAAGCGGAACTGCTGGAAGCGTGAAGCGCCATCCAGGCGCGCCACCTCGTACAGTTCGACATCGACAGCGGACATCGCCGACAGGTAGAGCACAACCAGGAATCCCCAGAAATGCCAGGCATCGACGAAGGCGACGCCGAAGAGCGACGTCTCGCGCGTGCCGAAGATCGGAAAATCCAGAAAAGTGATTCCCCGTTCCGCCAGCAGGGGACCGATGCCGACGCGGGGGTTGAGGAGCTGCCGCCACATCTGCGTATTGACGACGCTGGCGACCACGTAGGGGATGAAATAGACCACCCGGAAGAACATCTGCCCGTGCCTGATGGTCGAAAGGATGTAGGCTCCCAGCAAGCCGACGAAGATCGGCGCGGTCAAGAACATCACGGTCCAGACCAGATTATTCTTGAGCGCCAGGAAGAAGATCTCATCCTGGAACAGCCGCTGGAAGTTCGCCAGCCCGACGAAGTTGGGGACGTTATAGCCCGTCCAGTCGGTGAAGGCGACCGCCAGCCCGGCGACTGACGGGATCACCACTACCACCAGGTTGAGGAGGAGGACCGGAAGGACGAACGCCCATCGACCGAGCGCGCTCAGCCATTTTGCTGCGCGCGGCGATGTGGCAGCCTGTGAGGAATAGGTCATGGGATCTGCCTAACGCTGAGAAAATCCTGGCGACAAATGCACACCGCGTGCCGAAGATCGGCTGCGATCAGGCGCGGCGCAGACTGCCTGCGCCGCACCTGACTCAGCTCATCAGAGAGACCGGACCCTAGGGTCTGTCTGCAAACTGCTCACCTCACCCCGT
This sequence comes from Anaerolineae bacterium, assembly GCA_013360465.1. Taxonomy (GTDB): domain Bacteria; phylum Chloroflexota; class Anaerolineae; order Aggregatilineales; family Phototrophicaceae; genus Flexifilum. The sequence goes on along the minus strand of JABWBO010000022.1, from coordinate 24,017 downwards.
TTCGCTGCGCTCAACCGCCCCTTTCCAATTGGAGAGGGGCAGGGGGTGAGGTTGTGTGAAAACCGGGTTTGCAGACACGCCCTAACGCGCCGGAATGGGCAGGGTGGCGCCATCGGCGCGCGCCTGCTCCCACAGCGCCTGGTGTTCGGCGAGATAATCCTCGACGCTCAGTTCCTCGAACCAGACGTTTTCGACCGCTTCCCACAGATGCACGTTGGGGTCGGCGGGCCAGAACGTCCACGTCGTATAGCCGACGCGTCCCTCACCGGTCACGGCGGCGAAGTCGGCGAAGAAGCGGACGATGCGCGGGTCGGCATCCGCCGGGAAGTCTTCGGCGGTGAAGTGCAGCGGGATCATGAATTCGCCTTAGCCATAGCCGGAAGCGATGTTCAGGACGCGATCGGGGTTGCTCATCAGCCAGTTGAGGACGGTGACGACCGCTTCAGGATTTGCCGTCTCGGCGTTGACCGACAGCGTGCTGCCGGTCGCCAGCTCGTAGTTGTACGCGCCAGCGTTCTCCGAGAAGACGGGCAGCGGCGCCCAATCCCATTCCTGCCCCGACTCGTCGAAGAATTCGTTGGCGCCGCGGAAGCCCCAGGTTCCGATCATCATCATGGCTGCCTGACCGTTGGAAAGTTCCGCCCAGAAGTCATCCCAGCCAAGCGAGAAGTAAGTTTCCAGGCTGCCGCCGAACCAGCCGTTGTCGGCGATGTGCGTCTTCAGCAGGGAGATCGCCTCGGCGAATTCCGGGTCCGTCCACGACTTCTCGCCGATCAGCGCCTTGTAGACGTTCTCTGGACCGGCGACGTTGTTCAGATAGATGCCGACCAGATGCTCGTTGGTGGGCTGCCAGCCGACGTTGCCATAGGTCAGGGGGTTGATTCCGGCGGCGAGCGCCGCTTCGGCGACGGCTTCGAATTCCGCCAGGTTCGTCGGCACGGTCCAGCCGTTGGCTTCGAAGAGTGTCTTGTTGTACAGCAGGATCATGCTTTCGTAGGTCAGCGGGATGCTGTACAGCCCGCCTTCCAGGATGCCCGACTGGTACGCCCAGGGCAGCAGCTTCTCTTCCCAGCCGAATTCTGCCGCGGCGCCAGCCAGATCGTAGATCAGCCCGGATTTGAGGAACTCGGCGATGAACGACGCGCCTGGAGTCTGAAGGATGTCCGGCGCTTCGCCCGACGCCAGCGCCGTGCGCAGCGTATCATTCAGCGAAGTCTGGGGGGTAACGACCAGCTGAATGCCTGGATTCTCGGCGTTGAACGGGTTGACCAGCGTCTCGTTGATCTGATCCAGGTCGATGTAATCTTCAGTCCACCAGTTGATAATCACGACATCGCCCTGAGCGACGGCGGCGGACCCCAACATGCCAAAGGCGAGTATCAGCAGAGCGACCAGCACAGAAAGCCGGCGAGTCTTCATTTTTTGCTCCTTAAGTGCAGTGCGACAACCACTTGCTGTGAAAAAAGCGTCGTGAAGCATGTTCTGTTGCCGGTGTACCTCCTTCACCGCCTCATGCGGATTCCCGGATGATCAGTTTATATGGCATCTGCTGGCTCCGTCCTGTCGGGGGAGCAGCGCCATTTAAACGCTCGAACAGCATCTCGGCGGCGCGTTTGCCGAGATCGCGCTGAAACTGGGCGACGGTCGTCAGCGCCGGGTAAACGAGCCTGGCGGTCGGGATGTCGTCGAAGCCCATGATGGCGATGTCGCGCGGAATCGTCAGCCCGGCTTCGCGGATGGCGATCATCGCGCCCATCGCCATCAGATCATTGGCGGCGAAGACTGCGCCGGGGCGAGTCTGCCCTTGCAGCAGTCGGTTCATCGCCACATAGCCGCCATCTTCGCTGTACGCGCCCAGGCTTAGCAGGGTGGGGTCGATGGCGATATCAAGGGCTTCCAGCGCTTCGCGGTAGCCTATTTCCCGAAAGCGTGCTGGACCCTCCTGGCTGGTAAGCATGGCGATGCGCCGGTGTCCTCGGTCAATCAGATATTCGACAGCCTTGCGGCTGGCGGCGATATTGTCGATGAAGATATTGTCGATGGGCATCGTGCCGGGGACTTTGGGCATACTTTCAAAGCGCACGACGCCGATCCCCTGTTCGATCAGCGCGCTCAGGTCCATCGCCTGGAGATGGAAGAACACGCCGACGATGCCGTCCACCCGTCCTTGCAGCATGGACGACAGGCACTTGCGCTCGCGCTCTACTGTGCCGTCGGTATTGACCATGATCAGGTCATAGCCGTAGCGGTCGGCGGCATCCTGAATGCCCCGCTCGAACGCCGGATAGAACGGATTGGTGATGTCGGGGATGACGCCGGCGATGGTGAAGGTCTTGCTGGCGCGCAGTCGACGCGCGGTGACGTTGGGGACATAGCCCAGGCTGTGCATGGCGTCCAGGATGCGGCGGCGCGTCTCTTCTGGGATCGACACGGCGCTGTTATTGTTGATGACGTAGGAGACCATCGCCTGTGAGACGTCAGCCTGCTTCGCCACATCCGCCTGAGTAGGACGTTTCTTGCCTGGCATGGCTGGTCAGCAAACCGTTCTGGAAGAAGCTCATAAACGCTTATACGTATCACTTATGCGTATAAGCTAGCACGGACCGGGCGGCTTGTCAACAAGCCCGGCGCGCTGATTTCGCCAACCGCCGCCGTTACGGGCTATAATGAAGCGCCTAAGCCTACGCTTTGCATGTCTGGAACAAACCAATGCCGGAAAAACCCCTGCTTCTGCCCTACCCGCGCAGTTTGACCTTTGCCGATGGCGTCTTCGAGGGTGAGATACACGACCGCACGGTGACCTATGCGGTTGATTCAGCAATCGTCCCTCAGGGATACCGTCTGCGCGTCAACCCTCGCGGGATCGCCATCGAGTACAGCGACCGCGCCGGCGCCGAGTACGCGCGGCGGACCCTCACGCAGCTGGTGGTACACTACGGTAGGGCGATCCCGGCGATGGAAATCGACGATGCGCCCGACTTTGCCCGTCGAGGCGTCATGATCGATTGCAGCCGCGACCGCGTCCCGCAGATGAAGACGCTTTACGCGCTGATCGACAAGCTGGCGGCGTGGAAGATCAACGAGCTTCAGCTCTACATGGAGCATACCTTCGCCTATGAAGGGCATCGAGAGGTCTGGGAGAAGGCATCGCCGTTCACCCCGTCAGACATCCAGGCGCTCGACTCCTACTGCCGCACCCGCCACATCGACCTGGTCCCCTGTCAGAGCAGCCTGGGGCATATGGAACGCTGGCTCAAGCATCCGCGCTATCACGGGCTGGCTGAAGCGCCGGGCGGCTTTGTTCCGCACTGGGAGAAGCTGGGGCACAAGCGCCCGGCTTCGACTCTCGACCCGAATGATCCCGGCAGTTTCCATCTCGTTGCCAGCCTGTTCGACCAGCTGATCCCCAATTTCAGCAGCGAGTTCGTCAACATCTGCGACGATGAGCCGTTCGAGCTGGGCGAGGGGAAGAGCCGGCAGGCGGTGCAGGAGCAGGGCGGGCGCGTGTATCTCGATTACCTGCTCAAGCTGTACCAGCACGTGCGCGCCAAGGGCAAACGGGTCCAGTTCTGGGCGGACATCATCACGCAGCACCCTGATCTGGTGCCGGAGCTGCCGAGCGATCTGATCCCCCTGGTCTGGGGCTATGAAGCGTGGGAGCCGTCCGAACAGCAGTGTCAGATGGTCAGCGAGTCGGCGCTCGATTTCTACGTATGTCCCGGCACTTCAAGCTGGAACACGTTCACCGGTCGCACCCAGAACGCCATCGACAACCTGCGGCGGGCGGCGGACCTTGGGCTGAAATACCGCGCCGAGGGCTACCTGATCACCGACTGGGGCGATCATGGACACTGGCAGTCGCCGCCGATCAGCTACCTGGGCTTCGCCTATGGCGCAGGCATCAGCTGGTATGCCGATGGCAACCGCGACGTGGACCTTCCGGCGATCCTGGACCGTTACGCCTTCGAGGACAATGCCGGGGTCCTGGGGCGCATCGCCTATGACCTGGGCAACGTCTATCAGATGATCGCGCTGCCCCAGCACAACAGTCAGTGGCTCTTCCATGTAGTGCAGTGGTCAGATGCCGAGATGCGGGTGCGATACGATCTGCTGCTCCAAGAGGGCGGCGCAGACCCGCTTGATCCATCGCTGGTGCGCACGGCGATGACGCGCATTCGCGGGCTGCTCGACGGCTTGCAGGATGCCGATCTGCGGCAGGAGGACTCGCTGATCAAGGCGGAGTTCCGCCAGGCAGGCGATCTGCTGCTGCACGGCGCAAAGCGCACGCTGCGTATGCTCGGCGAACCCAGCGATTCTGACGCCGCCCTGAAGGATGAACTAAACCGGCTGATCAGCCGCCAGCGCTCGCTGTGGATGGAGCGGAGCCGACCGGGCGGCCTCGATGACAGCCTGACGCGCTTCACGCCGGCGCTGGAAAGCTACGGATGATCTGACGCCCGATCCCTATCCCAGAAGGGCAGTGGCGGCGGCGGGCAGCGGGCGGGAGACCTCGCGCGGTGCGCCGCTGTTTTCGTAGATCAGGTAGCGCCGAGGGTAGACGTGCAGGGCGGCGCGCTCCTGAACGCTCAGCGATTTGGGCAGGTAGATCTTCATCGGCGGAAGCTGCGGCACTTCCAGCACCGCCCGGCGGTAATGCCCCAGGTCGCTGATCTGCTCGACGGCGCAGGACCACGCTTCGGGGTGCGGTCCGTCCAGCACGACCAGGTCTTCCGGGCGAATGGCGACCGTGACCTGGCGCGCCGCGACGCCGCCTGGGGTGGGCAGGGCGACCGCGCCGAGGCGCACCTGCTGACTGCTCGCTTCGCCTTCCAGCAGATTCATCGCGCCGATGAAGTCGGCGACGAACAGGCTGGCGGGGTTGGCGTAGATGTCGGCGGGGGCGGCGATCTGCTCGATGCGCCCGCTGCTCATGACCGCGATGCGGTCCGCCAGGGTCAGCGCTTCTTCCTGGTCATGGGTCACGAAGATCGCCGTGATGTTCAGGCGGCGCTGAATGCGGTGCAGTTCCTCGCGCAGGCGGACGCGCAGGATGGCGTCCAGGCTGCTGAACGGTTCATCCAGCAGCAGGATTTTCGGCTCCAGCACCAGTGCCCGTGCCAGGGCGACGCGCTGCTGCTGCCCACCGGAAAGCTGCGCCGGGTAGCGCTCCTCGTAGCCGGACAGGCTGACCAGCGCCAGCGATTCCTCGACCTTGCGTTTGATCTCGGCGCGGGGCAGCCGGCGAAGCTGCAAGCCGAAGCCGATGTTGTCGAAGACCTTCATATGGGGCCACAGGGTGTACTTCTGGAAGACCATCGCCGTCGGGCGGCGGTTCGCCCCCAGCGTGACGATGGAGTCGCCGTCGATGCGAATGTCGCCGCCGGTGGGCGTTTCAAAACCGGCGATCATGCGCAGCAAGGTACTCTTGCCGCATCCCGACGGACCGAGGATGCACATGAATTCGCCATCGCTGACCGTGAACTGTACATCGCTGACCGCTGCGACGCTGCCAAAATGCTTGTCCAGGCGTACCAGATCGAGTATTGCCATGCTGTTTTATCCCTATACGCCGAAGCCGGCGGTCAGATAACCCCCGCGAAGCAGGCGCTGCGCCAGGATCAGCAGGATCAGCGAGGGCGCCCATAAGACGAGTGAGACGATTGCGCCGTACTGGACGATCAGCTGGCTGTTGATCAGCGAGTACATGAGGACCGGCATGGTCACGATGCGCGGCAAGCCGACCACCAGCGCGCCCTGCGCCTCGTAAAACGTATTGACGAAGGTCAGCAGCAGCGCCGCGCTCAGCGCCGGCATGACCATCGGCAGGGTGATCTGCACGAAGACGCGCAGCGGCGACGCGCCGACATCCAGCGCCGCCTCTTCCAGCGACCGATCCACCCCCTGGAACGCCGCCGTCGGAATCCAGATCATGAGCAGCAGCGTGTTCACCAGCTGGATCAGGATGACGCCGGGGATGGTCCCAATCAGGTTGAGCCGGAAGAAGATCACGGCGATGCTGATATACAGCCCGAAGCGTGGGAAGGCGTTGGTCGCCAGGAAGGACAGCAGCAGCAGCTGCCGACCGCGAAACTTCATGCGGGCGAAAGCGTAGGACGCGGGCAGGCAGATCACCGCCGAAATCAGCGTCACCGTCGCCGCCAGCACGATGCTGAAGGGCAGGGCTTCAGCGATGTCGGCGCGGGCGAAGGTGCGCTCCCAGAAGCTGAGTCCGAAGACCTGCGGGATCAGCGAGGGGTACTGCCAGCGTTCGGCGAATGCCCACAGCACGACCGAGTAGAGCGGACCGAGGATGACCAGCGCCAGCAGGACGAGGGCGATCAAGCCAAAGCCGTTCTTGCGGATCATCGTCTGGAAGCTGCGGCGCGTGCCCAGCCAGAAGCCTTCGACAGGGGGAGGCGGAGCCGCCAATTGCTGAGCGCTCATTCCGAGTCCTCTCGTTTGCGCTGGTTGGCGACGGTGCGCACATACAGGAAACCGATGAAGGCGCAGATGATGAAGGTGATCACGGCTTGGGTTTCGGCATCATCCGGGCGGCGGTACTGCCCGAACGTCTGCTGCATGAATACGCCCATCATCTGCGGCGCGGCGGGTCCCAGCAGGTACGGGATGGTGTAGCTGCCGAAAATGCCGAGGAAATTCAGCGAGAAGACGATCAGCACCGGGCGGGCGATCTGCGGCAGGATGATGCGCCAGAAGATCTGCCAGGAATTAGCGCCGACATCGCGGGCGCTTTCGATCAGCGAATCGCTGATCTGGCGCAAGCCGGCGGTCAGCACCAGCACGGTGAACGGGATTGATTCCCAGACCAGCCCGAAGATGATAGCGTCGGGTTTAAGGTAAGGGGTGCGATAGCCGGTGAAGCCGATGATGCTCAGGACGTTGTCGAGCGTGCCGCGCGTGCCCAGGAAGCGGATCAGCGCATAGGCGAGGATGATGCCCGGCACGAACAGCGGAAAGAGGGCGAGTACCTGCACCGCTCCGGCGAGTTTCCCGTTCGCAAAGCGCAGATAGATCGCCAGCGGAAAACAGAGGATGAAGATCGCCGCCAGCGTGATCAGCGTGACCTGGAAGGTGAAGAACAGGTTGGAGACGCTGATCGGGTCCTGGAAGAAGGCGGTATAGCGCGAGATCGAGAAGCCCGGCGCTCCGTTGACATCGATAGTCAGCGTGCGGGCGGTCGATTGCAGCGCCGGGATGAAGATCAGCAGGATCATCAGGAGCAGGGGCGGCGCGACCATCAGATAGGCGATGATTCCTTTGCGCCAGCTCGGACTTGATTGGGAGGGAGCGGCTGCGGTCATGCTTGGACGCGGACCTGTTCGTTGAATGTCGGGAATAATTCAGGGAGGGCGCAGCACAGCCGCGCCCTTCTTTTCACAGGCATCAAGGAATATTCGCTGCGCTCAACCGCCCCTCTCCAATTGGAGAGGGGCAGGAAACCGTCAGGTTTCCGGGGTGAGGTTGTGTGAAAACCGGCTTTGCAGACACGCTCCAAGGGATGAGTGAACAGCCCCGACGAGGGCGGCTCATCTCATGCCTCATCGCTTAGCTGCTCGGGTCGATGTTGGTGGCGACGTTGTTGTACCAACCCTCGACCATCGCCGCGCCATACGCGCCGCCGGGCCAGGTGGGGACCGTGTCGGTGATCACGCTGGTGTACTGGCTTTGCAGTTCGGCGGGGAGCATCTCCCAGCTGACCGACGGGAAGCCGCCGATGGTCTCGACGATAGCCTGCTGCATCTCAGCCGAGAGCAGGAAATTCGCCAGCGCCAGTGCGCCTTCCTGGTTGGTCGAATTGGACGGGATGGCGCTGAAAGCGTAGCCGCCGGTGAAGGGCAGGTCCTGAAGTTGAGCGAAGCGGGTGGTCTCCGGCAGGACGCCTAGGTTGTACGCCTGAAGACCCTGGTCCGACCACGCCGTGATCATGCTGACCGAGCCGTTGGCGAGCAGTTCCAGGACGGGGGTGTTGCCCGCCGGGTACGCGCCGCCTTCATAGATCGAGTCGTGGACGCTGCCGAGCAGTTCCCACGCTTTAGAGAATTCGGCGATCAGCGCCTCGTCGGATTCGCCGGGGACGAACTTGGACGGATCCTGACCGGTGACTTCGAAGATGGCGCGCGTGACCATCGCCGCGCCGCTGCCGCCCTTGTCGGGACGGTTGTAGACGAACTGACCGGGGTTATTCTTGATCCACTCGAGCAGCCCGGCGTAGGTGGTCGGGACATCTTCCGCCGCCACGTTGTCGCTGTTATACGCCAGCAGCACCTGCGAACCGCGATAAGGCATTTCCTGGGGCAGGCGGTTGGTGGCGGGGATCACGTTGGCGAGGTTGGGGACCATCTCTTCGGTCACTTCGAGGAAGAGTTCGGCGTCAACCCAGTCCTGCTGGGCGTCGGTGTTCATCGTCTCGAAGAAATCGACCTGCGGGTCGTCGCCGGTTGTCATCGCCGCCAGGGCGCGGTTGGCGATGTCGGCATTGCCGCCGCCGACGCCGCGCACGATGGTCAGGATGACCTCGTACTGTGGGAATTCAGCTTCGAACGCGGGGATGATGGTGTTGGTCCAGAAATCGCTGATGTTGGTGTCGGAATCGGTGTAGACGTAGATCGGGGTGCGGTCCTGCGCCGAGACGCTCAGCGCGCCGAGCAGGGCGATGCACACAACCAGAAGGATCAGACGTAGTTTCATGGATAACAATCTCCTCTGTGAATAACCAGCCAAACCCACACTTTACCTGAAAACCTGCGCGACATGAATAAGACTAGTTTAGGGGTGATTTAACAATCACGCCTTCCGCGCATAATCTTCAAGGCTACAATGGACGTACCTTTAATAGTTTAACAATTTGTCGTCAGGATGCGCAAGCTTATGCAGCTCAAACCCCAGCCGCCGCTGATCGTCCACCACATGGCGGCGCTCGATTCTTCGCCTTTTCCGCCGAATTCGCTGGAGGCTGTCCGCCTGTGTCTGGAGGCGGACGCGCCGTTCATCGAGATCGACGTGACCGCCCTGGCGGCAGATGATTATCTGCTGGTACACGACCCGGTGCTGGAGTCCGAGACGACCGGCGTCGGTGAAGTTGGGGCGACGCGCGCCGACGCCGCCAAAGCCCTGTCGATCAAGCACCAGGGCGCGGCGACTTCCTATCGTCCGGCGCTGCTCAGCGAAGTCGTGGCGCTCTTCCTGGAAATAGGCGGGCGGACGCGCCTGCAAATCGACTACAAGGATGTGCTGCCGATGCGCGATGACGAACCGCTGCGCCGCCTGCTGCGTTTGATCGAACCCCTGGGCGGGCGCGTGCTGGTGAGCAGCGGGGCGGACTGGCATCTGCGCCGCCTGCGCACCCTGGCATCATGGCTTGATCTCGGCTTCGACATCGGTTTCTATCTCGATTACCGGCAGGAACCGGGCGATTCCCGCCAGCCTCCGTTTCACCTGGGGGCTTATGGCTACCATGACGATCATATCCTGGCGGGCAGGGCGCTGCAGGAGCCGGCGGCTTACCTGGCGGAGCGCTGCGCGCTGCTGCTGCGCGCCATCCCTGATGTGAGTACCTGGTACGTTAGCTACCGGATGCTGGCGCGCAGCCTGGATGACGGCTTCGACATGACGGCATGGCTGCACCGCGCCGGCGTCAAAATGGACGCCTGGACGCTCGACGCCGACAAACCGGCGGCGGTGGCGGCGCTGCCGCGCCTGAAAGCCGCCGGGGTGGACCAGTTCACCACCAATACCCCTCGCACCCTCGCCGCCCTGCTGAAGGATTGACGCCATGCGCCTGTACATCATCCGCCATGCCGACCCGGACTACCCGAACAACACGCTGACGCCCGCCGGACACCTGGAAGCGACTGCGCTCGCCCGCCGCCTCGCCGCTCACGGGCTGGATGTCATCGCCGCCTCGCCGTTGCCCCGCGCCCAGATCACCGCCCGCTACACCGCCGATTTGCTCAAGCGCCCGGTCGATACCCACGACTGGCTGACGGAAGTCGAAGGGTGGGACACCGAACCGGACCCGATTGACCCCGGCTTCGTCCCGGCGTGGGATATTCCCGGCGAACGGCTGCGCGCCAACCCCGATTATCATTCCTGGGCGACCTGGGACAGCACCGCGCCGCTGCACCGCCCGATCTACCGGGAGACGGTCGCGGAGTTCCGCGCCGCCGCCGATGCCTTTCTCGCCGGCTGCGGCTGCGTGCGCGAAGGCGTCAATTATCGCATCGACGCCGGCAATGAGGCGCAGATCGCCGCGTTTTGCCACAATGGCACGGCGCTGCTGTGGGTGTCCCTGCTGCTGCATATCCCGCCGCCGCTGGTCTGGTGCAGCTTCTGGCACGCCCCCAGCGCGGTGACGACTATCCTGTTCGAACGGCGCAGCGATCAGCTCGCCGCACCGCGCGCCCTCAGCGTCGGCGATACCGCGCACCTCTACGACGCTCGCCTGCCGGTGCAGCCGCGCGGCATTCGCGGCAATTTCAGGTGAACGGCTTTTCGAGCCGGAGTCGAACGTTTGTGTTACAATCGCCGCCATGAGACCGATCAAAGCGCACACCTTACGAGACATGCTGGAATGTTCGCGCCGCGTCTGGCTGGATGCGCACGGCGACCCTGCCGTCCGCGCCGAACCGCCGCCGAATTTCGCCCAGGCGCGGGGCAGAAGTTTCGAAATTTTCGCGCGGCAGCGCTATGGCTCACTGCGCCCGGTCTTCAGCGCTTCCTGGGACGAGAGCGTTGCTGTCACCCGCGATCTGATGGCACAGGGCGTCCGCGTCATCGCCGGGGCGTCGCTGGAACGCCCGCACCCGCATCAGCCCGATCTGCTGGTGCGTGGCAAGATCGATCTGCTGGTGCGCGCCGTTGGGTCGAGTCGTGACGCGGCGCTTTACTTCCCGGTCGAAGTCAAGACGGTCCGTGAGCTGCGCACCGAAGATCGTTTGCAGCTGGACTGCTACCTGTGGCTGCTGGAAAGCGACCTGGGCGGTCCCGAACAGGGGGAATTCTGGCTTCCGGGAAGACCCCCGGAATGGATCGACATCGCTCCGCACCGCTATGACGAGGACCGCCTGTTTGACGCTTTTCGCGGCGTCGGCGATGTGCTGCGTCAGGAGAGCGCCCCGCCGATCTACCTGACCGGACACTGCGACTCCTGCTCCTGGCATACCCACTGCCGGACGGCGGCGAACGCCGAAGGCGCGATCACCCTGCTCAACGGTTTGAGCCGCCGCTCCTGGGAAAGCCTGATCGCCGCCGGGCTGCATACCGTCGATCAGGTGGCAGATCAGCCGCCAGAAGCGCTGCGCAGGCTGAAGGGAATCGGTCCGGCGACCGTTCATCAGCTCATCTCCAGCGCCAGGGCACTGCGCGACCGCGACGCCGTGCTGCTTCGGGCGCTGCCCGAAGAACTGTTCCACCCCATCGTGATGCTGGACATCGAGACCGGTTTGAGCTTCCAGGATCAGGGGATCCCCTGGTCTTACGGTTGGAGCGGCGTGGACGGCGACCTGTACGCGGCGGTGGTGGCGCGTTATACCAACGCCGACCAGACTATCCTGCCGGATGGTCGCCCGGTGCGCCTGCTGCACGATTATGCCGAAGGGTGGCGGATGATTGCCGACTATGCCGAGGCGCACGATGCGCTGGTCTATCATTGGAGCGGCTACGATTCAGGGATCATGCGCCAGACCGCCCCGCCCGACGTCGCCGCGATCCTCAACCGCCGTATGCGCGATCTGCTGCAGGTGTTCAAGCAGTGTGTGATGCTGCCGGTGCGCGGGCGCAGCATCAAGACGGTCGCCGCTTATCTGGGCTACGCCTACCCGCCCGCTTCGGATTATGCGCAGGCATGGAATGACTACCGGCGCTGGCAGATGGACAACGACCATACGGCGCTTCAGCGCGCGATGGCGTACCAGCTCGCCGACGTGGAGGCGATGTTGATCGCTCGTGACTGGCTGGTGCGGCGCGCGTCGGGAGAGGCGTGACCGGGTTCAGTTTGCATGCTGCTCCAACCCTGATCGGCGTTTGTCCGGCGCTGTTCGAGTGGATTGAACATCGAGCAGCGCTCGGCTGTATGAGTCTGTGTGGGTGCTGAACTTTCGATCTAGGTAAGGACAACCCTGTGTTGAAAACGCTGAAAAACGTATTTCTCTTTCTCGGTATGCTGCTCCTTGGCGCTGCGGTGACGGCGGCGCAGGATGCGCCCGTGCTGACCCCATTCACCGATGAAGTGTTCGGCGTGCAAGGGCTGACGCCGGAAGGCTGGACCAGAATTCAGGCAGGTGTCTATGCGCGGGGCAGCGGCGCGCGTGATGTGGTGCTGCTGGCTGTGCAATCCGCCCCGCTGTCCAGCGATGCGCTGATGACCGCGCTGCTGCCGCAGTTCGGTCTGAGCGCCGCGCCGGAAAGCACCGGACGCCTCGAAAGCCCCGCCCTCGAATGGCATCTGTACCAGTTTTCGGTGACGCAGGCGGGCATCACCCTCGAGGTCGATCTGGCGCTGGCAGAGCAGACGGGCACGACTTATATCGTCCTGGTGCAGTCCGGCGAAGGCGAACGTGAGACGCTGGCGGAGTCGGTCTTTTTCCCCGTTGTGGAGTCGATCCAACCGCTCATCGAGGATACCAGCGCGCTCCCCTATGGGGTCGAAGAAGTCGCTTTCGAGAGCGGGACGATCACGCTTGCCGGCACGCTGACGCTGCCGCCGGGCGGCGGACCCCATCCAGCGGTGGTGCTGCTGACGGGCAGCGGTCCTCAGGATCGCGATGAACAGGTCGCCGGTTTCAGGGTGTTTCGGGTGATCGCCGACGCCCTGACGCGGCGCGGAATCGCCGTCCTGCGCTTCGATGATCGCGGCGTGGGCGCTTCAACGGGCGACTGGGCGTCGGCAGATCTGAGCGCCTTTGCCGACGATGCCCGCGCCGCCATCCATTATCTGGGGCTGCGCGAGGACATCGACGCAGAACAGATCGGCGTGCTGGGACACAGCATCGGCGGGGCGCTGACGGCGATCCTGGGCGCGGACCCCGCCAGCGGAGCCGCCTTCCTCATCTCGATGGCGGGTCCCGGCGTGGATGGTCGCGAGACGCTGCTGGAACAGAACCGGGTCCTCTTGACGCAGCAGGGAGCATCGTCGGCGCAGATCGACTCGCAGATTGCCTTCCTTCAGGCTGCCCTGCCGCAGATCGAAGCGCGCGATTGGGACGCCTACAAGCAGCTGCTGCACGATACGCTGGTCGAGCAGTGGGACCTGCTTTCAGAGGAACAGCGGGCGGCGAGCGGCGTCAGCAGCGCAGAGGAATTCGCCGAAGCGGTCGGCGCGAACGGGCTTGCCAGCGTTTCGAACGAGGAATTCATCTCGCTGCTGTCCTATGATCCTGCGCCGGACTGGGAAAAGACGAGGGTGCCGGTGCTGGCGCTGTACGGCGAGTTCGACCTTCAGGTCCCGCCAAGCCCACATGCGCCGGCGCTGGAAGCCGCCTTCGCGGCGGGCGGCAACGCGGACGCTACGGTGGTGATCATCGCCGGAGCGAACCATCTGTTCCAGCACACGGCGACCGGCGCGATTGAAGAGTACAGCCAGCTTCCGCCGGAATTCACCGCCGACTTCCTGCCGACGATTGCCGACTGGATTCTGGAACGTGTGATGGTCGCCACCCCGTAGCTGCACCTCGCAGATGCCGCGCTGACAGCCGGTGCGGGGGGGCTTGATGGCTCGCCCGCGCCGGCTGCTTCGATGCTGTCACCCCTTTGGTGAAATGTGTTCGTTGCTCTTGTCTTATGATCTACGCTAAACTGATCTCATGATCTTGCGGGCTGCTCCATCTGGCGCACGTGTATCGCTCGAACCCTGTCCGAACCTGAAGGGGACCGATCATGAAAAACGTCTTCATCAGTTCCACTTCGCGCGATCTTCAACCCTATCGCGATGCCGTGAAGGCGGCGGTAGAACGTCTGGACCTGCGCCCCATCGATATGCGCAACTTCGGCGCGCAGCCCGGTGGGGCGGTCGGTGTGAGCGTGCGCGAGGTGCAGAAAGCCGACATTTTCCTCGGTATCCTTGCCCATCGGTATGGCTACATCCCCGAAGGCGCGTCAAAGTCGGTCACAGAGCAGGAGTATGACGAGGCTGTCCGGCTTCATCTGCCCCGGCTGATGTACTTCATCGATCCAGTCTTTCCCTGGGATGAGGCGCTGGTTGAGGCGGACGAGCAGGCTCAGGCGCGCCTGGCTGATTTCAAGCATCGGGTCGAGCGTCAGGACGTGCGGAGTTTCTTCAGCACGCCGGACGCTCTGGCTTCGCAGGCGACAGCCGACCTTGTCAAGCTGCTGGATAAACAGCGCCGTCAAACGCTGCTCATGCGACTGCTCACCGCCGTCGTCGCGCTGGCTGCGCTTTTCATGGTGGTCCTCCTCGCGGACCCGGGACTGCGCAGCGATGTGATCGAGGCTGTCGGGCTAGCCAGCGACACACCCACGCCGACTTCGACGCCGACCGCAACGTTCACGCCGTCGCCGACGCCCGCGCCGACGGCGACGCCCCTGGAAGCGACCGCGTTTCCCGATGGCGTGGTCGGGGTTATCCTCACCGACTTTACGCAGCGAGACGCCAACGTGCGCGAAGTCGTTCGCCCCCTGGAACTGGCGCTCCAGGAGGTTGGAGCGCCAGTCGTGCGCGTTCATCATGCCGTCGCCGACCGCGAACAGGCGCGCCAGATCAGCGATTTGTACAGGGGTACGATTGTCGTCTGGGGCGAAAACTTCGAGGTTGGCGTCCTGGTCAACTTTGAGATCACGCCGCGCCAGAGCCGGGTCGAAACTCTGCCGGAGCGCGAATTGGCTTTCGCCGATCTCCACGACTTCAAGACGTTCGTGCTGGAGGGCATGGACAGCCGATATGTGTTTGAATTCGTCAGCGGGCAGCAGCACTATTTCAGCGCGCGATACCCGGAAGCGCTCGCCGCACTCGACCGCGCCTACCCGTTGATTCCGCAGGGACGAGAAGCCAGCGTCCGCGCCGATGCGCTCTACTACTATCGCGCCGGAACGCACTTCTATCTGGGCGAGAACGAGGATGCCCTCGCCGACCTGGATCGCTTCGTCGCGCTCAGCCCCGATGTCGCGCGCGCCTACTACAACCGAGGGGTAGTACTGGTGAAGATGGGGGCACTTGGTCAGGCCGTCGCCAATTATGATCGGGCAGTCGAACTTGACCCGGTTTTCTCCGATGCCTACGTCAATCGCGGTCTCGCCTATCGCCGGATCGGAGACCTGACGCGCGCGCTGGAAGACCTCAATCAGGCGCTGGCATTGAGCAGCAGCGACTCGGACATATTCGTGAATCGCGGCATCGTCTATCGCCAGATGGAGCGGTATGACGATGCTTTTGCCGACTATGACGAGGCAATCCGACTCAACCCCAACGACGCCGATGCCTACTACAACCGGGGTATCGCTCATGCCATGCAGCGTGACTATGAGGAGGCGCTTGCCGACTACGACTCCGCTGTTCGTCTGCGCCCGGAAGACGCCGATTTTTACGTGAATCGCGGCGCTGCCCGCTCTGCGCTGAATCAGCTTGACGCGGCGATTGAGGACTTCGAGCAGGCGATTCGCCTTGATGCCGGCATTGCCAATGCCTATCTGAATCGTGGGATCGCCATCATGAAGCGGGTTGGGCAGACTGGGCGCATGTCTGACCTGGCGCTGGCGCTGGATGACTTCAGCCTGGCGATTGAATTAGACCCTGATCTGGGGGATGCCTATCTCTACCGCGCCAACCTGGCGATCTATGGTGAAGCGTATGCGGTGGCGCTGAGCGATCTCGACAACGCCGCCAGACTCATCCCGGAGAATCCGATGGTTTATGCCATGCGCGGCTTGGTCTATTACTCAACCCAGGAGTACGGCAAGGCGCTGGCGGATTACCGCGAATATGAACGTTTGACCGGCCGCCTTGAGCCGGATATGGTGCGGCAGATCGCGCTGATGGAGGCGGCGGAGGGCGGTTGACGCGCCGCCGGGGTTATTTCAACCCACTGCTGGCGAAGCTTTCCAGGAAGCGGCGCTGAAAGAGCATGAACAGCACCACCAGCGGGGCGATCACCATCAGCGTCCCCGCCATCAACTGACCATACAGCGCCCCCAGTTCGGTGGTGCTGTAGAGCTTGTTCAAACCGACGGTCAGCGGGCGCACCTCTTCGGTGCGGGTGACGATGAAGGGCCACAGAAATTCGTTCCAATGGCTGCTGATCGACACCAGGGCGAAGGCGATGTACGCCGGAAGCGCCAGCGGGATATAGACGCTGCGCATGATCTGCCACCAGTTCGCCCCGTCGATGCGCGCCGCCTCTTCGAATTCCAGCGGCACGCCCCGGAAGGTCTGGCGCATGAGCAGCACGCCGAAGGCGGATCCCCAATACGGCATCATCAGCGCCCAGCGGGTATCGTACAAGCCGAGGGTGCGGATGGTGGCGAAATTCTGCGCCAGCAGCGCCGCCGTCGGGATCATCAGTTGAAGCAGGATGAGGACCAGCAGCAGTCCCCGACCGGCGAAGCGCAGCCGCGCGAAGGCGTAGCCCGCCATCGTCACCGTGACGATCTGCACCGCCAGCACGCCGACGACGAACAGGATGCTGTTGACGTAGTGCCAGCCCCAGGGCGCGATGTTCCAGGCGGCGGCATAGTTGTCCAGGGTGATGCGGCTGCCGAAGAAGATGTTACCGATGCTGACCGGTTCCGCCTGGGGGCGGAAGCTGACCAGCACGGCGAAGATCAGCGGCAGCATCCAGATGATCGCCGCTGCGCCGGTCAGCAGCCATGTGCCGCGCCCGGCGGTGTCGCCCGTGTTACGCATCGGCATCCTCCCGACCTCGTTCGAACAGGAAAAAGTTGGCGATGGTGAAGGTCAGCAGCAGCAGCACCAGGATGACCGTCATGGCGTTGACGTAGCCCCAGTTGCGCCGTTCGGGGATGGTCTTAAAGATCAGGTAGAGCAGGAGCGTCCCCCGGTCGCCGGGGTTGCCCTGACCGAGCGCCTGAAGCTGTTCGACCGTCTGAAAGGCGAAGATGAAGTTGACGACCAGCACGAACAGGCTGGTGCGGCGCAGCAGCGGCAGGGTGATCGAGCTGAACATGCCCCAACCGTGCGCGCCGTCCAGCGCCGCCGCCTCGTAGAGTTCGCGCGGGATGTTTTGCAGCCCGGCGAGGTAAAAAATCATGTAGTAGCCGGCTTGCTTCCAGATGTTGACGATGGTCACCGAGATCAGCACCAGATTCGGGTCGCCCAGCCAGTTGACCGTCGTCCCGCCCAGCGAACGCAGCACGGTGTTGATCAAGCCGACGGTATCGGAAAACAGGAACGCCCAGATGCTCGCCGCGCCGATCAGCGGCAGCAGCGCCGGGTAGAAGATGCCGAAGCGCCACACCCCCAGCAGGGGCATTCGCTGGTTGAGCAGCAGCGCGAAGCCGAGCGACAGCGGCACGCTGAACAGCACCGACGTGACGGCAAAAAACAGCGTATTGCCGATCACCAGGGTGAAGGTCGCGCCGATGAAATGATCGGGAGTGAACAGGTCGGCATAGTTGCCTAACCCGACGAAGACCGGCGCTTCACGGGCGCTGCGCGGGATGCTGTACAGGCTGTCGATGACGGCGTTGGCAGCGGGGTAGAGGGTGAAGATGAACACCAGGATCAGCGTCGGCGCGATCAGCAGATAGGGGAATGCCATGCGCAGCAGGCGGCGTGACCAGGGGAGACTTACTGCTTTGCTGGCTGTGAGCGCCGTATCCTGCATGGGAGGTTCTTTCTTGAAGAGGGGAGGGTGTCTTAAAGCTGGCTTCACCTGCGCTCCGACATCTGCCGGAGCGCAGGTGAAAGTCGAATGTGCCGCTTACTTGTATTCTGCCAGCAGAGCGTCGATCTGCTCCTGGGCAGATGCCAGCGCCGCCGCCGCGTCCGGCTCGGCGCCGCTGATGATGGCGCTCAGCGTGGTGTTGATGATGTTCTGGGTGTCGATGGCGCGGTAGCTGGTGAATTCGCGGCTGGCGAACGCCAGCTGATCGCGCGCGACGCCGTACTGCGGTTTTTCCGCCGCCAGCGACTTCAGCGGGTCCAGGTCCCAGGCGCTGACGCGCGCCGCGACGTAGCCGGTGGCAGCGCCCCAATCCGCCTGGACTTCCGGCGAGGACAGGAAGGTGACCCACTGCCAGGCGGCGTCGAGTTCTTCCTGCGAGCGTTCCTGACCAACGGGATTGAAGATGTACAGGTTGCCGCCGCCGGTTGGCGCGCCGTAGCCGGTTCCGTCCGCCCCTGCGGGACCCGAAGGCAGATAGCCGACGCCGACCTGGAACGGCGCTTCATTGAGGATGCGCGTCAGGCTGCCGGTGGTGTGGTAGATCATCGCCGCCTGCCCGGCGATGAACGCCGTCGGAGTGTCGCCCCACACGCTGCCGCCGACCGGACCCACGCCGTATTCTGTGCCGAGCGCGCGCGAGAATTCCGCCGCGCTGACGACCGCCGGGTCGCTCAGATAGACATCGGTGAAGGTGTCGCCGACGATGTTGCGACCGGAAGCGATGGCGAAGCTCTGAAACATCCAGATCGGGAAGCCGCCGGCGAAGGGAACCAGCAGCCCCCAGCGTTCGCCGTTGGGCAGCGTGAGCGCCTGGGCGATTTCCAGGAGTTCGTCGCGGTTCTTCGGCGCTTCGGCGTAGCCCGCCTCCGCCAGCATATCGGCGTTGTAGTAGAGGATCGGTGTGCTGCGCTGGAAAGGAACGCTCCACAGCGCGCCGTCGGCGTCGTAGCTGTTGAGCAGCAGCGCCGGGAAGAAGTCACCGACCCAGGCGGCGGGATCGTCGCCGGCGTCGATGTACGACTGCACCGGCAGGATGTGCCCTTCTTCGATGAAGCTGAGCAGGTCGGTACTCAGCATCACCGCCACATCAGGACCCGCGCCGCCGCCGTTCAGCTCAGTCTGGATGGTATCGCGCGTCTGGGTGTAGGAGCCAGCGTAAACCGGGTTGATGTCGATGCCGGGGTTGGCTTCTTCGAACTGAGCGACGTAGCGGTCCATGATCGTCGCCACGTTGTCGCCAATTGCCGAGGGATAGTAGAAATCGATGACGATTGGCTCGCTCTGCGCCGCCGCGCTGAGGCTCAGCACTGTCAGAAGCGCCAGCGAGGCGATGAGGACGAAAAGGCGAGAGGTGCGCATCGGATGATGTCCTTTCTGAAAGATGACGGTTTTCACACCCCGTCATGACACGATGAATCCTAACATACGGCGCAAAAACGCCGCAACAAATCGTTCCAGACGAAGGTTAAGCGCCGGCTGTCGCACTGTGAAGCTTTCTGGTTGGTTGTATAATCGCCCGTAACCTCAGCCGTGAGAAGGCATCCTCCTATGCCCATTTACAACCCGACTCGCGTTGAATACACCATCATCAATGGTCGGGTCAGCGTGGTCGCCGACGATGGTACGGTCATCCCGGCATACTGGTCGCACCCCGATCTGGGCGGCGCATTTCCCGCTGTCTGTCTGGTTCACGACTGGTGGGGGATCACCGTCACCGACCGGCGCATCGCGCATCTGTTCGCCCAGCTGGGCTACTACGTGCTGATGCCGGACCTGTTTCACGGCGCTACGGCGGCGAACCCGGCGGAGGCGATGGAGCTGGTCCGGCGCTACGGCGGGCGCGCCTACCGTCTGGTAGATCGCGCGCTGCGGGTGCTGGAAAAGCACAACCGCACCAACGGCAATGTCGGCGTAGTCGGTTTCGGCATGGGCGGCAGCCTCGCTTTCGAGGCGGCAATCCAGCGCCCTGATCTGGAAGCGGCGGTCGCCTTCTACGGGCTGCCCGGTCGCTACTGGGGAAAGTTCAAGGACGCCCGCGCCCCGATCCTCGCCTTTTACGGCAGCGGTGAACCGGTCATCAAGCCCGACGAGATCGAGCGGCTGCGCGCTGAACTGGTCGAATCCAACCTGCCGCATGAAGTGATCATCCTCAAAGGGGCGGCGCGCGCTTTCTTCCGCGACGGCGTGACCGGCGCGAAGGATGACCCTGACGTGATCGCCTGGGAAAAAATGCTCGTCTTCCTGGATCGGCATGTCCTCAATCGCGGCTGACGCCTGGCTGGGCGGGGCTGGTCGGATCATGAACCCCTGTGAAGTCTGGACGCTGGGCTGTGTGCCCTACGAAGAAGCCTGGACGCTTCAGCGGACTCTCGCCCAACCTGATGCCCCAGATCGGCTGCTGCTGCTGTCGCATCCTCACACCTACACGCTCGGTTCGGCGGCGGATGAACGCAACCTGATCTGGGATGCCGATGAGCGGGTGCGGCGCGGCGTCGCCGTCCACCGCATCGACCGGGGCGGCGATGTCACCTATCACGGACCTGGGCAGCTCGTCGCCTATCCGATCCTCCACCTGCGCCGCCTAGCCGATGCGCTCACCCCTCCCGGTCAGGAACCGGCTCGGCTCGGCGCGGTCGATTACCTGCGCCGCTTGGAGCAGGTCATCCAGCGGGCGCTGGCGGATTACGGCGTCCCCGGCAGCGTGTTCCCCGGACTGACCGGGGTGTGGGTCGAAACGCCGCGCGGCGCGGAGAAGATCGCCGCTATCGGCGTCAAAATCACCGTCAAGGCGATCACCCAGCATGGCTTTGCCATCAATCTGAATACCGATCTCGACTACTTCAACGGGATCATCCCCTGCGGCATCCGTGACAAAGGTGTGACCAGCCTGGCGCGCCTGCTCGGTCAGCCGGTCGATGAAGCCGCGTTCGCTGAGGCGCTCGTTACGCATTTCGGCGCGACCTTCGGCTTCGAGATGATCACGGCGCATCGGTGAGGCGCAGCCAAACAAAAAGGGGAGACCGATTCAGCCTCCCCACAGTGATGCATCAGGCGATCTACCCAGTCTCAGTGAATCACGGAAGTTCAAATTTGCCGTGAATGGTTGATTTTTCCTCGTTCTAACGTTTTTGGGGGTTGCCCTCTCAAACCTCACCCCCTGCCCCTCTCCCTTGGGAGAGGGGCGGTTGAGCGTAGCGAAACGGGGTGAGGTTACGGAAGTCGTGAGTCACTGAGTCTGCGCTACAGGCGTTCGGCGACGCTTTTCGCCTGTGTAAACAGCAGCAGGTAGTCAGGACCGCCGGCTTTGCTGTCTGTGCCACTCATGTTGAAACCGCCGAAGGGATGCACGCCGACCAGCGCCCCGGTGCATTTGCGGTTCAGATACAGGTTGCCCACGTGAAATTCCGCCCGCGCGCGTTCCAGCCGCTCGCGGCTGCCGCTGAAAACTGCGCCGGTCAGCCCGTATTCTGTGCTGTTGGCGATCTCCAGCGCATGGTCGAAGTCGCGCGCCCGAATCAACGCCAGCACCGGTCCGAAGATCTCCTCCTGGGCGACGCGCGCATCCGGCGGGACATCGCCGAAGATCGTCGGGGGAATGAAGTAACCCCCCTCCGGCGTGGCGAGCGGTTCGCCGCCCAGCAGCAGCCTGCCCTCCTGCGTGCCCAGTTCGATGTAGCTCATGATGCGGTTCATGGCGTCGATGTCGATCACCGGACCCTGATGCACATCGGCTCCGGCGTCCGGCGCGCCGATGCTCAGCGCTGCCGCCCGCTCCACGATCTGCGGCACGATCTGGTCGTAGATGGCATCGACCAGGATCGCCCGCGACCCGGCGGAACACTTCTGCCCCTGAAAGCCGAAGGCGCTGTCCACCACACCCTGCGCCGCTGCTGCCTGGTCGGCGGTTTCATCGACCAGCACGGCGTCCTTGCCGCCCATCTCCAGGATAGCGCGCTTCAGCCACTTCTGACCCGGCTGCATCTTTGCCGCCACCTCGTTGATCTGGATGCCGACCGCCTTCGAGCCGGTGAAGCAGATGAAGCGCGTCTGCGGGTGGGCGACCATGCGCGCGCCGACGATCTCGCCGGGTCCGGTCAGGAAGTTCAGCACGCCGGCGGGAATCCCCTGGTCCCAGAACAGCTCCGCCATCTTGTAGGCGATCAGCGGACTCTGCTCGGCGGGCTTCAGCACCAGCGTGTTGCCGGTGACCAGCCCGGCAGCGGTCATGCCGGCGGGGATGGCGTTCGGGAAGTTCCAGGGGGGGATGACCGCGCCGACGCCCAGCGGGATGTAGGTCAGCGACAGCTGCTCTGGCGGGTAGTCCGCCAGCATACCGCTGCTGTCGGTGATGCGCAGCGCCTGATGGGCATAGTAGGTGATGAAGTCGATGGCTTCGGCGGTGTCGGCATCGGCTTCATACCAGCTCTTGCCGACTTCCAGCACCATGATGGCGCTGAACTCGTGCTTGCGCCGGCGCATTTCAGCGGCGGCGCGCAGCAGGTAGCGCGCGCGATCGGCGACGGAGACCCGTGACCATGCCGGAAACGCCCGCGCCGCTGCTTCGATGGCGCGGGCGGCATGGGAAGCATCGCCTTCTGGGAAGGAGGCGATCTGTTCTGCCGGGCGGGAAGGATTGACCGACACCATGCCGGCGGTGGTCATTACCGGCTGCCCGTCGATGATCATCGGATAGGCGCGCCCGATGACCTCGGCTTTCACGCGCGCCAGGGCGGCGGCGAAGGCGGCGCGATTTTCTTCTCGGCTGAAGTCGGTTAAGGGTTCTGGGCTGTAGGGATGCAGCATCGCTTCTTCTCCATTTCTTCGTCAATACCTGTTAAACTCAGTAAAATCTAAAGAAAAATGAAAAGAACGTCAATTTACGAAAATTCACGAATCGAAAATTGATAAAAAATTCATAAAACCTGCTTGATTCTTCCAGTGTTGCCCATTACCATTGGATTTAAATCGACATCAGAGCCAACTTCGCAGAAAACGTTTACTGATGTCGTGCGTTTCCCCCCGGAAGGGGGGTGATGATCCGCTGTACGTCGCCGAACCATTGCCGCTTCACTACAGCACCATAACCGAAAGCAGCACATCGCGCATCGTCGTTCCCGGATAACATCGACGCTTCGCCGCACACTGGACACCATCACCGCTCGCTGCTGCGCGGATCATCGCTCCCCCTCAGGGAATCCTCCCCTGAAAGTCGTCGCATAACAGCATCACCAATGCCCCTCTGCTGCGGGTCAGCACAATCGTACAGCTTGCCGTTCCGTCGAGCTTCAACTGCGGAATCAGCGCTTCGGGCGTCACCGCTGTGCCGCGCTTCTTGACCGTCACGCTGCCGATGTTGTGCGCGCGCAGCCACGACCGCAGCCGCTTGACGCCGAAGGGCAGCACCTCGCGGATGCGCCAGGCGCGCAGGTAAGGCGCGGCAGGCGGCAGATCGCAGGTGAAATAGGCGATCTCGGCGTCGAGCAGCGCGCCGCCATGCGCCGCTGCCACCTGTGCCACCGCGCCCGCCCGAATCACCGCCGGATCGGGTTCGACCAGCCAGCCGCGCGGCGCGTCCAGGACCGTCGGTGCTTCAGGCTGCGTTTCCAGCACATGCAGCGCGCCGTCGATGGACATGACCGCTCGGCGTCCACTCTCCGCCTGCGGGTCGTTCAGATGCAGCACCGCCTCTTTTAGTTCACCCTCCGCCGAGATGAAATCGAGGCACGCCGTCCCGGTCAGGTAGTCGCCCAGTTGATCGATCTGCACACCGGGCGACAGCTTGACCCAGATCCACGCCTTTTTCCAGGCAAGCACGGTGCTGAGCGGCGGTTCATACGCTTCGACATGATGCAGACGCCGTTCGCCCGAGCGCCGCGCCGGGTCGAAGAAAATCACCTCCGCCGACCGGAGCCATTCAAGCGGTAAGTCTCTGGCGTCCGCCGTCTCGAAGTGGGCAGGCAGTCCCAGGGCGGCGGCATTGAGCGCTGCCATCGCTGTGCGCGCCGGATCAAGGTCCACGCCGAGGACCTGCGCGCCGCCTTCCGCCAGCGCCAGCGCGTCTGCGCCGACGCCGCAGCAAACATCGAGGAGTCGTGTGCCCGACGCGCCTTCCAGCAGCCGCTTTCGCCAGGCGCGCGCCGCCGG
>JABWBO010000122.1 GCA_013360465.1 Anaerolineae bacterium | reverse complement strand
CACCCGCCTCAACGTCGCCGACGATGGCGCGGGCGGGCGGCGTGATGCGCACCTGGCGCACCGGCAGGTCCAGCAGACGACGGGCAATCGCCGCCGCTTCATCGCGCAGCCGCACATACTCCTCGCGCGCGAGGTCGCCCGCTTCAAGCGCGTCGAGCATCACGTCCAGGACGCCGCGCAGTTCCATGTCGCTGGGGCGTGCGCCGCCGTGCGCGGCGACGTAAGGGGCGATGTAGCCGCCCAGCGCCCCCATGACTGGCGCACACTCCCCCGTCAGCACGGCGATGGGCGGCTCCGCCTGATCGACGTAGGCGGCGCCGATCTGCATGAAAGACGGGAAGAGTGTGCTGCACAGGCGCACGTACAGGCGGATGTAGGTATCCGCCCAATCCTTGGTGTACAGCGCGGCATCGGGGATGTTCGGGGGCGCTTCGGCGGCAAGCACCAGCGCCCCCTGATCTGCCAGCCGCCGCGCCAGGTTGGGCAGACCGAACGGGTAATCGCCGGCGCTCATCCAGCCGGACGGCACGAGCGCCGGGGCGTAGCGCCGCGCGACAGCGATGAGCGCGCGTTCCAGCCGCGCAGAGTCGATCATTTTTTTGCTCCCTCCTCACAATACAAGATTATAACTGACTCACAGCTTCCGTGCGGGTATAATGCGAAGCAGTCGCCGCTGCCCGGAGGCGTGAGACGAAACCCGCGAATGGATGGTCAGGACTCTTTTAACGCACTAGACGATTTTATCGAGGCACAGCGACAGGTGGTCGCCCCGACTCTGCCCCCTGAAGATTATTTCACACTCTTCGCCGCTGAATGGATCACCCGCGATTTTGCGCTGCGCCTGGATGATTTGCAGGAAGGAATCATCAAGCACCGCAGCGAGACCGCCGGGGTCGATGCCCTCTACCTGTTCGTCAACGACGCCATCATGCGCCAGGACGGCTGGTTTTCGCGCGGGCGCGGGGCGACGCGCATGAAACTGCTGCTGCTGCTGGCGAAGCCCCAGCCGACTTTCGAGCTGCGCGCTATCGAACGCGCCTTCCTGACCATCGAACATCTCTTCAGCCCGAACCGCGACCTGAACGCCATTCGCGGCGTCTATTCGGCGCGCGCCATCCTGCTGGCGCAGCGCTTCCGCCAGCTCATGCGCCAGATCGGCGCCGACAAGGTGCGCCTGCACGTGCAGATCGTCTACGCCTGCAAGGGGGATGCGCCGCCGGATATTCTGCGCCGCCGGGTCGATCAGATGCAGCAGAGCATTCAGGCGGTCCTGCCGCGCGCCACCTTCGACTTCGAGTTCGTCGGGGCGGAGGCGCTGTGGCAGGCGTTCACCGAACAGCCCAGAGGGCGGCTGCTCAAGATCAGCGGCGACGTGATTCGCGCCTCCAACGGACGGGGGTTCGTGTGCATGGTGCGCATCGGCGACTACTACCGCTTCATCACGCGGGGCGGCGTGCTGGAACGGCGGCTGTTTGAAGCCAACGTGCGCGACTACCAGGGGCGCAAAACCGCCAACAAGGCGATCCTGCAAACGCTGAACAACCCCGGCGAAGAGGATTTCTGGTGGCTGAACAACGGCGTGACGATCATCGCCCGACGCGCCACGCTGACCGATGAAGGCTTGCAGATCGTCAAGCCGGAGATCGTCAACGGCTTGCAGACCTCGTTCACCCTGCATGAATACTGCGCCCGACGCGGCGGCGCGCCGGACGACGCGCGCACCCTGCTGGTGCGGGTGATCGCCCCGCGCGACGATTCCAGCCATGAGCAGATCATCCGGGCGACCAACAGCCAGACGCCGATCCCGCCTGACGCCTTCCGCGCGCTCGACCCGATCCAGCGCGATATCGAGCTGTTCCTGCTCGATTACGGCATCTACTACGACCGGCGCGACCAGTACTATTTCAACGAGCGCATGCCCGTCGAGCAGATCGTCAGCGTGCGCCAGCTCGCTCAGGCGTTGATGGCGCTGTTCGGTCGCCCGGAAACCGCCTACAGCCGTCCGGGACACATCCTCGCCGAAGACGCCAGCTACCGCATCCTGTTCGATCCGCGTATGCCCTTCCAGGTCTACTTCACCGCCATCTCGCTGAGCTTGCAGATCGAGCGGATGCTGGCGTCGCCGCTGCTGCGCAGCAACGTCGAACCGGCGGCGCGGGGGATGATGCGCTATCACGTCCTGTGGTTCGCCGCCTGCCGCTACCTGAAGCGCGCGGCGCTGGAAGCGGAGTCGATCGCCAGCCTGCCGCCGCAGATGCCGGAAAAATTCCTGCTGACCCAGGTCAGCCATGTGCTGCGGCGCTTCAAGCAGCGCGGGGCGACCAACGCCGCCGCCAAAGGGGCAGCGCTGGTCGAGCAGCTTCGCAAGGACCTGCATGCCGCCGGCGCGCGCTGAGCGCGCGGCTGCGTGGGGAATACTTACGCTGCTTGAAATGTGCGAATTTCCACCTGCACGCCGACATGCATAGCGGCATCGGCGGCGTCTATGATTTGCGTTGTCGCCTCACGCTCCAACGTCACGGTGACTGTGCCAGGCTGAGTCTCGCCCACCTTGCAGATAACTACAGGCAAAGGACGCGCGCCGCTCCAGTCCAGGACTAACCGACTTGGATGTCGAACGCACCATGCTCATGCCAGTGACCGAAAGCGACAAGGACTGAGGGTCGAGACAGCGCGTTCGGATGGCGGCGCTTTTTCTCAGTCCTCAGCCCTTTCTCCCTGCCCCTCAGTGCCGGATAGTCGGCTCCGTCGGCTCGATGGTCTCCGGACTATACAGCGGCGTCTCCGTCGGCGGGGGAAGAGTCTCCGTCGGCAGGGGGGTATTGGTCGGCAGCGGGGTGTGGCTGGGCATGAGGGTGTCCGTCGGCAGCGGCGTGAAGGTGTGCGACGGAGTCAGCGTGCTGGTCGGCAGCGGCGTGAAGGTGGTGGTGAAGGTGAAAGTCGGCGTTGGCGTTTCGGTCGGCGGCTGCCAGGTGGGCGACACCGGCGTCGCCTCCGGCGCGACCGTCTCGGTCGGCGTGGCGTCGAACTCGTAGGGTAGTTCGATGGGATAGTTCAGCAGAGTATCTTCCAGCAGATCAAACGCCGCGATCTCGCTGTTCTCCATCTCCTCAATCGCCGTCCAGGGACATCCTTCCAGCACCGTATTGTCGTTCGCCGCGCCGTCCATGCCCAGATCATCGGGGGTGGTCAGACAGCGATAGGCGCGCGACCCGGCGGGGACGTGCTGCTCCTGCGGCGTATCCGGGTTGAGGATCGCCTCGCCGTCCAGCGTGGTCACCTCCATCAGGCTGACGATCTCGTCTTCCAGGGCGAATTCATCCTGAAGCCGCGCCTTGATCTCATCCGTCGGCGTGACCGATCGCAGGGCGATGGTCGAACCGATCCGAATATCTGCCCCGTTGGCGGTGATATCCACTTTCAAGCCGCGCGGACCCTGGACGATCAGCGAATCCGGCGCGCCCAGGCACTCCGTGCCGGCGGCAGAGGTGCGGAAGTAGAACGCCTGCATGGGCGTGTGTTCGGTGTCATCGGGGGCGACGGCATTCTCGATCTCGCTGTCGCCCAGGAGCATGAAGACGACGTTTTGTCCGGGCAGGGCGTCCGGCAGATTCGCCTGAACGCTCATCAGGGCGATGCCCCACTCGTTGAGAGGGGTCTGCATCGGGCTGGTGGTGATGCGCGCCAGCGAGGCGAGATCGGCGCGGTCCGCCGGATGCTGAAAACGCAGTTCAGACAGCGCGGCGAGGAACTCCGCCTCGACGGTGTTGTAGCCGTAGCAGGCATTGTTGCGTTCCAGCCCGCCGCAGTTGTTGCCGACGGTGTTGAGCGCATTGGCGACGAACGCCGGGCAGGATTCGGCGACCTGGGCGGCGCTCCCCTGGAAGTGCGCGGCAGACAGGAGCAGAAAAGCGCAGACAGCGGCGATGAACAGACTGGCACGTCTCATTCGGCGGTCTCTTTTCAGCCGCAGCCAGGCGAACAGAGCGCCCAGTCCGGCATATGAAGGATGTATAGGGAACATGATGACTTCCTCATGATACACCGGAACGGGGCGGCGGTTTCGTGTAGAACGTATATTTTTCCGATGGCTGCAAAGCCGGCGCGCCGATGCTACAACCGGCATAGCAGACAGCGCGGCGCGTCTATACAATTACGCCCATCTCTAGCCAAATTCTGGAGTGAGACCGATGACAAAAGAATACGATGTCCTGGTGCTTGGCGCTGGACCCGGCGGCTACGTCGCTGCGATTCGCGCCAGCCAGCTCGGACTCAAGACGGCGATTGTCGAAAAGCAGTACTGGGGGGGGGTCTGTCTGAATGTCGGCTGTATCCCGTCTAAGGCGCTGCTGCGCAACGCCGAACTGGTGAGCATCTTCAAGAACGACGCCGAAAAATACGGCATTCAGGTGCAGGGGACGGTGTCGTTCGACTTCGGCATGGCGTTCCGGCGCAGCCGGCAGGTGGCTGACGGGCGCGTCAAGGGCGTCCACTTCCTGATGCGCAAGAACAAGATCGACGAATATGACGGCTGGGGCGTCTTCAAGGATGCGCACACCGTCGAAGTGGCGCTCAACGACGGCAAGACCGAGACCATCACCTTCAAGTCCTGCATTCTGGCGGCAGGCGCGACCACCCGGCTGATCCCCGGCACGGCGCTGAGCAAGAACGTCGTGACCTACGAAGAGCAGATTCTCGACGAGAAGCTGCCCAAGTCGATCATCATCGCCGGCGGCGGCGCTATCGGCTGCGAATTCGCCTACGTCATGCACAATTACGGCGTACACGTGACCATCGTCGAATTCCTGGATCACCTGCTGCCGCTGGAAGACGAGGATGTCTCGGCGGAACTGGAAAAGCACTACCGCCGCATGGGCATTGGCGCGCTGACCAAGACGCGAGTCGACAAGATCGAGGATAAGGGCGACCACGCCGAAGTGACCGTGACGCTCCCGGAAGGCGGCACGAAGGTGCTGAGCGCCGACCGCGTCCTGCAGGCGATTGGCTTCAAGCCGCGCACCGAGGGCTATGGGCTGGAAAAGACCGGCGTCAAGCTGACCGAACGGGGTGCGGTGGCGATCAACGCCCAAATGCAGACCAGCGTGCCGCACATCTACGCCATCGGCGATGTGACGGCGAAGCTGATGCTGGCGCACGTCGCCGAAGCGATGGGCGTGATCGCCGCCGAAAATATCGCCGGGGCGCACAGCATCGAACTCGACTTCGACATGCTGCCGCGCGCCACCTACTGCCAGCCGCAGGTTGCCAGCTTCGGCTATACCGAAAAGCAGGCGCGCGAGAAGGGCTACGACATCAACGTCGCCAAGTTTCCCTTCCAGGCGAACGGCAAGGCGCACGGCTTGGGCGAAACCGCCGGCTTCGTCAAGCTGATCAGCGACAAGAAGTACGGCGAAATCCTGGGCGCGCACATGATCGGACCGGAGGTGACGGAGCTGCTGCCGGAGCTGACGCTGGCGCGCTATGCTGAACTGACGCCGGAAGAGATCGCCCGCAACGTCCACGCCCACCCCAGTCTGAGCGAGGCGCTGAAAGAAGCGGCGCACGGGCTGGAAGGACAAATGATCAATTTCTAGGGAGGGCTGAGGGCTGAAAGGAAAGGGCTGAAGTAGGTTCTCGAAAGATATCCACGAGCGGAAGACCCGCCGGGTCTCCCCTACGCCCGCCACCTCGTTGAAACGATGCGAGACGTGGACTGAGAAGGACTGAGGACTGAGAAGAGGCGACGAGTGCCATCACCAAGCGCATTTACTCAGCACTCAGTCCTTCTTTTCTCATTCCTCATCCCTCATTCCTCCCCTCAAAACGGACACAGCGTCAGGGCGTCGTAGACCGGCGCGCGGTCCCCATAGCGGTTGAGCAGCCCGACCGCCTCCAGCCGGGCGTTCACCACCTCGAAGGCTTCCCCGCAGCCCGCCCGCAGATTGTTCGTCACCTGCAAGCCGTCCCAGAACTCCAGCCCCATCTGTACGTAGGGCGGCGCGGCGGCGGCGTCTGGATATTCGCTGAGCAGCCGCCCCTGCACCGCGACCCGGCGCGGATCATCCTGGTAGCTGTACGCCAGCAGCAGCCGGTAGAGCGCGTAGGTTTTGAGGATGACGTTGTCGTCAGGCAGCCAGTTTTCCAGCGCGGCATCATCCGCCGCCATCTGGTACAGGGGGATCGCCTGATCGTAGGCTTCGGCGGCGAAGGCGGCATCCGCCTCGTGGATCACCTGGATGCGGAAGCGGGGCGGGTCCAACTGAGTGATCGAGCGGAGGTAGCTCTGCCCGTCCCAGTCCCAGACGGTGAAACCGGTGCGCAGCGGTCCGGTGGTGGCGTCGCCGGGGCTGCTGAAGCGGGCGATCACCTCGCCGACCCGGTCGCCCTCGATGTCTTCCAGGGTCGGCGGCGCGTCGTTCTGCCAGACATCGCTGATCAGGTTGACGAAGCGCCCTCGCTCCGGCTGCCAGGTCGCCATCTGCGCGCGAAAGGCGCAGACGCCGTCGTCGTCGCAGGTCTGCGCGGCGAACAGCAGATCGGGCAGCCCGCTGACGTTGGCATCGACGGCGCTGATGATCTCCGGGGCGCGTTCGGTCAGCGCGGCACGGTAGCGGTCGATCACCCGCCCTTCCAGGCAGCCGGCGATCAGCAGCACACCTTCGCCATCCGCCGCGAAGCGCAGGAGGATCTCCGGTGTCCCCTCGCCGGTCAGGTCGAGATCGCCGCGCGTGCCGCCGAAATCGTCGCCGATCATCCCCCAGGCGCGGAGCGTGGTCTCCACCGCTACCAGCGTGCCGCCGTCATCGAGGAACTGGATCAGCGTCGAATCCAGCAGAGCGGCGGGCGGGCGTTCTGCCGGCAGCGCCAGCGCTTCGTTCGGCGCGGGGCAGGATCGTAGATTGGGCGTGACGGTCGGACGGCTGATGGCTGCCAGCGCGGTCGCCGGGTTGGAACCGCCGGGGTTGGCGGCGGGCGGAATAGAAGCGCGCACGACCCGCCCAGCGGTGACGGTCGGAAAGAGCGGGACGGTGGGCGTGAACGTGCCGGAATCCGCACGGCAGGCGGAAAGCACGAGGAGCAGGCAGCAGATCAGGAGCAGTTTCGCGTTCGTCGTCATGTGCGCCATTATAGCGCGCTGTTCCGATCTTGACGCGACGGACCGCCGCTGATAGACTTCCTCTTCGTCCGCCCCCATCGTCTAGAGGCCCAGGACGCGGCCCTTTCAAGGCCAAAACACGAGTTCGAATCTCGTTGGGGGTACTGAAACCCGGCTCATGCAGCCGGGTTTTTTGCTGCCTGATCTTCACTGCAATCTGCGCTCTCAGGAATACAGCCCGCAAAGGAATCGGACCGTCATCTTGCGGAGCGGCTAGGCGGAATCGCGAAAGAAAACCACGAACGGAAGACCCGCCGGGTCTCCCCTATGGCCGCCATGCTGCCTCAGACCTCACCCCGCCCCGTTTCGCTGCGCTCAACCGCCCCTCTCCAATTGGAGAGGGGCAGGAAACCGTCAGGTTTCCGGGGTGAGGTTGTGTGAAAACCGGCTTTGCAGACGCGCTCTAAAATGGCGTCATACCCAGATTGGTTCATCGAAACGATCCAGTCAATCGCGAACAGGCGACCGCGAACAGTTGCTATACATATACTTGAGCATGGTTTCGTCACTACAGAAGAGCTAGATGTTCTGTATGGATACAAGCATCCGCCTCGGACCGCTCGTGACCTACGCGAAGTCGGCATCCCCTTGGAGACCTACCGCGTACCATCACTTCTTCGCCGTGCAGAACTGCCAGATGCGCAGCGCCTCCAGCGCGGCGGCGCGAGGTCTGCCTTCAGCGCGCGCGGATAAAGCGGTCGGTTTCAAGGTTTCCGCACGCAGCCGCGCCATATCCACCCAGGGACAGTCGAGGTCGGCGAGGCGGGCAGGAAGCGCGGCGACGGGTGAAGCCTCGGACGCGCGGCGAGCGGCGTTGGCGCGGTCGAAAAGCGCGGTATCCTGCTTGATCGTGTCCCACACGAAGTCGTGTCCGAGCAGGCGCTCCAACGTATAGCGATACAGAAAACGCGCTACCCGGTCGCGCAGCCACAGATCAGGCGGCAGCGCCAGTGCAAAATCGAGGATGCGGCGGTCGGTCAGCGGATAGACGTAGGTGATCCCGTGCTGCGCGCCCGACCACGCCCAGCATTCCATGCGCTGGGCGATGTGCCCGTTCAGGAATAACTGCCGCTGCACGCGGTGCGCGCCGGCGCGTTCGCGCAGCACCGGCGGAAGCGGGCGGCGGTCTGCCGTCCGCGCCAGCAGGTCGGGATGGATGTAGGAGGGTGTGCGTGTGCCGTACAGCCGATCCCACACAGGATCGGGCAGCGCCGGCGCGATGGCGTGGTTCAGCAGGCGCTGGAATGCCGATCGCACCTTGTGAGGCTTCGTCCAGCCCTCGGTGAGGCGCAGGGTGCGATTGAGCTGACGCCACTGCCCGCTGACCAGGTAGCCCGCCGTCACGCCGCGCCCGTTGAAGCTGATCCCTTCATCCCCGCCCCATCCGCTGAACATCACACGGACGCTGTCGGCGGCGGCGCGCGGCTGAACGTTCCACTCGATAGCAAGTGTATTGACGGGAAAGCGGCTGCTATCCAGCGCCAGGAGGCTGTCGTCGCGCGATTCCGCGTAGCGCACCGGGACGCCTTCGCGCGCGGCGAGCGGCTCGATCCGCCGGTGTTCCGTCGCTTCGCGGGGCTGCGCCGGATCTGGCGGCGGGGACCACGAGTAGAAGACCGGCAAGGTCTGCCCGCGCGCCCGGCGCTGGCGTGTCACCAGCGCGGCAATCGAGGAAGAATCGATTCCGCCGGAGCAGTGCGCGCCGACGCCGACGCCATCCCCCAGGCGCAGGCGATCCGTCACGGCGGTCTCGACCAGCGCGTAGAGCGCGTCGGCGTAGTCGTCCAGCGATTTCAGGCGCAGCGATGGGCGCGGTTGGAAGTCATAGTAGCGGCGGCGTTCGGTTTCCGCCGCGCCGACGCGCAGCGTGCAGCCGAAGGTCAGCGGGTAGACATCCCGCCAGTAGGTGGTTTCCGGCTGCACGAAGGCGACAGAAGGCGTCGCCAGCAGCAGCCGTGCGATCTCGCGCTCGTCGATGTCCGTGACGACTGCGGGCATCTCCAGCAGGATGGCGAGTTCGCTGGCAAAGGCGAACAGGCGCGGCGTGAGCGTGTAGAACAGCGGACGCGCCCCGATCGGATCACGCGCGCAGAACAGCGTTTGCGCCGCCGCATCCCATAGGGCGAAGGCGAAATCGCCGATCAGATGATCGGCGCAGTCCGCCCCCCATCGGGCGTAGCTCATGGCGATCAGCGCCGCGTCGGAGATCGTCTCGTGGAGCGCCGCCGGGACGCCGAGCGCGCTGCACAGGGCTGCCCGGTTGTCGATGCGCGCATCCGCCGTGACGACGTAATCGCCATGCACGAGCGGCTGCGGCGTGTGCGCATCCTGTGGGGTGAGCGCGTTCAGCACATGTCCCAACGCCAGCGCGCCTTCGCCCCAGATCGCAGGGGGATGATCGCCGTAATGGGCGAGCGCCGCCAGAGGGGACGAGAGGATCGCCGAATCGACCGGCGCGCCGTCGCGCCTGAAGAGACCGCAAATGGCAGACATGCCTCAGACTTTCATCAGAACGGTCGCCGAACTCGGATCGCGCACTTCAGCTCCTCACAGCGACAGCGGCACATCCAGCCGCAGCCAGGTACGTCCCACGCGGAACAGCGTTCCCGGTCGCAGGCTCAACCGCTTGCGAATGCCCGACGGGTCATGTTCGACGAAGGTCCCGTTGCGGCTCGCCGCGTCTTCCAGCCAGAAGCTCAGCACGTAGGGTTCAGAGGTGGTCTCGCTGGCGGTGACCGGCGAGGAGAGACAGCCCAGGCGCGCGTGCAGCCGCGACGCCTGATGATCGTAGGGTAGAAAGATGTCGCAGCCGTCCCGCCGCCCGATGCTCAGCACCATCTCGTCGCCTACGTCGGGCTGCTCGAAGAAGAGCGTCTTGCCGTCGTTCGGTCCGCTCATGAAGGTGATCGAGATGCTGCGCTCCACTGCCATATCGTTCTATCCCGTTTTCAGGCGTTCGCGCGCCTGCGCCAGCAGCCGTTTCGTCGGTTCGTGGGTGGGGTCGCGTTGAAGCCCGGCTTCCAGCACCTCCACCGCCTTGCGCGGTTGGTCCAGCATCAGCCACGCCTCGCCGCAGTTGTGATAATACCAGATCGCGCCCGGGTCCAGCGCCAGGGCGTGCTGGAAGGTCTCCAGCGCCTCGTCCCAGCGGTTCATCGCCCGCAGCGCCAGCCCGCGCCCGTTCCACGCCCAACCGTCACGTGGGTCGATCTCCAGCGCCCGGTCGTAGGCTTCGACCGCCGCGCCGTACTGCTTGACGTGGCGCAGCACCTGCCCCCGCCGCGCCCATGCCGCCGCCTGCCCCGGCAGCCGTTCGATCAGCACGACGCTGCGGTCGAGCGCCTCGCCGTCGCGGCTCATCTTCAGCAGCACATCGATCAGGCTGGCGTGCGCCCAGATCAGCCCGTCGTCCAGATCCAGCGCCTTTTCATAGCAGGCGGCGGCTTCTTCACAGCGATCTCCCGCTTCCAGCGCCAGCCCGCGCCCATGCCACGCCCAGGCATACGCCGGGTCGAGCGCCAGCGCTCGGTCGTAAGCTTCGACCGCCGCGTCGTTCAGGTCCAGCCGGCGGCGCGCCTGCCCCAGCTTCGCCCAGGTCTCGCCCCGCTCCGGCGCAAGGCGCAGCGCCCGCTCAAAGACTTCGGCGGCGGCGCGGTACAGCCCCAGGCTCATCAGCGCCTCGCCCTGGTAATGCAGGATGCCGGCATCTTCGGGGGCGATCTCTAAGGCGCGGCGGAAGCTGTCCAGGGCGTCGTTGTGACGGTCCAGCGCCGTCAGGGTCAAGCCGCGCCCGCTCCAGCCCCAGACATAGCCGGGGTCGATTTCGACCGCCCGGTTGAACGCCTGAAGCGACTCGTTGAAGCGCTTCAGGGTGCGCAGCGCCCCGCCCAGGCGCGCCCACAGCCGCGCGCTGCGCCCGTCGAGCTTGACCGCTTTTTCCAGCAGCGGCAGGGCGCGCTCACAGTCGCCCCGGTCGATCAGGATGTCCGCCTGGGTGGTCAGATACGCCGTCTCGTCCGGGTCGGCGGCGGAAGCGCGTTCGTGGGCGTAGAGCGCCTCGATCGACAGCCCGGCGTCCTGGTAGGTCAAGCCCATCTCATGCCATGCCCAGGCATAGCCGGGGTCGAGCTGCGTCGCCCGCTGATACGCCGTCAGGGCGTCATCATGCCGCTTCATCTGGCGCAGCACGCTGCCCAACCGCGCCCAGCCGCGCGGATAGTCCGGGTTCAGGCGCAGCGCCTCGTTGAGCGCCGTCAGCGCCTCGTCATGGCGACCGAGCAGCGCCAGCGCGTTGCCGATATTGTAGCTGCTGACGGCGTTGGCTCCGCTGATCTCGGCAGCGTTCCGGTAGCAGCGCAGCGCCCCTTCATAGTCGCGCAGTTGTTCCAGGACGATGCCCATGCCGTTGATCGCCCAGGCGAAATTGGGCTGCAGGGCGACGGCGCGCTCGTAGGCGTCGAGCGCCTCATCGAGCTGATCGCGATAGCGCAGCACCTGCCCCAGCTTCGCCCAGGCGTTGGCATCCTGCGGGGTGATGCGCACCGCCTGCTGCGCCGCTTTGAGCGCTTCGGTGTGCTGGTCCAGCTCGATCAGCGTCTCGGTCAGGTTGTTCCAGTAGATCGCTTCCATCGGCTGATGCCGCGCCGCCCGCTTGAAGGCCAGCAGCGCCTCCTGGGGCGCGCCCATCGCCTTCAACACCTGCCCATAACCGTTGTGCGCCCACGCCATGCGCGGGTTCAGGCGCAGGGCTTCCTCGAAGGCGCGCCGGGCGTTGGACAGGTCTTTGTTCTGACGGTGAAGCTGTCCCAGCTTCGCCCAGGAATTGGCGTGCAGCGGGTCGAGGCTGAGCGCCGCGCGCAGCACCTCGACGGCGTCGTCGAGGCGTCCCAGTGTGCCGAGCATATCCGCCTGGTTGTACCAGTTCCAGACATCGGACGGATCGAGCTTCGCCGCGCGCTCGTAGCAGGCGAGCGCGCCGGTCACGTCGCCGGTCATCTCCAGCACCATCCCCTTGCCCCGCCACGCCCAGGCATAGCGCGGCGTCAGTTCCAGCGCGTGATCGTAGCAGACCAGCGCCTCGTCAAAGCGCCGCAGCAGGCGCAGCGTGCGCCCCTTGCGCGCCCACGCCCAGGCGAGATCGGGCTGCAGGGCGATGGCGCGGTCATAGGCGGCGGCGGCTTCTTCCAGGTGTCCCAGCTCGGTCAGCGAGTAGCCCTTGTCCATCAGATCGCGGGCTTCGAGTTCCTGCCCGGTGATCTCCATCTGCGGGTCCGCCCCGGTCATTTCGTGGTAGATCAGGCGCAGTTCATCGAGGATGCCCGCCCAGGACGCCGGGCGATCTTCGCGGTCCTTGGACAGGCAGCGCAGCGTCAGCGCGCGCAGCGAGGCGGGCACGACGGCGTCCTCCGCCGCTGTGAAGGCGCAGACGCCGGTCAGGTGGGCGCGCTGCCATTCGGTGCGGTCGCGCGGGTTCAGCGCGGCGAAGGGATGCCGCCCGGTCAGCATCTCGAAGAGGATGATGCCGAAAGCGTAAATGTCGGTGCGCAGATCGACTTCCTGCGCCGCCCACTGCTCCGGCGACATGTACATGATCGTGCCGACCTGCATGCCGATGCGGGTCAGGCGGGAATCGACCTCCGTCGGCTCGTCGGGGCTGACCGTCCGCGCTTCGTCCAGATCGAGCGAGCGCACCAGCCCGAAATCGGTGACTTTGGCGACGCCGTCCTGGGTCACCAGGATGTTGGCGGGCTTGAGATCGCGGTGGATCAGCCCGCGCGTCGCCGAGCTGTAGACATGCTGCATGCCCAGCGCGATGTGGATGGCGAAGGTCACCGCGCCGGGGGTTGCGATGCGGTGATGCTCGATCCAGCTGCGCAGGTCGGCGTCCAGCCCTTCCGGCCCGCTGACGTGTTCCAGGATGATGAACGGGCGGTCGGCGACGGTCTGCACCAGCTTGGCGGTGACGACGTGCCGGTGCTTATTCAGGTTGATCCAGGTCCAGGCTTCCTGTTCGAAGCGGGCGACGGCGCGCGGGTTATCCAGGTATTTGCTCTGGAAGCTCTTGAGCGCGACCGGCTCGCGCTGCTGGTGGTCATAGCACAGGTAGACGACGCCCATGCCGCCGGTTTTGACATCGGCGACTTCGTAGCGGTCGAGGATGCGGTCGCCCGGCTTGAATTCCCCGGATTTGGCGTCCGCCCGCCAGCCGTCGGGGTCCAAACCGCCGTCGTCGGGTTGTTCGAGCAGCGAGGCGGACGCGCCTATCGCCTGGGTCGGCGCTTCGGCGAAGGTCCGCGAGCCGCCCGCCGGCGGAAGGACTTCGAAATCGGAAAGGGGCAGCACGGCG
Organism: Anaerolineae bacterium; assembly: GCA_013360465.1. Classification (GTDB taxonomy): domain Bacteria; phylum Chloroflexota; class Anaerolineae; order Aggregatilineales; family Phototrophicaceae; genus Flexifilum. Next base: position 6,271 of record JABWBO010000122.1, on the reverse strand, counting down.
TCGAAACCGGCGAACTCGGTCGCTTCGCCGAACGGCGATTCGGTCGCGCCGTCGTCCGCATCGTCTTCGAGCGCCGGCAGCGGCGTGTTGTTGAGCCGCAGCAGCGCGTGCAGCAGATCGGAAGGCGCGCGGCGCGGCAGCTCGGCGGCGCTGCCGGAGGGCGGATCGTCATCCTCGTCCGCCACCGCCCAGAGCGCGACGGCGATATTGCGCCGGGTGGGAAACGCGCGGGCGACGCCGATCGCCCAGTCGATGAAGCGGTCGCGCGCCCGCCGCGCCAGCGCGCGATCCACGTCGTTGAGGGCGTCGCCCCCGGCGCGGCGGTAGGCGATCAGCGTCTTGCCGACGTAGAAGACGCGCAGGCGGTTGGTATCGGTCAGACACAGGCGGGCGCAGATGTCGCCCAGGGCGAAATAGTCGTCCACATCATCGCGGCGCAGCGCCAGACGCCCCAGCTCCCGCACCGATTCGTCGGGATCGTTGGCGAAGTAGTCGCGGGCGTCCAGCGGGTGCGGCTGACGCAGCAGCGCCTTACGCGCCTCGCCGGTGATGCCGGCGGGCGTGCGTCCAGATTGAGGGGGAGGCTGGGGACTCATGGAACCGGACTGGACACCGCCTCGAACTGAAGCGCCTCGCCGGCTCGGTCGGCGCGAATCACGCTGTTGGGCGGAAAGGCGTCTTCGACGATGCGGGCGCTGAGCGGGCGGGTCAGCAGCCGTTCGATGGCGCGGCGCAGCGGGCGCGCGCCGTTGATCGGGTCATAGCCGCGCCGCAGGATGAGATCGCGCGCTTCCGGCGTCAGTTCCAGGGCGAGATGCTGCGATTCCAGGCGTTTGCGCAGGTCGGACATCTGTAAGTCGAGGATTTTTTCCAGCGCTTCCGGGTCGAGCGCCTTGAAGATGACGACTTCATCGACGCGGTTGAGGAATTCCGGGCGGAAGAAGCGCGCCAGATGCGCCTGATAATCCGGTTCGCGCAGGCTGCTGCCGAAGCCGAAGGCTCCTTTCCCGCCTTCCTCCGTGCCGATGTTGCTGGTCATGATGAAGACGGCGTGGCGGGCGTCCACCCGTCCGCCGTGCGCATCGCTCAGGCGTCCCTCGTCGAAGACCTGCAGGAAGATGTCGAAGACCTCCGGCGCGGCTTTTTCCACCTCGTCGAGCAGCACGACGCTGTACGGACGGCGGCGCAGCCCATCGGTGAGCTGCCCGCCCCGGTTGGATTCGCGGTAGCCGGGCGGCGCGCCGATCAGGCGGGCGACGGTGTGGGCGTCGTGGAATTCGGACATATCCAGGCGCAGCATCGCCTCCTCGCTGCCGAAGAGGAACTGCGCCAGCGCCAGCGCCAGCTCGGTCTTGCCGACGCCGGACGGTCCCAGAAAGAGGAAGACGCCGATCGGGCGATCCGGGTCGCCCAGCCCGGCGCGCGCCGTCTTGATGGCGGCGGCGACGGTATGTACGGCTTCATCCTGACCGATCACCCGCTGAAGCAGGGCATTGTTGATCTCCGCCAGGCGGCGCTTCTCGTCGCGGTCGAGATCGCTGATCGGGATGCCGGTCCATTCGCTGAGGACGGATGTGATGTGCTGCAAATGCACGCCGCCCAGCGCGGCGTCGCCGGCGTCGTCCGGCGACAGGGAGCTGATGCGCTCGCGGGCGCAGGCTTCGTCGAGCAGGTCGAGCGCTTTGTCGGGCAGCCGCCGATCGGGCATGTAGCGCACCGACAGGCGCACGGCGGCGTCGATGGCGTCCGGCAGAATCGTGACGCCGTGATGTTTTTCCAACCGTTCGCGCTGTGACAGCAGGATCGCCAGGGCGTCCTGTTCGCCCGGCTCTTCGATGTCGATGGGGCGGAAGCGGCGGTCCAGCGCCGGGTCCTGGGCGATGGCGCGGCGGTATTCCTCGTGGGTGGTCGCGCCGATGCAGACGATGTCGCCGCGCGCCAGCGCCGGTTTCAGGATGTTGGCGGCGTCCAGGTTGCTGTCGATGGTATCGCCCGCGCCGACGATAGTGTGAATCTCGTCGATGAACAGGATGACGTTGCCGGCGCGCGCCGCTTCCTCGATGATGCCGATCAGCCGTTCCTCGAACTGCCCGCGCAGGCTGGTCCCGGCGACCAGCGCGCCGATCTCCATCTGGACGACGCGCTTATCGAGCAGCGACTTGGGCGCAGTCTTGCGCTGGATGACGAACGCCAGCCCTTCGACCACCGCCGTCTTGCCGACGCCGGCGTCACCGAGCAGCAGCGGGTTATTCTTCTTGCTGCGCGCCAGCGTTCGGGCGACGGCGCGAATCTCGCTTTCGCGGGCGATTGCCGGACCGATCTTACCTTCGGCTGCCTGGGCGGTCAGGTCGCGCCCATATTTGTCGAGCAGCGGCGTTGGGCTGCCGCCCAGCCTGCCGGTCCCGCCGTCGCGGTCGCGCGCCGGGGTGATGTCCGGCAGGAAGTCGTCGGAATGAAAGTCGTCCAGTTCGGAAAAGTGGAAGAGCGACTCTTCGTCGTTGTCGTCGCCCCCTTCGCCGAGGCGCTCGACATCGAACGCCTCGCTGAGCATCTTTTGCAGCCACAGATTGACGTTGAAGCCCAGCTCGATCAGCTTGCGCACCGGGACGGACTCGCCCTCCTGCAAGATCGCCAGCAGGATGTGATCGTCCGATACGTCTTCGGCGTCGTCGCGCTCCGCCAGGAAGATCGCCAGCGACAGCACCATCATGGCGCGCGGCGTGAGCGGCATGACCTCTTCCAAGCCGCCTTCCCCGGTGCCGATCTCGCGGCGGATTTCGTTGCGCACCGTGCGCGGACTCAGCCCGGCGCGTTCCATGAGGGTCTGCGCCACGCCGCCCTCGGTCTTGGTCATGGCGATGAACAGATGCTCCACGCCGATGTAGTTGTGGCTCAGGCGGCGGGCTTCCTCCGCGGCGGCGCTCAGCAAGCCGGTGCAGCGGCGGCGGATCTCTTTTTCGGGAAATTCTGGCGGCTGTGTCACGGTCTATCTCAACTAACGAGCGTCTAGAGCGCCTAGTATAGCGCATGTCGCGCCTGGACGTTCAAGAGTGCCGGCAGTTGGATCAGATCGCGCCCGATTTTCGGGGGCGGCGGGTCGCCGGCGGGCGGGGTGAGACTCTGTTGAAAAAGGGTACTGCCTATCGCCTTCGCCCGACGTTGAGCGTGTCTGCAAACCCGGTTTTCACACAACCTCACCCCCTGCCCCTCTCCACTTGGAGAGGGGCGGTTGAGCGCAGCGAAACGGGGTGAGGTGAGCAGAGGGTTCGTTCGGCGAAGTTCGTGGGATGCGTGCGTGCTTCCCGTCAGGAGGGTTCCGTCAGCGGAACCGACTTCCAGTCGGTTTCTCGCGTCTTTGACGGTAGCCGGAGCATTCTATTCTCTGGCTGCGCATCGGCGGCTCTTTCCTACGATCCCGGTCCGCGAAGACCGCCGTCGGGGCGCGCTTTCGCCCGACGTTAGAGCGTGTCTGCAAACCCGGTTTTCACACAACCTCACCCCCTGCCCCTCTCCAATTGGAGAGGGGCGGTTGAGCGCAGCGAAACGGGGTGAGGTGAGCCGTTTGCAGGCAGCCCCTAAGCCAGGTCTCGCCTCGTTTCAACGGGCGAGCCGTCGGCTCGCCGCTGCGGCACGTTGGTCGTAGGGGAGACCCGGCGGGTCTTCCGTTCAGCGGGTCTCCCGCGCGTGGATTTCTTTCGAGAATTCACTCTAGAAACGGCGGAATTCGTGGGATGTGTGCTTCCCGTCAGGAGGAGACCGGCGGCGCACCGGCGACTCGGCGTGATTTCGCGCCGCGACACTCCTTTTTCAGGACCGCCCCTATGCGCGCGACCCGCTTTTTGCCCCTTTCCGGGCGGCTTCATATACTCATAGGAGCTATCGGCTATACCCAGCCTGGACGCGCGCCCATGCCTCTCCTGTTCATCTCCTACAAACGCGGAACTGCCGCCGTCACCCCGTTGAAAGAGCGGTTGGAAAAAGCCCACTATCGCACATGGTTCGACCGGGATGAGATTCACCTCGGCGATTCCGATTGGCAGCGGCGCATCGATCAAGGCGTCAGCTTGTGCGACGGTGTGATCCTCAACATCACGCCCGCTGCCTGTGAGTCCGAACCCGTACGTTACGAAATCAAGAAAGCGCGCGAGCTTGGCAAGCCGATCTTCCCTGTCATCCTCGAACGCATTGCCGACTACGACAAGGCGATCCACGATCTTGGACTGCCGGATCGCCAGCATATCGAAGATTTCACCGACGCAGCCCGCTGGGATGAGCAGATTCAACGCCTGCTCGCCGACCTCGTTCATGCTGGGCTGCGCGTCACCCGCCACGACCACCGCCGCCAGCGCGGCACGGACGCCCACGCCCTGCACCAGAAATACCTGACGCGGCTGGTGGAGCGCGTCGGCGCGCTGAACCTGGCGGCGATTGCCCCCGAAGACGGCGGCATGGTCACCCTGGAGCAGGTCTACGTCGATGCCTCGACGCCGCTCAGCATCAGCGTCGAAGTGACCGACTGGCACGTGACCGACTGGTGGGTGTCGCGGCGGGGCGCTCAGCGCCCGGACACGGCCGGAGATGCCGCGCGGGTCGCGCCGGAAGCGCTGGGCTACGAGCGCGCCCCGCTGGAGGTGCTGATCGAGCGGGTGGAGGCGTGGATCGAGGACTACCGCAAGCGTTACCCAAAAGCAACGCCGACTGGTTTTTTGAATTCCTGGAAGAACGGCGCGCACCCGAACGTTCGGACGCTCAATCTTCAGCATGCGGCGGCGGCACGGGATCGGCTGGTCATCCTGGGCAAGCCGGGCAGCGGCAAAAGCACCTTCGTCCGGCATCTGGCGCTGTGCCTCGCCGGGGCGCAGATCGACGGGTGGGCGCGCCCGGCGAATCTGATGCAGCTTGAAGCCTGGACGCACGGCGAACTGACGCCGGTCTACGTCGAACTGCGGCGCTTCGTCACCTCCCGGCACTTCCCGGCGGACGTGCAGACGCAGCCCGACGCCGATGCCCTGTGGCGCTACATCACCGCCGAACTGCTCGGCGGCGATCTCGCCGCCTACGCCGCTGATCTCGACGGCGACCTGCGCGAAGGGCGCGCCCTGCTCCTTCTCGACGGTTTGGACGAAGTGCCGTTCCCCGAAGGCAAACTCAAAGCGCGCCAGCGCCAGCTTCAGAGCCTCGCCGCCGCCCTCAACACCCGCTGGGGGCAAAGCCGCGTCATCGTCGCCAGCCGCCCGCACGCTTACGAAGGCTGGAAGCTGCCCGGCTTCGAAGCCGTCGAAGTCGTCGATCTGGACCGCGAGCAGCGCCTCGCCCTGGCGGCGAACCTCCACCGCGTGAGCGGGCAGACCGAAGGCGACGCCGCCGCAAAGGCGCAGCGCCTGAACGATGAGCTGGAAGCGCGGCGCATCCACCCGGAGCTGCGCGCCCGCCCGCTGTTCCTCACCCAGATGGCGGCGCTCTATCTCCAACACGAAGGGACGCTGCCGGCGCGGCGCGGGACGCTCTACCGGCTGAACATCGAGCTGCTGCTCGACCGCTGGACGAAGACCAAAGCCGGGACGCCCTCGCTGACCGACCTCCTGGGCGGGGCGTCGGTCGCCGATCTGCTGGCGCGGCTGGCGGCGCTGGCATACGACGTTCACGCGCATTATGGAGAGCAGCCGGGAACGCCCGAAATTGACATTGGGGCGCTGCTGAAACACCTGTATAAGCTGCAAACCGGGCATACAGATGAACTCATCTCCTACCTGAGCGAAAACGCCGGCGTGCTGGTCTGCCCGGGGCAGGATGCCGAGCGCGACGTGTTCCACTTCGCCCACCGCACCTTTCAGGAGTATCTGGCGGCGGTCCACCTGATCCGCTTGTGCGACGCGGATCAGTCCTTTGGGCGGGTGCGCGAACGGATGGAGCGCCAGCCGAGCCTGTGGCGCGAAGTGGGGATGCTGGTCGGAGACGCGCTGACCGACGCGAAGCGGGACGGCGACCTGTGGGATCTGCTCGACGATCTGCTGGACGACGCTGTGCCAGACGACGCTGTGCCGGAGGACGCCGACAAAGAGGATGCGCGCTGGTGGTCGGTCTGGCTGGCGGGCGAGATCGCCCGGGAACAGGAACTGCACACCCGCGAGAAGCCCCGCAAAAGCGAAAAAGCCGTGCGCGACAGCCTGGTCGCCTGGCTGGTCCGGCTGATCGCGGTCGGGGCGCTGCCGCCGGTCGAACGGGCGGCGAGCGGGCGTGTCCTCGCGCTGCTCGGCGACCCGCGCCCCGG
>JABWBO010000003.1 GCA_013360465.1 Anaerolineae bacterium | reverse complement strand
TCGTGCGGGAAGGACAGGATTCGAACCTGCGGTCGAGGGTTACCCCCCGACAACCGCTTAGCAGGCGGCCCCATTCGTCCACTCTGGCACCTTCCCTGGTTATGATGCTGTATATTCTGGCGGAGGGAGTGGGATTCGAACCCACGGTGCCGGCAAACCGACACGGTGGTTTTCAAGACCACTGCCATAAACCACTCGGCCATCCCTCCAGATATACAGGGACGTGAAAACTATAGCATACGCAGGGAAAGGGGTCAAGCCTCCGCCGTTCCCGTTTCGCTCGTCCGCCTCATGCGCTCTGCGTACATCCTGGCAGGGGGACGCTATAATAGAGTCCCGGAGAACGAGCCGAGAGAATGGAGCATGGACATATTAGGGTCTGCCGCTGCGGTTGGCACGGTCGGCGTCGTGATCTTCGCCGCCTATCGCGCGAACCGGGTGCTGGCGGCAGGGCGTCGTAGGGATCGTCTGCTCACTCGCCTCCTTACGTTTGTCACGCTGGCGAGTCTGTTGTATGCTGGCGTGGTGGTCGCCGCCGCCGTCTCAGAGCTTGATGGCAGCGTCCTTGATGCAGTTGCCCTGATCGCCTACGGCGCCGCCGCTGCCGTCTGTTTTGTGGGAGGCTGCGTTTTGCTGCGCTCGAAGGCAGCGGCAAGGCGACTTAAGCTAATTCTTCCGTCCGATGCCGGTTTTCTGCCAGATTCCCCGGTACACATTACTGCCGTTGTGCTGATTCTGGCATATACCAGCGTGATCTTTGGCGACTTCGTTGCCGCCGGTGGCATCAGTGGACTGGCGGATTCAATATCGAACACGGGCGTCACCTTAGGAGGCGAACTTGTCGCGTTGACGCTCTGGCTGGTGGCGACCATCGTCGGCGTTGGTTTGGGACTGCGTCGCACCTTCAGGATGGCGATTGTTCGCCTGGGGCTGCGCCTGCCGATACTTTCTGATCTCGCGAACGGCGCCGGCGTTGGCTTTCTGATGGTCATGTTCGCGCTGATTTTCACTGCGACATGGATGGGACTCGTCTCGCCGGAGCAGTTTCAGGCACAGACCGAAGCATCAGCTCGGCTGGCAGAGTCGTTTGGGTCATTGAGCGCCATCATTGTGCTGAACCTGCTGATCGCGCTCGGCGAAGAGGTTTTTTTTCGTGGGGCGCTGCTGCCAATCTTCGGAAACCTGCCGACCAGCATCTTTTTCGTGATTCTGCATACGCAGTATACGCTGACGCCGGCGGCGCTTCAGATTCTCATCGTCTCGCTGACTTTCGGGTGGCTCCGAAAGAGTCAAAACACGACCGCCGCGCTGATCGCCCATTTCGTCTACAACGGAGTCTTGCTGTCTTTGGGACTGCTTCAGGTGAGGGCTTAATGCGAGCGTTCTGGGGTCTGCTCATAGTCTGTTTCGGTATGATCGTCTCGGCATATGCCCAGTCCGAGTCCGATCTCATCCTGGGAACGGGATCAGATATTTTGTTCCCGCAAGGCGTACGGATTGGGGTGGGAGTAGCTGCCACCGCTGCGGACATTGCCCAGGCACAACTGATCATCACCGTGCAGGATCAGCCTGCACGGACCATTGAGGTGGAAGTCGCCAGTGCTGCCCTGGTTTACACCGAACCGGAGGCGCGCCTCCGCACCATCTGGACTTTTGACGATGGCAGCGCACCGACCTGGGGCGATCGGGTGGGATACCGCTGGCAGATTCGCCTGGTGAATGGAGTGGAAGCCAGCGCCGAAGGCGAGTTCTTGTTCGCAGACCCGCGCCTGGAGTGGGAATCTATCCGCGATGCAGAGGGGCGCTTCCTGTTTGTCATGCCGAAGCGGCTTCTGCGTTCCGGACTCAGTATCGACCTGCTCTATGCGCTCATGAGCGCCAACACCGGTACTCGACCCCGCCTCGACTGGATATTGTACCCGCCTGACCTGGCTCCGGGCTGCCAAGATATAGTTGAGGAGGATGGTAAGGTTCGGCTGTTCGCCTCGACAGCCGCCAGCGATCTGCAGATCGACTGCCAAGCGGACGCCATCGAATGGGTGACGCGCGGTTGGTCGCTGTACCAGATCGACGATGTGATAACGACCGAGGCGTTCATCAGCAGGCTGCTGGTGGACGAGTTCTACAGCAGCGCCTGGCGCGGAAAAGCTGTTCCTGAGTGGTTTCGTTTCGCGCTCAGTCAGCTCTATTCGCCAGCGTCGGAGGCGGTCCTGCTCGCAGAAGCGCGGCGCGCGGCGCGCACGGGCAGCATCCTTACGATGGACGCTATGATCGATGCTCAGGAGTCATCAGCCTGGCAGGCGCAGAGCTACGGCATGATCGCCTGGCTTATCGATCAAATCGGCGTACTCGGTGTCTTTCGTCTGGCGAACGTGATCGCGGCGGCTGCGGATTTCGCGACAGCATATGAGCAGGCGACTGGACAACAACTTGATGCCTTAATCCCCAACTATGGGCAGTGGGTCTTCTCGCGTGAGGCAGAGATCGCTTTCAGCGTGTCTCCCTATGAGTCGCCTACTGCTGTGCCAACGATGACACCGACGCCCCCTCCAACCCTCTCCCCGACCGCTTTGCTTCCGCCGACCGCCAGCGCTACGGTGACGCCGGAAGTCATTCCCTCGCGCACCAGCGCGCCGACCGCCACCCGGCTTGTCGGGCAGCCGCTATCGACGCTGACGGTGACGCCGCGCCCGCCGGGAAGTTTGCAGACGCCGACTCCGGTCCCTATTCCGCGAACGCCTTCGCTCCTGGACCAGCCCGTCGTTCGGGATGTGACGCTGGGTGTACTGTTCCTCCTGCTTGTGACCTTGACCCTGCTGCTGATCCGATCTGGGAGACGGTGATGATCGATATCTATGTACTCAGCCGCGAAGCGCTGACCGAGCTTGTTAAGTCATGGGGCGAGCCGGGGTATCGCGCCGATCAGCTCTGGGACTGGTTGTACAACCGGCGCGTCGTCAGTTTTTCCGAGATGACCAGTCTGCCGAAAGGACTTCGTGACAAGCTGGCGGCGGAGGTGCGCCTGGGGTCGCTGGAACTTGAGGCGGAACAGATCAGCCGCGATGGGACGGTGAAGCGGCTGTATCGGCTTCCCGACGGGCAGCTCATCGAAGCGGTGCTGATGGAATACGATGACGACCGGCGCACCGCCTGCATTTCGACTCAGGCGGGCTGCGCGATGGGCTGCGTATTTTGCGCGACCGGTCAGATGGGCTTTGCGCGGCATCTCAGTGCCGATGAAATCTTCGAGCAGGCGGTCTTTTTTGCGCGGGAGCTGGAGGCGCGTGGTGAACGGCTGAGCAACGTCGTGCTGATGGGCATGGGCGAGCCGTTTCACAATTATGATGCCTCGGTTGCAGCGGTCAGACGGCTGATGAACGACCTGGGCATTGGCGCACGCCACATCACCATCAGCACGGTCGGTCTTGTGCCGATGATACGGCGCTTCGCCGAAGAAGGGCTACAGGTCAAACTCGCCGTGAGCCTGCATGCGGCGACCGACAAGGAGCGTTCAGCACTGCTGCCGGTCAACCGGCGCTATCCGCTGAACGAACTGATCGACGCCTGCCGCGACTACACCGAACGCAGCGGTCGGCGCATGAGCTTCGAATGGACTCTGATACAGGGGCAAAATGATACGCCGGAGCAAGCGCGCACGCTGGGCGCACTCCTCAAAGGGGTACACTGTCATGTCAACGTGATCCCGCTTAACCCGACGCGCGGCTATGATGGCGACCCGTCTTCTGGTGACCGGATCACCAGCTTCATCGGCATCCTGAAGGAATGTGGTGTGCCGGCGACCGTGCGTATCCGCCGAGGGATCGACATCGACGCCGGTTGTGGTCAGCTCAAGTCCGAAGCGCTGCGTCATCGGCGCAAACCTTCGGAGGACATGTCGCCAGATTAGCTTGGTGGCGTGATGATCCGACCCTGCATTTCGGCAGGAATAGGCAGTCCGAATTTGTCCAGCAGGGTAGGGCCAATGTCCATCAGCTGGTGGTCGGCAACCGGTCCGCCGCCCGCATACAGCGGATCGTACAGGATGAACATCCCGTCTTCAGCGTGATTGGCGTCGTCCGGTCCAGTGTCATTCTCGAACGTGAAATGCCGCCCATGCCCCATACTGCCGACAGCGCGCCAGTGAAGGTCACCGAAATAGACGATCAGATCGGGCGCGATGTTATTCACCTGCTGATAGATCGCCTGCGGCTTGAAGACCGAGGTGCTGAGTGCTTCGCCATCTGGACCGGGGATGGCGCGGAGCGCGGCGGACAGCAGATCGCGCGTCATTTCGTAATGCTCGGTGGGGATCACGCCGGCGGGTTCGCGTCCGCGCACATTCAGGAAGATCCGCCCATAGTAGCCGCCGCTTGCCCAGGCGCGGGTATGCTCCCAGTCGATTTTGCAGTCTTCGATGCGGGCGATCTGCCCATCGGGGGGCGGTGTGCGCAGCGCCAGCCAGCCATTGCGCCACAGCCATTCATTGACGCAGATGCCGCCGTCCATACGTTTGACGCCGTGATCGCTCACCACCAGTACGATGGTCTCTTCGCCCGCCAGCGCTAGCAGGTCGGAAATCAGCGCGTCCATCGACCGGTAGTAGTCGCGAATGACATTGCGGAAGGGACTCGTCGGTTCGTGAAGCCGGTGCTGCGGGTCATGGAAGCGCCAGAATCCGTGATGCATCCGATCCGTGCCGATATTCATGTACATGAAGAAATCCCAGGGCTTGCTGCGCATTAGATGCCGGACGACGGTCGTCTGGCGCGCTGTCATCTCCTGGATGGCATGCAGTAAGTTGGCTTTGTCGGGTGTGCGGAATTCACGCACATCGAAGCGATAATCCGGGGCGACGTTAAGGACTTCGCCTTTCAGGAGCGGCGGGAACGTGAAAGTTGTCTCCGTCCCTGGCGTCATGAAGTCGCTGACGAGATGCCCCAGCAGGGGACGAACCGGGTACGTTTGCGGCGCGCCGACGACGACCGACTGCTTTCCGGCGGCACTGAGGATATCCCAGATGCGCGGCACGCGGATAATACTGCTGTCTGCGGTGGTCATGCCGTCGTAGGAATAGTCGCGCCGGTTGCGGAATCCGTAACAGCCCAGGACGCCCGGATCGCGGCTGCTCATCATGCTTGCCCATGCCGGAACAGTGATGCAGGGGATCGACGAACGCAGCCGCCCCCAGACCCCGTCCGTCATAAGCCGCTGCAAGGTTGGAAGATCGCCGCGCAGGTGATCGAAGATGAGTTCCGGGCTGGCGCAGTCCAATCCAATAACCAGGACGCGCCGCGCGCGCCGCCGTCGTAGAAGAAACATCAGTAGATGCGCGATCCTAATAAACTGGCTGCAAGCTCCACCGCCAGTTTGCCTGTAGCATTGCCCAGGTCGAGGATGGGGTTCACTTCCACGATATCCAGCGCACGGATACGCCCATCATCTGCCAGCATTTCCATGAGCAGGTGCGCTTCACGATAGGTCAGCCCGCCGGCGACCGGCGTGCCAACCCCGGGGGCGACGCTGGGGTCAAGCGCGTCCATATCCAGGCTGACGTGAATACAATCGACGTTGCCGAGGGCATTCAACGCGGCATGCACGACGTTCGCCATGCCGACTTCATCGATCTCGCGCATCGTCAGGACTTTCAGATGATGCTGCGACATTGCCTTCTTCTCTTCCGGGTCAAGGTCGCGCACTCCGATGTAAACGATCTGGTCTGGCGAAAGCTGTTTCGTGCCGAACCGCAGCGGTGGAGGGCATAACCCCATGAGCGATGCGACAACCATGCCATGAACGTTTCCCGAGGGCGTGGTCATGGGCGTGTTGAAATCGCCGTGCGCGTCGATCCACAGTACGCCGACGCTTTCGTCTCGTCCCAGCGACCCTGCTACTGTGCCCATTGACATGCTGTGGTCGCCGCCGAGGAAGATGGCGAATTCGCCGCGATGTACGCTTTCGCACATGCGCTCGTAAGCCTGGCTGCCGACCTGGCTGATTGCGGCGGCGTTGTAGGCGCGGATGTCGCCTGGTTCGTCCTCGATCTGCTCGGAGATAGGTACCGACAGGTTGCCGCTGTCGATGACGTTGTAGCCGATCTTGCGCAACCGGGCGTCCAGCCCTGCGTAGCGCAGCGCGGAAGGTCCCATATCGACGCCGCGCCGGCGCTGTCCCAGGTCCATCGGTACGCCAAAGACGCGGACATCACAAGACCGTGTGTCGTTCACGAGGGTTCCACCCTGTTGATGCGATTGCCGATGCTAACCAGAAAGATGCTGAACAGATAGAGAGTCAGCAATGGACCCATGACAAGGAACATATTGACCGGGTCGATAGTTGGGGTGATGAACGCCGCAGCGACCGCCGACCCAACGATGGCGATACGCCAGTTCCTGACGAGCGTGTTCGCTTGCACCAAGCCCATCAGCGCAAGCACGAAGAAGATCAGCGGAGTCTCGAACGCCACACCCATCCAGAAGATCAGCGCGGTGATGAATCCCAGGTAGCCGTCGGCTGTCCACTGCGCCACGAAGATGTCCGACTGGAAGCCCACCAGAAAATCCAGAGCGGGCGGGATGAGGATGAACCAGGCGAAGAGCGCGCCGACAATAAACAGCCCGGTGATCGCCGGAAGGGTCCGGAAGAGGATGCGCTTCTCTTTCTGAGTCAAACCGGGCAGGACGAACATCATCACCTGATAGGTAGTGATAGGGATCGACAGAATCGCGCCGATCATCAGCGCCACGCGAAAATAGGAGATCACCGGATTCGTCGGGTCGAGCGCCTGGAAGCGGTCGCCATACGGCTCTTTGAGATACGTGAGCATCGGACTCGCCAGGGGAAAGCCGACGATCACCCCGGCAGCTAGACCGAGCGCCGCTTTAGTGAGTCGCTGGCGCAGTTCGTCCAGATGTTCGAGCAGCGACATGTGCAGCTCGTCATCCCCTCCCGCCGAAGTTTCGACGATTGGATGCGCCGCGCTTCCGCTCTGTGACTGGGAACGCCGCAGGCGGGGTCTAGGAATCCTCATGGCTCTCTTCGTCCTCGGCTTCCTGAGAGCCGTCCTGATGGAGCGACTCGACGAGATCATCGTCCAAGGCGATGGAGCGCAGCACACCATTGATGAAGCTGGGCGCACCTTCGGCGGCGAAGTCCTTCGCCAATTCGACCGCTTCGTCAATCGCCGCGCCTACCGGGGTTGCGCCCCATACCGCAAACTCATACAGGGCGATACGCAGGATGTTGCGGTCGATCACTGCCAGCAGGTCGACCGGGAATTCTTCGGCGCGCTGTTCGACCACATGGTCAAGTTGTGTGCGGAAGGTATTAACGCCTCGAACAAGGGTCTGCGCCATCCGTGCGGCGCGAGGCGGCGGTTCCTGCATCCGCAGATGGCGCGCCAGTACTTCCAGCGGGTTGTGTCCGGCGATGTCAAACTCGTACAGGGTTTGCAGCGCGATCTGTCGGGCAATCGTGCTGTCGCTGGCATACCGGGGTTCGGGATCGGTGGTGCTGTCGTTTAGGTTGGGCGTATCGTTCACGAATGGCGCGATTTTCTTTTGAATTCTTCGCCTGCAGGATCTGCCTAAGTGTACTTCAGAGAGGGCGTTTTGCCTAATGTGAAACACACCTCGCTGCCGACTTTCTGGCGGCGTGGTAAGATTATCTGCTGTTGGGCATGCCGGAGCTAACTCATGGAGGCGGTTTGTGGAGATCGATTTCCAGGAAATTCTGCGGATCATCGGTCCGGGCACAGGTCGAGACATCATCTGGAGCATTTTTCTCTACATCATTTTCTTCATCGGACTCATCACACTTTTTTCTATTCCCGACAAGAATATGGTACCGACGCTGCTGATGGGGGGGGTCCTGCTGTTTGCGATCATCGCTAAGCTGAGCCTGGCGACCAAGCCGCCGATCCTTGAACGGAAGGAGTTCGGCATGATGGTGATTAACATCGGGATGTTCGTCTTTCCGCTCATCTCCGCCGGGCTGGTTCGCGCCAGGAAGAATCGCACCGGCGCGCCGGCGATCCTCACTGCGGTGCTTGCCGGGACGTACTTCTTCCTCTTCTGGTTGATCGAGCAGCGAATCTAGGTGGCAGGGCGGCAGGACGACGCGCCAGTTCCGTTCGTTCAGGATGGGGTTGGCGTGTGTTCGCCCTCAATCCAGATCGTCGAGCCATCGGTGTAGACGTGAATCGTGCCGACCTGGTCGGTTCGATAGACCGCCGGGAAACCAGTCAGGGCGTCCTGGACGGGAGACCGGGATCGACGCAGCGTGTCGTTCTGTGCTACGGCGATGCTCGGGCTGACCGCCGCAGCGAATCCCTCCGCCAGGATGCTGCTTGCTCCACGCGGTATTTGCAGGATGCTGGCGAAACTCAGCGCACCGCTGGTCATCAGTGCGCGCTGCCCTTCGATGCTCAATTGACCTGTAAACAGCACATTCACGCCTTGATAGCGCGCTTCGAGGACGAGCGCCTGCGCATCGCGCGCGGCGTCGCTGCTGTTAAGGTCGAGCGGCTGACTCGCAGCGCTGACCACCCGCAGAGCGACGCCGTCAGTGGTTTGAAAGACCTCGCCGGATATCGCCTGCCGCCTCAGCCATTGGTCCAGACGCTCAGCAAGCGGCTGCAAGGCGTCGTCTCCGCCCAGATCTCCGTTCAAGATGGTCAATTCTGGCTGGTACCGCTCATAGAAGGCGGGGAGCGCGGAAATCAGCGCAGCATCGGGCTGCGTGATGAACTGAAGGTCAATCGACCGGTCGTAGAACGGCAGCCGATCTCCGACCGCCGTGAGCAACCGCGAGGGGTAAGCCCCGCCGTCGATCAGGATGTGCGCCCCTTGTGGAGTCTGAATCAGCACGGTCGAACCGGCAAAATCGAAGAACCACAGGTGGAGCAGCCCATCTGGGCGGCTGACCCAGACCAGCGCTGCCAGCGTGAAGAGCAATCCGCTGGCGACGAGCAGCCCATAGAGTGTTGTTCGAAGAGGAGACTTCTGTTTCACGGCTTCGATCCATTCGGGGCGGGCAGCGCGCACGACGGCAATGGCGATGATGACTGCAAACGCCCCGGCGATCCAGCCTGGTGCGGGATAGACAGCCTGATCGGGGAGCTGTGCGAAGAGGCGGACGACGCCGGTTGTCCATAGGAGGGGCAGCATGGCAAGCCAGAGAGGGATCGCTGCCAGTGCCGGGACGACCGCTGCGAACAACAACCCTAATCCACCGAACAGCATCACGGCGGGCTGTACCGGGACGATGAGCGCATTGACGATCAAGACCGCCGGCGACAGCCGACCGAAGTGCAGGGCTGACAGCGGGAGGGTGAACGTCAGTGCCGCCAGACTCACCGCGACGGACTCACGCAGCAGGGCAGCGGTGGGCTTCAGCGGTCGGGGAAGCCCGCTGAAGAGGCGGTCGTGGAACGCGGCAAAGGGCTTGGCGAACAACGCCAGACCGAGTACGGCGAAGATGCTGAGCTGAAAACCAATATCCCACAGGATCAGCGGATCGAGCGCGGAAAGGACCAGTACAGCGAACGCCAGCGATGCAGGCTGGTAGGTTCGGCGTCGCAGCGCTTCAGCGACGAAGACCAGGCTGGTCATAAATGCGGCACGCATGACGCCGGGGCTTGCCCCAACGAAAAGCGCATAAACCATGATCACCGTGACGCTGATCGCCGCTTGAAATCCCGCGTTGATGCGGACACGATGCAGAAGGCGGCTCACAAAACCGCCAAGGATCGCCATGTTGAAACCGCTGATGGCGATGACATGCGCTGCGCCGGTCTCGGCGAAGGAGTCGCGTACTTCTGGCGATAGACCCTTGTCGTCTCCCAACAGGATGCCGGACAGGAGACTGGCGTGAGGTTCCGGAAGGTGGCGGGCAATCGCGATTTCTGCATCCTGCTTGTAGGTGATGAGGCTGGCTCGAAAACTCGATTCTGTCGGCTGCGCCAGAAGAGCGACCTGAGCGCGGGGCATCAGGCTGAAGATATCGGCGCGGGCGAGATAATCGGAATAGGAGAACAGGTCGCCAGAGGAGGGAGTTTCCAGGACTCCGGCGGCGCGGATGCGGCTACCGAACGCGCCCTCAAAATGGCTCGGCGCGATCACCAGAACCATCCCGTTGATCGATTTCGTCTCGCCGCGTCGCAAAACTGTATCAACCGCCAGTCTCAACTGTACCCCGGAGTCTCGCTGGTCAGGTTCAGCGGCGATCACGCCTTCCAGGATGACGAATCCGGAGTCGTTGAACGCGGCGATCTCGCTCGAGGTGGGTTGAACCGAAAAACGCAGGATGCCCAATATTGCGGCGCAGATGACGAGCAGCTCAAACCTACGCAGCAGCAGCGCCAGAACTGCCGCCAGGAGGGCAGCGGCGATCCACAGAGGGAGCGCACCAATGGGATCACTGGCGGCGTAGAGGATGCCGACCACCCAGGCAAGTGTCAGGAAGACGAGGCGCAAGCGGCATCACCTGCCTTTGCGCTGTGGAGGTGCTATTCGTTCGCCGGCTTATGCGCGCTGACCTCGACGAGCTGAGGCTGCTGAACTGGAATCGCTGCTGCCGGCGTCGCTCCACGTGTGCCGGATGGCGTCGGTTTCTTGTTGACCTCGGAAATACCGTTGCGCACGATGGTCAGAAGCTTGACGAGCTGCTGCTCCAGCCCTCCCAGCGAATCGAGGACATAGCCGTCGGCATCGCCCGTGATGACCTCTGATTCCTGGCGCGCGGCTTCGATGATGTTGGCTGCCCGGCTCTGGGCGGCTTGCACCAGAGCTTCGCGATCCACCAGCAAGTCACCGCGTTCCCGCGCCAGCTGCACGACGCGCGCCGCTTCTTCATTAGCCTGCGCCAGAATGCGATCACGCTGCGCCAGGACGCGCGCCGCCTTCTCGATCTCTTCCGGGATGGAGATGCGCATCTGGTCGATCAACTCAAGCGCGCGTTCCTCATCGATCATCGTGAGCTTGCTAAAGGGGATATGTCGTCCTTCGTCGATCAAATCTTCCAGGCGATCAACCAGGTGTTGAATATCCATAAGGGCTTCCCTTCTTCAATCCCGGATGCTGATGGTATAGCCAGGGCTGTCCTGGTTGGCGCGAAGTTCGGCGAATCTCCGCTTCAGCGCGTCGGCAACGAAAGGAGGGACCATGCTGGAAACATCCCCGCCCAGCTCGGCGATCTCGCGTATCGTGCTGCTGCTGATGTAGATGTGCTGGATGTCCGTCATGATCGAAACCGTTTCGATTTCCGGCGCAAGCTTTTTGTTTGCCAGTCCCATACGAAACTCAAGTTCGAAATCGGAAAACACCCGCAGTCCACGAACCAGAACGGTCGCATTTACTACTCTCGCATAGTCTACAGTGAAACCAGAAAACTTCGCAACTTCAATGTTAGGCGTATCCGCAAAACAGCGCTGCGCCATCGCCAGACGTTCCTCGACATCGAACAGGAGCTTCTTTTTGGGGAAGTCGTACACGCCGACCACAACCTCCTCGAAGACCCGCGCCGCGCGCACTGCGATGTCGATATGCCCGTTATGAATGGGATCGAATGAGCCAGGATAGAGTGCGCGAACCATAAGAAAACCCCTCGGTTAGATTGTCGTACTGATCAGCTGATGTCGCTGCGCTCGTCCCGAAGATTCTTGATGCGCATGGCGAGCAGGTGGTGTTCAGACTGGACGAGATCGGCGTCCTGTTCATAAAGTGTGCGCGCTTCGCGCTGTGCCTGTTCAACCAGGGCGCTGTTCATGCTCTCCACCAGCTTAAGGGTGCCTTTTCCGCTTTGCTGTGTGCCGATCAGATTGCCTGGTCCGCGCAGTTTCCAGTCGATGTCCGCGAGTTCGAAGCCATCGTTGGTGCGCTCGAGCGCCTTCAGCCGTTCGAGTGCATCCGGGATGTCACTGTCGGTCAGCAGGAAGCAGTAAGAGGCATGACCGCCGCGTCCTACTCGCCCCCGGAATTGGTGCAGCTGCGCCAAACCGAAGCGATTCGCGCCTTCGATCAGGATCACGGTGGCGTTGGGGATGTCCACGCCGACCTCGGCGACTGAAGTTGTGACCAGAATATCGAATTCATGATCGCGGAATGCAGACATGATGGCATCTTTTTCGTCAGGACGCATCCGCCCATGCAGCAGTCCTACCTGATGATGATGGAAGAGTTTGCGGATGTCCTCGTAGGCTTCGACTGCCGAACCGGCTTCGATGCGGTCGGAGGCTTCTACCAGAGGGTAGACGATGAACGCCTGTCGTCCCTGGGCGATCTGCTCATCGATCAGATCGTACACCTTGAAGCGCTGCGAGGGTTCCACAACGCGGGTTCGGACCGGAGTGCGACCCGGCGGCATCTCGTCGATGATCGACAGATCAAGATCGGCGTGAAGGGTCAGCGCCAGGGTTCGGGGGATGGGCGTCGCAGTCATGACCAGTAGATGTGGGTTGGTCCCTTTGCCGCGCAGAGCGCCTCGCTGTTCCACACCGAAGCGGTGCTGCTCATCGATGACCGCCAGCGTGAGGTTGTGAAAAGTCACATCCTCCTGAATGATGGCGTGCGTGCCGATCACGATGTCAATTGAACCGTCGCGCAGTCCGTTCAGGATGGCTTCGCGCTCGCCAGTACTGATCGAACTGGTGAGCAGCCCGATCACCGGACGTCGTCCTTCCGGGCGGATCGACTCGTCAAGGCGTTCGAATGCCGCGCTGATGCCGCGATAGTGCTGCTCCGCCAAGATGCTGGTCGGAGCCATGATCGCGGCCTGCCCACCGTTCAGATAGGCAATCGCCATCACCGTCGCGGCGACTGCCGTCTTGCCGGAGCCAACATCCCCTTGCAGGAGTCGATTCATAGGGATAGTGCGAGCGATGTCGCGCCGCACATCTTCAACCGACCGTCGCTGCGCGTCTGTGAGCGGGTAGGGGTACATCGAGGTGATGGCGGCGCCCAGCACGTCATCTTCTATGGTCAGGCTCTGCGCCGGAAGCGACTGCCACTGCCGGCGATTTGCCATGATAGTCAACTGGAGCATAAGAAGCTGATCGAAGATCAGACGCTTCTTGGCATGTTCCAGGTGATCAGGACCTTCTGGAAAGTGGATGTTGCGCAATGCCCAACCGAGATCTGCGAGGTCCAGCCGCTCCAGCGTGCCTTCGGGTACGTAGTCGGGGATACGTTCGGTCCAGTAGTCGAGCGCTTTTTCGACAATACGCCGCAGCTGACGGTTGTTCAGCCCCTCGGTCAGCGGATAGACCGGGACGATCTGTGCGGCTTGCAGGTCTTCCATGTCAAGCGGAATGATCTCGGGGTTGGTGAACTGGATCAGGTTTCGGAAGAGGGAAGTCTGCCCGCGCAGGACGACCTGCTGACCGGGTTGAAGGGTGCGGCGAAGATAGGACTGACCGAAACAGGTCACGCCGATCTCGCCCGTGCCATCCTCGACGACCATGTGAAAGTCGCGGCGTCCTGTCTTGCCAATCCGTTCCTCGGTACGGCGGATCGTGCCGATGACTGTTGCCAGCGTCGATGGTTTAAGATGGGCGATGCTGGCAAGCTGTGTATAGTCATCATAGCGTGTCGGGAAGTAGAACAGAAGATCGTTGATGGTTCGAATGCCCAGTCGCCCCAGCAGCTCATGCTGTTTGGGTCCGACGCCCTTAACCCGCTCGACCGAGGCATGAAGCCCTTGGAGCAGGTCCTGAGCGGTCTCTTCGTCGATGAATGGGCGTGCGCGTCGGGGCGGGCGGGCAAGGCGAGGCGGCGGCGGCAGGTCGCGCTTGCTGGGCTTCGACGAGAAGACCATATCGTCGTCCAACCGGCTGTGTTCCCTGTCACGTTCTGAGGCTGTCTCATGTCTGTCATCGTCGTCAGGCTCCGCCGCCTGATGGCGCATCTGCCGGGGTTCAGGGCTGGTTCCGCGATCCCGACCTGGGCGCTGTTCGGGCTTGCGCTCACGCCTCGCACGAGTCTTATCTTTGCGCTTCTCGCGCTCTACCTGCGAGTCGTCCTGTCGGGCAGGAGGCGCGGGTGGAGCAGGGGTCCTGCTGCCTTCAGATGATGACGGCAGCGCCGCCGCTTCGTACTGGCTCATTCGCTGCAAATAGGCGTCTGGTGCGGGGATACGTCCGGTGATGCGCCCCAGCATGTAGTGGACGCGATCAGGGCGTTCTTCGTCCTGTTCCGACTGGTCGTAGCGGCTCATGATGTCGATCAGTTCATCGACCAGGATGTGATGTTCAGGACGCCGCGCCTGGGCGTGAGCGCCTGATTGCCAGTTCTGCGCGAAGGCGCTCAACCCGCCGATGACGGCAGTATTGCGAAAACCCTGCTCGCGTTCAAGTTTGAGAATCTTAACCAGTGTTTCTAATGCCGATGGCATGTATCAGGTTCTCCAGGCACTGCTGAGGACCGTCACACCGATACCGGTCGGTCCAATATGAACGCCGATAGTAGGCGTGATCTGGGTGATCAGGATTTTGTTTGGCACAAGCTGTGCAAGCCGCTCCGTCAGCTGTCTGACCAGATCAGTCTCGGTCGCGTACATCACCGAAATACGGTCCAGCGGCGTATGTTTGTCCAACTGAGCGATCATTTCGTCGATGGCGCGGGAAAATGTGCGCACCCGCGTGACGGAGTATACCTCGCCATCCTTGACGCCGATGATCGGCTTGATCTGCAATAGTGAGCCGATGCTGGCTGTCGTCCAGCCGACACGCCCACCCCGACGCAGATATTCCAGAGTATCCAGCGCGGCATAGACGCGCTGGTTGCGCTGGACCTGCATGACTGCGCGCTCAACCTGTTCCACATCGCCCGTCGCTTCGGCAACCTCCGAACCGATCAAGGCTTGAAAGCCCAGTCCCATGGTGACGGAATTGCTGTCGATCATGGTGTAGGAGCCTTCAGGGAGCTTGCGCGCTCCAAGTCGCATCACATTATAGACACCGCTGAGCTTGGTTGCGACGGTGATTATGAACAAATGATCGGAATCTTTGGCGGCGTTGAGGATCATCTCCTCGGCTTGCCCCGGCGACATCGCCGCTGTACTCGGATGCGGGCGGCGGTTGGGAAGTTCGCTGTAAAACTGCTCGCGGCTCATCGCGATGCCGTCGTCGGCATAGCTGGTGCTGCCGTAGTTGATATAGCAAGGGACGACGGTGATGTGATGTTTTGCCGCGAGTTCGGCAGGGATGTCGCAGGTGCTGTCGGTGACAAAACGTATCTTCTTAATAGCCATCATCTATCCTTGCGCCCGGGTTTTCGAGTACGGCAAGTCCAGTTGCGTCCAGACCGATGAGCGCGGCGAGCGACGCCCCATACATGGTATGCGGAAATCGGACCTGAGGAAACTCTGTCTGCAGCCGTTCTTGCAGCATCCGCGTTGGCTCGGTGATCAACGTACGGTTTTGCAGGATGACGGCATCGGCAATATCGGTGAATTCGATTACGAATTCTACCAGTCTTTCAACCGCTTGAACGCGGGTGCGCACCTTTTCGATAGCGATCAAGCGCCCATTTTCGACGCTCAGGATCGGTTTGATGTTGAGCATCGCTCCCAGCACCGTCTGAGAGGGCGGCAGGATGCGATGATGCAGCAGCGCATCTATCGATTCCACGAAGAAGACGATGTAAAGCTGTTCAATCGCGCCGCGCAGGATTCGCACAATTTCGTCGACACTGTCCTGTCGCAGCGCCTCACGGGCTGCCAGGCTGACCAGCATCCGCTGGGCTTCGGCGAGCGTCTGCGAATCGATCACGACCACACGATTATGCCCCGGAAAGCCCTGGGCTGCGATCTGGGCGTTCTGCCAGCTGTCAGACATCTCGCGCGAGGCGTGGATAGAGATGATGCCATCATGATCGCGCGAGAGACGCTCAAAGGCTGCCGCGTATTCGGCGGGCGACGGAGGGGTGACCGTCGCTTTCTGCGCCCCCTGCGCCATGAGCCGAAACGCCTCATCGTGACCAATATCGACGCCTTCGCGGAAGCTCCTGCCGTTGATGGTCAGCAGGTTCGGCAGAACGGTGACATTGTGCGGTTTTGCCTCGTGGGCAAAGTGCGCACAGCTGTCGGTGACGATGTGCAGACTGGGCATCTATTCCAAGCCGATGATGTACGGATAAAGCATCTGTCCGCCGCCGACGATCTCGAATGTGAGGTTGTCGAAGTGCGGTTTGAGCGTCTCGACCAACCGCTGCGCGTCGTCGATGGTGGCATCGTCGCCGCAGTACAGTGTAGCAAGTTCGCGGTTCGACGCACCTGCGCGGCGCAGCAGATCGATCACCAGGGCGTTGAGTTCGTCATTGGCGGCAACCAGCACATCATCGATCAGTCCTATCCGCTGTCCGGCGCGTACCGGTATACCGTCGAACTCGACGCTGCGGGTTGCAGTAGTGACCTCGCAGGTGGTCACTGCGCTGAGCGCGCCGACCATCTCTGTTGTAACTGTCTCGCCTGATTCTTCGGGTCCGAAGGTTGAGTATTCCATCATCGCGCTGATGCCCTGCGGCATGGTGATGCTGGGGACGACTTTGACAGTCTTGCCAACCGTCTCTTTCGCCGCCTGCTGCGCACTCAAGATGATGTTGCGGTTGTTCGGCAGGATCACGATGACGCTGTTGGGCAGACGGCGGATGATCTCCAGAAAATCGCCCGTACTGGGGTTCATCGTTTGTCCGCCGTTGATCACGGCTGCCGCGCCCAGCTCGTAGAAGACCTGCTGCATACCCTGACCGTTGGCGACAGCGATCACCGCTGCGCCTTCGACATCCATACGCACGACTGGTTCGGCATTGGCGCGGCGTGCCAGATAGTCTTGATACTGCCGCTGCATGTTTTCGACCACGATATCGTCGAGCGCTGCTCCCAGCCCAATGGCATAGCCAAGAGGTTCGGCAGGATTGTGTACGTGAACATGCACCTTCAGCAGGTCACTGCCGCCCACGACCAGCGTAGACCATCCGCCCATGTCCGCCAGCGCCCGCCGGACGGCTTCGGCATCCAGCCCGGACCCGCGCATCAGGAACTGCACATCATAGCCGTAGCCTAACTCATCTTCTGGCGCGAGCGCCTCTTCCTGGAAGGCGGTCGCTGACATGCTAGGATCGACTACCTGGACTGAATCCAGCGTTCGACCGCACAGCGCGCGAAGCATACCCTCGAAGATGAAGATAAGCCCCTGCCCGCCAGAGTCTACGACGCCGGCTTTCTTCAGGATGGGCAGCATCTCCGGGGTTTGACTCAGCGCGATACGTCCGGATGATACCATGCGGCGCAGCAGCGAGATCAGGTCGGGCGTCGTCTCGTAGCGCGCCTGCACCGTCTCCATCATTTCCCGCGAGACGGTGAGGATGGTTCCTTCGACAGGCTTCTCGACCGCCTTATACGCCTTGTCCACAGCGAGTCGGGTCGCTTTGGCGAGCAGTTCAGCGCTAAGCTGCTCTTCCCCGTCAAGCGCTTCGGCGACGCCCTGCCAGAGCTGGCTGAGGATGGTGCCGGAATTCCCGCGCGACCCCATCAGCGCGCCCTTCGCCAGTGCATGGGTCAGCCTGCCGACGTGGGGGTCGTCCATATGCGCGATTGCACCATAGGCGCTGCGCATCGTCAGAAACATATTGGTGCCGGTATCGCCGTCCGGTACAGGGAAGACATTGAGCTGGTTGACCCGCTCCTTGTTGTGTTCTAGCCAGGTGACGCCGGCGCTAAAAAGACGTTTCAGTAAATAACCATCGATGTAACGATTTTCTTGCTGCCTAAAGAGCGATTGTGTAATCATGTCATAACCTCGAACCCGGGATGAAAGCCTGCTGCTGCGGTAACTTAAGCGCGGTGCAAGGCGTGCGCGCCCTTGCTGGCTCAGGCGCTTTGTGATAGCATGACCCTCGTTTACTGACGATATTTAGCTGCAAAGGCGTCAAATCATGGCAGTCTGCGAGATGTGCGGAAAGAAGCCGATGTTCGGCAACACCCGCAGCTTTTCGTTGCGCGCAACGCGCCGTAAGTTCAACCCGAACATTCAGCGGGTGAGCGTGATGGAAAACGGTCAGAGGGTCCGCAAAGCGCTTTGCACCAAGTGCATCAAGACGCTCGCCAAAGCCTGAAAGTTCTTTCCGTCGCTCCACGCTGATTTAGCCTCAGTTCAAAAGCCGGTTTCAGCCGGCTTTTATTATTTCCCCAACGCCCGACGCAAATTGCGCAGCCCATCCTGCACCGAATGCTTTTCGTTAAAGATGATACTGCCGGCAACCAATACATTAGCGCCGGCAGCGATCACCTGTTTGCCTGTTTCCTCGTTGATGCCGCCATCAACCACGATGTCGGATGGGCGATCTTCGAACATCTGCCTGAGCGCTGCGATCTTTGGCAGGGTTTCCGGCAGGAATGCCTGACCGCCGAAGCCTGGGTTGACCGTCATCACGCAGACGGCACTGATCTTGTGAAGCACTTCGGAGATCAGCAGGGCGGGTGTATGCGGGTTCAAGGCGATACCTGCCTCGCAGCCCAACGCCTGAATCGCCCCCAGAGTGCGGTGCAGGTTGGGGCAGGTCTCCCAGTGAACGAAGATGCGCGATGCGCCTGCCTGCGCGAAATCTGCCAGCAGATGATCCGGCTCGACGATCATCAGATGCACATCGAGCGGCAGACCGGTTGCGCGGCGCACTGCCGTCACAACCAGCGGTCCCATCGTGATATTGGGGACAAAGCGTCCATCCATGACATCGATGTGGATGCGATCCGCTTCGCCTGCTTCAGCATCGCGCACCTGCTCACCGAGTCGGGTGAAGTCCGCTGCCAGGATGGAGGGTGCAATTTCGAGTCGGAGTGTCATGGGTTCGCCATACCGCTGTCGATTCGTATCAATCGCCGTCCACGAATTGTAAAAGATACGGGATGAAATGGCGATCCCGACTTCGAAATTGCCTTCATTCCCCCTGAATCACGTCCAAGAGCAGCCTATTAAGCGCGTTCCATGATGCGGTTCAGGATTGGCTTTTCGATCTCCACCGCCACCAGCATGAGCGCAGCGATTCCCACCGAGACCACCAGTTCCTCGAGGGCGACCGGGTACGTCTCGAAAGTAGCCTGCAGGAACGGCACGTAGATCACGGCGAGCTGCAGCAGAAGCGTCAGGATCACAGCACCGAGCAGGAAGCGGTTGCCGCTGAACCACACACTGAAAAATGACCGACGGTCGCCTGCGTGGATGCCCAGGACGTGAAAGATCTGCCCCAGTGCCAGCACCGTGAAGGCAATCGTGCGAGGGATTCGTTCCGCCTGTGCGACGATCTCATTTTCCGAATGCCCGCCCTCGCCGTCCTCGGCGGCGCGGACTTCGCTTAGCAGCGTGATGCGCTCTGCCTCGCTCACCGTATCCCAGGTCTGCGGCGCGGACTCTTCACCCACCAGTTCTACCAGCGCCTCGCGGTCCAGTCGCTCCAGACCGCGCGTCGCACTCAACGGGTCCATGTCATGTCTCGTATGACCGATCACAAAGGCGATCAGCGTCAGCGCCGCGAGGACGACGGCACGAATGGGGATGCGCACACCCATCCCCCGCGCGAAGATGCCTTCACTGACTGGGCGCGGTGGGGGCCTCATCGTATCAGGTTCGGTCGGGTCAAAGCCCAGGGCGATGGCGGGCAGACCGTCGGTGACGAGGTTGACCCAAAGAATCTGAATTGCCAGCAGGGGGATGGGCAGCCCAACCAGGATGCCAACGAACATGACGAGGATTTCGCCGATGTTTGAACTCAACAGGAAGAGAACGAACTTGCGCAGATTGTCATAAATCGTGCGCCCTTCCTCCACCGCGGCGACGATGGAGGCAAAGTTGTCGTCCGTCAGCACCATGTCCGCCGCGCCCTTGCTGACTTCGGTGCCGGTGATGCCCATCGCCACGCCGATATCCGCCTGCTTGAGGGCAGGGGCGTCGTTGACGCCGTCGCCGGTCATCGCGACGACCTGGTCCTGCGATTGCAGAATCTTCACCAGACGCATCTTATGTTCCGGCGAAACCCGGGCGAAGGCATTGACCTTCTCCACCGTGCTGAACAGCGCCGCGTCGCTCATCTGATCGATTTCCGCGCCGGTGACGACTTCCTCGCCCGCCTGAATGATCCCCAGGTCGGCGGCTATCGCCTGCGCCGTCAGCGCGTGATCGCCGGTGATCATGATCGAGCGGATACCGGCGTCACGCGCCTTCTGAACCGCCTGGCGGGCTTCCGGTCGCGCCGGGTCGACGATGCCGATCAAGCCAAGCAGGATCAGATCACGTTCCATTTCCGGTTTGACTTCTAAGGGAAGGGCGTCGAGAGGACGGTAGGCGACGCCGAGTACGCGCAGACCCTTGCTCGCCAGTTCGTCGATTTCCCGCCGCCAGATTTCGCGCCGCGCGTCGGTCAGCGCTGTCGGACCGTCGGGCACATGCTCCTGAGCCGCCCACGACACCAGCCGATCCGGCGCGCCCTTGGTGATCATCAGGTAGTCGCAGGCGCAGAATTGTGCGCGCGTCTCTTCCGTGTTCACGGCGTGTACTGTGGACATCGCCTTGCGTTCGCTGCTGAAGGGAAGCTCAGCCACGCGGGGCATATCGCGTTCCAGCAGCTCGCGCGACCACCCAACTTTCTGCGCAGCGACGACGAGTGCGCCTTCGGTGCTATCGCCCACCACCTGCATCTCGCCGCGTTCATCCGGTTCGAGATAGGCGTCGGTCGCCAGCGCCATTGCTTTCAGGAAGCGCCCCAGAGTCATGTCACCACGCGGATCAAGCTGCTGTCCGGTCCCGCCGTTATCGAACGTCTCGATGAACGCCCCTTCAGGCGTGTAGCCCACGCCTGTCACCTGGACATCCTCTCGTCCCGGAAGCGCGAACAAAGTCGCCGTCATCTGATTGCGCGTCAGAGTTCCCGTCTTATCCGAGCAGATCGTGGTGACCGAGCCGAGCGTTTCGACGGCGGGCAGGCGACGGATCAGGGCATTTCGATTGACCATGCGCGCCGCGCCGAGCGACAGACTGATGGTGATGACGGCAGGCAGACCCTCTGGCACTGCGGCGACTGCTAGGCTGATGGCAGTGATCAGCATGTCCTGGACGGCGTTGCCCCGCAGCACGCCGACGATGAAGACGATCACCACCACGACGACGGCGGCGCGGACCAGGGTCAGGCTGAGTTGATGGAGACGCTTCTGCAGCGGGGTCTGCGCCTCTTCGACGCCCATCAGCAGCGAGGCGATCTTGCCGATCTCCGTCTTCAGACCGGTCCCGGTCACCATCATCTCGCCGCGCCCATAGGTGACGGATGTCCCCATGAAGACCATGTTGGTGCGGTCACCGATCCCGACATTCTCGCCTTCTACGACTTTGAGGGTTTTCTCGACCGCATGTGATTCGCCCGTCAGCGCTGCTTCCTCGACCTGAAGATTGGCAATGACGATCAGTCTGCCATCCGCTGGGACCCGATCGCCTTCGCCAAGAAGAACCACATCGCCCGGCACGAGCTGCTCGGCGCTGATCTGCTGGACCGCGCCGTCCCGCCGGACACGTACCTGCGGAACCTGCATCGCGCTTAGAGCCGCCAGGGCTTGCTCAGCGCGAAACTCCTGATAGGCGCCCAGGATAGCGTTGGCGACGACAATAGCCAGGATCACCAGAACATCCTTGACATCGCCGAGTACCAGCGAGATGACCGCGGCGACGATCAGGATGATCACCATGATGTTCTTGAACTGGCTGAGGATCAGCGCGAGGACGCTGGTCTTTTCGCCAGCCGGGAGGGTGTTGAGTCCGTATTCCTCGCGGCGTTTCGCGGCATCGGTGGCAGACAGCCCTGACCGGGAGTCCGTCTTCAGTTCACGGAGCGCCGACTCGACATCGAGCCGATGGTATTCTGGCATGGGCACATCCCCTGAAAAATCAAAACAGGGGCGAGATACGTCGCCCCTGTGTTAAAACGAAACCCCCGCCGCTACATATACTGCTTCATCAGAGCGTCCAGCGCTTCCCGACTGGGACGAATCTGACTGTCCTCCAGGCGGGCGAGCGGTGTCGCAGTCAGGCTGAGTGTGTCGCCGATGGTCGGGCGCGGTTCTTCGTAGTAGATGAGACCGGTCAGCAGCAGGTTTTCGCGGCTGGCTCTTTCCAGGAGAGTGATTGCTTCGGCGCGGTTACGCGGGTCATGTCCTTCGCCCAGCTTCTTGAGCCGCACGAAGGTCCCATCATGCATCTCGACTTCGATCACCAACTCAGCCGGGTACTCCGGAATGGTGATCTCCTGTTTGGCAGCGACGTAACCCGCCGCCATGAGTTCGATCTCATGCAGGGGGATCTCATTCTCTTTGCCGTAGGGATAGCTCTTGGTCGAATCGGGCGAGTTGTTGAAAGTCACGCATGGGCTGATGATGTCCAGGACCGCAGTGCCGCGATGGCGCAGCGCCGCCTTGAGCAGCGTCTGCACCTGCTTGGCGTCGCCAGAGAAGCTGCGCGCAACGAACGTCGCGCCGCCGATGATCGCTTCCAGGCAGAGGTCGATGGGCGGCAGATCGTTTTTGCCGTAGTACTTCAGGAACTGCCCTTCATCGGCTGTCGCCGAAAACTGCCCTTTGGTCAGCCCATAAACGCCGTTGTTTTCGACGATGTAGACCATGTGAACATTGCGGCGAATGAGGTGCTTGAACTGACCGAAACCGATGCTTCCGGTATCGCCGTCGCCGCTGACCGCGATGGCGATCAGATCATGATTGGCGATGGTCGCGCCGGTCGCCACCGACGGCATACGCCCATGCACCGAGTTAAAGCCGTGCGAACCCTTCAGGAAATAGGCGGGCGTCTTGCTGGAGCAGCCGATGCCGCTCAGCTTGATGACGCGCCACATCGGCAGGTCAGAGTCATACGCCGCGCTGATGATCTGGTTGGAAATGGAGTCGTGTCCGCAACCGGGGCAGAGTGTGCTGGTTGCTCCCTTATAGTCCGTTCTTTCAAGACCGAGTGCATTAGGCATTTAGGGCACCTCCTCGTGCTGAACAATCTGCTGATGGATCCACAGGGCGGTCATGGGCAGCGTATCGCCCAGCGTGAGCGATACCAGGTTCGAACGGCTGAGCGGCGACTCCATGCGCAGAATCTGGCAGAGTTGTCCATCGAAGTTGTTTTCAATGACGTAGACGCGGTCGTGAGCTTCGATGAAGTCCCAAACCTGCTGCGAGAAGGGCAGAGCGCGGATGCGCATGTAGTCGGCGGTAATGCCTTCCGCCGCCATGTGTTCGATGGCTTCATGCACTGCCGGATCGTTGGAGCCGAAGGAGATAATGCCGATGGCTTCCGCCTCACCCGATTCGCTGCTCATCCGCATGACCGGACCGGGGACGACGTGACGGGCGGTATCGAACTTATTGCGCAGGCGCTGCATGTTCTGCAGCCAGTCTTCGCGCCGCTCGCTGTAGATGGCCATGTCGTTATGCCCGGTGCCGCGCGTGAAATAGGCGGCGCCAGGGTGTTCGGTCCCCGGAACGGTGCGATACCCGACGCCGTCGGCATCGTAGTCGCGATAGCGGAACCATTCGCCTTTTTCCTGCAGGAAGGCTTCCAGCTGTTCTTTGTTGAGCGTTTTACCGTGATTGATCGGCGTGTCCGGGTATTGGAATGGATTGCTCAGCCACACGTTCATGCCGATGTCGAGATCGCTCATGACGAATACCGGCGTCTGCATTTGTTCGGCGATGTCCAGCGCCTTCCATCCGAACTCGAAGCATTCTTCGGCGTTGCTGGGGAGCAGCACAATATGGCGCGTATCACCGTGACTGAGCGTGTACAGGAAGAGCAGGTCGCCCTGGCTGGTGCGCGTCGGCAGACCGGTGCTGGGACCCATGCGCGTGACATCCCAGATGACCGTCGGAATTTCGGCAAAATACGCCAGTCCCGTGAATTCCGCCATCAGGCTGACGCCGGGACCGCTGGTCGCGGTCATAGAACGCGCGCCCGCCCAGCCTGCGCCGATGATCATGCCGACGGCTGCCAGCTCGTCTTCCGCCTGGACGATGGCGACCGTGTTCTTGCCATCGCCATCTTTACGCAGATTCAGGTGGTTGAGGATGTTGTCAACCAGGCTGGTCGAGGGCGTGATCGGATACCAGGCGACGAAAGTAACGCCGCCGAAGAGCGCGCCAAGCGCTGCCGCGTCGTTGCCCTCGATCAGGATTTTGCCCTGCGTCTTGTTCATCGGCTCGAAGCGGAAGCTGTCACGTTTTTCGAGATATTCCTTCGCCCAGTCGTACGACAGCTGGATGGCGCTGAAGTTCATGCGCGCCGGCTTTTCCTTGCGGTTGAACTGATCGAGCAGGGCTTCGTAAGCGATGTCCAGCGGAATGCCGAACAGGTGGCAGCAGACGCCGACATAAACCATGTTGGCGATGCGGTCGGCAAAATCCTTGGGGAACTCACCCCTGGACATGATGTCTTTGACCGGTACTTCGTAGACCGTGATATCCGGGCGGTTAACGCGATACTTCAGGTCCTTATTGGCGATCAGGACGCCGCCATGCGGGATATTGGCGATATCCTCGGTGATAGTGTCCTGGTTGAAAGCTACGGCGACTTCGGTGGTCGCCCGGCGCGCGGTGTAGCCATCCTTGCTCGCCCGGATGGTATACCAGGTCGGCAAACCCTTGATGTTGGAAGGGAAGAGATTCTTGCCGCTGACCGGTATGCCCATCTTGAACAAGGACCGAATCAGAACAACGTTCGAGGTCTGGCTGCCCGAACCATTTTTGGTCGCCACCATCAGGGCGAAATCATTGACGCCGGGTTGGTAGCGCTGCCAGCGCATCTGCGCGTCGGGTTGCATGTCGATTGCCATGGTTGTCCTTCAAACTCGAAATCTGCTGCGTCAAACGGGTGAAACGGGAAGAACACTATCGAAAAGATGATTTGCCGGCGAATAAACGCTCCTTTGCTCATCAATATCCGTGCGTGCGGGCAAGCCCTGTCCTATCGGTTGCCGTCGCTGCCGTAGCGCATCAGCTTGGTATGTTCGATGAACAGCTGCTTGGCTTTCTCATAGTCGCCGGCGATCAGCGCCTCGAGAATCTGCTCATGATACTTCCAGACCTGCTGAAGATATTGATAACTGGCGTAGCGTGTCACCTCAATAGCCTCGTAGGCATCCCAATAGGCTTCGAGGATGCCCATCACGAACGGATTCTCCAGACGAGCGAACAGCGTCAGATGAAACGTCCGATGTTCTTCGTTGGGAATGTTGATGTGGCTGCTGTTGAGCTTGTCCGCCGCTCGGACGATGCAGTCGCGCATTGTCTCCAGGTCTTCCGGCTGCAAACGGGCGCACGCTTCATTCCAGAATGCCACTTCGAGATGATTGCGCAGCTCGCCAAAATGCTCGAAATTCCGTTGGCTCTGCGCCAGCGCGTAGAACAGACTCAGACGGACCGCCGGCGTGAAGCTGTACTCCTTCAGACGCATACCGGTCTTGGAGCGCACTTCCACCAAGCCGAGCGCACGCGCCACCTCAAGCTGCTCGCGCACCTTGCTGATACCGACATCAAGATGGTTCTCGTCCTGAAGGACATTGAGAGTCGGCAGGCGATCTCCCGGCTGAAAGCCAGCCCGGATGATGAAATTGAGTAAATCGGATTCTAGCTGAATGCGCGACATGAAAAAGAAACTTGTCTGAGAGAAACTAAATGATCGGATTAATCTGAACAATCCGTTGAAAAGAGTCTAGCACGGGGTACTGGTTTTGTCCATTAAGGAGTCGTGTGAGTTGTCCTAAACCGGGGTTTGATGAAACAGTTCGTAGATGGGGAGCGTGATACGCTTGATGTCGTCTGGGCGCTGAACGTAGTCGATCTCGTCTGCCGCGATGGTCAGCACCGGGCAGTGGCGCCATTCGGCAATCCAGCTGTCGTATAGCGCGTTCAACCGCTCAAGGTATTCGGGAGCGATTTGCTGCTCGTAGACATTTCCGCGCAGGCGAATACGACGCAGCAGCGTTGGCACATCGGCGCGCAGGTACACGATCACGTCGGGAGGGGGCAGAAAACTGCTGACAGCCTTGTAGAGTCGGCGGTAGGCATCGTAGTCGCGCGCCGACATGAGTCCCTGGTCGTGCAGATTGCGGGCGAATATTTCGGCGTCCTCGTAGACCGTACGATCCTGAATGACGCTGCCGGGGTGATCCACCAGCTGACGGTGATGCTCCAGACGCTTGCCCAGATAGAACACCTGCGAGTGAAAGCTCCAGCGCTTCATGTCTTGATAGAAATCGGCGAGGTAGGGGTTTTCGGATGCTGCTTCCAGGAAGGGCTCCCAACCAAAGGCGGAGGACATCAAGCGGGTGAGGGTACTCTTGCCGACGCCAATATTTCCAGCGACGGCGATGAATCGTTTGGGGGCGTTTTCAGTCATTTTTCCCGGTTGAGGCGTGTCCGACCTTAGAACGTTTATACTATCTGATGGGGGATTTCTCAATCCCTGAAAATTGGGCTTTCCCGGATAATAGATTCGGTGAGAGTCGTTTCTGCAACCGTGAATTACGACCAGCGTTCGATCCGCTGAGTCGCAGCGACGAGGAAGGTGGTAGATCGTAATGCAGCCCGAACAAGATCTCTTGAACCAGGGGATTTCAGCATTCCAGGCGGGCGACCGCGAGAAAGCGCGGGAACTGCTGAATCACTTTGTCAGCCAGTCGCCGGATAATGAACAAGGGTGGTACTATCTCGCCGCCGTCGAGCAGGACGCCCAGCTGCGCAAGCAGCATCTAGAGCGCGTCCTGGAAATCAATCCCGGTAACGTCAAGGCGCGGGAGGTCCTGGATCGTATCAAGGCGCGCGAGGCAAACGTCATGCAGGGCGGCGCTCCGGCGGCGCGGACTCCTTCGGGGATGCGTCCCAAGATACGGGCACTCAACCCGGAAGATGAACGTCGCCCTGGACAGGCGGACATCGCCGAAGAGGGTTTTCGTCTGCCTTTCAAGATACCCGGCGCGCCCGCCTCGGTCTCGCCAGGCGGTTTAGCACGGGACGGCTTAGCGCTGCTTCGTTCCGGGTGGAATGTCCTGCTGCGCCGTCCTGGCGACTATGCCGCAGAGGTCGATCAGGCGACGTGGTGGCGATTCTGGTTGGTGACGGGGACAGCTGCGACGATCAGCGCCGGCGTGAGCCTGCTGCTGTCCCTTTTCATCGTGATCGTCACCTCGGCGAACTTATTCAGCTTCGTCAGCATCATCCTGACGCCGCTCCTGAGTATTCCGCTGCTGGTTCTGGCGCTGTTCCTCGGCTGCTATGCTTCGTACCGTTATGCGCAGGCGCAGGGATGGAAGGCGACGCTCGTGCGTCACAGCATGACCGCCGGCATCGTCTGGGCGCCAACCGTTGTCTTCACCGCCGCCATCACTTTGATCTTTGCGCTGCTGGGTTTTGGCGGAGGATACACTGGACTGATCATGCTCATCCTAGCCGGCTATATCATGAGCAGCGGCTATGAACGACT
This sequence comes from Anaerolineae bacterium, assembly GCA_013360465.1. Lineage (GTDB taxonomy): Bacteria > Chloroflexota > Anaerolineae > Aggregatilineales > Phototrophicaceae > Flexifilum. Next base: position 123,679 of record JABWBO010000003.1, on the reverse strand, counting down.
GTACCTGCTGACCGAGACGAAGGACAAAGCCGCTCTGCCTCTGATCACGCTGCTTGTCATGCTGCTGGCGATCAGCCTCTTCCGCGTCATTCTGAGCAGTCTGGTCATCGGAGGAGCGCTGCCGTTTGCCCTGTTCTGAGCCTTCTAGCGTCCCAGGAGCGCCATCCGCTCGCCGACTTCACGCAGCATCTCATCGCTCTTGCAGAAAGCGAAGCGTGCCTGAGTACTCGCCATGTGCGCGTGATCATGGCTGTAGAAGAAGGTCGGTGGGATACACGCCACGCCAACTTCTGACGTGAGGTAGCGCGCGAATTCGATGTCGTCGCCGTCGAAGACTGACGAGAAGTCCGCCATGATGAAATAAGTGCCTTCGGGCAGAGTTGGGGAAAGCCCACCCCGCCTGAGCGCACTCATCAGCAGATCGCGCTTGCCGGTGTACATCTTCTTGAAATCAGCGAAATAGGATTCCGGCAAGCTGAGCGCGAAGGCTGCCGCCTGCTGCGCCGGGTGATTGACGGCGAACGTCACAAACTGGTGCGCCTGCGCCACGCCGCGCACCAATTCTGGTGCGCCATAGACCCAGCCGATCTTCCATCCTGTGACGCTGAACGTCTTGCCGAGACTGCTGACCGTGACGGTGCGGTCAAACATGCCGGGCAGGCTGGCAATCGGGATGTGACAGGCGCTGTCGAAGATCAGATGCTCATAGACCTCATCGGAGATCACCGTCACGTCATGTTCCCGGCATAATTCAGCGATCAGCGTCAGCTCCTGCCGGGTGAAGACGCGCCCGCTGGGATTGTGCGGTGTGTTCAGGATCAAGGCGCGCGTGCGTTTGTTGAAGGCGCGTCGCAGTTCTTCCGGGTCAAAGGTCCAGGTCGGGGGACGCAGCGGCACAAAGACCGGTTTGGCTCCCGCCATCGTGATGTTCGGGACGTAGCTGTCGAAATAAGGTTCGATGACGATCACCTCGTCGCCCCGGTCGACTAGACCGAGTACGCACGAGAATATCGCTTCGGTCGCGCCGGCGGTGACGACGACCCCTTCAGTGGGACTGATTTCCATATGATAGAACCGACGGGCATGATCAGCGACCGCCTGGCGGAGCGAGGCAGCGCCTGGTCCGGGCGCATACTGGTTGAGTGCGCCCTGCTGCAGCGCCTGCACAGCGGCGTCGATGATCTCCGCAGGACCGTCGAAGTCCGGTTTGCCTTGACCCAGGTTCAGCGCGTTATGCTGCTGTGCCAGCTGGTTGATCTCTGTGAAGATAGTGGTTCCAAACCCTGCTACGCGATCAGCGCGCTTCGCCATACCCCTGCTCCATCCTGCTAACGACTGCGGCGTACAGTTTCCCGCGCCGCAGCCGCCATCTGATCGACCCGCTCGTTGTAGTGATTTCCTGCATGACCCCGCGTCCAGTGCCACGAGATATCATGCTGGCGCGTTAGTTCATCTAGCTGCACCCAAAGGTCCTGGTTGAGGACTGCCTGTTTGTTCGCGGTCCGCCAGCCGTTGCGTTTCCAGCCTTCGATCCAGGTGGTGATGCCGTTGCGCAGATACTGCGAATCGGTGTAGAAGTCGATTCTGCAGCGCCGCTTGAGCGCTTCCAGCGCCTTGATCGCCGCCGTCAGCTCCATTCGGTTGTTCGTTGTTTTGGGTTCTCCGCCGCTGATCGGCTTTTCTTGCTCGCCGTAGATCAGCAATGCAGCCCACCCGCCCGGTCCATCAGGGTTCGGCTTGGCGCTCCCATCGGAATAGATGATCACTGGTGTATCGTCAGTCATAGGATGCGCCATCACCTGGAATAAAGGACGAATCAGGGGTACAGCAGTCTGCACCCCTGCATGTATCGTCCATTCGACGATTCTGATTACTGAAGGAACTTGCGCAGCACGGTCTGCAGGATGCCCCCGTTGCGATAGTACTCGACATCGACCGGCGTGTCGACACGGGCGGTCACTGTGAAGCGTTTTTCCGAGCCATCCTCGCCGCGCGCGACGACGGTCAGGTCCTGCTTGGGCTGCAAGTGGTCGTCGATGCCCAGGATGTCGAACGTCTCGCGCCCGGTCAGCCCCAGGCTTTCGACGCTCTCGCCGTCCTTGAACTGCAAGGGCAGCACACCCATCATGACCAGGTTGCTGCGGTGGATGCGCTCGAAGGATCGGGCGATCACCGCCCTGACGCCGAGCAGCGCGGTGCCCTTGGCTGCCCAGTCACGGCTGGAACCTGTGCCGTACTCGGAACCTGCCAGCACGATCAACGGCGTATTGGCGGCGAGATAGCGCTCCGATGCGGCGTAGATGCTGGTGGTTTCGCCGGTTGGGAAGTGGGTTGTAACCGGACCCTCGCTCCCCGGAACCAGCCGGTTGCGCAGGCGGATGTTGGCAAACGTGCCGCGAATCATCACCTCATGGTTGCCGCGTCGTGTGCCATAGGTGTTGAAATAGATCGGCTCGACGTCGTGTTCGATCAGATATTTGCCCGCCGGGCTGTTGACGGCGATGTCGCCCGCCGGAGAGATGTGATCGGTCGTGATCGAATCCCCCAGGACCGCCAGCGCGCGCGCCGCCTCAATGCTGCTGAGCGCGGAGGGCTGCGTATCGAAGTCGAAGAAGAAGGGCGGCTCCTGAACGTAGGTACTCTCGCTGTTCCAGACGTAGACATCGCCTTCGGAACCGGTGATGGCATTCCATGTCGGATTCCCGGTGTAGACATTGCCATACTGCGAGGCGAACATGTCGGGGGTGATGGTCTTTTCAACCAGAGTCATCACGTCCTGGTTCGAGGGCCAGATATCCCTGAGGTACACCGCTTCGCCGGCATCATTGATGCCGATCGGATCGTTTGTCAGGTCGATATCGACCGTCCCGGCAAGGGCATAGGCGACCACCAGCGGCGGCGACGCCAGATAGTTCGCCTTGACCAGCGGGTTGATGCGTCCCTCAAAGTTGCGGTTGCCGCTCAGCACGGCGGCGGCGACCAGCTCTCCGCTTTCCACCGCTTCCGCGACGTTTTCGGGCAGAGGACCGCTGTTGCCGATGCAGGTCATGCAGCCGTAACCGACGGTGTTGAAACCGAGCTGATCGAGGTAAGACGTCAGCCCAGCGCGGTCCAGATACTCCGTCACAACGCGCGAACCAGGGGCGAGGCTGGTCTTGACGTAGGGCTTGCGCTGCAAGCCTTTTTCGACCGCGTTTTTCGCCAGCAGACCTGCCCCCATCATGACCATCGGGTTGCTGGTGTTGGTACAGCTGGTGATCGAGGCGATGACGACGACGCCATGCCCGATCTCGGCGCTCTGCCCATTGTCGGCAACCGCTGCGCGCTGGTTCACCGCACTGTCGTCCAGGGCGAAACCGCGCTGATCGACCGGGGCGCGCAGCGCCTTCTGGAAGCTGTCCTTCATATCGCGCAGCAGGACGCGGTCCTGGGGGCGCTTAGGACCTGCCATGCTCGGCTGCACGGCGTCGAGATCGATCACCAGGGAATCGGTGAAGATCGGGTCTGGCGTGGTGTTGGTGCGGAACAAGCCCTGTTCCTTGGTGTAGCGCTCGACCAGCTGCGTCAGGGCTTCGCTGCGTCCAGTTCGGCGCAGGAAATTCAGCGATTCAGCATCGACCGGGAAGAAGCCCATCGTTGCGCCGTATTCGGGCGCCATGTTAGCGATAGTTGCGCGATCTGGCAGGCTCAGCGTGCCGCATCCGGGTCCGTAGAACTCGACGAATTTATCGACCACGCCCTTCTTGCGCAGCGTCTGGGTCACGGTCAGCACCAGGTCGGTAGCGGTCGCGCCTTCGGGCAGACTGCCGGTCAGTTTGACGCCGATGACCTGGGGCATGAGCATGTAGATCGGCTGTCCAAGCATGGCAGCTTCGGCTTCGATGCCGCCGACGCCCCAACCCAGCACGCCCAGACCATTGATCATGGTGGTGTGGCTGTCGGTGCCGACCAGCGAATCTGGGAGGGCAATCTGCGCGCCATCCTCCTCGAAGAGCTGCACGACCTTCGCCAGATATTCGAGGTTTACCTGATGCACGATGCCGGTCGCCGGCGGGACAACCCTGAAGTCTTCGAAGGCGTTCTGTGCCCAGTGGAGGAGTTCGTAGCGTTCGCGATTGCGGACGAACTCGCGTTCGGCATTGAATAGGATCGCGTCTGCCGACCCAAAGCGATCGACCTGCACGGAGTGATCGATGACCAGATCGACCGGGATATTGGGATTGATCCGACGCGGATCGCCGCCGAGACGCTGCATGGCGCTGCGCAGCGCCGCAAGATCGACGACGACGGCGACGCCGGTGAAGTCCTGGAGGATGACACGCGCAGGCTTGAAGGGGATCTCGATGTCGCCGGGAGCGGCGGCGTTCCAGCCGGCAATCGCCGCAACCGCATCTTCCATGACCTCGTAGTTATCCAGGTTGCGGAGCGCGTTTTCGAGCAGAATCTTGATGCTGAATGGCAGGCGGTCTACGTGCCCGATTCCGCGCTCGCTCAGCTTATTCAAGCGGTAGATGACCGCTTGCCCGTGACCGGTGTCGAACGTGCCGCGAGTGCCGAAAGAGTCGACTTTCATTGGTTGTCCTCGTATCGTTTCTGCGGGACTGCCTTCAGCGCAGCCGCCGCTCAATCGACCATAACATGTGGGGTAGAGGGAGTATCAGGAGCAATCCGAATTCCACTGCATTTTACTCCAAACCGATCCGATTTGTCAGCCAAATCATCGGACCAATTGAACGGTATACCCTCAGCGGCACTGCTTGACGTTTGGCTTTCGGGCTGTAAACTGAAGCCGGTTTACACACAGGAATCGAGGCTGTCATGGCTCAGCAGAGAAGAAATCGCAAAACAGACTCCAAACCGGAACAGTCGGCTCAGCCCTCCCGACCGACCGCCAGCGGTTCGCGCGCGGCTGAACGCATCAGAGAACGCGAACGAGAGCGGCAGCGCCGCCGGCTCATCATGATTGTGGGGACAGTCGTCGGATTGGCTGTCCTGTTCGCAGTCATTTTCATCCTGGTCAACCTGCCGCAGGAAGCGCCGATCCCGCAGGCGACGACGGCGCGTTATGCCGATCTGCCGGTGTCGCGCACGCAGGAAGGCTATCCTCTCCTGGGCGAGCCGAACGCCAGCGTCAAAGTCAGCCTCTATTCCAGCTTTGACTGCCCAAGCTGCCGCGATCTTCACGACCAGATCATCGATGAACTGGTGACGCGCGTGCGCGACGAGAAGATCGCCGTGATCTACGTCCCGCTGTTCGGCTATGGAACGGTCCCGAACGGGCAGGGCGCGGCGATTGCGGCGGTCTGCGCGGCGGAACAGCAGGCGTTCTGGCAGTTCCACGACATGCTGTTCGATTGGCAGGGGCGCTATGGCAACCAGTCCTTCACCAACAACCGGCTTGTGGCGGGTCTGGACGCGCTGGGCTTGAATCGCGGTCAGCACAGCGCCTGCGTCGCCAGCGGAAGCGTGCAGGAACTGCTCACGACAGCGCGCAACAATGCCCTGGCGCTGCTGAGTTTCAACGGCGCGCCGACGGTCGCTATCAACGGAGTTGTGCCGCTCAGTGAAGAGCAGACGGCGCTGACCGCCGCCGCCGATATTCTGGCAGCGATTGACGCTGAAATTGAGCGCGTGAGCGCAATTGAGCCGATCCCTGAGGCGACAGCCGAACCGGAGTCTGCGCCGGCTCTTGAGTCAACACCTGAAGCGACAGCGGAGCCAGCCGGCGCGGCTGTGCCCGAATCGACCCCGGAGTCGACGCCGGAAGCGACCACTGAAGCGGCTGCCGAGGCGGGCGGCTAGTGAAGAAGGTGAACTCAACACGCGAGTTTACTCGATAAACAGACCTCACCCCGCCGGTTTCGCAGGCGGGGTGAGGTCTGAAGCGCAAACCCTTCGCCGAGCCTTTTTTCCTCAATCGGCGCGCGACAGCATCCGCCCCAGGCGACGTCCGCCGACTAGATGCATATGCAGGTGGTAGATTTCCTGTCCACCGTCATCCTTGCAGTTGACGATCAGCCGATAGCCCTTGTTTCCGATACCCAGATCGCGGGCGATCTGCCGGGCGACGATGAACATGTGACCGAGGACGCCTTCGTCTTCCGGCGTGACATCATCGACGGTCGCAATCTCTTTGTTGGGAACGATCAAGATGTGTACTGGAGCCTGCGGATTGATATCCCTGAAGGCGGTGACGCGCTCGTCCTGAAAGACGATGTCGGAACGCACTTCTCGGGCGATGATTTTGGAGAAGATCGTCGGCATGGAGTTAACCCCTGTTACATTGCCATGCCACCATCGACGACCAGCACATGCCCGGTGATGCAGCCGGCTTCGTCGGAGGCGAGGAACGCCGCCGCATAAGCGACATCCTCGATGGACGCCCAGCGACCCAGTGGGATGTTCTCGTTAAGCTTCTTCAACATTTCGTCCGGCAGATTGGACGTGAGGTCGGTCTGCACGAAGCCGGGAGCGACTGCGTTGACGGTGATGCTGCGCGAACCGACCTCGCGCGCCAGGGCTTTGGTCAAACCGATCAGTCCGGCTTTGCTGGCGCTGTAGTTGGTCTGACCGCCATTTCCCATGATGCCGCTGATGCTGGTGATGTTGATGATGCGCCCGTAGCGCTTGCGCATCATCAGGCGGACCGCCGCCTTGGAACACAGCCACGCGCTGCGCAGGTTGGTATCAATCACAGTGTCGAAGTCGTCTGCGCCCATCAGCATGATCACGTTGTCGCGCGTCGTTCCGGCGTTATTGACCAGAATATCGACCTTCCCGAAAGTATCGTTCGCCGTCTTGATCAGCGTATTCGCGCCTTCTTCGGTGCTGACATCCGCCTGCACCGCCAGGGCTTTGCTCCCCATCGCTGTGATCGCGGTGACAACCTCGTCGGCTGCGCTGGCGCTCTGGTGATAGTTGACCACGACGGCAGCGCCGCGCTTCGCCAGCTCCAGCGCGATGCCGCGTCCGATTCCTCGGCTGCCTCCGGTCACAACCGCTACTTTATCCTGCAACGACGCCATCAGGTTCTCCTTCAAGATGAATCAATGCATTGAAATGCCAGCAGCAAAGCTTATGGCAGACCGCCGACCCAACCGAACATAGCGATGTTCCCTAACAGGCTGCCGGTCAGGTTGACTGCGCCGAAGCCGTTCTGGTTGGCGGCGTACACATCCACCCGCCCATCGCGATTGGGGATCACGCCGGTGAAGGCGATCCAGCGTCCGTCGGGCGAGAAACGCGGTTCGCACATCGACGGCGGCGGGTTTCCACGCGCGATAGGGGTCAGGCTGGTATCGGTGACGACTATGCCGTAGGGGCATTCGCCGCCGACCCCGCCGATAGCGATCAGCGAGCCGTCGGGAGACCAGTCGGCAGACATGCCGTAGCGCGCGAAATTCAGATCGCCGATGCGCCCCAGCACCGTGCCGCTGATCTGCGCCAGGATGATTTCTGTGCTGGTATCTGCCCCCTGAAACAGCACCTGCTGCCCAGTCGGAGACCAGGTTTCGGAGAGTTTCAGCGGCACATCGCCACTGCTCAGGCGGACGCTGCGCACTTCACCGCTGAAGATGTCGGCGAGGTAAAGCGCGCGTTCTGGATCGCCAAAGAGGGGATCGCCCACGACAAAGCTGACCTGACGCGGCGTCACCCAGTGCGGCGGCTCATAGACCACCTGATCGCTAATCTGCGTGATGCGCCCGGTCGCGATTTCCAGGACGAAGACGTGCCCGCCGAACGGAGGTGGTGTTTCCGTGCCATCGCATGTCCCTGGTTCGCCGGGATGCCAGGTCGGGCAGGCGACGCGGTCGGAGACGAAGACCAGGTAGTTGCCATCCGGTGACCACTCGCCCCAGAAGTCATAGGACCCGTGAGTGATGAGCGGCGCCCAGGCTCCGTTGGGGGCAATGGTGAAGATGTCGATGTCGTAACCGGTGGCGACGGCAACTGCCATCAGCGATCCGTCCTGCTTCCAGCTCGGTGGGGAATAGATGCCGCGCTGAGTCAGCGCGGTGATCGGCAGGACCCTGCCCGTGACGCCGATCTCGAAGTCCGCCACGTACAAGCCGTTGGCAGCGCTGCCAACATCAAGCCGCAGATATGCCAGTTTGTCTCCGCCCGGCGCGATGAAGATTTGATCGCCCGTCGAAATATCGAATTCCTTAATGGCGATGCGCGCGGCGGAGTTGGTTGGCGGCACGTAGTAGAGCGTCTGAATATTGTTTCCCGGCAGAGGCGTCGCAGCGGAACCGGTACGGTTGTTGGTGTTGAGGAAGGCGATCATCGGCGAATTGAGCCGCGCCGCAATATCGCTCGGCAGGTCCAGGAATTCCCAGTTGTCATACGTAAAGACGACCGTTACTTCTGGCGTCGTGGAAGGCGTGAGAGTCGGTGCCGGAGTCGGCGTCAGCGTAGGCAGCGGTGTGGAGGAAGGGGTGACGGTCGGCGTGTCGGTGGCAGGTATGGGCGTCCAGGTGGCGGTGTCTGTAGGAGGTGGCGTCTCAGTCGGGGTGATTGTCGGCGTCAGTGTGGCGGTTGGCGCAGCCAGGATCGTGCATCCCGTCCCCATCATGATGACCAGCAGAAGAAGAAAGAGTCCCCGCATGTGTGCTTCCTGTGACCTGTCCATAGCGCCAACTAGGATACCACAGGAATTCCGGCGTCCATCCTGACGAGAGAGCGCAAGGATTGAAAAGGGCGGTCTCGACAGAGACACGCCCCTTTCTCCAGCGTTCGTTAACCGGGGACGTCGCAGTCGTGCGGGCACGACTGTTCTGTTTCACCCGGCTCGCAGACGTAATTGCCACAGACCGGTGCCGGACCTTCTACATAGATGGTGATGGTGAAATTCTGCGTTATCCCATCCAACCGAATGACTGACAGCGTGTACGTCGTCGTCTGGCTTGGGCAGACCTGGCGGGCGTCGCTGCCGACCGCCGGAGAACCCTCGAAATAGACTGCCTGAATGTTGGAGACATCCCAGCGGATGAAGGTGCAGGTCTCGTAGTAGATAGGATTGGTGTCTGCGCGCAGATTGGGACCGATGATCGTCGTATTCTGCGTCGGCGTCACCATCGGGGTATAGGTCGCGGTCGGTCTGGGGATCGGCGTAGGGATCGGCACAGGCACATTAAGCACTTGACCGGCGTAAATCAGACCAGGGTTCACGATACAGTTGCCCGCCGCCAGCTCGGTGAGGGAGATACCGCCGCGCGAAGCGATGCTCGACAGCGTTTCGCCGCTCTGAATCACATAGCGGAAGGTCCAGTCGGCACGCGGCGCGCAGCCCGCCGGCAGCGTGGATACCGGGACGGTGGGCGTAAGCGTCCCCGCCGGCATCTGTCCTCCGATGGGGAGTGCACCCGGGAGAACAAGCGGATCTTCCAAAAGACCGAGCGGGACGAATGGCAGCTGGACTTGGGTGAAGCCGCGCAGCGCCGAGGGTGGACCATCGACCTCCAGCCCATCCACGCCGCCAAGGCGAACGCCGATTTCGCCGCCAGACGGAACGATGCGCGTTTCGCCCAGTGCCGAAACTACAGCGACGCCATCCACTGTACTCAGTTTCATGCTGACGTTTTCCTGAGCCGTTAAATAGACCGTAGACGCCAGCGTGATATCGGCGCCGTTAATATTCATCGTGACCTGTCGACCGGAAGGCGACTGGATGAGGACGCCGGAAGGGGCGTCGTCGCAGGTTGTTCCAGCGATGCCGGTGCGCAGCTTGACCGCGCGCATATCGGCGCTGAGGTTGTTCATTTCGGAATCGCCAAAGAGCAGGAAGGTGACGTTTTCGCCGGGAAGCGCGTCGGGGAGATTTGCCTGCGCCTTGACGATGGCGATACCCCACTCTCCAGTCGTTTCGTCAAAGCCAGAGGTGATGAGACGGCGCAGCGCCAGCAGATCCACAATATCGCCGGACTGATTGAAAATGAGGTTGGTGTTTGGCGCGAACTCGACGGCGATCTGTCGATTGCCGTAACATGCCTGGTTGCGCCCCAGACTATCGCAGGAGATGCCAACGGTGGTAGTTGCCAGTGCGACCAGTTCATCGCAGGTAGCGGCTTGTTCTGCCGGAGCGGCGCTCGGCGCGCTCAGTGCCGGCAGCGCCACCAGCAGCAGCAACCCTATCAGAACGGGCACGAGTCGATAGATTTTCTTGGACATCACAAGTTCACCTTTTGTGCCGCCAGACTTTATTCACTATATGCGAAGCAGGAATCCACTGCAACCGGTTCAACGATTAGGAATCGTGAGTTGGCTTAAGGATATAGTACGAGCCGCGCTTCTGCCCATGTTTTTCCAGAAAGTCCTTGGTGACGAGGTCGGAGAGGTCGCGACGGATCGTCTCGGGATGCACATCCGGGTACATCGATTGCAGGTTGCTGTTGGTGATGCGCTGGTTGCCTTCACGGTTCAGGAACATGAGCGCTGCTTCCTGGCGCGGGTTCAGATGGACGCCCTGCAGGCGCTTATCGGCGATGGCAGCAGCGCTGAGGGCGGCGGGCGGCTGTCCTCGATGCAGGCGGACGCAGAAAGTCCCCACCACCTCCGCGAATTCCGGGGCAGGCAGATACGACTCTTCCATCAGGGCGATCACCCGGTCGATGCCGTACCCCAGGCGCTCGATAAAGCCGAGGTCCGCCAGAACCTGAACGATCACCGGATTGCGCGAAAACCGGGCTTCACGGATGTTGGCGAGGGTCACTGGTCCGGGCAGCCTACCGGGGCTGGTGACTTCGAGGCGGTTGGCGAAAAGGTAGAGCCGCACGTTGTCGCCGGCGATGCTGTAATCGCGATGGGCGACCGCGTTGACCACCAGTTCGCGGGCGGCTTCGAGAGGATATTCCAGGTCCTCGCTGCGCGCCATCGTCTTACCGAGCGTGACCGCTTTTCGCAGATGATCGCGCAGGAAGGTCTCGGCACGGCGAATCTGATCGGGCAAGGTGCCGCCGAGGTCCTGGCGCGAGAAGGTGTCGCTCATTGTCTCCCCGGCGAAGCGCACGGCAGTGAGTTCGGCGCTGGGAAGGAAGGCTTGTGGGTCCACGCCGAAGAGGAGAATCCCGGCGTTGGTCGGGCACAGCGTACCGCTGGTGCGCGTCAGACAGCCCCGCCGAAGCAGCGTCTTTTCGACATCGGTCCCCCCGCCGATCTTTTCACTGTAAGCGCGTGCTTTGACCCAGTCGATGTCGGCGAGCGTCGCTCCGTCGGCTGATTCAGTCTCGAAGCTGGCGATTCCGCGTTCGAAGAGCAGCTTACGGATATCGCGCAGCGCCAAAGGGCTGATTTCCCCGTCGCTCCTTCCTACGTAGCGTCCGTCAATGGCATAGATGTTCGGCATACCCTCCGGAATGTCGATGATGACCACCACTTTTTCCTTGATGCTGAGCGTCTGCGGCACTGGAATGCGCAGTGGCGGATCGGCAGAAAGCGACGCTTGCATCACCCGGTCGATGGTGGATGCCGGGTCGCGCACCCCGATGACCATGCCAGACGGACCCGTGACACCCACCAGCAGCCGACCTCCGACGCCGTTCGCCATCGACGTGAGCATCTGGGCGATGGACTCCACCGGCGAGCCATCCGCCAGCCAGTCGAGCCGCTGGTTGCGACCATTCTTGATCAGCGCTTGTACGTCGTCAGCATTCATCATTTCACCGGGTAACGGCTGCTGGTCATTCCTCATCACCACGCTGCGCCTCTTTGTCGCGTTCGCGCCGGATGCGATCCAACCGCCGCTCTTCCTGATCGTTCGGCAGAAGGACAAGATCGATGACTTCCTGCATGGTTTCCACAAAATGCAGATTCAGGTCCTGCCGCGCCTCTTTCGGAATATCGACCAGATCGCGCTCGTTCTGGCGAGGCATGATGATGTGTTTGATGCGCGCCCGCCGTGCCGCCAGGACTTTTTCCTTGATCCCGCCGACCGGAAGTATCTTTCCGCGCAGCGTCACTTCACCGGTCATGGCGAAGTCGCTGCGAATCGGACGTTCGGTGAAGGCGGAAATGATGGCGATGGCGAGGGTGATGCCCGCCGACGGTCCATCTTTCGGCACGGCACCTTCGGGGAGATGCACATGCAGGTCGAAATAGTCCAGGTCATCAAAGGGCAAATCCAGGCTTTCGGCGCGGGCGCGCATATAGCTGAGCGCCGTCTGGGCGGACTCCTGCATGACATCACCCAGAGACCCGGTCAGCAGCAGTGATCCCTTGCCCGGCAGCACGCTCACCTCGATAGTCAGAATCTCGCCGCCATAAGGCGTCCAAGCCATGCCGGTGGCGACACCGACCTCATCCTTATCGTTGGCGCGTTCGTCCAGGAAGGGTGGGGGACCCAGATAGCGTTCAACGTGCGCGCCAGAGACCGACTGTGGATGGCGCTTTTCTTCGGCGATCAGCCGCGCCACCTTGCGGCAGACGTTGGCGATTTCGCGGTCGAGATTGCGCACCCCCGCCTCGTAGGTGTACTCACGAATGAGCTTGAGCAGCGCTGAAGTTTCAAACGCCACCGGGTGTCCCGTCAGCCCATTTGCCGATTTCTGCTTGGGCAGCAGAAACTTGCGCGCGATGGCGGTCTTCTCTTCTTCGGTATAGCTGGTGAACTCGATGATCTCAAGACGATCCAGCAGCGCCGGCGGAATCGGGTCAAGATCGTTGGCGGTCGTGATGAACAGAACCTTAGAAAGGTTGTAAGGCACTTCCAGGTAGTGATCGCTGTATTCGCCGTTTTGCTCCGGGTCGAGTACTTCCAACAGCGCCGCCGCCGGGTCGCCGCGAAAGTCTGCGCCCAGTTTGTCGATCTCGTCGAGCATGAAGACGGGGTTGACGGTGCCGGCACGGCGCATCGTTTGCAGGATGCGTCCAGGGAGCGCGCCGATATAAGTGCGGCGGTGACCACGAATTTCTGCTTCGTCGCGCACCCCACCCAGACTGACCCGGACGAATTCACGTCCCAGGGCAGAGGCAATCGACCTGCCAAGTGATGTCTTGCCGACACCAGGGGGACCCACGAAGCATAGGATTGGGCTTTTGGCGTTTTCCGGGGCGAGCTTGCGCACGGCGATGTATTCGAGGATGCGATCCTTGATCTTAGGCAGTCCGTAGTGTTCACGGTCCAGCGTCTGCTGAGCGTACTGAATATCGAGCTGATCTTCGCTTGATTTCGTCCAAGGCAGCGCCGTCAGCCAGTCGATGTACGTGCGCACCATGCCAACTTCCGGCGCAAGCGGAGCCATCATCGCCAGCCGGGCGAACTCCTTCATCGCCTTATCGTGGACTTCCGGCGGCATCTGCGCCTGGACGATCTGCTCGCGAACCTCGTTCAGCTCCTGCTGGAAGACGTCTTCTTCGCCGAGTTCGCCCTGAATCACGCGCATCTGCTCGCGCAGATAGATCTCGCGCTGCGTGCGATCCATCTCCTGATTGACCTGGCTGGTGATCTCGTCCTTGAGTTCCAGCATGGTCAGCTCCTGGTTGAGCAGGTCCACGACCTGATCCAGGCGTTTCTCGACATCCAGTTCTTCAAGAAGCTGCTGCCGCTGTTCCAGGCTGATGGTGAGGGTCGAGATGACCAGATCGGCGAGCCAGCTGGCATTGTGGGCGTTCAGCACGTAGAGCAGGACTTCTTCCGGGATGTTCTCGTTCAGCTCGACTGCACGACGGAAGAGGTTGGTCACCACCTGCATGGTGGCGTTAGCGCGCGCGCCGTGCAGATTCTCCTCGGTCAGCACACGGGCGCGCGCGATCAGATAGGGCGTGCGCCGGACGATTTCGATCAGCTCGACACGGCGGCGTCCCTGCATCAGAACCCCGCGCGTTTCATCGGGCATCCGCATGATGCGTCCCAGCGCGACCTCTGCGCCAATCGTATGCAAATCAGCTAGATCAGGGTCGGCGGACTGCGTGGTATCGCGCATCAGCACGGTGATCGCCGTGATTCGCTGGTCATTGGCGGCTTCAGCCGCCGTGGTCGCGCGTTTGCCGGTCAGCGCGACGGGCGACACGACGCCGGGAAAGATGATCAGGTCATGCAGGGGGATGACCGGACATTCAATCACGCCCTCATCATCGGCGGCGTTGCCGATATCAAAGAATTCGCTGACGGAATTGAGATCGGTCAAGATGTTCCTTTGGGTCGATATCCAGGACTTCTTCGGGAAACAGGAAGGATATTGTAACACGGCGACGGGGTGGGAGCGAACCTCGTGCTGGCATTTCGATCCGCCCTCCGCTAGACTCGCCGTTTCGTATAGGGTCAGGAACAGGGTAAAAGAACCCGATGCGACTATCTTTAGGTCTGGTGCTGGCGGGTGCGCTGGTGGGCGCGGCGCTCATTGTGTTGATCGGACAGGCGCTGCTCGCGCCAGCAGTTTCGCTGATCACCGAAGCGCAGTTCGCTCATGAAGTGATCACGCCAAACGCCGATGGTTCCGATGATGTTACGATATTTAGCTATGAAATTACCCGGACGGCAGCAGTCTCACTGGTCTTCGAAGGGGCAGGCGGAAGCCGCTTCGCTTTTCGGGAAGATCAACTGCGAACGCCGCAGCGCTACCAGGTTGCTTTCAGCGGTGTTGTCGATGGCTTCTCGCTTCCGGACGACCCTCAAATCGATCACCAGATTACCCGCCGGCTGATCCCGGATGACACCTACACCTGGAGACTGACGGCTGTAGATGTCGAAAGCGGCTCACAGGAAGAACGGATGGGGCAGATCGTCGTCCGCGACGGGGATGCGCCGCTGCCGCTGATCTCCGAATTCACCGTTTTTCCCGTCGAATTCACCCCGAATCAGGATGGTATCCACGACCGCACACAGGTGAATGTCTACCTTGAGAAGCAGGCGGATCTCAAGGTGTATCTGCTTCCCATCGATGGAAGCGCCGAACCGATCTATCTGACTGAACGGTTGGAAGATGTTTTGCCGGGCGAGCGCGGCAGACACCAATACGATTACGATGGCGGCGTAGATAACAATGCCGACCCACCGCCCGATGGCAGTTATGTCATCGTTGCCGAAGCGCAGGACGTCGTCGGTCAGAATATCCGCCGCTCGGCTGAGCTTACGATTCAGGACGGTGGCAAACCCTTCGCCGAGATTGTGCCGCAGACCATCGGCGTGACGGTGGTCTTCGAGACACGCCCCTGGGATGATCGCTTCACCACGACCCTGGAACAGCCTGGAGATCTGATCGACCCGCCCCAGGACCCGGATTCGCTCACGCGCACGACGGTTTCGCTGCCCCTTGGCGATCTCCTGGTCTTCAAGCTGACTGTCGAGAACTACAGCGCTGTGCCGCTTCGCACGACCGGGCCGGAACCTGGCACGGTCTACCGATGGGACCAGCGTGCGGCGACGCTCGGACTGACCGATGAACCGGGCGCGTGGCGGGTTGGGCTGGACTGCATGTCTGCCCCGTCCGACTATCCCTGGCGCTGGGCGTTGGGCAGCCGGGAGACACTGGATGTCGTGGTGGACCCAGACGCCGATGTCGAGTATCTGTACCTGCCGCCGGGTGAGCGCGTGGTGGTGTGGGGAGCAGTACGCATGACTGAGGTTGGCACGCGCAACCCTCAGAACTGCTGGGCGGGGTTGATCCACGAGGATGTTGAGGTCAGCCAGGTGAACGCCAATGTCGGCGCTCGCTCGATATTCCTGCAAGAGGCTGCCGGGGGATGACCCGCAGCAGTTTGCAGAAGGCGTGATCGCTGTTACGATCCTTCTGTTTGCTGCGGCTTGTGGTTGTTTGCAGAAATGGAACGTCATTCGATGACTGCATTTTCCCGTCGCAATCTCCACTGGGTGATCTTTCTGCTGGTGATTTCCTTCGTGACGCTGTCGGGCTGCCGCCGCTTCGTAGCGGTGAGTCCCACCGAGCGCCCGACGACGACCCCGACCCCCCGATCGACACATCTGCCGCCCGCACCGACGGCGGAGCCTATCGGGACGGGAGATAACCCCATTCGTGTCTACTTCAGGTTGATCGAAAGTGGGCGCGCTGAGGCGTCTTTCACGGCGGCGGCGGAAGCACTGGCTCCAGAACTCGCCCAGGCTGCCGGGTTGGCGGTGGATGTGGACCTCGTCGGAAACGATGCGGAAGCGCTGGCGCAGCTGTGCGCCTCCACGCCTGAACAGATCAGTGTCGCCTGGGTGAGCGGAGCTGCCTATGCTGCCGCCTACGCGCAGGGATGCGGATCCGCCGCGCTGCAGATTTCGCGCGGGGACCGGGATCAGTCCCACACCGGTGTGGAAATTGCGCTGTACGGCAGCCGCGAGGCGGGTGTCGCCGCGCTGGCGTCGCTTTCTGGCAAGACTCTCTGCCGCCTCGGACTCGATGATCTTTACACCGGACTCATCCCGCTGGTCCTACTGCGCGGCAGCGGCGAAGATTTGTTCGCGTCGATTGGGGGCACGCAAGACCTGGAAGACCTTGATGCACTGATCGCCGGGGTGATCAGCGGTGACTGCGGCGCTGCCGGGATGAGCGTGAGCGACTTCGAGGAACGCGCCAGCGCCGACGCCCGCATCGCGACAGTGGTGCTGGCGCGATCTGTCGAGATTCCCTACAGCGTGCTGATCCTTCCCGACTATCTCCCCTTGGGACAGGCGAATGCGCTGATTGATGCCTTCATCAGCATCGGCAACGGCTCGCGGGCGGATTTGCTCCGCCCGCTCCTCCTGCAAAGTGAGATCATACGGGCGGAAGATGCCGACTTCTCGCGGCTGCGCGCCTTTTTCAGCCAATCTGGGTTAAGCCTGGCGGACCTCGGCTCGTGATGCGCGATCTCGCCGTACTGGTCGTCACCTGGAACGTTCGCGAACTGGTCCTCACGGCGCTTCGCACGCTGCTCGAAGACCTTGCCGCGAGCGGGCTGGGGGCAACCGTGCATCTCGTGGACTGCGCCTCTTCGGATGGCACGGCGCAGGCGGTCGCCGAGATGTTCCCTGAGGTCGATCTGGTCGCCAGTGAGAAAAACCTTGGCTTCGCCGCCGGGAATAATCTGCTTCTGCGGCGGATCGGCTTCCGGGATGCGGCTGGAAGCGTCGCCGGCTCGGACGATCTGCCGCGCGCAGTCTATCTGCTGAACCCCGACACTGCGACGCATCCTGGCGCGACGCAAGCTCTGTTCGAGGCTCTCATGTCAGATCCCCGGCGTGGATTCGCCGGTGCGCAGCTGTCTTACGGCGATGGACGATTTCAGCCTAGCGCGTTTGCCTTTCCCGGTCTGCGTCAGCTCTGGGTCGAATTCTTCCCTACGCCGGGTCGGATGATTGAGGGAACCTTCAATGGACGGTATCCGCACGCCTTGTACGAACGAGGTGAACCTTTCGATGTGGACTGCGTCCTGGGCGCGGCGATGATGGTGCGGCGCGAGAGCATACAGGCGGCAGGGTTACTCGACGAGCGGTTCTTCATGTACTGCGAAGAGATCGACTGGGCATGGCGGATCACCAGGGCAGGCTTTCACGGAGTCTGCACCCCGGGCGCCTCAGTCGTGCATTATGTCGGTCAAAGCACGGGACAGGCGCGCCCACGCAGCATCGTCAACCTGTGGACCAGCCGCCTGCTTCTCTACAGTAAGCACTATCCTCGCTGGAAGAATCGCGTCGCTCGCTGGATGATCGCGCGCGGTATGGGACGCCTGAGGCGCAGGGCGGGCAGCGCCGAGATCGCCGCCGCCTACGATCAGGTCCGGGCGATGGCGGCACGGACGGAATAGCCCCATGCTCCACTTGAGCGCCATCATTCTGACCTACAACGAGGCGGATCATGTCCGCGACTGTATCGAGTCTGTTCGATTTGCCGATCACATCATCGTCTTCGACTCTGGGAGTACCGACGGTACGGATAGTCTGGCGCGGGCGACGGGGGCGACGGTGGTGACGCATCCCTTTGTGAATTATGCCGCGCAGCGGAACGCGGTGCTGGACCACGTTTCCGGTCAAACCGACTGGGTGCTGTTCGTCGACGCCGATGAGCGCGTCACGCCTGCTCTGGCGCAGGAGATCCGCGCGAGCATTTCATCCCTCGAATACGCCGGTTTTCGCATTCCTCGGCATAACTACATCTTTGGAAGGCTAACACTCGGCGCAGGCTGGTTCCCCGACTATCAGACGCGCCTGCTTCATGCCAGCCGTGCCCGCTATGATCTCGCCCATGAGGTCCACGAGATCGTCATCCTGGACGGGCAGGAGGGGACGCTGCGCAGCCCCCTGGTACACCACAACTATCGCAGCCTCAGCCAGTTCATCGCCAAGCAGCGGCGCTATGCGGCGCTCGATGCGCAGATGGCGTTGAAACGTTCGTTTCGTCCGACATTTCGCCAGGTTCTCACGCTGCCGCTGCGTCAGTTCTGGTGGCGCTTCATCACGCTGCGCGGCTGTGATGACGGACTGCATGGGCTGCGCATGAGCCTTCTGATGACTTGGTACGAGTTCTACCGCCTGCTGCTGATCAGGCGGCTGTGGAACGCGCAGCGTGCTGATACCCCAAACGGCATATCTCGGTAGCGCCCCGCCTTCCAATCGCGAGAGGGGGAGCCGCAGCTCCCCCCGAAACACCGATCACGCGGCTGCAATCCTGTCACCTGCCACTATGCAAGCTGTGGGACGAGGATGCCGTAGCCGCCGGCTCGGCGCTTGTAGACCACATTCACTCCGCGTGTCAGGTCATCGTAGTAGACGAAGAAGGTGTGCCCAAGCAGCTCCATCTGTTCGATGGCTTCTTCCTCGTTCATGGCAGTGACGGCGATGTTCTTGCGGCGAACAATGCTGACCTCAGCCTCTTCTTCCTCTCCTTCGTCTGGGAGCGCCACGCCAGGGCTGGCTTCGGCGGCGCTAATCTCTTCAAGGCTGGCGCTGAAGCGGCTTTTCCCTTTACGCGCCTTCTTCCCCTTGAAGCGTTCGATCTGACGATACATCCGTTCGACCGCTTCCTGAAGCGCGACCTCGACATCGCCCTGGGCGGATTCCTGAGCGCGCAGGATGGCGCCCCTGTTGTGGCGGATGGTGATCTGTGCTGCCAGCATATCCTCACCGCGGCGCGTATGCTCGTGGGTGTATTCGACGCGAATATTGGCGATATTGGGGAGATAGCGGTCGAGGCGTTCCAGCTTCTTCCGCGTGTGTATCTCGAGTGCCTCGGATACTTTCATGTTGTGACCAAGAATCTCAATATTCATACCGAATCTCCTTTTGTGTTGATGGGCGAAAATCGCTGCGGAACCGCTTAGGGAAGCGCCGCTGTGACGGTCAGTGACAGCACAGCGTTCGCACCCGCATCGAGAAGTGCGTGAGCACACTCCTGAAGCGTTGCGCCTGTGGTCATGACATCATCCAGCAGAAGGACGGTGGCTTTGGATACGAGGAGGGGATTGGCACGAAATGCGCCGCGCACGTTGATTTGGCGCTCGTCGTGGGAGAGTCCCACTTGAGAGGCGGTGTGGCGGTGCCGTTCTAGGGCTGTGGAAACGACCGGTTGAGCCATGAACTGTGCCATGTACGATCCGACCACCTGACTTTGATTATACCCTCTTTCTTTTATTCGCAAAGTGAACAACGGCACGGGGATGATCATGTCGAATGACAAGCCGGACTGGCGCAGCGCCAGGATCATCCGGTCGCCCAGGGCAGGGATCACCGCTGTGACGTTGTCATACTTGAGGGCATGGATAGCGGTTTGCAGAATGCCGTCATGCAGCCCGGTCGCAAGGCTTGTTTGCAGCGGCGGAAGATGACGCCGGCGAAGATCAAGCGGCTCAGCGCGCAGCTTGCGGTCACACGAGGGACACCAGGGCGTATCCACTCGTCCGCATCCGGCGCAAACCGGCGGAAAGATCAAGTCGAGGATGCCGCCGACCAGACTCCGGGCACTGCCCGCGAGGCGAGTCAAACCGGTCGAGACCGGGCGCGGCTAAAAGACCGCGCCCACTTCAGCGCTGTTCAGCAGGATGATGATAGAAGGTCCCAGCAGCACAATCCAGATCGATGGAAAGATCAGGAAGACCATCGGGAAGATCATCTTGACCGGCGCTTGATGGGCTTTTTCCTGGGCGCGCTGACGGCGCTTCACGCGCATCTGGTCAGCCTGCACGCGCAGAATCTTCGCCATACTGACGCCGAGCTGATCCGCCTGGATAATGGCGGCGACAAAGGCTGTGACGTCGGGCACATCCATGCGGTTCGCCATATCGCGCAGCGAGTCGCGCCGCAGCTTACCAAGCTGGATTTCGCGCAGCACACGACCGAAGGCGATTGCCAGCTCGTTATCCCATTTCTCGAAGACCTTGCCCATCGCCATGTCAAAGCCGAGACCCGCCTCAACGCAGATCACCAGCAGATCAAGCGCGTCTGGCAGTGCTTTCCAGATGTTTTCCTGGCGGCGCTTGATCTTGCTCTGAATCCACATCAACGGGAAGACATAACCGAGGGCGGTGAGTCCGATGGTATAGAGCAGGGCAGTCGCGGGAGGGGTAGAGCGCGAGCCGACGAAGAATACGAAGAAACCGCCCAGCGCGAAAGCGATGGTGACCATGATTCGGACGGCGAAGAACGTTGCCGGGTCCATGCTCATCCCCGCCAGCTCAATCTGCCGTCGCGTCTCTTCAAGCTGTTTCTGCGGTGTGAAGCGTGTACTCAATCGAGCAAGCGCTTTCATCATCGGCAGCAGGACGCGGTCGCGGAACGAAAGCGACATTTCGATCTCTTCGAGCGACTGCGGAATTTCCTTGTCTTCGAACTGCGCCAGACGCTCCTGGAGTGGGTCGCGCCCGCGATCTTCGCGCAGACCGACATAGATCAGACCGACGAAGACGATTGTGCCGACGACGATCACGGCGAGGACGATTAGCGATTGATCCATCAGAATCGCACCTTGACTAGATGTCGATGTCTACGATCTTCTGAACGACAGCGAAACCGATGCCGATGAGCGCCAGACCGATCCCCAACAGGGGCCAGCCGCACGCGCGATTTTCAAACAGATTGCCCATGTAAGTTGGATTGATGCCATACAGGAAGAGCCCCAGGATGATCGGCAAGCCGCTGATGACGTATCCGGTGATGCGCCCTTGAGCGGTGAGGACGCGGATTTCACCCTTCAGCTTGATGCGTTCGCGGATAGTATGGCTGATCACGTCGAGAATCTCGGCAAGGTTACCGCCGACTTCGCGCTGAATGTTGACCGCCGTGATGACCAGGTCCAGGTCTTCGCTGTCGACTCGGGTCAGCAGGTGCGCCAGACCATCTTCCATGTCGATGCCCAGCTGAACTTCCTGAACAACACGCTTGAACTCCGTCGAGGTTGGCTCTGGCGCGTCGCGTGCGATGGCTTCCATCGACTGGAGGACGCTGTAACCGGAGCGCAGCGCGTTGACCCACAACCCCAACGTGTCGGGCAGTTGATTCTCGAAACGGATGAGGCGCGTTGAAGTGAGGCGCGCCACGTAGATTCGCGGAGCGAAGAAGCCGACGAAGGCTGCCAAAAGGGCAGGAGCAAGCTGCTGACCGAACAGGACGAAATAGCCCGCACCAAAAAAACCGAATGTACTGATGACGTGCAGCGCCGCATATTCTGATACGGTCAGCTTCAGGTCTGCGCGCGCCAGCTGTGCGCGCCAGCGCTTGCCGAAGGTCCTTTCGGCGAAGATGTTATCGAGTCGGTCGCGCAGCGCACTGTCCTTGGTTACCGACTGCTCAGGCTCCTCCGCCACGATTTCATCGAGCTGTAAGAAGGAGGAATTCTGCTCGTCGTAGCGTCCCAGGCGTTCTTCGATGATGTCGCGCTCACTGCGGACGCTGATCACGCCGTAAATGATGACGCACACCGCGGCGACGACAGCAATTCCGATGATGAGGATTGGATCCATATCTTAGCCTCTTCCTCGACCCTGTGCCTTACGGAATCAACCCGGCGCTTGCCGCGCCGGGTTGAAGGGGGAGTCTATCTAGTATGATTTGCCGAGACCGAACACCGACGGCGGCAGATAGATGCCAGCTGCCTCAATGCGGTCGGTGAACTTGGGGCGAATGCCGGTCGGACGAATGCGTCCGATGATCCGTCCTGCTTCGACGCCGATCTGTTCGAACTCGAAGATGTCGGACATGGTGATCATGTCGCCTTCCATGCCCTGCACCTCGGTGATCTTGACGACCTTACGCGAACCATCACGCAGGCGTTCCTGATGCACAACCAGATCAAGTGCGCTGGCGACCTGCTCACGAATGGCGCGTACGGGAAGATCCATACCCGCCATCAGGCACATCACCTCAAGACGCGCCAGCGTATCGCGCGGGCTGTTGGAGTGGGCGGTCGTCATCGACCCATCGTGACCGGTGTTCATCGCTTGGAGCATGTCCAGCGCTTCGCCAGAACGGCATTCGCCGACGATGATGCGGTCCGGGCGCATACGCAGCGAGTTGACGACCAGGTCCTGAATGGTGATCGCGCCGCGCCCTTCGATATTGGCGGGGCGGCTCTCCAGGGTGACCACGTGTTCCTGACGTAACTGAAGTTCTGCCGCGTTCTCGATGGTGACGATGCGTTCATTATTCGGAATGAAGCTTGACAGCACGTTGAGGAGAGTTGTCTTGCCGGAACCTGTGCCGCCAGAGACCACGAGATTGAGGCGGGCGATGATGCAGGCGCGCAGGAATTCGACGATCTCTTTGGTGACTGATCCGAACTTGATCAGGTCCTCGACGGTCAGCGGTTTCTTGAAGAATTTTCGGATCGTGATGGTTGGCCCGACCAGAGAAACTGGGCGAATGACCGCGTTCACGCGCGAACCATCGGGCAGACGGGCGTCCACCATCGGCGAGCTTTCGTCAATACGGCGACCGAGTGGGGCGACGATGCGGTCGAGGATGCGCAGGACGTGATCGTCATCCTCGAAGGTCACATTCGCGCGGTTGATCGTGCCCTTACGCTCGATGAAGATGTTCTTGGGTCCGTTAACCATGATTTCGGTGATGCTTTCGTCGGCGAGCAGAGGTTCAAGGGGACCGAACCCCATGATTTCGGCGACGATGGTCTCAAACAGGCGCTGCCGTTCCTGACGCGCCAGCACCATGCTTTCTTCAGCGAGGATGGCGTTGAACAGCTCTTCGATGTGGGCGCGCACTTCAGACTTTCGCGACAGGTCGGTAGACTGATCCAGCTCGGAAAGCAGGCGGGTTTGCACGCGCGACTTCAGGTCAACATAGGCGTTTTCGCGCGACTGAGGTCGCCCCGCAACCTGCTGGGTGCGATTCCGCATCGCCGACAGACGAGAAGACTCTTCCTGAGAGAATTCCGCGCCAGAGGGCGCATCAAAGGCGTTTCCAGACGACGCCCCCTGCGGCGGTTCATTCCCGCCACCCCCGGCCGCTCCCCCACCTTTTTCGATACGCTTTAGCAGCGACATGCTCAGACTCCCCGATACTCGGCTGTGTTCTTACAGTACATGCAACCTCTGTGCGGCGTCAATCAGTTTCTACCCAGCAGTCCTAAGCCGGCTTTCTTCGGCGCCTTGCGTTCTTCGCCTTCTCCGCTGTCACTTTCACCAGCGCTCGCGCCGATCAGCAGGGTTGAAAGGTGATCCGCCATTTCCAGGAATTCCTTGACCGGCGATTTGCTCCGGTCGCGAGAGGCGACGATGGGAACGCCTTTCATGACCGCGCCCAACACCTCGCGTTCGGCATCGGGAATCTTGGCGAAGACCTGTTTTCTTAGGAATCGCTCGATTTGTTCGGTGGCGATAGTCACTCGCTGGCGGCTCCGCTCATCTTCGACGCGATTCAGGACGAGCAGCGACTTGTCTGGCGTGTAATTGAGGCGGTCAAACAGGTCGAGGATGAATTTGGTATTCTTGATTCCCGCCAGGGTCGGATTGACGACGAGCATGACTCTCGTGGCGACGTCGGTCAGCGAGAGCAGATGCTCATCCACCCGGCGGCTGGTATCGACCACGACGAAATCGTAGTTGTTGGCGATCTTCTCGATGATGCGCGAGACAGCCTGTGGGACCGCCTCGACCTCTTCGGCGTATTCCGGACGCAGCGGTCCGAGCAGCACCTTCAGACCGCTGTCATGTGTAGCGACGACGCTGTCGAAAAAGTCGGTATCCAGGTCGTCGATTTTGCCAACAAGATCGAGGAGCGTAGACTGCGACTGAAGCTTCAGGAAGACGCCAACATCGCCAAACTGCAAGTCGGCGTCGACGAGCAGGACGCGGACATTCTTCTTCATCAGCCCTGAGGCGAGGTTGGTGGCGACTGTCGTGCAGCCGCTGCCGCCCTGGGCGCTGTAGACGACGATGACATGACCAGAGCGAACGCCTGGTTCGCCCTGCATCGGCTGTGGCTTGCGAACATCGACCGGCAGGTCCTGAATGGCGATAGCCTGGTTGCGGATCGATTCATAGCTTCTGTAGACGGCGCGGATGGTGCTGTACAGCTCATCGGTGTCGATCGGTTTGCCGAGGAACTGGCGCGCGCCCGCCTGCATCGCTTTTCGCATGTAGTCGGCATCGGTCTGGACGGACATCATGATGACGGCAGCGGTTGGGAGGCGCTTGGTGATCTCGCCCGTCGCCGTGATGCCGTCCATATCCGGCATATTGATATCCATGATGATGATGTCCGGCTTGGTCTCGATAGCTGCTTTGATCGCATCTCGCCCAGTGCCAACAGACCCTACAACACGGAATTCCTGTTCCTCGAACGCGAGCAGCTTCTTGATATTCTCGCGCGTTTCAGCGATATCATCGACGATCAAGACCGAAATTGCGTTCTGTCCACCCTGTCGGTTCTGCATGGCTTTGTCCGGACCTGTCTCTCTACGTGTCTAGTTCGATCAACCGCCCGCGTTTGGATTGAGATCGATCACTTGCGAAGCAAGGATCTGGCGAATACTGCGGATAGCCGGCTCAATCGCATAAGGACGCTTCCCTGGCAAGGTGATGCCGTACTGCGCCATCACATAGTCGAGGGTCACTTCCGTTGTACTGGTGCGCGAGGTATCCTGAGCGGAGCGAAGCGCCAGCGTGACGGGCACACGCGCCTCGATCAACCAGGTGATGACCACCGCTTCCTGGGGCGTAACACCCAGCGTGATGATGTCCGGGCGCGGCGGAGTCGGGGTGGGCGGTGGCGGCGTGCCGCCTTCGCCTTCTTCGCCTTCCTGGGGCACCGGCGTCGGGGTCGGCGGGACGCCGATGAAACGCCCATCCGGCGGGAAGTTGCCGACATGGACGACCAGGGCATCCTGGATGGTCCGCTGCGTCACCAGACGGGGACGCTGACGCTCAGAAGGACCGACGATGACCGGACCCAACTGTGTCGAGTCGACACGCCCCTGAATGCCTTGCAGGAGTTCGATACCTTCGTCGGTGATCCTGAAGAGGGTGATCGAGTTGGGGGTGATACTCTGGAAGGCTTCGTCAACATCGACGTAAAGCAGGGAGATGATCAGATCAACGCGGTCGCCGTCCTGCGGGGCGTAGGCGATGCTGGTCAGACGGTCAATGGGCAGCGACACCGCAACCAGACCGGTCGGGAGGACCGCTGCTGCGTCGGAGCCAACACGGGCGGCGCTGGTCAGGTCTTCGACGACCATGTTGCTCAGGATAGGCTGTTCGCGGAAGATGTCGGTGCGCGCACGTTTGCCGATGACATCCTCGACATTGGTCACCGCATTGAAGGGAGCAGCGTCCTGGGGCCAGGGGCGAATCGCGACTGCGTTCGGCGGGATGATGATGCCGCGCGGGAGTTCCTGAACGGCGATCACCAGATCGACGAAGATGATAGGCGTTGCGGTTGGCAGCGGTGTTGCCTCCGGTTCATCCGGAGCCTGCGTTGGCACTTCGGCAACGTTTGGTGCTGTGGTCGACACGGGTGGCTGGTTCAGTGAAGGCAGCACCAAGACGACCACAACAGCTACAAGAACGATCAGGATGGCAATGATCAGAAAAACACGCAAACGTCCCATAAGTCCTCCCATGAGTGCCGATGTGAGCGCATCCCCAGTCGTGGCGATGACGGTTCGCAGCGGGCTTCACCCGGTTGATAGAGCATGTGCTGCGATAAGTGTATTTCGATTCTGACAATTCCGAAACAGTGCTATTGTCCTGTTCGAAAAGTTGGAACCGAAGATTTAATCCTCCAGAGGCAGCTCGACGCGGACCGTCATCCCCTCGTTTTCGCCGCTTTCCACGCTCAACGATCCGCGAACCAGATCGAACTTTTCACGCAGGGTGATCAGGCTGGGGACGCGCGGATCGTGACTGCCTTCTTCACTGGAAAATGCGGCTTCGGCGTCGAACCCCCGTCCGTCATCCTGGATCACGATCTTTGCAGCGGTGTTGGTGATATCCAGCCGAACTGAGAGATGCTCCGGGGTGGCGTAATCGCGTGCCAGCGCCATCAGTTCTTGGATGGTGCGGAAGATCAGCACTTCACGGTGCGATTGCAGTCTCCGTTCGTCGCCGAAGATGTCCAGCTTGACGTCCATGTCGTTCTTTTCGCGGAACGAATCGACGTAGCGGCGCACGGTCGGCAGGACGCCGAGATCGTCGAGCATCATCGGGCGCAGATCGAAGATGAACTCGCGGATCTTTTGAAACGTGACGTTCGCCGAGTTCTTCAGACTATCCAGTTCTTCGGCGGCGCGTGCCGGGTTGCGGTCAAAGAGCTTCTGACAGATTTCTGCTTGCAGGATGAAGTTGGTCATCGACTGCGCCGGTCCGTCATGCATCTGCCGGGCGAGGCGCTGACGTTCTTCTTCCTGCGCCTGGATGATGCGGACGATATTGAAACTGCCGCGCCCGCCATCGGATGTCTCGGTCTCGACGACGCCGGTGCCGGAAGGCAGTGATTCAATACCCTGAAGGCGGTTCAGCACTTCTCGCAGCATCGCCAGTTCTGTTTCCAACTGCTCGCGTATGCCGACGAATTTCTCCAGCTGTCCGCGCATCGTCAGGAGGCGATAGCGAGCTTCAAGCGCTTCGTTATAGCGCTGGCGGATGTCCTGCCGGGGAACCGTCTCGATATTGTCTTGAACCGAACGCAGTTCGGTCATGATGTCGTTGTTGCGGGTTTGTTCCCGGTCAACAATCGTCTGCGTCTGGTCGATCTGCACCTTGAATTCCGATATTTTGTCGCGCACACGCTTGAGTTCCTGAGTTAGCACGTCTATGAGTTGATCACGTGCGCGCGGGTCGGCACGAAAATCTCGATCCTGCATGATAGTTCAGTCCTTCATATCCAAACGGACCCAGCCATGACGCAGCGCTGTGACTGCCGCCTGCGTCCGGTCTTCAACATTGAGTTTCTTCAGAATAGACGTCATGTGGTTCTTGACCGTCTGCTGACTGATGCGCAGTTGGTAGGCGATCTCCTTGTTACTCATGCCGTTGGTCACGAACTGAAGGATTTCAAGTTCGCGCGGGCTGAGCGGGATGAAGTGTTCGTCGGCGTCGATGATGTAGGAGCCGCCCAGACGTTCGACTTCGGCACTGAGCCACGCTGCTAGTTCCTGAACGGTAAGCGTCTGCGCCCCCACCACATAGAAGCCGTCTGCGACTTCGCGGATGATGCGGACGAGTTCATCCGGCATGATGTCTTTCGGGCAGTAAGCCGATGCGCCGGAACGCATGGCATGCACCAGCTGTTGATTGTCGTGATATGCCGTCAGTACGACGATGGCGACGTCCATGCGGCTGGCGCGAAGCTGCCGCGCCACCAGCAGACCATTCATCGAGGGTAGATTTACATCCAGGACGATGACATCTGGGGCGAGCTGGCGCGCCATGTCGAGCGCTGTTTCGCCGTCACTGCATTGTCCGACGACGGTGATGTCGTCTTCCATACTCAGCGTCTTTTCCAGTCCGTCTCGAAACAGCGGATGATCATCGACGACCATCACGCGAATTTGTTCCAATTCCTGTTCGTGTCCGTTACTGCCTGTTGTCATTGGCAAAAGCACGGTACAGGTCGTTAGACAACGACGTTGTCCCGTATCTCCTTTCTTACGCCCTGCTGGTCTGCCGTGCGGGGCTTCAGCGTATGCCTCTGATCATTGATCAGTATAGTGTGTTCTGTGTATAGAAGTATAGCGAGACTCTGCCAGCCACCAAAAAACGCTGCCCTGTACAGTATAATGCGAGACGTGTGGCGTTGTGTGAGCGAGGCGGATTGCGTTGGAAAGGCACGAGAAGCAAGGGGTAGTGTACTACCGTTCGAGCCTGCTCGATGAACTGCGGCACGGGGTATTCACGCGGCGGGGCGGTGTGAGCGCTCCTCCGTTCGACGCGCTCAATGTCGGAGGGAACGTGGGCGATGATCCTCACGCGGTGCGGACGAATCACATCCGCATGTACGAGGCGATCGGCGTTGACGACGCGCGGGCGTGTACGGTGTGGCAGGTACACAGCGCCGACGTCGTCATGGTTCGGGGACCGGTGCAGGGCAGGCGATGGTTAGCTCACGCAGATGCGATGATGACCGACCAGCCCGATACACCGCTCTCGATGCGCTTTGCCGACTGCACGCCGATCCTCTTTTTCGACCCGCAGCGCCGCGTCATCGCTGCCGCCCATGCGGGTTGGCGGGGCACGGTACAGGGAATCGCCTCGTCGGTGGTGCGGGCGATGCATGATGCTTATGGCAGCGCGCCTGGTGACCTTCGCGTCGTCATCGGACCGAGTATTGGACCTGAACGCTATCAGGTCGGCGAGGAAGTTGTTGAAGCCGTCAGACGCCATTTGGGTGGAGTCGATGATACGATCAGGCGTTCAACGGAAGACGGCACGGCGTATCTTGACCTGTGGACCGCGAACCGCATTGATCTGGAGCGCGCCGGAGTCTGCTGCATCGAGGTTGCGGGGCTGTGTACGGCGGAGCGAACGGATGAGTTCTTTTCGCATCGCGCTGAGAAAGGGCGAACCGGAAGGTTCGGGGCGGTGTTGTGCATATGACGATTGCCGAAAACCTGGAACGAGTCCAGGAAAACATTCGCGCCGCCTGTGCCAGAGTCGGGCGCTCGCCCGATGCGGTGACGCTGATCGCCGTGAGCAAGACGCATTCGTCGGATCATCTGCTTGAAGCGGCATCGGCGGGGGCGCAACATTTCGGCGAAAATCGCGTAGAAGAGTCTGTCGCGAAGATACCGGTGGTGGATGCGCGTCTGACACATCCGGTGACCTGGCATATGATCGGGCACATTCAGTCGCGCAAGGCGAAAGATGTGGCAGCGTTGTTTCGCTGGATTCATTCCATCGATTCGGTGAAACTGGCGGAAAAACTTTCGCGGAACGCAGTCGAATCGGGACTCGTACTGGATATCCTGCTGGAAATGAACGTCTCTGGCGAAGCGAGCAAGGGGGGATTTGACGCCGCAGACTGGCAGGCTCAGGCTGAACGACGCGAGATGCTTGCCCGGACTGTTGGCGAGCTTACTGTCCTTCCGGGGCTGCGCCTGCGCGGCGTAATGACGATGGCGCCCATTGTGCAGGATGTCGAAGAAACCCGCCCGATCTTCGCCAGCCTTGCCGCTCTGCGCGAGTGGCTCGCCCCTTATGCAGGACCGACGTTCACCGAGTTGAGTATGGGTATGACCGATGATTATCCGGTAGCGGTGCAGGAAGGCGCGACGATGGTGCGTGTAGGGCGGGCGATATTCGGTGAAAGAACAGGTTGACACATGAATCCAATCACAAGTCTGATCGAGACTTTCCTTTCGATCTACATTCTGCTGATTTTCGCGCACGTGCTGCTGAGTTGGGTTCCGCTGGATCGGTCGAATCCGTTGGTCGATCAGGTCGTGCGCTTCATTTACAGCGCGACTGAGCCGGTCTTGCAGCCGATTCGCCGGATGCTGCCGCCCATGCCGGTGGACTTCAGCCCAATGATCGTCATTCTGGTGATTACGCTGCTGATGCGCCTTCTGTAAGGCGCTGCGGAACAATCGCCCGGATTGTCCATTGAACGACACAGTGCTAAGATTTGCGTGGATGCACTGTAGACTGGGGGAGGGCAGGTATGTCCGCGAACCGGAAATTCAGAATCACCGATGCCAGAAGCGGCGCCGCCATCAGCGTTCGCGTCATCACGCAGGCTGAGAAGACGGAACTTGCCGGATTTCAGGATGAGGGGGATGTGCGGGTGGTGAAGGTGAGGCTGATGGCGTCGCCTGCCGGTGATCCGTCCGCCAATCTTGAGTTGATCGAGTTCCTGGCGGGTCTCATCGGCGTCGCGCCGAATCGCGTGGAAATCGTCGCAGGCGCCGGCGGACGCGAAAAGATCGTCTCCATTGAAGGCGTGTCCAGCCAGCAGGTTAACGAGGCTCTGAACGTCACTTAACCATGCGCAGGTGGACCGCCTTTCTGCTGCTTGCCCTGACGGCATGCACGACCGCTGACCAGGCTCCCACCGGGGAGCTTGTTGCTACGTCAACGCTGATTGCGGCAACCCATACGCTGACTCCCCCACCTCCTTCGCAGACTCCTACCCAGTCCGATCTGCCCGCGCCTCAGGACCTGGCTGTTCTGCCGTCAGCCGGTGATGTCGAAACGATGCCGACAGCGGAACTCTCGCTGATCGAACGGGACCCCATTGCTGCCGAACTGGTAGGCTTGGCTCAGGCAGCGGTAGCGCGAGAGACCGATCTGCCGATTCGACGCATTCAACTGGAGGCGATTCAGGCGGTCGTCTGGACCGACAGCGGTCTGAACTGCCCGCTCCCCGACGCAGCGTATACGCCTATGCAAATCGATGGATATCGCATTCTGCTGCGCGCTGGTGATGCGGAATACCTGTTCCACACAGACATCGACCGCATCATGTCCTGTGATCCTGAAAACGAGCGGCTTCCGCTCGCCGATGCGGCAGAAGCCGTCGAGTCTACGCCGGAAGCAGCCGATTCAGGCAGCAGCTAGAGCGCGGTTGGAGATGGCAGAGACTGCCCCATCTGAAGTTGAAACTCCGTGAGGGCGCGGTGCGCAGCCGTGCGCACCTCATCGCGAGCATCGCGCAGCGCTCCGTAGAGCGGCTTGATCATATCGACCATCATCAGCTGGCCTATATCATGCGCGGCGAGCGCGCGGATTACCGCGTCTCCCTCTTGAAGGGCGCGCAGCAGCATGTGCGCCGCGCTGTCTCCTGGCGGCAGCGTCTCACCCCGCTGACCAGCCCACGCCTTCAGCCACTCGATAGACTCAGGACGGGGATAGGGCGTGGTCATGCTGACGGTGCGCCCGTATTGCAGTTCGGTGAACGCCTGCTGCGCCGCCGAGCGCACGTACCACTGCTCATCTTCCAGGAAGGCGCGATAAATTTCGACCAGCGCCCAGGTCGAACGGATGCGTCGCAGCCCGAAGACTGCCGCACGGCGCAGCATGAGGTCGTTATCGTGGATGGCGTCAAACAGCGTTGGAAAGCCTTCATCCGGCAGCGCGGCAAAGGCTTCCGCCATCGCCTGGCGGAGCGGTTCCGTGCCAGTGGTCAGCGCGATTACCATCGTTTCCAGCGCCTCGTCACTGCCAACCGCGCCCAGCGCCATGCCCGCCGACAGCTGTACGGCGCTGTCGTGATCGCCGATCAGCGGCTTCAGATCGCGCAGCCCTTCCGGGTCGCCGAGTGCTCCCATCGCCAGGCACGCCAGCCGGCGGATGTCTGGTGAGGCGTTTCGGACGGCGCGGCGGAACACGAGCAGAATGTTGCTGTCCCGGCTGTCGATTAATGCAGCGGCGGTGCGTTCACGTACGACGGGATACTGACTGGGGGCGACGAACTGCACCCCCAGTGCGTTGAGGACGACGCCGCGCCACTTGACGTCGTTCGGGGCATAAGCCAGCCATCGCCCCATGCGGATCAACTGCTCGTTAAGCAGGTCGGCGGGCGTCTTCATGAGCGCCTTGACCAGATCGTCCAAGGGGCGGCTCAGCGCTGAGTAAGCTATGGCGGCGTTCCAGGCGGGTGAACCGTTCTTGGCTTTCAGCGTTTCGAGCGATGCGCTGCGCAGGGTATGGCTGGCGAGATACGACGCCAACATGCCTGAGCGGAAACGGTAGCGGTCGCCACGGAAACGGACAAGCAAGCCGGCACGACGCAGCGCCCCCAACTGGCGACCCTGGGCGCTGGTCGTCTCGCTGTCCTTTTTCTCCTCTTCGGGTTTGGCGGCTGTCGCTTCACCCTCTGTCCTGGATATTCCGTCGCGCGAATCCTGAAGCAGCGATCTCGCTGCCAGATCGACATCCGACGCGCTGCCCGTCGCGATTGCCTGGAGTCTGGCTGCCGAGATGAATCCTTCATCAAGCTGAAGCGCCGCCATTTGCGCCAGCGCGTCGGTCTGATCTTCGCCCTTCTGCATCTGCCGTTTGAGGAATGCCCGATACCAGCCAACGACGCCCACAGCATCCGCGTCATCGGCGAAGTTCGTCCAGACTTTCAGGAATACTTCGGTGGTTGACAAGGCGCGGTTATTGGCGTGGGCACGCTGAAGCACTTCCTCGTTAACTGCCTTGCGTCGTCCCTTACCAATTTTGCTCCAGGTATCCTTGAAACGGGCGACCAGAGCATCGGCGTCGAGATCATTCCAGGGGCGCAGGAACACCGATGTGAACCCCATCCGCGTGAGCTGGGAGTATCCGCTCGCAGGTCCAGTGACAACTACGAAGTTCTGCGGATACAGTTCGGTGAAGCCGCGAATCCAATCCAGGGCGGCAGCCTGTTCATGTTCCTGAAGCTCGTCGAAGCCATCCAGCAGCAGGAGTACCTGCCCGCTCGAGATGCGCTTGTAGAAGTTGCGCGGGATGGTGCTGGCGGTGACGCGGCGGACGGTATGCTGAATTGCCTTGACGACAGGTTCGGCAGGGTCGGTCGCGCCGCTGAACTCACCGGATGCCAGATTGAGATCGGCGAAGTGTACGTAGACCGGCATCAGCCGATTGAAAAGGGGGATGTATTCCTGACCGTCGTCAGCTTTTTGGAGCGTTTCGTAGGTTGTTCCGATTTCGCTGGCTAGCCGCTCTTTGGCGCGCTCTTCCATAAGGATGCGTTCTTTGATGCGCACTGCGCGCTCTTTTTCCGCCAGCTTTGCTTCCTCGGCGTCAAGCCGCTGCTGAACCGAGTCTGGCGTGGCACGGAACTTGACACGTCCCAGGCTGTGCAGCGCAATCGTCATGAGCGCTGTCGTCCGCCCGCTGCCGGGCAAGCCCAGCAGCGCTATACGATTGCTGCCGGTCGCCAGATCGTCGATGGACAGCGTCTCGACGCTGAAAGGCGCCTGAAGATAAGGATGATCTGGAATGTTTGGGATGATTTTATACGGCGACGGGTAAGGCTCGTCGTCCGGTGGTACGGTGAACACCTCTGGCGGCAGGAAGCGTGGCTCGACGACGATGTCGCTCAGTCTCACCAGCTTTCCCGCCAGGTGACTGGTCTCGCACTGCTCGATGAGATCATGGATATAGCGGCTGTCAGCACTGCGCGTCGCTGAATACTGGACACGCTGCGCCCCCTTGCCAAACGAATCTACCGTCCCTCGAATGACATGTCTCGCGCGGTACACGCCGTAGGCAGATGCCCATCCGGCGAGCAGACCAACGCCGAAATTCTCCAGATCGAACCCCATCGTTCGCTCACATTCTCGCTAAGCACGATTGTGTTTGGCGACCTCTATCTACCCAGGGAATATACCCGATTTTTGCAGATTGGGGGCGGCGAGTCACATCATTGACAATTCCTCAACGAAACGCGATCCCGATCGCGTCAACTCTGACATACAATTACGACAATGGCTTCAACAGAGAATAATCGAGTGTCTTGAGATGAATTCGCCACATCGCCAGATTTCGACCGGACCGCTCGGCGTCGAGATGATGAAATCGTCGGAGACGAATTACATCACGCCCGGCGAAGCGCGCTGGCTGATCGTGATGGCTGCGCTGCTGGCGCTGCTGGCGTTTGCGCCGCTGATTTGGGTCGCCCTGCGAGGGACCGAGGGCTGGCAGTTCATGGGGGCGCTGCACAACTACCGTGATGGGGCGACCTATCTCGCCAAGATGTCACTCGGTTACGAGGGGGAATGGCTGGTTCGCTTCCAGCATACGCCGGAAGAACATTCAGGCGCGTTCATACAGGCGCTCTATCCGGCGCTGGGACATATCGCCCGGCTGAGCGCTCTGCCGCCGCTCATCGTCTTCCATGTCGCTCGTCTGGGCGCATCCCTCATCATGTATGCGGCGCTCTACCAGTGCGCGGCAGTGATATGGACTCGCGTGCGTACGCGGCGCATCTTCTTTATCATTGCGGCGACCGGCGCCGGCTTAGGGTGGCTGTTCGCTCCGCTGACTGGAAGCGATCAGTTCCCCGACTTCGCGCTGCTGCCGGAAGCCTTTCCGTTTTACAGCACCCTGGTCAATGTCCATTTTCCGCTGACCACTGCCTGCCTCGCCCTCCTCGCCGCGCTGCTGATCGCCGCGCTGCGCCCTGGCAGCAGCCATCTGACGCTGCTTCGCAGCGGCTTGCCGGTCGGTGCCTTGCTGAGCCTGCTTCTGGCGCTTTTGTACCCGCAGGCGCTGGTCCCGTTCGGCGGTGCACTCGTCATGTACACAGGGGTACTGGCGTTTCGCCGCAATCCGGCTGCGCGCCGTGCGCTGCGGTGGCTGCTGGCGATCGGGCTTCCGGCGCTGCCCTTCGCGATCTACTATATGGTCACGGTGCGCTTCAACCCGGCAATGGCGGAATGGAATGCTCAAAACGTCACGCCGTCGCCAAACCCGATCGCCCTGGCGATTGGCTTCGGCTTGCCGCTCATTCTGGCGATTCCGGCGTTGGTTCGTGCGGCACGGCGTTTTGAACGCAACGGTGACTGGATCATGCTGGTCTGGCTGGTCGTCATGGTGATCGCTATGTATCTGCCGACGAACACACAACGTCGATTCGCAGTCGGCATGATGATTCCGATCGCCTATTTTGCGACCCGTGCGGTTGAAGATGTCTGGCTGCGTCTGATGGGCGGGCGCAGTCGAGGGTTGATCAATGTGCTGATCGCCGCTGTGATGGCGATCAGCCCCATGATTGTGCTGTTTCTGCCGATTATCTCGATGCTTGCCGGACGACCAGACCAGGCTGTCGGCATCTTTCTGGAACGCGACTACGCGGCGACATTCAATTGGCTGCGTGAGCGTTCTACGCCAGAGGACGTTATCCTGGCGTCACCTGTCGTCGGCGTCTGGATTCCGGGGTGGGTTGGAAGCCGCGTCGTCTATGGGCATCCTTACGAGACGCTGGACGCGGTGGAGAAAGAGGCTGCGGTGCGCGCCTGGTTCTCTGCCGGGGTGGACTGTGCGGCGCTGATCGTGCAGTACGACATTCACTATGTGGTCGCCGGACCGCAAGAAGCGCAGCTCGGCGAGAACACCTGTCTTCAGTCGATGCAACTTGCCGCCCGCGCCGACACGGTGTCCATTTATGTGTATGTGCCGTGAAATGTGTCTTGAACGGTTTCATGTAAGGATTCTACCCCGACTGTGATCGCGCTTCTCCTGCGCCGCCATATCCTCCTTCTCGTTGGGCTGATGATCCTCATGGTTTGGACAGGTTTCCGCTTCGATGGACTCCCGTTCACACCCGGCGCACACTTTTCGGACGCCGTCACCTCGCACTTTCCGGCGGCGCTGCACCTTCATCGATCAATTCAGGCGGGGCAGGGGCTGCCGATCTGGCGCGAGACAATTCTCGCCGGTCATCCCTTCGCTGCAAACCCGCTCAACAAGACCGCCTATCCGTTTCAGTGGCTGGCTGGCGTCTTTCCACCCCTGATACATCTGAACGGCATGATCCTCGCTCATCTGCTGGCTGCCTATTTCGGGATGGCTCGCTGGGCGTGCGCCCAGCAAATGCCGCCCGCGCCCACCACCGCCGCTGCGCTGGCTTACGCGCTCGCCCCGCGCCTGATCGCCCACACCGGGGCAGGGCATCTGGATGTACTCTACGCGCTTGCGTGGTTTCCCTGGCTGATGCTCGCCGTACAACGCGCCGTTACAGCACAAGAGCGCCGCTTTTTCCATGCGCTCGTCCTGGGTCTGGCTGCCGCGCTGATTTTGCTGGCGGATGTGCGCGTCAGCTTCTTTGCCCTGGCGCTGGCGGTTGGATATGGCATCGTCCAGCGGCGTCAGGTCCGGTCGCTGCGACCGGTTGGTGTGGCGCTGACTGCGGTCGCCATCATGCTGCTGCTGACCCTGTCGCTTAGCCTTCCTCTGCTGATCTGGATGCCCTGGTTGTCCCGCAGCGGGCTGGCGGCGCAGGAGGCGGGCGTTTTTGCCATGCAGCCTGCGCAGTGGGTGGGATTGATCTTCGCGCCGCAGACCGGCAGCCAGGAGACGTTGGCTTACGTTGGACTGCCGGTACTCGTCCTGGCGATCTTCGCTCTGATGCGCGCGCCGCGCCGCCATCTCTATTGGGCGCTGGCGCTGATCGCAGCGTTGATCTACGCGCTGGGCGAATACGCCGGAGTCTGGTCGATCCTGACACGAATCGTCCCGGCGCTGTTGTGGTTTCGCGTGCCGGCGCGCGCCTGGCTGGTCGGCGCACTGGTACTACCGCTGCTCGCCGGCTATGGGCTGCAAGTGCTGATGGACGAAGGGAGACGCGGCGGCGGACGGCGCTTCATGATTCTGGGGGTTGGGCTGGTGAGCGCCGGCGGTTTCAGCGCGATCAGCGGCATGGTTCCGGCGGGGATGGCGGTAGGACTGCTGACTGGCGGTGGTCTGAGCCTGGTCGTTAGCGCGCGTGCTGCGGGAAGGCTGACCTCCGTTCGGTTGGGGATGGCGGCGCTCGGCTTCATACTCATCGATCTGCTGGCGTTCGGGCATGGCTGGCTGGAGTGGCGAGACGAACAGACGTGGATGCCCGACGAACAGCGGACGCTGGCTGAAGCGCTGCTCGCCGATGACGCCGGGCGCATCTATTCGCCAACTTACACGCTTGAACAGCAGACGGCGGCGCTTTACGATCTGGCGTTGTTTGGCGGCGTCGATCCATTTCAGATTGCGGCTGTCGCTGAGGCGGTTCGGGCGGGTGGGGGCATTGCCGAAACCGGCTACAACATCACCGTGCCGCCGCTGATTGGTGCGGTTGATGACGGGGCGCTGGCGCTGGCGAATCGTGATGCCACTCCCCGGTGGGATGTCCTGGCGCGGTGGGGGGTTACGCACATCGTCTCGGCGTATGCGCTGGATAGTGGTGAGGCGATTCGGATCGGTGCGAGCCATATCTACCGAAATCCCGATCCTGACGTGATGGCGCTGAAGAGGACGATCCCTGACTGGGCAGACGGCTGGCAGGGGCTTCCTGAAGCTGCTGACGTGAAATTCTACAATGCCGTCACCGCATTTTCGGCTGCTCTCAGCGCCGGCGCGTTCGTGGGTATACTCATCCTTCTTCTACTGATTGGTCGTGCGAGGCGTCGATAGTGCGCAGCAGCCGCATTCCCTGGTTGATCCTTCTGGCAGCACTGGCGCTGCTGTTCTATCGTCTGTTCCTTGGCGAAGCCTTCTACTGGGGGCTGCCCTCCCTTCAGTTCATCCCCTGGCGGATCGAGGCGCTCGATCTGCTGCGCGCCGGGCAGCTTCCGCTCTGGACAAGCGTGAACGGTGCCGGCGCTCCCTTGTTCGCGAATTATCAATCGTCGCTGCTCTATCCTCTCAACTGGCTGAGCCTGATCCTGCCCGCAGCGCAGACGATGAGCATCACGGTGGTTCTTCACCTGTTCATCGCCGGGGTTGGCATGGGGCGGTTTGTGCAGGCGCTTGGCATACTCCGCCTGGGGCAGGGCGTGGCGATGCTCGTCTTTGCGCTGTCCGGCTATCTCGTCGCTCGCGCCGGCACGTTCCCGATCCTGCAGGCGGCGGCATGGCTGCCCTGGCTCTTGTGGATATCGACCTTGTTGATCGAGCGGGTGACCCCGCGCCGGATCGCCTGGGCGGCGGTCTTCGCGGCGCTGCTGCTGCTGGCAGGACATGCCCAGACCGCCTGGTACGCTATGGTGATGATCGGGCTGTACACGCTGATCGCCCAGATGATGCAGTCGCCGCGTCGCCCCTATGGTGCGCTGGCTGTCCTCGGCGGGGTTGCCCTCGGTGTAGGATTGGCGGCGCTGCAGCTCTTGGGGACTGCGGAGCTGCTGGCGCAGTCTCAGCGATCAGGCGGCGTCGATTTCGACTTCGCCATGAACCTCAGCTATGCCCCGGCGCGCCTGCTGAATCTGCTCACGCCGCATATCTTCGGGACGCCGGCGGATGGCAGCTACATCACCGGCGGCGCGTACTTCGAGGATGCGGTCTACATCGGCTTGATACCCCTGTTTGCGGCGCTGGCGGCAGTCGGCGTCTGGTTTGCCCGGCGGCGTGAATCAGACAAACCTCTCGCGCTGCGCCTGACGCCGTTCTGGATGGGGATATCCCTCGTCGGCATGGTGCTGGCATTTGGCGTTCACACGCCGATCTTCCCGTTCCTCTTCGAGCATATTCCGACATTCAGCGCGTTTCAGGCTCCAGTGCGCTGGCACTTGTGGACGGTCACTGGTCTGAGCGTACTGGCTGCCGTCGGCGTCTCCTGGTGGTGGCGCGGGTGGCGGGTGCGGCGCTGGTCGACTCGCCTGGCGGTCGCAGCCGGGGCGGCGGTGTTTCTGGCGGTGCCGTTCGTGGTTTTTGCGCCGTCTTCGATCCCGGCTGTCAACCTGATGGCGCGCGCGGTCGCTTACGTCGGCGTGATGGCGCTGGCGGCGGCATTCCTGACGCTTTCCCAACCGTCGCCGGAAGCGTCGAACCACAGACGATGGTCGGTACTCGTCCTGCTGCTGACGGCGGCAGATCTGGTTTACGCTTCCTGGGGGCTGAATCCAACGACCAGCGCTGTCTTTTACGAGGCGCGCCCCCGCACAGTCACCGGGCGCGTCCTTTGGCAGCGCGATGCTCTGGAAAGGGCGCGCTTTGAAGCGTTCCTGCGCTTCGATGACTATCCTGCGCTTGAAGAGCAGCGCGACGCTTATCGCGACAGTTTGCTGCCGAACATGAACAGTCTGGATGATGCTGCGGTTTTCAATAATTTCGATCCGCTGCTGCCGAGCCACCATCAGGACTACAGCGATCTATTGGACGCCGCCCCGACGGATGGACTGCTGAGGGCGGCGGGTATTGGCGCCGTCATCGACGCCGACGGTCTAATGAATATCGCTGGAGACTCGCCGCGCGCCTGGTTGGTGAGGGCGGCATGTTGGCACGCCAGCGAGGGCGAACTGCGCAGCGCCCTCGTTGACCCCGCTTGGGACGCCTTCGAACAGGTCCACTTCCTGGGAGATGCTGGATGCGCCGAACCCGCGCCGTTCAATGGAAACGTGCGCATTTTCCGCGATGACGGCAACGTGGTTGAGATCGCTGTCGAGACTGACCATGACGCCTGGCTGGTGTTGGCAGATACCAATTATCCTGGCTGGACGGCGACCGTGAACGACCGGGACGCGGTCATCTATCGCGCCAACCTCGCCTTTCGGGCGGTTCAGGTTCAAGCCGGAGCCAGCCTGGTGCATTTTGATTATCAGCCGGAATGGCTCCAGCCTGGTGCGCTGATCAGCACCCTCTCGCTGGTAGGGCTGCTGCTGCTGTTCCGGCTTGGCGTGGTCGAAAGGAGGCGCTGATGTTCTTTTCTCCTCTGCCGCGTCGGCGTCCACAACTGCCAATTTCAGAACGCCGCCTGCTGCTGGCGCTGGGTGATCTGGCGGCTGTTTTCATCTCGGTGATCATCGCTATGCGCATCTGGACGCGGGTGTCTGGGGACCCGTTCAGCGCGGAATTCATCCTGCCGCGCAGCGGGTGGTTCGTGGTGCTGTCGGTGATCTGGCTGCTGCTGGCGAGCGCCAACGACTTTTTTGAACTCCAGATAGCCGCCAGCCGGTCGCGGACCTTCCAGCGGCTTATCGTCATCACCCTGCAGACGTGGGTCGTCTATATCATCGTCTTCTTTCTTGCCCCGGTCGGCATGCTGCCCCGTCTTTTCGTCCTCTATTACGGCATCGCTTCGCTGATCCTGATCGGGCTGTGGCGCTTCAACCGACCGTTCCTGGTCGGCTGGGCGAGCGACCAACGCCGAACGCTGATCGTCGGAGCGGATGACTCTGCCGAGGTGATCATCAACACCATCCGTTCGGAGGCGCTGAGCGAATACGATGTGCGCGGCATCATCGGCAGCAACAATCAGGT
The DNA here is from genome assembly GCA_013360465.1 of Anaerolineae bacterium. GTDB lineage: Bacteria > Chloroflexota > Anaerolineae > Aggregatilineales > Phototrophicaceae > Flexifilum. The sequence goes on along the minus strand of JABWBO010000003.1, from coordinate 83,440 downwards.
TGGCTCGCTGATCACCGGTGTGCCTGTACTCGGCTCTGGCGCGGATGTGATGAACTTCGTACGCCGAGATCGGATCAGCCTGCTGATCGTGACCGAGACTTCACGCCTGGACGCGGAGGCGTTTCAGGGCGTGATGGACGCTTACGAAGCGGGGATTTCCATTGTGCCGATGGCGCTGGAATACGAGCGCATCACCGGACGGGTTCCGATCCATCACATCAGCAGCGACTGGGCGGTGATATTCCTGTCGATCAGAAATTCCGATGGCATCCTGGATCCGTATCCGCCCCTGAAGCGCCTGATCGATGTCATCCTGGCGCTCATCGGGCTGTTGATGTTTGTGCTGATTTTTCCTCTGGTGGCGCTCATTCAGCGGTTGGACTCGCGCGGTCCGGTCTTCTATACGCAGAAGCGCGTGGGTCGGCATGGGCGATTGTTCACGGTCTACAAGCTTCGCTCGATGATCCACGACGCCGAAGCCATCAGCGGACCCGTCTTCAGCAGCAAAGACGACAAGCGTGTCACGCGCTTCGGTCGGTTCATGCGCAAGAGCCGGCTTGACGAAGTGCCGCAGCTCCTCAACGTGCTGCGCGGAGACATGAGCATCGTGGGTCCGCGCCCGGAACGACCAGAACACATCAGCCGTCTCACCGAGCAGATTCCGTTTTATCGCACCCGGCTGATCGTGCGCCCTGGGCTGACCGGATGGGCGCAGGTGCGATATGACTACGGATCAAACGATGTGGATGCGATGGTGAAACTGCAATATGACCTGTACTATATTCGCCATCAGTCGCTGCTGCTTGACGTGAATATCATGCTTCGCACCGTTCGCAAGATCGCTTCGCTCAGTGGGGTATAGCGTATGCTGCGTCGTCTAACCATCGAGCGGACTTCGGTCGTCATCCTGTTCCTGTTGGTGTTTGCGTTGGCGGCGCGCGTGCCGGTCGATACCGACACCTGGTGGCATCTGCGCAGCGGTGAGACCACCCTCACCGAGGGGATGATCCACGCCGACTCGTTCTCGCACACGCGCGCTGGTGAACCCTGGATCAACCACAGTTGGGGGGCGCAGATCGTCCTTTACGCCTTCTGGCAGATCGGCGGCATGACCGGGCTGGTCGTCTATATGGCGGGGCTGGCGACCGCCGGCATGATCCTCATCTTTCTGATGTGCCAGGGCAGCGCTTACCTGCGCGCCTTCGCGATCATCCTGGGCGCGGCGGCGGCGGCAGTCTTCTGGTCGCCGCGTCCGCAGATGCTCTCGTTCTTTCTGAGCGCTGCTGCGCTTTATCTCCTGTTTCTCTATAAATATCGCAATGTCGATCGGCTCTGGCTCTATCCGCCGCTCATGGCGCTGTGGGGGAACCTTCATGCCGGTTTTGCCATCGGTATCATCTTTCTGACGGCGGTGGTCGGCGGCGAGATCCTCGGTCGCCTCCTCAATCCCTCCGCGTCTCGCATCCCCTGGAAGGGTATTGGCAGGCTGCTGCTGATCGGCGTGGTCTCGGCAGCGGCGCTGGTTATCAACCCCTATGGTCTGGATATCCTTTCAGTTCCTTTCCAGACCATAGGCATCGGGGCGCTGCGCAGCTTCATACAGGAGTGGAACTCGCCGAACTTCCAGGGGCGCGAGACCTGGCCCTTTATCTTCCTCCTGCTTGCTGTACTCGGCGCAGCGGGGATCAGCCGGCGGCGCATGGACTGGACGGAGTTCTTCCTCGTCGGCGGGACGGCGTTCATGGGTCTGCTGGCGGGGCGCAACATTGCGGTCTTTGCTGTCGCTGCGACGCCGATCCTGACCTTCTATCTGAATGACTTTCTTGAAGAACGAGGCTGGAGCCTGAAACCGGTCCGCCGCGTGACGCCCCGCATGGCGGCGCTCAACACCGCGCTGATCATCGTGATCGCCTTCGCTGCGCTGGTGAAGACGGCGTCGGTGGTCCTGCCGCGAATGGTCGATGAGGCGATGCGCCTGTCGCTGCCGTTGGAGGCGGTCGAGTACATCCAGGCGACGACTCCACCCGGTCCGCTGTTCAACAGTTACAACTGGGGGGGATACCTCGTCTATGCGCTGCGCGATTACCCGGTCTATGTTGATGGGCGGACTGACCTGTACGGCGACGAAATCCTGAGCCGCTATCTGACGATAGCCACCGCCGGAGATTCCTGGCGCGAATGGATCGATGAGGCGGGTATCCGGCTGGTGCTGATCGAGACAGAAAGCGGGCTGGCGCGCCGTTTACGCGAAGAACCGGGCTGGCGCGCAGCCTATGCCGACGATTTTGCATCGGTCTTCACGCGGGAGTCATGAGATGGCGCAGCGCTCGAAATACGACATCGGCATTCGCGCCGCGCAGATCTTCCTCGATCTGCGGCTCCTGGTGCTGCTGTTCATCGCCTTTCGCCTGCTTATGGTCGTCGTCTACACGCCGCTTTTTCAAGCGGGTGGCGAACGTGGAGTGACCGCCGGCGGCGATTTCTTCACCTACTACCAGCTCGGCGCGCTTTCCAGAGAAGGACTGCTGCCTTTTCGGGACTGGTGGAGCGAATTCCCGCCGATTCCGTCGTACCTGAATGTCACCCTGTTTCAGCTGTTCGGGCGCGACTACACCTCTTTCGCCATGACGTTCGGCTTTCTGATGCTCGTTTTCGACGTTGGCAATCTGCTCATGGTGCGGCGGATTGGCAGCCGTTTGTACAGCCCGGATGCCGGAATGGCGCTGGCGTGGTTGTATGCGCTGCTGATTGCCCCGGCGGTCATGATCTGGTGGAATTTTGAACCGATGGTCGCTTTTTTCCTGCTGTGGGCGCTGGCGGCACTGGTGGATCGGCAGGAAAAGCGCGCCGCGCTTGCCGCCTGGGTCGGCGCGCTCGTCAAGTTCACGCCGGCGCTGGTACTCGGAGCAGTGTGGCGTTGTCGCCCAACCCGCACATCTGTCCGCTATACGGTCAGGGTACTCGGCGGTTTCGCCCTGGTCTATGCGCTGCTCCTGGCGCAGAACGCCGCCATGACGCTGCCATCCCTGACTGCGCAGTTCAGCAAGTCGTCATACCAGACGGTTTGGGCGCTGATCGATGGCAACATGACGACCGGCAATTTCGGTCCCGCCCAGGAGCGTCTGGACCCGGACGCAGCCGCGCGGTTGGTCGGAAGACCGGCAGTTATTCCGGGTATCGTTCGAACCGCGACAGCGCTGGCGATTGGCGCGGCGATCTTCCTGACCACCCGCCGGCGGGATGATCGCGGGTTGGTGACGTTCACCGCGCTGACGCTGCTCGTCTTCTTCCTTCAGGCGCAGGGGTGGAGTCCGCAGTGGATGGCGCAGATCGTCCCGCTTCTGCTGCTGACGATGCCCAATCGCAGCGGAATCCTGGCGCTGGTACTGCTGAGCGTGACAGCCTTCGTAGAATATCCGTTTCTGTTCATGCGGACTGGCGACACCGGCGGGGTGATCAGTGGTGCGCTGACGATGCCGTATGTCATCCTGATCCTGGCGCGCACGACGATCCTGGTCGGCTTTTGCGTGGCGCTCTATCGTGATCTGCGCCGCCCTGGCGTCGATGTTCGGGCGGGGTGAAGTGTGATGATGACCCGGCAGGTGCAGCATAGCCTCTTCGCGCTGATCGCGCTGATCGCCGCTGCCGGACTGGTCTTTGGCGTCGTCGCTGCGCCCAGCTACACGGACGCCTTCTATCATTTTAATGCCGCCCATCGCCTGGTGACGGGGCAGGGCATGACGGATGCCTATGTCTGGACCTACCTGGGCGCGGCGGAGTCGCTGCCCATGCCTTCCCATCTCTACTGGATGCCGATGACCTCGGTTCTTTCGGCGCTGGGAATGGTGGGGCTGAATGCGCCCGGCAGCTATCGCGCGGCGCAGGTTCCTCTGGCTCTGGCGCTTTGGTTGACTGCCTGCATCGGCTATGGGCTGGGCAGAAGGCTGGGGGACAGCGACCGCGCCGCCTGGGGCGGTGGACTGCTGACACTTCTCTCGCCGTTCTTCGCGCGCTATTGGGGTGCTGTCGATACCTTCGCCCCATACGCCCTGTTCGGGAGCGCCTGTCTCGTCGTATCCGGCTTGGCGGCGGCGAAGCCGCGCTGGCTGTGGTGGGCTGTCGCCGGAGGGCTGGCGGCGTGCGCTCATTTGACGCGGGCGGATGGTCTGCTGCTGCTGCCCGTCTCCGGGTTCTTCGCGCTGCGCGCTCGCGCAGCGCTGCCTCGACGTGCTGCCTATGCTGTCGTGATGGTCGCCGCTTACCTGTTGGTGATGTCTCCGTACTTTCTGCGCAACCTCCAAGCCATTGGGTCTCCGCTGCCTCTTGGCGGTACACAGGCGATCTGGTTTCGCGAATACAATGACATCTTCGCCTTTCCGTCCCGGTTCAGCGCCGAGACGTTCTTCGCCGATGGGGGGGCGGCGCTGATCGAAACGCGGCATGAGGCGCTGGTCAACAACTTCGCTACCGTGGTGGCTGTCGAAGGCATGATCGTGCTGCTGCCGTTCATGGTGATCGGACTCTGGACGCGCCGGCGTGACCGCCTGCTGCATCCATTTGCGCTTTATGCACTGGGGATGCACCTGGCGATGACCTTCATCTTCCCGTTTCCTGGCTACCGAGGCGGGTTATTTCATTCGGCGGCGGCGCTCATCCCCTTCTGGAGTGTGCTGGCGCTGATCGGGATGGATCGCGCGGTAGAATGGGCGGCACGGCGCAGGCGGCGATGGAAGCCCAGCGGCGCAAAAGCGGTCTTCAGCGGTGCGGCGCTGATGCTCGCGGCGGGTCTGACGGTGTTCTATACGGTCAGCGGTCGCGTTGGACCGATCACTACGCCGCCGCTCTATGCTGCCCTGAAGGATATGCTGCCGGAAGGGGCGCGCGTCCTGTTCGATGATCCCCCGGCGCTGTACTACTACACCGGCTTTGGTGGGGCGACGCTGCCGAACGGCACGCCTGATGATCTGCTGGCGGTGGCACGGCGCTATGACATCGACTATCTGCTGCTCAAAGAGGATCCGGCGGCGATACCGGCTGGGTTGTTTTCGATCCTTGATGCGCCGCCTGCTGAACTGCATCAACTTGAGTTTGAACCGGCGAGGCTGTATGTCATCGATCACGACTGAACCCCGTCCTTCGATTGCTGGGCTGGATCGCGCCATTATGCTGATCCCCATCCTGACGATCCTGCTGACGCTCCTTTACCTGGCGACAGCGGGCGGTAATTTTCCGCTGGATGACAGTTGGATTCATCAGACCTATGCGCGCAACCTGGTAGAGTATGGCGAGTGGTCGTTCGTGCCCGGGCAGCCGAGCGCGGCGTCGAGTTCTCCGCTGTATACGATCATCCTGGCGGTGGGGTATCGCCTGGGTATTCCGTACCAGATGTGGACTCATGGTATGGGCATCGCGGCGCTGGCGTTGACTGGACTTCTGGGCGCAGCGCTGGCAGGGCGGATCGCACCTTCCAGCGGGGTGGCGCGTCCGGCAGCAGGGTTGACAATCACTGCGGCATGGCATTTGATCTGGGCGGCGGTGTCGGGGATGGAGACGCCGATCTTTGCCATGTTTGTCATGCTGTCGATCTGGCTGGCGTGGCGCGAGCTTGACCCGCGAAATGCGGGTGGGCGTTCCTTCATACTTCGCGGTGCGCTGTTCGGCGGGGTCTCCGCGCTGACCACACTCACTCGCGCCGAAGGAATCCTGTTGACCGGGCTGCTCGGCTTGATGCTTGTCGCTGCCCGACCAGGACGATCCTGGTCTCGACTCGTCCTCTATGGCGCATCGGCAGTTACCGTCTATGTACTCATGCTTGCCCCTTATCTGATCTACAATCTTCAGGTCACCGGAGGGCTGCTGCCCAATACGGCGGCGGCGAAGGCTGCCGATGCGACACCGCTCTTTTTTGAGAACTACCTCTGGCGGCTCGCTTACTTGCTGGAACCGCTCGCCGCCGGTGTGCAGATCGTGCTGCTACCTGGGATGGCAGCCTATGCCGTCTGGCTGGTTCGCGAACGGAAGCCCATTCTGCTGGCTGCCCCTCTGCTTTGGTCAATCCTGCTGATCGGGCTTTACGCGGCGGCGCTGCCCCTGAACATCCAGCACGGGCGCTATCTCATCCCTGCGCTTCCTTCGGCGATCCTGTGTGGTGTCGTCGGCATTGTCTGGCTGCTGCGCCAGGGGCGGCGGAGCATGTTAGGTCGTGTTCTGACGCGAACGCTGGCGGCTGTAGCCGTCGTGGTCACTGTCACTTTTGCGCTGGGACTGGGTCTGAGCGCCTATCGGCAGGATGTGGCGATTGTCGATCAGGAGATGGTCGCTTCCGCCCTATGGCTGAAGGCGAACATCCCGCCGGAAGACCTGCTGATCGTACACGACATCGGCGCGGTGGGCTATTTCGCTCCGCGCCCGTTGATAGACATCGCCGGGCTGGTGAACCCGGAAGTTATCCCGCTGCTGTTCGATCCGGAAGGGATGTGGTCGCTTATCGAGGCGCGCGGGGGACGCTATCTGATGGCGTTGGATAACCAGGTTCCCGGCGAAGATCTCAGCGATCCGCGCCTGTGCCGCGTGTTCACGACGGGCGGCGAGGCGGCGCAGCGCGCGGGCGGCAGCAATATGAGCATCTATGCGCTGACCTTTTCCGGGAACTGTCCCTGAACGCTCCAGCGCTTCACCGCCAGCTATTTTGCCCGCCAATATAAAAATTGTATAATCCGGGTCATGGACGATTTACTCGGCAAGATCAATGTACTCCTGCGTGCCCGTATGCGCAGCATTGCTTCCGGCGACCAGCCTGGGCGCGCTGCAGGTTCCCGCCGTGACCCAGATGTCGCCGGTGATGTCGCCGGTCTGCGCCGCCGGCTTGATGATGCATTTGCCCACGAGGAAACTCTTAAAGCACAAATCGAAGCGCTGCGCCGCGAAGCCGAACAACATGATCGCGAAGCGGATGCAGCGCTGAGTCAGGGGCACAAAGATACGGCGCGGCGTTCTGTCGAGGCGATGCAGCGGACGCAGCGCCGAATGACGATGATTGAAGCCGATTTAGCGGAACACCAGCGTGCGGCGCGGGCGCTGCTGGACAGCGTGAACCTGCTTGAATCGGTCACGTCGTCTTCTTCGGTTGGAGATGCTGTGTACAGCCGAGAGGAAGCTGTCTCTGCGGCGGAACCCCCTTCACTGGATCAGGTATTGGAAGAAATGCGCACGACGATTGAACAGTATTCCAGCGCCGTTGAGGCGCGAATGGATACTTCAGCAGGGCGAGACTCATCTGAGGCGGTCGATGATGATCTGGAGCGTCGCATTGCTCGCTTGAGCCGCCGCTGAGCGAGGTTGTCGAAGCGAACATCTATTGATGGTTCCTGACTATGGTTGTGCGCAGAGTGCTGGTCGCCAGCGGCGACCTTGAATTCATCCAACAGATCGCCAGCGGTGTGGATGGGCGCGGCTTCTCGGTCGTCGCCAGTTATTCTCATCGCGATGCTGCGTACTACCTGCATAACGAGGCGTTCTCTGTGGCGATCATCGATCTACGCCTGACTCAACCAGAGACCGGTGAATCCAGCGCTGCCATCCTCTCTCGTCTCCGTTCCCGTCCGCCGCTGCTGGTCTATGGCGATGGCGAGACGACCTCGTCGGCATTTTCCGACGTTCCGCTGACTGGGCTGGATGAAGCCACCCTGCGGCAGACGTTGATGTCGGCGCTGCGCATCCCGCATTACGAACCCAGCACCTTTCCTTTCGTCGACCCGTCTCCTGCTCTGGCGGACGAGCCGCCGCCTTCAGGTCACTGGCATGATGACGAAATCAAGACGCTGTTTTCGCTCAGCCGGTCGCTCACCGAAGTGCTGGATTTGAGCGAGGTACTCAATCGTGTGGTCGAAGCAGCCCGCCGGCTGACCAATGCCGAGGAGGGCATGATCCTCCTGCCGGATGAGAATTCCGAGCAGCTTTATCTGCGCGCCAAGATCGGGATCGACGCCAAGGCTGCCGAAAACTTTCGCATCAGGACGCAGGACTCGCTGGCAGGCAATGTCTTCACAAGCGGGCAGCCTGTCCTGGTCAGTTCGCAGGGTCCGCAGAAGATCAAGACGGAATATTTCGCCAATGCGCTGCTCTATGTGCCGATCCTGCTCAATGGGGTGACGCTGGGCGTGTTGGGGGTGATGAACCGCGAAAAAGCGACGCCGTTCAGCCAGCGCCATCTTGAGCTGCTGGTCAACCTGGCTTCGTATGCTGCCATCGCCATCAACAACGCGCGTATTCACGGAGAGAGCGTTCGGCGGACGAATGAGCTGAAAGGGCTGGTGGATGCCAGTCAGTCGGTCAACGCCTCGCTCTCGCTGGACCGAACCTTGATCGCTGCCTGTGAACATTTAGGGCGAATCCTCAATGTCCACTGCGCCCAGATCTACGAAGTTGGGACAGATCGCCAGATGTTTCGCTGCCGGGCGACATTCGTTCAGGCACGCTGGCGGTCGGGCGCTGAACAGACTATTGCGCTGAGCAGGCGGGACTCTGAAGGCTTGAAGCGCTATGGCGTGACCGAACTGGTCCGCGACCAGCGACTCGATCCGGTTCAGGTGCAGTTCTTGCGGAGGGTGGGCGCGGGCTATGCGCTGCTGCTGCCGGTCGCGTATGGCGACACCATGTTTGGCGCGCTGATCGCTTATCGCGCGAAGGAACCGGAGACGAAGCTGACCCGCGCGCGCTTGCAGCGCGCCCAGCGTGCGCTGGATGAATGCTCCCAAACGCTGATCGGCGGAAGCGGCGAACGCACCGGCACCAACGCCTTCAACATCCTGGGCGATCTGCGCGTGCTTCTGGAAGCAGAACGTATTGAGTTTGGCGTGACGAATCAGGAAGGGTCTGGACTGCGCATTCGTTATGCTTACGGCGGGATGGTGTGGAATGGAGAAGAGGCTGGCTCAGCAGGTATGACCGTGCCTTTCCAGGACAATTTCTCGTTCAATTATTCCATCGAGGATGGCGAACTGACGCCCACCGTTCAGGCGATTCTCAAGGCGACCTATGGCTTTGCGGTGCTGGGTTTGCCGGTCAAGGTGCGTGGGCAGCTTCAGGGGCTTGCCGTCATGGTGGACAACCTGCGTCCGCGTGTGTTCACCAAACGCGAGATCGATCTTGCCAAGGCAGTAGTTGGTCAAGCGGGGACGGCAATCGACAATGCCCAGCTCGTCGAAGATCTGGAACAAAGCCTGCACGAACTCAAGGCGGCGCAAGCGAAGCTGGTCCAGACGGCGCGCCTTTCGGCGATGGGCGAGCTGGCGGCGGCGGTGGCGCACCAGATCAACAATCCGCTGACCACCATCGTCCTGGATGGTGAACTGCTGCTGGACAAACAGGAGCCGGGCAGCAGCGCATACGAGTCGGTGAGCGCTATCGTCCGCGCCGGAAAGCGGGCAACCGGGGTGGTGCGCCGCCTGCTGTCGAGCGCGCGTCCAGATTCGGGAAATGCGCCGCGTATTCCGGTCGATATCGTCGCTTCCCTACAGGATACGGTCACACTGGTCCTTTCGTATTTTCAGAAATCCGCCATCCAGCTCGTCCTGAACCTGCCCGATGCGCCGGTCCCGCCGGTCCTTGCGCCGCAGGGTGAACTGGACGACGTGTGGTTGAATTTGTTGATCAATGCGCACGATGTACTGGTAGGGCGGCAGCAGCCCAGGGTGGAAGTCGCCGTAATGGTTGATCGGGCGCATAACAGCGTTACGATAGAAGTGAGCGACAATGGTCCAGGAATTCCCGATGAGATGCAGGAGACTATCTTTGAACCCTTTTTCACCACCAAGCCGCATGGGCAAGGGACCGGACTGGGACTCTATATTTGTCGACAGGTCGTGACGCGGGTGGGCGGTGAGATCGGCGTTACAACAGCCGGCGGCGGTGGGGCGGTCTTCACCGTGAACCTGCCGACCAGCGGATGAGCGCGCACGTGCGGCACCATTGGAAGGAACAGAACTGATGGCGCATATTCTCGCAGTTGACGACGACAACGAAGTGCTGGATACGCTTGGGCGTGTGCTGCGTCATGAGAACCACGAGGTGAGCTTGGCGAGTTCAGCCGCAATCGCTCTCGAGATCTTGCAGCGCGCTATTCCCGACCTGATGATCCTCGATGTGATCATGCCTGAGATGGACGGCGTGACGCTTTGTCGAAGGCTGCGGCGCGATGCCCGCTTTATGGCGCTTCCGATCCTGTTTCTGACGGCGCGCGGCAGTACTGAGGACATCGTGACCGGGCTGGAAGCAGGCGCGGATGACTATATCATCAAGCCCTTTGAGCTGCCTGAACTCCGCGCCCGCATCAGCGCAGTGCTGCGCCGGGGAACGCGCGACAAGCGTTCGGACATGGTGCTGGAGATGGACGGACTGCGGCTGGATTCCGATACCTATCGCGTGTATGTCGAGGATGAGACCATCCAGCTCACTTCGACCGAACATCGTCTGCTGCGTTATCTGATGGAACATCCGAACCAGGCGTTGTCGCCTTCGCACCTGCTTCAGGCAGTGTGGGAATATCCCCCGAACACGGGCGACCCCGATTTGGTGCGCGCGCACGTGCGCAATCTGCGGGCTAAACTGGAGCGCAGCGCGCAGCGCCGCTACATTCGCACTATTCACGGGGTTGGCTACATGATTTCGACCTGAAAGCACTTCGGAGCCGTGCATTTCATGAATTATTCACGGCAGTGCCATGCTCCAGTTGTACTGGACCGGCTATACTTCATATAAGTTCGAACTACGAAGTCGGGTAGCGCAATGTACGAAATCATGATTGTCGATGATGATATTCAGATGTTGGATATGGTGGAGCTTGTGCTGCGCCGCGAGGGATTCACGGTAAAGCGTGCCTCTTCGGGGTTTGATGCGCTTGAGCAGACCTCTGACCAGACGCCTGATCTTTTCGTAATCGACGCCATGATGCCAGAGATGGACGGCATCACGCTGTGCCGGAAACTGCGAGCGCATCCGCAGACTTCCAACACGCCGATCATCTTCCTGACGGGGAATACGTCCTCCAACAACGTGGTGGATGCGCTCAATTCTGGCGGTGACGATTTCATTCGTAAGCCGTTCGTCCCGCGCGAACTGATCGCCCGGGTCCGCGCGCACATCCGCCGGTCCGCGCTCTACGGTGAAGAAAATGTTCCGATCCTGCGCATCGTCCCCACGCAGTTCCGCGCTTTCATGGAGAGCCGAGAACTCACCCTGACCCGCGTCGAGTTCGACCTTCTGAAGTATATGTGCAGCGCCCCGCACAAACTGCATTCGACGGAAGACCTGCTTGCCGGCGTTTGGCAGTACCCCAAAGGCGTCGGCGATGCGGCGCTGGTGCGCAATCACATTCACAACCTTCGCCGCAAGATCGAGGATGACCCGGAACGTCCGGCAGTCATACAGTCCCGACACGGCAGGGGCTATGTTGTCAAGGCGCGCGTGCTGGTAGACGACGAAGCCTGACCTCAGTCACACACAATTCTCTATCAACTTCTGCACAGAAGCACGACTCAAAGCCAGAGATGCCTGTGGTATGATGAGACTGCGGGAAGTCCTAGGGCTCCCCATCTTATCTCCACAAGACGAGCGAACTGGTGATGCGCGCGATCCTGAAGAAACTCCTACAGGTCCTCGATGGCACATCCGCCGAGTATGGTCAACGGCAGGCGGGTCAGAGCATGGTCGAGCTGGCGCTCGTCACTCCGCTGCTGATCATTCTGCTCGCCGGGCTGGTCGAAATCGGCTGGTTCGCCAATAACTACCTGTCCATCCTGGATGTGACCCGTGCCGGGGCGCGGCGCGGTACCGCCCTGGTTGATCAGCAGTCGCCGATCGCTGATGCCTGGTTCCGGGAATTCAGCTTCGTCCCCTGGAGCAAGCTGGATGCGCCTTACCAGATGGCGTACACCGCCGCTGAAGATGCGCTGCTGCTGGAAATACCGCCGAAATCGAAAGACACCTATCGCGAGCGGTATCGCTGGAATGCCGTCGATGCGGCAGCCGGAACTGGCGCGTGTGACACCACTTCGGTGGACCGTCTCTTCTATAATGAAGTGATCTGCACCATGCTGATCTCTTTGGAGCCGCTGTCGCTCGATGAGGACAACGATATCGATGACATCATCGTGACCGGCTACGCGGTGGAAAACGTTGACCCGCGTACGTTCAGCGGGTGGCTCCCTGTGGATCGTCCGGTTGCCGGCGATGTCCCTCAGTTGGTCGTGGTGGGACGCTATCCGGCAGAGACTAATGAATGTGATGTCGCCGAAACTTCCCCCGGTGTTTATGCGGTTGTGCCGCGTGAATCGCGCGATCCGTTCGATTTCAACGATAACAATCAGTGGGATCAGCGGGAAGCCACGCTGGTGCTGGATAGCTCCAACGATTTCACGGAACACGGCGATCCGGGTGATTTCGACGCCCCTGCCGGAACCGTCGCTGCTGCCGAGAAGCAGGTCGGTTTTTCGCTGTTCGGAAACCATAAGATTCCTGATACCGCCTGCGTCGGTTCGGAATGGACGATGCGCCGGATCGAGGACCTGGTTAATCTTCCGAACTACGAAATTCTCGATAACGACGCACGCACGATGATACCGGGGCAGGGCATCTCGCTGGTCGAAATGTATTGGGAACACGAGATGCTGTTGAAGATTCCGGTGCTGTCGCCCGTCTTCACTGCGGTGGGCAACGATGAAGGCAAGATGATCATCTACGTGTGGGCGGCGTTCCCGCTTCCCGCGGTCGAGCCGTTCATCGTTTTCCCTGACCCGTAATCCAGTCGAGTTGAGTGGGCATCGATATGATGAAGCGTTTTCTGTCAGCGATAACCAGGCACTTTGTCCGAAGAGGGCAGACCGGTCAGGCGCTCGTTGTGCTGGCGATTGGGTTTATCGGGCTGCTTGGTTTTGTCGGCATCGTCACCGACGTATCGCTGCTGTTCATCCGCTACAGCACGATGCGGCGCGCGGTCGACGCGGCGTCGGTTGCGGCTGCGGGGCAGATGCGGCGCGTCATCGATGAGACTCCCACCGATGGAATCGCCCAGGATGAAGCGCAAAGCGTCGCCCAGCTCAGCCTTGCCGCGCGCGAGTTCATCGAGCTGTACGGCTTAAGCCCGACCGACGTGCTGGTCGAGACCTGCCGCTTCCAGCAGGTCCCGCGCGATGCGGTGACCGAGGCGCCATTGGACCGGGACGGGACGGCGCTGTTCAATTCTGACGGGACGCCCAACCTCGCCGCGAACCAGGACGATGTGCGGCGCTATCGCGAATTGTGCACCGAAGATGAATTGAAAGTCGTGCGTGTGACGGCGCAGATCGAAGCGCCGACCATCTTCATGCGGCTGCTGGGCTACGACACGATCACCCTGACTGAGTCGGCGCTGTCGCAGACCGCCGTCATTGATGTCGTCCTGGTCTTCGACGTTTCGGAGTCCATGCTCAATGAAACGACCTACGATGACTGGGACATGATCCCGGAATACACGGGTGACGCCGGTCGAGACAGACTGGGCGTGCGCTACATGCCGCCCTACATCAAGGGCTATGACTTCGGTGGTAACGTTGATCCGTATGGCAACTTACTCCCTTCGGGTGACCCCGATAGGACGAACCCTTGGGACATCATCCTCAACAATGGTCAGGTGGCGCTCAACCCGCTGATTGACACTGCGATTGATCCGACCGACCCAGCATCCCCTGCCTACAACTTCTATGACTCGCTTGTCAAATTCGAACCAGGGGCGACTCCAGGAACATGGCAGGCATACACGGGTGCGGCGGGTTCCCCCGAAGCGCGTGAAGAGCCGCGCACCTTCTGCCGCGTTCGGGCTTATCCGAATTCCGTCTTTGGGCGCTCCCCTGTTCCAGATTGGCTGCGTAGCGAGTATTACGGCTATTTTGGGACGGGGTACTCCGAGCAGTTCCTGAATATCGGCGGCAGCAGTGACGATCCTGCGGTGGCGCGAAATTTTGTCGGCTTTGTCCCGCAGTACGACTATTTCGGCTGCTGTAACGACCCTGATGGCGATTTCAACTTCGATGATCTGGTCTGCCAGCCCTTCCGCGAAGCGCGCGATGCCGCCGAGGAGTTTCTGGCGCGCCTCGATTTCCTGCGCGGCGATCGTGTGGCGTTCGTCACCTTCGACCGCTTTGCCACCATCATCGACCCGGACGGCAATGGGTTGCAGTCGGCGATGATCGAGACGGAATTCGACCTGTTCGATACGGATGGCACGACGCTGCTGCGCCGCGGGGCGAACAACACCCTCAACGCGATGGTTGGCGTGCGCGCCGAAGACTCCACCTACTACGACGCCGACAACGACGGACAGTGGGACAGCCTGCTCGATTACGGCACACCCAAGACCTATGATGGACTCGACGGTACGCTCATCGGCAATCTGAAAGACAATCCGGTGCGCGGCGCGTGTCCATTCGACTCGGCAAATCTTTGGAACTTCTGGACGCTGCACGATACACTGCCCGATGGTTCGGCGCGTCCCTACGAGCAGATGCTCCTGACGGACATTCACTCGGTTCCGCACTGGTACACCGGTTCTACCAGCAAGCCGTCCGTCAGCTATGAGTTTCGCGGTTCCTGCCGAGGGACGAATATCGGCGGAGCGCTGCGCGCCGGTGCGGATGCGCTCTATGCCACCGCCCGCCGTGAAGGCGCAGTCTGGGTCATGGTGCTGCTGAGCGACGGTGCGGCAGGCGCGAGCGACCCGGTCACCCGCACTGGCGACTACGCCGGATTGTCTGAACCGCAGCCCTACAATCTGGTCGAAGTGAGCGGCAATTTCTACAACAACCCGCTCAACGCCTTGGGCAACAACAGCCCATTGAACACGCCAGGCGATTATCCGCTGCCGAACGAAGCATACGGCGTTTATGGCGTGTGTCCTTATGGCTCTGATGCCGTCAATGGCGAACTGCTGATCGACACCGTTCCGCCTTACTGCATGGACCTGGAGCCATCTACCCGCACGCAGTGCGGCACGACGGCGGTGAATCCGGCGCTGCTGCGCATGGATGACTATCCGCTGAACTGCTATCAGTTTTACGACGTGGACGACTACGCCCGCGACTGGGCGGACTGGATCGGGCTGTCCGATCTCCCCGGCGCGGTCGTCGATGATGCGGGGACATCGCGCCTTTCGGATCAGCTTCTGCCGACGATCTTCACCATCGGCTTCGGTCTCAATTTTGATGCCGGTACCGAGATCAGTTGTGGTGGAGATGTTGCCTGTATGCGCGGTTCTGACCCTCGCGGAAATCGAACGCATCAGGAGAAGCTTCGCCAGGATTATCTGGGCGAAGAGCTGCTGCGCTACATCGCCGATGTCGGCGATAACTTCCAGATTGACGCCGATTACTGGCAGGCACAGATCAGCGGCAGAATCGGCAATGCGCCGCCCGACTGGGGCGCGCGTGGCGCCTGCGAAGAGACGACGCCGGTAAGCCCGGCGAATCCGGGCGGCACGTTCCAGCCGGTCGCGCCGCAGCAGGACTGCGGCAATTACTTCAACGCTTCAGGCGGCGCTGAGCTTGCCGAAGTGTTCCATGAAATCGCTTCGAGGATGTTTACGAGGCTGTCAGGATGACGCCGCGCTGCAATCGGGCTGCGTCAGCGGGTTTAGTCTAGCGCCGGGGGAGCTATGGCAGAACAAGTCATTGAGGTACGCACACGTCGAAGGGGGCAAACTCTGGTCGAGTTTGCGCTCACTCTGCCGATACTGCTGATCTTGCTGTTCGGCGTGATCGAGTTCGGGCGCATCTTTCAAGCCTGGGTGACGCTCCAGAACTCGGCGCGCGCGGCGGCGCGCCTGGCTGCGACCGGCCAGTACGACGAAGAGAAATATCAGCTCGATCTTCGCCTGTATGACCAGACTGATGTAGCATACACGGGCGACCTGAATTCCATCGTCCCCTGCGCCAAGAATACCGGCGACGAGGTGGTCGATCTGGCGCAGCGCGGCACAGCGACGACGCTGACTCCCTATACCGGAGCGCGCGCCATCGAAGTCTTCGTGGGCGGCGTCGAAAGCCTGTACGCTTCCTATTACGGCGGCGATGACTGCGACCCCGGCGACACCGAAGATCAGAACCGCCGCAAAGACCTGGCACGCATCCTTTCCATCTATGATGAAGCGCGCATCGGCGCAGCCGGTTTGGCGCTTGGACCGCAGCAGCTGCCCCTGCCGCCGGTGGGTGTTCCGGGGACGCTCGACGCCAGCTATCCCGACTTCGCGAATCTCCCCTGGTTCTATCCCTGGTATCGCCCGCTTCCCGGCGATCACGACAGCGATGCCCTGACGCCGCCCCAATACTATCGGCAGCGCTTCTCCGACGAACCGGGCTGGTTCGATGTGATGGTTTGCAGCAGTCGACCGAAACTTCGCCAGCCGAACGAGCCATCGGCGGGGGGTTATGCGCAGCGCTTCCGCTTCCCGCCCATCCTGAACCAGGGTGGTTTTGGCACGAATACCGATCCTCGCGCACCAGTCTGTTTGCTGCGCGAATACCCCAGCGCGGGCGGCGATTTGGAAGCGGACGGATGGACCGACAACGCTTACAAGGGCAGCGGTTCGATTGATGAAGGCGTGTCCTTCTGGGATGCCGGCGGCGCAGGCGATACCATCGCGGTGGTCGTGACCTTCAACCACCCGCTGGTAACGCCTCTGGGCTTGGCTCCGTTTGTCCCGCTTCAGGCGCGGCGCATCGCCGTCAACGAAGCCTTCCGCGCGCCTCAGCCGATTGATGCTTCCTATGAGACGCCGACGGCTCCGGGCGTCAACACGGCGACGCCGACGGATACGGCGACCTATACCGATACGCCGGATCATTCGCCGACGCCAACAGATACCCCGTCGCCGTCCACAACCGCCTCGGTGACGCCCTCGCGGACGCCCTCGCAGACGCCGGTATTCCAGTGCAGCAACGTGACGGTTGGCAGCAGCATCAACTATGTGAACCGGACGGTCACTTTCACGCTGACCAACAGCCTGCCGTACTCCGTCGAACTCCGTCGTGTGCAGTTGGTCTGGCCCTCGATTGCGGGCTACCCTGACCTCTCGACTCAGTTGTTCCGCCTGGGGACGCCGGGTTCCGTCGTCTGGACAGGGTCCGATAACCCATCGCCGACCGATGTGGGCTATATCGTCACGGTTGGCTCTGGGACGCCGACGCCGATATCCGGGACGCCCGAATACGACTTCGCGGTGGGCGCGAACCTGCTGATTCAGCCGGGGGCGAACGCCTTCCTGGTGCAGTTCGCCAATGCTCCGCTGGCGCTGAATCCGAGTTTGATGCCGCAGGTTGGGTTCAACGGCACGACGTTCTATTACGACGATCTGAACGGGACGACCGACTGCGCCACCGTCTTCAACGTGACGGTCCCAACCAACACGCCTGGACCGACGCCGACGGCGACGAATACCCCCGCCTGCGAGCCTGATCTGGTCAGTGTCTCGTCGGTCATCTTCCAGAACCTGGATATCGTTCGCTTCGACATCACCAACAACCGGGTACTCAGCCCGGCGACCATACTCGGCTTTGGGTTGGAATGGTCCGCTGCCGATACACGCGCCCCCGCCATGACGCTGGCGCAGGTCTGGGGACTTGGTGCTGCGCCGGGCGACTCCAGCAGCGTGCAGATGTGGGCGGGACCGGATGCCGCCGCCGACACGACCAGCGGCACCGCCACCTCGGGCGTGTCGCCGATTGAGGGGACGTGGCTCAGCGTGATCACCATCCCGCCGGGCGCGACAGAATCTATCTTCTTCATCTTCAGCGGCGGCGCGGGCAATACGGTGGCGGTCGATTTTGGATCGCTTCCGCAGGACTTCGATGGCAGCGTCTTCTACATCGATGCGCCTTCCTGCCCGACGTCGGTTGTGACGGATGTTTCGACGGTCCAGCCGACGCCGACGAATACGGCGACCAGCACGACGACCAACACACCGACGATCACGCGGACGCCGTCGCGGACGCCATCGCGGACGCCGACGATCACACCGACGATCACGCGGACGCCGTCGCGGACGCCGTCGCGGACGCCGACAATCACGCGGACGCCGACGATCACGCGGACGCCGACGATCACACGGACGCCGTCGCGGACCCCATCGCGGACGCCGACGATCACACGGACGCCATCGCGGACGCCGACGATCACGCGGACGCCATCACGGACGCCGACTCGGACGCCATCGCGGACGCCGACGATCACGCGGACGCCATCGCGGACGCCGACGATCACGCGGACGCCGTCGCGGACGCCGTCGCGGACGCCGACGATCACCAACACGCCTTCGAACACGCCGACCCGGACGCCATCGCGGACGCCGACGCAGACGTTCACGCCGTCGCGGACGCCGACGACGACGCACACGCCATCGCGGACGCCAACACCGACGCCGTCGCGCACCAACACGCCGACGCCCTCGCCGACACGGACTCCGACGAATACGCTGCCGCCGCTTCCGACGGACAGTGGGGCGGGCGGCTAGCCAGAGGAACAGCCTCGCCCTTGTGTTCCAAGGGTGAGATCATCACCAAGAAGAGGGGGAAGTCGCCGCGGCGACTTCCCCCTCTGTCGTTTTTCCGGGGTACAATCGCGGGCAGATGCAACGAAATGATGCGGGCATGATGGCGATCCAAATCGGCTTGGCGGATGATCACCCCCTCATCCTGAGGGTACTGCGGCAGGAACTGACGCGGGCGCTGGATGTGACTATCCTGTGGGAGACCGGGGAGCCTGCGATGCTGCCCCGGTTGATTCAGCAGTCCCCCCCGGAGGTGCTGGTCCTCGATCTGGCGTTTGCCGGCGCGGCGTTCGACCCGGCGAGCTTCGTCCGCGAGACGCTCGCCCGCTCGCCTCAGATGAAGATTCTGATCTTCACCGCCTATGATGATCCGGTTTGGATCGACGAGCTGATCGACGCCGGAGCGCACGGCTATGTCGTGAAAAGCGACGACTTCTCGCTGCATATGGTCGATGCTGTGCGCGCCGTCGCCCAGGGACGTCCCTTCCTGTCGCAGACGGCGATCCTGGGCATGACGCAGGCGCGCCGCCAGCGCCGCCTGACCGATCGTGAACGCGCCATCCTACGGTTGGCGGCGAGCGGTCATGATAACCAGGCGACGGCGGCAGCGCTGGGCATTTCTCACGGCACGGTGCGCAATCACTGGTCGAACATTTACGCCAAGCTCAATGTTGATCACCGCGAAGCCGCTCTGCGCGCCGCCGAAGCGCTGCGTGAACTGCCGCGCGCCGACGCTCATGTGCGCCATGAACTGCGCACGCCGCTGCACACGCTCATGGGACTGGCGCGTCTGCTGGCGGGACGGCTGGAACGGCAGGGCAGGCTGGAACGGGCGGACGCCGAGGAGTTGATTGAGCAAATTATCGCCGAGGCGGAGCGCGTCGACCGCCTGATCGATGAGGTCACGCGATGAGCCTGATCCTCTACGTCGAAGATCATCCGCCGGCGCGTTTTCTGATGGAGGCGATCATTCGCGATCTGACTCCGTACCGGCTGGTGACTGCCGCATCGTGCGCCGAAGCACGCCGGCGCGCAGCGAGCGATTTGCCGGATGTCTACATCATAGATCTCGATCTGCCGGATGGCGACGGCTACAGCCTGGCGAAGGATCTGCGCGCCCTGCATGAGGCTCCGACGATCATCACCTCCGCTTTCGACCAAACCGGCGCGCTGCGACAGACGGGCTTTGAGTTCATCTATCTGAGAAAGCCGCTGGACCCTGACGATGTGGCGCGAACTCTTCAGCGGGTTACTTCCAGACCAGGATAACCTCCTCCCAGCGCCGGTCCAGGCGACGGCGCAGGCGCAGATCGACCGCTACTGGCGCACGCGCGGCTGGCAGTTGGTGCTGGGCGAGGTCATCCTGTGGACGGCAGCGGTCTATCAGGACGTGCCGTATCCCTGGGCATATGGCATCCTGGCAGGGGCTGTAGCTTTCATCTATGGGGTGGGGTGGTTTGGCGGCGCATCCCTCTTCTGGATGATCTCTCTCATCGCCGTTTTTGGCTTGCAGGGGATGGTCATCCTGGGGCTGGGTCCGGTGACGGCGCTGACCACGCTCATCCCCTACACGATCAGCGGTATGCTGTATTCGGGACGGCGGCGCGGTTTCGTGCAGGTCCTGTGCATTGCCGCCTTCTGGGTCAACCTTGTCTTCGAGGTGCTGCCCGGCGCGCTGCGGCTGGAACCCAGCCGCTCCATCATAGTGAGTTACGACATCCTGCTCGCCGCTTACACGTTCCAGACGCTCCGCTTTCTCAGCCATCTGTCCATCGACATCAGCACGGCGCACGTCGCGGAAGAAGTGCGCCATCAGAGCCAGCGCTTTCTGGCGCGGGTCAGCCACGAACTGCGGACTCCACTGAACTCGGTGCTGGGGTTCGCCAAACTGCTGCACCGCAGCGCATCGGCAGAACCGGGGCGCGCTTATCTGGAGCAGATCATCAGCGAGGGGGAGCATCTCGACCGGCTGGTGGGCGATCTGCTGGACAGCGCGCGTCTGAGTTCAGGGAGTTTATCCCTCAACTATGCGCGCTGTTCGATCAACGCCTTATGCGCGCAGGCGGCAGATGAAGCCCGGCGGATGCTCCACGCCGGAGTGCGGTTGGAGACGGAGTTCGATCCCGCCCTGACCGAGATCGACGGCGATCCGCTGCGACTGCGACAGGCGATCAGCAATCTGACGACCAACGCTGCGAAGTACACGCGGCAGGGACAGATCACGATTCGCACCGTGCTGCGCGAAGATCGCCTGCGCATCGAAGTGCAGGACACCGGTGTAGGGATCGCCGAATCCCAGGCGCATCTGGTGTTCCTGCCGTTCGTTCGTCTCTCGACCGATTCCTCCGGCGCGGGACTGGGACTGGTGATTGCCCTGGAGATCGCCCGGCTGCATGGCGGCGACATCCTTCTGAGCAGCCAGCCCGACATTGGTTCGACCTTCACGCTTGAGCTTCCGGTGAACCGCGCATCCTGAGTCTCGCCTCTGGACATTTGTCATGGGCGGGGCGTACGCAGCGCCTACTCCATCCTGCCGGCGTTCCTTCTATGCTGAAGGCAGATGATGCGCGTATTGGAGTCGTTTTCATGGAACGCTCACGGTGGACCCTTGCGCTGACGACCTACGCCGGCAGTGCCCTGCTGGTGATCTCACTGCTGTTCCTTGGGAAGGAGTTGCAGACGGATTCCTTTCTGGTTCGCGTCGCCGCCGCCATCAGTATGCCCGCGGCGCTGCTGGGGTTAAGCGTACTTTCGCGCCGGGCAGATAATGCCCCCCTGGTGACCAGCGCGCTTTCGACGGCGGCTGCCTGGCTGGTAGGCGTGGCGCTGATTCAGCTTCTTGACCTCCGCCGGGCGCTCTCTGACGGCTGGTTGGACGCCTTCTGGCTGATCGCCTCGCTGGCGGCTGCGGTCGCGGTGACGCTCGTTGGAAGGCGCACCCGCAATCTGCTGATCGCGCCGATGATCCTGCTCCTTCAGCTGAACCTCGCTGCCGCCGCTGCCAGCGTTTTCCCAGCGCAGGCGCAGTCATATCCATATCTGGTGGCATTTGGCATGCCTTCCATCGCTGCTCTATGGCTGTTATTCCCTCATGCCACGTCATTCTGGCGTCGGGTTTACCGCACGGGCGCTCTGCTGATCCTGACTGCGGCGTCGGCGCACGTGCTGGCGTTTGCGATGGATTTCCCGGTGGCGGCGATCCTGACCTGGCTTGCAGCATCGGCGCTGATCGCTGTTCTGGGGGTTTTGACCCGCTTGAGTGTACTGGCGCATCTTTCCGCCTGGGGCTTCGCCGGCGTATGGGCATTTGTTCACCGCGTCTGGGTGGTTAACCCCGAGACATTTGCCCTTTGGATCACCCTGCCGGCGGCGCTGGCGGTGCTGATAGGTCAGGCAACCCGCTCTAGCGGCGGGAAGCGCAAAAAAGCCCAGGGCATGCTGGGGGCGATGTTTCGCTGGACGACAGCCGATGTTTCCGTCGGTCTGAGCATCGTCAGCCTGGTTGCCGTCGCCATCAACCTGACGGCGATGGATCACACTGCACTGACGCTGACGCTGCTGGCACTGACGGCGCTGTGGCTGGCGCAGGGCATTGTCTATCGGCTGCCGGTCTTCACGCACCTTGCGCTCTATGTCGCGCCATTTCCGCTGAGCATGGGGCTGATCAGCTCCAATCTCATTTTCACATATCTGCCGATCCTTGGTCTTGCCTGGCAGGTGGGCGGAGTAATCCTGCTGCTTATGGGTCACGGTATGGCGCGCATCGGCGCGGCGGTGCGCGCTCCGTTCTTTGTCGTAGGATATGCGCTGATCGGCGCCGGGCTGGCGCTCGCCGACGAGCGGATGATGCCGCTCCATCTGGGCGTCGCCATGCTGACCGCTCTGACCAGCGCAGCGCTCATCCTGCTTGGGAAATACGCACTCTGGGATAGCTTTGCCGCCTGGGTCGCGCCGCCGGCGCGGCGACCTTACGCGCACCGGATGATTCGCAGCGCCTTCCTGCTCCTTGGCGCGTGGTTCGCAGCCATCTGGCTTCAGATCGTCCTCGGTGCGCTGGGGCTGCCCGCACAGCGCCAGGGGCTGGGTCTCGTCCTGATATCCAGCGCCTGGTTCATGGTCGGTTGGCTGCTGGATCGAGTCCCGGATGTCGTCGGCTGGACTGTACACTCGGCGGGCTGGCTGTTGTGGTGTATAGGGCTGCTGCAAGTGTTCTTCGCGCCGAGCGAAGCGGTGATCGCCGCTGTATTCGGGCTGGGGATCAGTGCCGAACAGCTTTTCCGCGCCCGACGCGGCTACTGGCTGCCGGTCGCTCTGATGCAGACCGCGTTTGTGGTGCTGCAAGCCGCTCGACTGCTCAGTCTGCCGCCCGCCACCCTGCTCGGACTGCTCTCCATCGGCATCGTCGCGGTGGCGCTGGCGCGTCAGCAGAAAGGTTCGCCCCGACCCGTCATCATCGCCGGGACGCTGATCGCTGTCGCATCCGTACATCTCTTCGGTCCCAGCGGCGGGTTTGCCTATGTGACTCAGATCGCCAAAGTGCTTTTTCTGGCAAGCCTTGTCCTGATCGTTTTCCTTCGCGAGCCGCTCTGGAGGTTGGGCGCAGTCGTCGTCATCTGGTGCGCCTGGTGGCTGACTCTCTATGGGGTGAAGCTGGATGGCGTGGCGCTGCAAAATATCCCGGTTGCGCTGCTGCTCTTGCTCATTGCCCATTTTGATCAGACGGGAAGGGTATCCCTTGAGACGTTGGCGATTGGGCTGCTGGTGTATGCGTCCGCTGCTCACACCGATGCCTATTCGGACGCGGTGTTCGCCAGCAAACCATCGAATTGGCTCATTGCCGGAGCGGCAGCGGTTGGTCTGACGGTGCATGGGGCGATCTTCCGCCGCCGGCGAACCTTCCTATCGGGCGCCAGCGCGCTTCTTTTCGGTATTCTGTTCCTGACGGCGCGCCTCAACTCCTGGTTGATCCCTCTGGTTGGGGGCGCGCTGCTGCTGACGGCATCGCGGATTGTAGAGACACAGCGCGACGCCGCTGCTGCACGAATCGCTCAGATGGTGACTGCCTGGCGGGGATGGCGTTGAGTACGGCTGCAGGATTACACGTCGATGCCGGCCCGCCGCAGCTTCGCTTCCAACTCTCGGCGCGTCTCCCTGAAGGACTCTTCCAGATAAGGGAAAGCCAGCCAGGCGGTCATCAAGCCAAAAATTGCCCCGGTGAGGATACGGAACATTGGGCTGGTCTCGCGCGGTTCCCACAGCGAGATCGGAGGATAGCCGAGGAGCTGGCTGAAGCCATCGATGGCGATGGGCAGCCCGCCGGCGAAGACGTAGAGCAGCAGGGGAATCGGACGCAGGCGACGCCGGATGAACGGGCGGCTGTAGATCAACCCGCCGGCGAACATCGCAGCATAGAGCGCCAGGTCGCGCTGGCAAAGCGTAGTTTTGTAGCCCATCTGCGGCGTGCCGAAGAAATCTTTGGAGGCGAACTGGAGATCGAACGTCCACTCCCTGGGATCGAACGCATCGAGGCTGTCGTATCGGCTCTGCGGACGTGCGACCCAGTTCTTCAGGGCGTCATCGAACTCCGGCGAATCATCGATATACGCCTCGTAGGGCGTCAGATCGGTCCCGGCAATCTCGCGAGGATAAGCGGCTTGATCGCCAAAAAGGAAGACAGACCGGAAGGCAAATTGATGGCAGAAGGGACCGTAGGCGAAGTACAGCACCCGCGCCGGACCCGTCAGCCCGAAGTGCATCAAAGTCGGCGCAACCCAGGGCAGGGCGGCGTAGATGCCGAGGACGATCAGGGCGACGCGCAGCCAATGCCGCGACAGCCAGAGCAGCCAGAGGTTCAGACGCAGCGCGGTGCTGCGGCGTTCAGATGATGGCGTCGTCATACGAGCGGCGTATCCTTTGGCGTTTCTTCAGCCATGTCCGTCAGCCTCTTCAGCCGATCAGCGGAAGCAGCGCTTCAATGAACGCCGCCGCGTCCGCCGCGCCGAAGAAGATGTGTCGAATTGTACCATCAGGCGCGATCACATAGGTTGATGGCTGACCCCGCAGGGCGTAAAGACGGGCAATGCTGCCGCCAGGATCGACCACAAGATCGAAAGTCAGATGATACGCCTCCGCCCAGGCGCTCACCGCCGACGCGGACTCCCCAAGGTTGACGCCGATCACGACAGCGGACTGGAGGGTTTCGTGGAGTCGCTGAAGTTCCGCCATTTCGAGGGCGCACGGCGCGCACCAGGTTGCCCAGAAGTTTAGCAGAAGAGGTTGTCCCAGCAGTCGCGCCGAGTCGATGCTGCCGTCAAGCGTCGCCGCCTGAAAAGGGGGAGCCAGGGAGCCGATCTCCGGTGCGACGCGCGGACCATCGCCCTGAGAGACGCCGGTGTAAATCGCCCGCTCCGGCAGTCCGGCGCTGACGATCAACAGCAGCGCGATGAGCCAGCTTACGAAGGATCCCAGCAGCAGCAGCGGCTTGCGCACGGGTGTTTCGTCACGAGAGCGCTTCGTCAAGGAGCGCCTGAATTTGCCCTCCGGTCAACGGACCATAATGAATCCCCCGAATGATGCCTGTGCTGTCGATCACGAATGTACTCGGATATGCCTGGATGCCGTAGGCGTCCTGAATGCTGCCTGCTTCGTCCATCAGCAGCGGGAAGGTCAGACCTCGTTCCAACCGGAAGCCAGCGACATCTTCAGGCGTCTCGCGATTGTTGACCCCGACTACGAGTACCTTGCGCTCCGAATACGCCTCGTAGGTTCGCTGAAGTTCCGGCATTTCGATGCGGCACGGTCCGCACCAGGTCGCCCAGAAGTTGAGAAGTACCGTCTGACCGCGTACATCTTCCAGAGTGAAGGGCTGCCCTGAATCGTCGAGAGCGCTGAACAGCGGTGCAAGGCTGCCGATGGCGGTGCCGGTTTGCAACGGTTCTGCCGTTGATGAATCGGCAGACGGCAGGCTGCCCGCCAGGTCGGTGATGCTGACGACTTCCAGCGGTGCGGCAGTGTCGCTGCTGGTGCTGCCAACCGGATCGGTTTCATCCGCCTGCGCAGCGCTGGCGCAGCTCAGAAACCCGCCAAAGTCCAAACGCCCTTCGTAGAGATCAACTGCGCACTCCTCCAGGCGATAGGAGAAATCGGCGAACTGATTAGCGAAGTTCTGGCTCAGCGATTGCAGCTGTCCGCTTGCCACCAGGATGCCAATCACAACCAGGAAAGTGCCTGCCGCCAGCTCAATGGCGTGCAGATAGCGCTGCAAGCGGCGCAGAATGCCCTGGGCGCTGTCGAGCATGAGGGCGGCGAGGATGAAGGGGATGCCAAGACCGAGCGAGTAGGCGGCGAGCTGACTGCCTGCCTGACCGACATCGCCGCCGGCGGCAGCCATCGTCAGAATAGTCCCGTAGATCGGTCCAATGCACGGTGTCCACCCGGCGGAAAAGACGACGCCCATCACCAGAGAACTCAGGTAGCTCTGCTGACCCTGCGCCACCATCTGCCGGCGTGTGTCGGTATACAGCCAAGCCTGGACCTTCCCAATGGTGGTGGTCCAGAACTTCTCTGGCTCGGTGAATGCGCCGGAGAGTACCAGCCACACAGTCAGCAGCGCTGCGACGGGCAGTGCGGGAAGCCAGTCTTCGAAGACCCAGAGGGTCAGGAAGCTGAGTGCGGCGATGAAAGCGATGCTGATGATAGGGGTGTTCAGCGATTTAGGGCGCTTCAAAATCGCCGTGAACAGGCGGTTGATGACGCCCATGAAATGCAGTCCGAAGAAGATGATCAGCACCCCTCCGGCGCGGCTGATAATGCCGGTGACGGCGCTGACGTTCTGCCTGCCGATGACCGACACGAAGGCTGTACTCAGCAGTCCGATGCTGACGAACACCAGCGAGAAACCGGCGACGAAAGCGAGGCTGTGCAGGAGCGTGCTGAAACGCGCGCCAAGCGAGGGTTTCAGCACGGCCGTTCCGCCGGACGCAGTCTGAGCCGCGACCGTGTACGTCACCCTGCCACCCATGTAACCGATGTATGCCGGGACGAGCGGGAGGACGCACGGCGAAAGGAACGACGCCAGACCCGCGATGAAGGCAAGTGCTAATGTGACTTCCATAGTGACCTGCTGCTCTTGCTACGCTTGATCGTAAACCGAGTGTAGCAGCAATTGATTAGCGAACGATGACTCGCCGCAGACGTCCGAACCACGCCCGCGCGATATGCACAGGCAGTTGAATATCCATCCCGTTCAGTGCAGCGCCGAAGTGATTATGCCAGTAGACGCCGCCAAGGCTCAGTTCATTACCTGCGCGCTGAACATAGGGGACTCCGAGTCGGGTTTGCCTTGCCGCCGTGACGGTCGCCCCTGGCTGCAGCAGTGTGACCGGATACTCGCCGGGGACGAGCAGCCGCCCCACCGTCAGATCGGCGCGCATTCGTTCAGTGCCGGATTCCCACAGCGCGGCGCGGCGCAGCGCGGCATCGACGATCAGATCAGCGTCGGCAGTTGTGCGCCAATCAATTGCGGACCACAGCGTATTTCGTGACCAGCCGATCAATCTGTCGTGTTCATCGGCGATGGCGATCCAGTCATCAGCCGCCGCTCTTGGCGTGAGACGGTCGAGGATGCGCATGACGCCGCCATGACCGATCTTTTCGATGAGCGGCGCAGAGTCGCTTGCCCAGGCGCGCACCGCTGCCGCTGCGCCAGCCGCCGCCGCCCAGCAGGGAGCTTCGGATATTTCCAGCGGTGCAGTCACCAGCATTGGTTGAGCGTCATGCGCGGCGACGAAGCCTTCGGACGAGTGTATCCACCGCCCGACCGCTGCCCGAATATCGAAGATCTCATCTTCCCACAGGTGTCTGACGACGGGCGCTTCAGGGGAAGGTGTTTCTCGAATCGGGGCGGTGTGCAGCGCGCGCGCCTGAAGGCTCACCAGGTCTGAATCGCTGATCGTCGGAACCATCGGCGAAAGTGGCAGTGCGAAGCCGCCGACAGCGGCCGCGGAAACACCGAATACCCTTAGAAAGTCGCGCCGCGAGAGGGTCATGGGGTGGTAACGATCCTGACTATCGAACGAGGTGCGCCACCCTGCGCCGGGCAGAGATGTAGGCGAACGATGTGGCTTCCCGCGTGAGGCGGCGTCCAGAGGACGTTCCAATTCACCGCCGAGATGCCGCCATCGTCCGTCAGCTCTGGGGTAATTGTCAGGGGCATCCAGCCGCCTTCACCAACGCTGATCTGAATCTCGCTGAACCCTCCCAGGGCGAATGCCGTCCCGCTCAGATTCAGGCGGCGTCCCTCCAGCACGGAACGAAAAGAGCTTGTTGCCTGAAGCCGTCCATCGAGTGGCGCTCCACGTTCCTCCCATGTGCCGCCGGCTGGCGCAGCGATCATCTCGATCCGTTCAAGCCATTTTGCCTGCTTGTAGCCGTAGCACCCCGGAAGCACAAGGCGCGCGGGGAATCCCTCTTCCAGGCAGGACGGCGCATCGGCGTGTTCGAGCGCCAGCACCGCCCGATCAAGCAGCTCGCGGGGAAGCACACTTGTGAAACCATCGGCGCAATGCAGGCGGGCGAAGTGCGCCGACGGGGTGATCTGCACCGAAGAGAGAAGCGCAGCCAGAGGAACGCCCCGCCAAGCCGAAACCCTGACATCCTGGGCGGGGTGAGATTCTGCGCTGCACGCCACCAGTACCGTGACTGACTGCCGGGGGAGCGCTGTGATCTCGGCATGTGACCAGACAGCGACGTGCCGTACCATTCCGGTGATAGCGAAGGACCAGAACTGCGTCTGTACGATGGTCGGCGCACCGATGCGCTGGCGAATCGCCATCTTCAGAGCTTGCGCGGTCTTAAGACGGGATTGAACGCGAATATCTGTGGCGATGCGTATGCTGCCGGATGAAGTCCGGCAGCGAGCCGATAGAGAGGGACCACCATGCCGCGCTTAGCGCTGCGCTGCGGCTTCGACGCATTTCGCGCCGCTGCTGCCGATGATCGCGCCGTGACGAATGCCGGCGGGGATTTCGATGCGGTCTCCGGCGCGCAGTCTGACTCGTTGATTGCTGTCTGGGAGGGTGATTTCCAGCATCCCATCGACGACATACATGATTTTGGAGAAACCGTGGCTGCGAACGGCATAACGATAGTTCGGGCGGTTGTCCCAGGCATAAGGACGAAGCCCTTCATGTTGCATCTGGCGAGTGATGTTCGAAAGGGTAGGGTGCTGCCCTCCCGTCCATCGAACGACCCGCACAGCGTCCTGTTGTATTGCCATATGATTACGACCCCGTAATTTTGTGGCACAGCACTAGGCATTGTAGCGCAGCAGCGAGTCTCTGCCAAGACCATTTCATCATCCCACGAGAGAAGATCGCTTCGCCAGCGCCGATTGTCAGGGAACTCCTAAGCTATTCATCACAGATTCCTGCGGCGATGAGCGACTCCAGCAGGGCATTTTCACCTGCTGCATCCTGCACTTCGCCATCCAGCCACGCCGATCGGAGGCGATCCAGCAGGATGCGGAAGCAGGGTCCGGGGCGCAGCCCGCGCGTCTGCAGGACGTTACCATCGACGATGGGGCGGAGGTTTCGCCAACGGGTGACGTACTGCTCTATGAAGGTTCGCCCGAGGGAGCCGCCGGATAGGAGCCAACCTGCCCCCAGCGCCTCATCGCTGATCCCGGCGAGACGGCTGGCGATCCCGCTGGGTCGCGCTTCTCGCTGGTGGAGGATGTCCTGTGACTCGCGCAGCGCGTTCAGCGCCAGCGCTGATTCGGTAAACGCCTTGCCGAACATCAGTCGGCTGCAGATGCTGCCGACAGTACCGAGCGGAAGCGCGGTGAGAAGGAGCATCCAGCGCAGATCGTCACGGCGAATCGATGCGAATTCGGCGGGAAGGGGTGTCTCCAGCAGACGCAGCTTCTCCTGCAACGACCCGTCCGCCACAAAATCAGGATGAATCGCCTTCAGGATGCCGCGTTCCTGCATCAGGAGGAACGCCTCTGCGGGTTCGGATTCTTGCAGGATCAGGGTCAGTTCATTGCGGACTCGCTCGCCGCTGACTCGTCGAAGCATGGGCAGCGCCGTGTGCATCAGCTCGGCGGTGCGCCGCTCCAGCGTAAAGCCCAACCGTCGTTCGAAGCGCACGGCGCGCAGAATGCGTGTTGGATCATCGACGAAACTGAGATTGTGCAGGACGCGGATGAGCCGCGCATCGAGATCGGCTGAACCGCCGAAGAAATCCAGGAGACTCCCAAGCGTCGGGCTGATCTGCACCGCCAGCGTGTTGATGGTGAAGTCGCGCCGCGCCAGATCGAGCTTGATCGAACCGCTGTAGACATTTGGCAGGGCGGTGGGGCGTTCATAGAATTCATTGCGCGAGGTGGCGAAATCGATATGATCTGGCAGGTCTCCGCTCAACCCCCCAGGCGGCAGTTTCAAATCGCGCAGCAGCCACTTTGCCGTAGCGAACGGGCGAAACAGCGTCAGTCCGCCGCCGAATTCTGCACTGAGCGCCTGGGCGAAGGCGATCGCATCGCCTTCGACGACGAAATCGATGTCCAGATTGGTACGCCCCAGGAGCAGATCGCGCACGACTCCTCCGACCAGATAGACGTTCGATCCTTTGGCGCGCGCGGCATCACTGACGAGGGCGATCAATCGTGCGGCGCGCAGTCCCAGCACGCTTTCGATCAGACTGAGCGGGACCTGCTGCGGGGTTGTTGGCGTCTGGCTGGGATGGCTCGCTGCCCAGTGTTTGATCAGGTCCGTGCGGGTGACAATGCCGATCAGATCGCCGTCTTTGCTGACCACCGGAATTTGTCCCCAACCGCTCTCGACCATCTTCTGTTCGAGCAGAGCGACCGGTTCTTCCGGATGAAGGATCACTTCGCCGACATTCATCACATCGCGCACGTGCAGATCGCCCAGCCCATGCTCGACGGCGCGGTCCATGTCACGCCGGGTCAGCAGCCCGATTACTCGTCCCGTCTCGACGACCGGGTAGCCTTCGTGTCCGATCCGCCGGAGCATACTGACCATCGCGCCGAGTTCGGCGTCTGGGCGTACCGTGTGTACGCCGCGCGACATCAGATCGGAGACCCGCACCGAGGGTTGAGCGCTGGTCAAGATCAGCCGCCATAATACATCGAGGGCATCGGCGAGGCTGTGGTCCTTGACCAGCGCGGCGGCGGCGCGGATATGCCCCCCGCCGCCAAATGCCCTGGCAACCGCGCCGGCGTCGATAGCATCCTCGGTGGAGCGGCAGACAAGCTGAATCATGCCGGGCATTTCCACCAGCAGGAATACCGCTGCCGGATCAAGCGCGTCGCGCAGGCGGTGCGCTACCGCGTTGATCTCTGGCATGACCACTCCGAGCGACGCCGTGCCCACGAGGACCGAATAGCCCTGTATCACACGGGTTTCCGCCCGCTGCATCAGCACTTCCAGGAGCGCCTGCTGATCTTCGGTGAGCGGTGGTTCGAGGAAGCGGCGCACGTTGTCCAGCACCGCGCCGTTTTCGACCAGCCATGCCGCAGCGCGAATGTCACGAGGCGTGGTCTGACGGTAGACGAGTGAGCCGGTATCTTCGTAGATTCCGAGCGCCAGCAGCGTCGCCTGAAGACTTTCAAGAGGAAGCCCCGCTTCCAGGAGCGCTTCGACTAGAAGCGTGGTGGTTGCACCAACCTGCTCGATCTGAACGGTTTCGTGATCGGCAAAAGTGCGCGCCGCTGCGTGGTGATCGACGATATGCACCGACGTGGTATCGCGCAGCCCCTTGAGCGGCGGCAGTTTCTGGGTGTCCACCAGCGTCACGTGGCGGATACGGCGGCGCTTGATCTCTTCGCGCGTGATGAAAGGCAGACCATTGCCGTACAGCGTCAGGAAGGAGTGTACATTCCGATTCAGCCGTTCTGGCAGGATCGCCAGCGCGTCCGGCTTGAGCAGCGTGACGGCGAGCATGGCGGCAATCGCATCGAAGTCGGCATTTTCGTGGCACAGGACGACATGCATCTCGGTCTTCACGCTATTACTCCCCGATCCTGGGCAAGCCGGAGTCGTCATAGCGAACATTCAGCCCTTCACGCACCCGTATGCTGATCGGAATCCGCAGCAGGGCAATCCAGCCGTTCCCGGACGGCTGCGCCGTCCCCGCAGTGATTTCGCCGTGAACCAGACTTCGCGATGAAGCTGCGGATGGCTCGACAAGGCGTAAGTCGATGCCGTAGGGCTGCACGATCTGGGGCAGTCTTTCCGCGCCGGGCAGATGCGCTGTCAGTGTCAGAGGCAGCCTATCGGGGTAGCCTGCGTTAGCAAGCGCCGTTCGCAGGGACCCAGGTGATGCCGCTTCGTCCGCTGCTGCGGAGATCGCAGGCACGGCGCCCAGGTCCGCCAGCGCAGCGGCGATGACCTGGGGTTGGAACGCCTGAACCACCAAGTCCGCGACCTGCGAATCGTCCAATGGGGGAGACTCCGCGTTCAGGCGCAGCCCGACGACCAGCGCCGCCGGCGTCGATGACATGCCGGGAGGGTTTCCGAACGCCACCGCGATGTCCACCTGCGCCAGATCGTCGATGCCGGGTTGGAACTGAACCGCGCCGGCTGGCAGCTCTGACCCCCAGTAGGCAAACGCCTCCGGCGAAAAAGCATAATGCAGGCTGGGGACAGCTGTTGCGGAAAGAGGAGACGGAGTGGGTATCAGCGCTGCCGGGAGCGGCGTTGCTGCCGACTCGCATCCCGCCAGAGCCAGAAGCAGCGCCGCAATCCTCAGCGTGCTACGCATTGCCGGGCAGCCAGGGTCCGATGATGCTCCGCTGCCACATGCTGATCGAAGTTGTCGCGTTGAAGAAGCTCAGCAGCGAAAAGGCGATGGCGGCGCTGCGATCATCGCGACCTCGCAGCAGGGTGAATAATCCGGGCATGATGACGACGAGCCATGCCATGTAGAGATAGTAGGTGAGAAGTCGTTCCGGGCGCAGACCCTGAATTGTCATAACGACGCCCACGATCAGCACCAGCACCGCCATGATCGTGATTGTCGCGACGGCACCCCAGAAGTTTCCCGAAATGGTTTGATTGCGTGCTGCCATCAGCGCTGACCACACACCCATAATGATCGAGAACAGGATGTGCGCGTTGAACAGGATGCCGTGAATGTCGTTCACAGTCTTTGCAGTCTTAGCCCAGGAATGTCTGGATATACAATGACTCGATCATCCATGCGGCGATGATGATGTTCAGCATGACAAGCGATTGCAGCTGCATCGCACCGCTGGCGTCAACGACGACACCACCGCCGCCGCGCATGTCGGTCTTGGTGCGGAAAAACATGCTGATCGGAATGCTCACCAGCACGACCAAGCCGAGCCAAAGCGGGAATACCCCCTGAACTGCGGCGGCGATCAGGCAGGTGAGCGCCAGTCCGATGGCGAGATACATGGCGCGCTTGGTGTTCACCTCGCCCAGGACAATTGCTGTGTTGAAAAGTCCGGCGGCGCGATCCATATCATAATCGCGAAGCTGGTTGTAAAGCTGTCCGTAGACCGATACCAGCGTAGCAGCCAGCGCGACAAACCAGACAATGCCGGGGCTGCTGTCATAGAGGAAATAGCCGGCGAGCAGCAGCAGACCGCTGAGCATCAGCGAGTGGGACAGGATATCGGTGACGGGCCAGGCTTTCAGACGTACTGGACGCCAGGAGTAAAGGTGCGAAAGCAGGATGGTGACAACGCCGATGAGCAGCACCCAGACGCCGCCCAGCGCGTAAAGGATCAACGTGATCGCTGCGACGAGCCGGCACGCCGTATAACCAACACGGGCGCTGATGCGTCCGCTGGTGATAGGGTTGCGGGCAGCACGCGCCGGGTCACGCGCATCGTCGGGCGCGTCCTCGATGTCGTTGATCATGAAGGCATAGGCGACTGCCAGGATATTGGCGATGGTGACGGCGGCAAGCCGCAGGTCAAGATGAATGCCGTGTGGGCGGGCGGCGAGCAGTGCGCCGAGAAGCGTCAGGGGAATTACAAAAGGGATGTACTCCTTCCATCGCGTGAGCTGAATGAGACCGAAGAAAGAGTCGGAATAGCCTCGCTGCTGCAATGGAATCCTCCATGCTGACCACTAGATGAGAACGAGATGAGCTTAAAACAAGAATAGCATAACTCCTTTGCTTGTGTTACGGTGGTTTCTGTGGTGCAATATTTCGACGCGAGGCTGGCGTTCCGTTGAAGTCTTTGAGGTCTGCTTTACCTGTGATGCTTACGCTGCAAAATACTCGATGGTTTCTTCTTTCTGTCTTCGTCCTGGCGGCATGCAGCCTGGGACGCCCGGATGAAACAGCGCCGCCGACTTCGACGGTTTTTCGTCTGGCACAGGCGAGCCTCGCCGCCGCGCCCACGCGCGGCTTCCAGGCGGCGCCAAGCCGCATTCCTGAGCCGACTCCGACGTTAGCCGATGCTGACTGTATCCCTGGCGGTGAAGCGCCTACCGCTGCCCATGTCATCGAGGCGGAGGTGAATTATGCCAGGCGGACGGTGGATGTTCAGCATGTGATTCGCATGGTCAACCGCACCAGCGATGCCTTTGAGCAAATACTGCTCAACATCGAGCCGAATCGACTACCCGCAGCGTTCACGCTGGTTGCGGCAAGCGCCAACCAGCCCCTTGAGATGGTGGAGGTCATCGGTCGCCGCATGACGCTCAACCTGGTCGAGCCGCTGCTGCCGGGATGTGACATTGAGATCGCCCTGTCCTACAGCTTGACGCTGCCGCAGATCTCGTCCGGGATCAGCGGGCTGATCGGCTATTTCGGTTACAGCAATCGTCAGCTCAATCTAGGGCACTGGCTGGCGACCCCTGCAGTCTATCGCGACGGCGGATGGGTCACACATGATGTCACGGTGATCGGCGAGCAGCTTGTGAGCGACATTGCCGACTGGGATGTCACGCTGACGGTCAGCGACCCGCCGGACAACCTGGTGATGGCGGGTCCGGGTACAGTCACCCAGGAAGAGGATGGGCGCTGGCGCGTCCTGCTCGAAGCCAGCCGAGACTTCGTCGTCAGTTTCAGCCCTTTTTTTCGCAGAACTGCGACATTTACCGAGCAGGGTGTCGAGGTCGAGATTTTCACGTTCGACAATGCGGTGGTCAATACGCCGGCAGGCCCGGTCGATGGCGCGCAGCAGGCGCTCGAAGCTGCCATCCAAAGCCTGACCATGTATGCCGATCTCTATGGTGAGATGAGCCGCAATCGCTTCGTGATCGTACAGGGGGACTTTCCCGACGGCATGGAATTCACCCAGATGGTCTTCGTCAGCGATCAGTGGTTTCGCACGAACCCTGGAACAGCGGAGTCCTATCTGACGATCATCACCGTGCATGAGGCGGCGCATCAGTGGTGGTACGCGCGTGTCGGGAATGATCAGGCGCTGACGCCCTGGCTTGACGAAGCGCTGGCGACCTACAGCGAATACGTGTTTTACGAGGAGTTTCACCCTGATCTGAAGGAGTGGTGGTGGAATTACCGCGTGGCTTCGTTTGTGCCTCCCAGCTATATCGGGAAACGGGTAGACAGCACCGTCTACGAGTTTGCGACCGTGCGCGAGTATATCAATGCCGTCTACCTGCGCGGCGCGCTGATGCTGCACGAGTGCCGCGAAGCTCTGGGGACCGATGCCTTTTTTGACTGGCTGCGGCGATACAGCGAGGTTGGCGCTAACCGAATTGTCGATGCTGATCAGTTCTGGATGCTTCTGACCGACGAGCAGATGGAACTCATTCGTCCGATCCGGCAGGCGTTTTTCAATCCTCTCGGAGGATGAAGGTTTTCACCGGCGCTGCCTAGTTTAAGGAGTTTGCGGAATACCGTTCGGCACGGCATAATGAACGTTCGATTGATTTTGTGGATGACTTATGTTTTCAGTTGGATTTGCTGCACTGCTGCGTACTACGTTTGACGTCCCCTATGCAGAGCAGATGATCGCTGCGGTGCGCGGCAGCCTGGAGTCGCACGGATTCCGATTGGTTGGCGGTGCTGATCCGGTGATGGATGCCGACGCGGCGATTCGCTGTGGACATCAGCTTGCTGAGCTGGAAATTGACGCGGTTGTTCTTTTGCAGGCGACATTTGCCGACAGCACGATGGTGCGTGCTGTTGCCGAACAGATCGACGTGCCTCTGCTGCTGTGGGCGCTCCCAGAACCGCACACCGGTGGACGACTTCGTTTGAATTCTCTGTGCGGAATCAACCTGGGCGCGCATGCTCTGCGCCGTGCCGGGCTGCGTTATCACACTGCCTATGCCGATCCAGCCGATCCAGCAGTACTCAGCCAGCTCGATTCTTTGGTGCGGGCAAATCGCATTCGTCGAGCGCTGTCATCTGCCCGGATCGGGGTGATCGGCGAACATCCCACAGGCTTCGACACCTGTCGTTACGATGCCGCCGAGCTTCGGACGCGCCTTGGCGTCGAAATCGTGCCTGTGCCGCTGCGGGAGCGGATCTTTGCCGAAGCCCGCGCCGTCGAGGTTGGCGCGGTCGATGCGCTGATGACCGAGATGCAGGGGCGTCTGCAGGGGATGAGTGACGATGCGCCGACACGCGGCACGCTGGCGACCTACGCCGCGCTGGAGAAGATCGCCGGGGAAGAAGCCTTGAACGGCTGTGCAGTGCGCTGCTGGCCCGAATTCTTCACGGAACTGGGCTGTGCAGCATGCGGCGCAATGTCGATGCTGACCGATGGCGGCATCCCCGCGTCATGCGAGGCGGATGTCAATGGGACGATCACCCAGGTCATTCTGGCGGAAGCCAGCGGTGAGGCGGCGTTTGGCAGCGACATTGTGTCACTGGATGCTGCTCGCGATGCGCTGGTGTTGTGGCACTGTGGGCTGGCTCCGCTGTCGATGGCGGATGAGGTGGAACAGCCGAAGGCGACCCTCCACAGCAATCGGAAGCTGCCTCTGCTGATGGATTTTATGCTGAAGCCGGGAGTCGTCACGGTGGCGCGTCTGAGCGAGGCGGGCGGGGAGATGCGGCTGGTCCTCGGTCGCGGTGAAATCGTTCGCGGCGAGAAGCCGTTTTCCGGGACAACTGGCTTGATACGTTTCGCGCGTCCGGCGCAAGAGGTTCTTAGGACAATTCTATCTGAGGGCTTGGAACATCACATTGCCCTGACCTATGGCGATCACCTGCCCGCGCTGCTGGCGCTGGCGCAGATGCTCGAACTCCCTGTGTTAGAGTTATAGGAGGCGTATCGGCTGTATTTTGAAAAGGGAAGACGCGATCCTCGGCGATCTCTCAGCATACTTAGGCATTCAAATTTCAAGGAGAAACTCGTGAAGAAACTGCTGACACTGGTGACACTGCTGGCGCTGATCGTGCTGGCGACCTCGGTTGCGGCGCAGGATGCCCCGGTCGAACTGCGCATCACCTGGTATGACGATGGCAGCGAAGGCGCGGTGCTGCGCGACCTCCTCGACCGCTTCGAGGCGGAAAACCCCGACATCAAGGTCGTTGTCGATACCATAGCGTACCAGTCGATCCTTGAACAGCTGCCCCTGCAGGTGGAAGCCGGCGAAGGTCCCGATATGGCGCGCGTGACCAACTTCGACGCCTACAAGGGGTTCTATCTCGACCTTCGCCCCTACGTTGCCGACGCCGCCTACTGGGAAGCCAGCTTCGCACCGTCCGTCCTGGCGGCGCTGCGCACGGCTGATGATCCCGCTGACGCGCTGTTCGGCTTCCCGAATCAATTTACCGTGACCGGTCCCTACATCAACCGCACGCTGTTCGAGCAGGCGGGTGTAGAAGTGCCGAGCGATACCATGGACGCGGTGACCTGGGAAGAATGGACTGCGGCTGCTCAGGCTGTCGCCGAGGCGACCGAGACCCAGTATGCCATCGCGATGGATCGCACGGGGCATCGATTTGCCGGTCCAGCGTTCAGCCAGGGCGCGACGCTGTTCAACGACGATGGCAGCATCACCATCGATACCCCAGGCTTCCGCTCGATGGCGGAACTGCTGGTGCGCTGGCATCAGGAAAACCTGACCCCCGCAGAAGTCTGGGTTGGTGCGGGCGGCTCCTACAGCCCTGGTCTGCCGTTTTTCATCAACGGTCAGTTGGTCATGTATATGTCGGGCAGCTGGCAGATCGGCGCGCTGGTGCGCGATGTTGGCGATGCCTTCGACTGGCAGGCGGTCCCGAACCCGTCCGGTCCTGGCGGCAGCACCGGTATGCCTGGCGGCACGATGATGGTCGCCTTCGCCGAAACTGAGCATCCGGCAGAAGTGGCGCGCGTCATGGATTATCTGGTGCAGGTGGATGTGCTGAAGGAATTCACCGAGCGCACGCTGTTCATCCCGGCGCACCTCGGACTGGGTGAACTGAACTTCCAGACCGATTCGGCGGCTGCGCAGGCGGCGCTGGTCACATTCGCCAACGAAGTGCCGAAGCTGAGCGAGCAGGCGTACCAGCTTCAGTTCGGCGGGCAGGCGTTTGCCATCAACAATCCCATTCGCGACCGCCTGACGCAGGTGATCACCGGCGAACTGACGTTGGATGACGCTGTTGCGCGCATCCAGCAGGATGTTGAAGACGCGCTGGCGGCGGCGGCTTCCAGCTAAGCGTTAAAGCCCAGGGGCATGGCGCATGCCGTCATGCCCCTGCCTGTTGTCGAAACAGAATTCCACACCCTGCGGCGCAGCTTGCCGTCTTGATGGTCCGCTGTACCCCTGTCCGTGATGGCAGCCTTTCTGGAGGACCCGGTGGTGATCAAACTTATTCTGTCCCCCTTCAACTGGCTGCTTTCAACGGTCTACCATCTGATCATCGATCTGGTTGATATCCTCATGCGCCCGCTGCAAAATGCCCTGGGCGTGCGGGGCATGGCGTATGTCTTCATCCTGCCTAACCTCCTGGTCTTCGGCATCTTCATCCTCTTTCCGATGCTGCTGAACTTCTATTATGCCTTCACCGGCGGGACCGAGCTGTTTCCAGAGAACCGCCCCTTTGTGGGCATGGATAATCTGAATCAGCTGTTCACCTGCGAGGATTTCCTCGATCCGAACTCTTGCAGGGAAGATCTTTTCTGGCGAGCGATACTCAACACCGGCGGCTACGTCATATCGCAGGTGGCGCTGCTGGTCTTCATGGCGCTGATCACGGCGCTGGCGCTGAATCGCAACATACGCGGACGGGGATTCTTTCGAAGCGTCTTCTTTTACCCGGTGCTGCTGTCGCCGGTCGTCGTCGCGCTGATCTGGCGCTGGATTCTGCTTCAGGATGGCGTGTTGAACGCTATCCTGGTGAGCCTGGGATTTGAGCGAATCTCGTTTTTGCTCAATGCCCAATGGGCGCAGTTCTGGGTCATCATCATCAGCGTCTGGGCGCAGATGGGTTTCTTCACCCTTATCCTGCTGGCGGGCTTGCAGGCGATACCGACGGAATTCTACGAAGCGGCGGGGATTGATGGGGCGACTGCCTGGCAGTCATTCTGGAACGTCACCCTGCCGCTGCTGATGCCCAACCTGTTTGTGGTGCTGGTACTCTCGCTCATTCGCGCCGTGCAGGTCTTCGATCAGGTCTTTAACTTCACCGGCGGTGGACCGGGGACGGCAACGACCTACATGGTGCAGTACGTCTATACGACCGGTTTTGCCAACCAGACGAAAGAATATGGTTTGGCTGCTGCTGCGTCGCTGGTGATGGCAGCCCTCCTGCTGATCCTCACCCTGATTCAGCTTCGGCTTGGTCGCAGAGGTGACATCTCCTAGGAGGCGAGGCGACGACATGCGAACAGTGCGGACCTTTCTGACGAATACGCGCGGCAAGAAGCGCCTCTCTTTGAGCGACTGGCTGACCTACGGCTATCTGCTGTTTGGGACGTTCCTGATGTTTGGTCCCGTCATATGGCTGGTGATGTCATCCTTCAAGACCCAGGCGGACTTGATCCGTTTCCCCCCCCGCCTGATGCCTTATCGGCAGGAGGTCGCAGCGGTTGTCGGCTATGATGAGCCGCTGGCGCTATACGATGTGACCCTGGAGGACGGCACGATACGGCGTCTCGCCCAGGTGCGGCGGGTCGGCATCGAAGCGCAGATGGTCGATCCTGCCGCGCCGGAGGAGATCATCCGTGTGAACATCAACCAGCGCACGCCCGTCGAGTCGATCTACTTCTCGCTCGAAAACTACACGCTGGGGGCGGAGCGGTTCAACTTCTGGACGTATCTGGGTAACAGCGTCGTCGTCACGGTCGTAGCGACCGCGCTCACGCTGCTGATCAACAGCATGGCGGCGTTCGCCCTCAGCAAGTACCAGTTTCCTGGTCGTGATGCCGTATTGGTCACCACTATCGGCACGCTGCTCGTCCCGCTGTCGGTCATCCTGATCCCGGTCTTCCTCGTCCTCCAGAACCTGGGGATGCTCAACAACCTGCTTGGCGTCATCGTCCCGGCGGCGGCGACACCGACGGGAGTCTTTCTGCTGCGTCAGTACATGCTCACCATCCCGGATGAACTGCTGGAATCGGCGCGCATCGACGGGGCGAGCGAGTGGCGAATCTACCTGCAAATCATCCTGCCGCTGGCGCGACCGGCGCTGGCAGTGCTGACGATCTTTTCGATCATGTGGCGCTGGAATGATTTTCTATGGCCGAAGATTGTGCTTTCCAAGAGCGAACTGTTTACGCTTCAGGTAGGGCTGGCGTCGTTTGGCGGTGAACTGCAGGTCCAGTGGGACCTGCTCCTGGCGATGACCGTCCTGACGCTGCTGCCGATCACGTTCATTTTCGCCTTCTTGCAGCGCTACATCACGAGCGGTATCGCCACAACCGGCATGAAATGATCTGCGAGGTGGTGAATGCCGTATTGTCTGTCAGTGGGTTCGAGATGAGGTGTCCAGCTTGCGCGGCGTCCTGCTGATCATGCAGTCCGGCGGTTCGTCGCCGGTTATCAATGCGACGCTTGCCGGCGCGCTTGCCGAAGCTCAGCGCTACAATTGTTTCCACGCTGTCTACGGCGCGCGGCACGGAGTCGAGGGCATCTTGAGCGAGACGCTCATCGATCTGTCGCGCGATCTCGATCTGCACGCGCTGGCGCGGACTCCCGCTGCTGCTCTGGGGACAAGCCGCCATAAACTGCGCGACGACGATTACGAGCGCCTGTTCACGGCGCTCCGGGCGCACAATATCCGTTTCGTCCTGCAGATCGGCGGCAATGGGTCGATGTTCGTCTGCCACCGCATCGCCCAGGCTGCCGAGACATTCAGCTATCCCCTGCTGGTCGCCGGCGCGCCGAAAACCATCGACAATGACATTGCCGCCACCGATCATTCGCCCGGCTTTGGCAGCGCCGCGCGCTTTCTGGCGCTGGCAGCGCGCGACACCGGGCGCGACCTTGAGGCGATGGCGACCTTTGATTCCGTCAGCATCCTTGAGGCGATGGGACGCGACGCCGGATGGCTTGCCGCCTCGTCGGCGCTGTTACGACATGACCCGGAAGACGCTCCACACCTAGTCTATGTGCCGGAAATCCCTTTTGAGGAAGATCGCTTCCTGGACGCGGTCAGCGCGGCGTATGCGCGTCTGGGGCGCGTTTTCGTCGTCGTCGCCGAGGGACTGCGCGACGCGGCAGGTGTGCCCATCGGGCAGGAGGCGAACAGCGCAGCGGA
This sequence comes from Anaerolineae bacterium, assembly GCA_013360465.1. Lineage (GTDB taxonomy): Bacteria > Chloroflexota > Anaerolineae > Aggregatilineales > Phototrophicaceae > Flexifilum. The sequence goes on along the minus strand of JABWBO010000003.1, from coordinate 42,207 downwards.
CAGCATGGGACGCCCGATCTTCACGCTGGGCGCTGGTGTGTCGGCATACCTTGCCCGGCGGGTGCGCGAACGCCTCAGCCTGCAGGCACGAACCCTGCGCCCCGGCTTGATCGGGCGCTCACTGAGCGCCTGCCTGAGTGAGATCGACGTGAGCGAAGCTTGGCGGGTTGGCGTGGAGGCGGTCCGCCAGATGGCGCAGGATCGCACGGATTTCATGGTCACGTTGGAGCGCCTCTCCACCGTGCCATACCTGGCGCGCACCGGCACGATTCCGCTGGAGCAGGTCTTCAACCGGGAGAAACGGCTGCCGCGCGCTTATATGAACGAGGCTGGCACGATGGTGACGCCCGAATTCATCAGCTATGCCGCGCCGCTTATCGGCGAGATGCCCCCGCCTCTGGTCCGTTTGCCGAATCGTTCGATTCCCAAGAAGCTGTTCTGATGAGGGAGCGCAATCAGCGCTCCTGACTGCACCACAACGATGGCTGCCCGATCCGGCGGCTTAACAGGAGAGACGTTCATGAAAAAAGGTGCAAAGTCGTACCACTTCGATCTCAAGGCATTCTTCCCCGATTACATCTTTGACCGGATTACCGAGTCGCGGGTAAATGACCCGGAGATCATCAGCCGACAGGCGCAGTCGCGCAAACAGCGTGCGCACCTTGCCCCGCGCGGCAAGCTGACAATCCTCGCCGCCGATCATCCGGGGCGGGGGGTGACCAACATCGGCGGACAGCCGTTCGCGATGGGCGACCGCCAGCAGTACCTTGGGCGTATCCTGCGCGTGCTGCTGGCGACCGAATTTGACGGCTTCATGAGTACGCCCGACATGATCGACGAACTTCTGATCGTCGATCATCTGATCCAGCAGGGTGGGGGACCCTCGTTCCTGGACGGTCGCGTCCTCATCGGGTGTATGCAGCGCGGCGGTGTCGCCGGCGTCGTCGGCGAGATCGATGATCGTTTCGGCGCATACAGCGCCGAAGCGATTGCTGAACAGCGGCTCGACGGCGGCAAGATGCTGCTGCGCTTTGATCCGAGTGATGAGCGAACGCTCGACACGGTGGATTACTGTGCGCGCGCCGTGACCGATCTCAACCGGCATCATCTGCCGTCCTTCGTCGAGCCGCTCCGCACCGAAAAAGTGGACGGCAGGTATGTCCTGAAAAACACGATGGAGGAACTGATCAAGCTGGTTGGCGTGTGCGCTTCTTTTGGCGATTCTTCGCGCTACATCTGGCTCAAGCTGCCTTACTGTGAGGGGTTTGACCGCGTAGCCCAGGCGACGACGCTGCCGATCATCCTTCTGGGAGGACCTTCCGAGGAAGACCCCAGCATGATGTATGCCTCCTTCGCCGTCGGCATGAAGGCGCGCCCGAATGTGCGCGGCGTGATGGTCGGGCGCAATGTCACGTATCCCGGCAGCGAAGACCCGGCTGCTGTCGCCCGCGCGGTATACGGTATCGTCTACCATTCGCTGAGCGCTGATGATGCGCCGGCGGCAGCCGCCGCCCATCGCGACGCTCAGTTCGATGCGCTGACCCGCTATATCAAGCCTTAAGCCCTGAAGCAGAGAATCGATGGGCGGCATACCGAAACGACCGCCCGATAGTCGAGGAGAATCCCGAAAGACCATGAAGCCACCCAAGATCGTCATCATTGGCGCGGGAAGCGCGATTTTCGGTTTGGGCGCGCTGGCGCGGATCATTCGCCATCCGCGTTTGCGCGGCGCGGAACTGGCACTGGTGGACATCAACGAAGAGGGATTGGCGTTGATGACCCGCCTGGCGGAGAAGATGAACCAGGCGTGGGGTGGACAGATGACGATCACCAGTTCCACCCGTCGTGAAGAAGTTCTGCCCGGCGCAGATTTCGTGATCGTGTCCATTCAGGTGGGACCCCGTGAGACAGTCTGGGAGATGGACTGGCAGATTCCTCTGCGTCATGGCGTACGGCAGCCCTATGCCGAAAACGGCGGTCCAGGGGCGTTCTCGCACACAGCGCGCAACCTGCCGGTTATCCTGGATATCGCCAGGGACATGGAAAGGCTGTGCCCGGATGCCTGGTATCTCAACGTCACCAATCCGCTGATCCGCCTGAGCTATGCCGTCCACAAGTACACACGCATCAAGGTACTGGGGTTGTGTCACCAACTGCTGTGGGGATACGCGATGGCGGCGCATGTCCTTGGCGACCGCTGGGGATTGGAAGCGCCGGAACACTTCCACGTGCATACCGACGCCTCGAACATGCCCCGGTTCATCCCGGTGGCGCTGGCAGGGCTTGAACATCTCAACATCAAGGCTGCCGGCATCAATCACTTCTCCTGGGTCTACAGCATCACAGATCGTCATACAGGAGAAGATCTTTACCCGCTGCTGCGCGAACGCTGGTTCAGCGAGCAATATGCCGAATTCGAACCGCTCTCCCGCGACATGTTCCAGATCTTCGGCATGATGCCGACGGCGGGCGACAGTCACATGTGTGAGTATATCGCCTATACGCATGATCCGGTCACGCAGCCCTGGGTGAAGTATGATCTGAAACTGCAAAGCTGGGATGGGAACCGCAAACGGCGTGCCGAACGGTGGGCGCTGGCGCGGTCCATCGTCAGCGGCGAGATGGCGGTGGAAGAACTGGCGAATCTGTCACGGTTCGCCATCCTTGAGGAGCCGATCCCCGAAATCATCGAGGCGCTCCATTGGGATACCGACTACTACAGCCACCAGCTCAATATCCCCAACAACGGCGGGTTGATCCCCAACCTGCCCGGTGACGCCATCATCGAAGTCCCTGGCGTGGTCTCAGCAATGGGGATTCAGGGGTTGAGCTTTCCGCCGCTGCCTCCGGCAATTGCCGAACTCTGCCGCCGCGAGCTGCAGCGCACCGAGATCGTCGTCGAAGCAGCGGTGAAAGGCGACCGCTTCCTGGCGCTGCAAGCGCTGCTGCTCGACCCGATGGTGACCGATATCGCCGTCGCGCGCGCCATGCTGGATGACCTGCTGGCGGAATTCGCCGAGTATCTGCCTCAGTTCGCCTGAGCAGCATTCACCTGCCGTTACGGAAACAGCAGGCGAATGCCGATCAACAGCAGCAGCACGAGTACGATACGGCGAAAGACTGATTCGTTGACGCGGCTGCTGATGCGAAAACCCAGCGCTGTGCCGATGAATACGACTGGCAGCGTGACGACGTAGTAGCTGAGTACCGCCTCGGTCATGTGACCGGCGATGAGATGAGCGATGATCACGACGGTGCTGTTGACCATCAGCAGCATCTGCAGGTTGGCGCGAAAGACATCGGGACGCCATTCGCGAGCGGTCCCATAGACGACGAGCGGGGGACCTCCCGTGTTGAACGCCCCGCTCAGCAGTCCAGAGGCTAAACCGAACAGGTAGCCCCATCGAGGCGACTCGACGGGAGGCAACCGGAAGCGCGCCATACTGTACAGGGAGTAGACGACCAGGACGATGCCGAGGATGAACAGGATGATCTGCTCGTCCAGACGGGCAATTGCCAGCACTCCGACAGGAATGCCGACCACCGCGCCGAGGATCAACCGCCAGAGGGAACGCGCTTCCAGCGCATGCCAATAGCGCCGAAGGATGATGATCTGGAGCGGCACTGCGGTGATCGCCATCAGGGTGCTGGCTTCGACCGGTGCGATCAGGCTGGTCAGGAAGGGCATGGCGACCAAAGCAACGCCGAAGCCGGCGATGCTTTGGATGAGGATGGCGGCGAAGATGACCAGGGCGATGCTGACGTACAGCATGGCTATGCTTCAGCGCTGCGCGCTGTCAGTTCACCGGACATCGCGCATCCGTTTATAGGCGTTAATCAGCCCGTTCGTCGAGGAATCGTGGCTGGTCACCGGAATCTCCCCTTTGAGTTCTGGTTCGATGGCTTTGGCGAGCTGTTTGCCCAGTTCGACGCCCCACTGGTCGAAGGAGTTGATCCGCCAGATCACCCCCTGGGTGAAGATTTTGTGTTCGTAAAGGGCGATGAGCGCGCCGAGGATCTGTGGTGTCAGTCTGTCGAACAGGATGGAGTTCGAAGGTTTGTTGCCTTCGAAGGTCTTCGCCGCGACGAGGCGTTCCGAAGGATTCGGGTCGCCGGCGGCGATCAGCTCGACGCGCGCTTCGTCGGGAGTCTTACCTTTCATCAGCGCCTCGGTCTGAGCGAAAAAGTTCGCCAGCAGAATCGGATGATGGTCGCCCAGGGGGTTGAGCGTCTGCGCCGGAGCGAGAAAGTCGCAGGGGATGAGTTTGGTTCCCTGATGGATGAGCTGATAGAAAGCATGCTGACCGTTCGTCCCCGGTTCGCCCCAGATCACCGGTCCAGTGCTGTAATCGACTCGCTCGCCGGTCAGGGTGACGGTCTTGCCGTTACTCTCCATATCTCCCTGCTGGAAGTAGGCAGGGAAGCGTGAGAGATACTGGTCATAGGGCAGGATGGCGGCTGTCTCTGCCCCGAAGAAATTGTTGTACCAGATGCCCAGCAGCGCCATGATGACCGGGATATTCTGATCGAGAGGGGTTTGACGGAAGTGCTGATCTGCGTGATGCGCCCCGCTCAACAGCGCTTCGAAGTTGTCCATGCCGACCGCCAGAGCGATGGACAGCCCGATGGCGGACCACAGGGAATAGCGCCCGCCGACCCAATCCCAGAATTCGAACATGTTCTGCGGGTCGATGCCGAAGGCTCGGACCTTCTCGGTATTGGTGGAGAGAGCGGCGAAGTGTTTGGCGACCGCCGTCTCGTCTTGGGCGGCATTCAGGAACCACCGGCGCGCGCTGTGGGCGTTGGTCATCGTCTCCTGCGTCGTGAAGGTCTTGGAAGCGACGAGGAAGAGCGTCGTTTCCGGGCTGACCTGCTTCAGGACCTCAGCGATGTCTGTGCCATCGACGTTAGAGACGAAGTGCATGTGCAGATCGGGCTTGGCATAGTGCGCCAGCGCCAGCGTGACCATCTTGGGTCCCAGGTCGGAACCGCCGATGCCTATATTCACCACATCGGAGATCGGTTTGCCGGTGAAACCGCGCCAGGACCCGGAACGTACCGCCTCGCTGAAGGCTCGCATCCGGCTTAAGACGCGATTCACGTCCGGCATGACATCAACGCCATCGACCAGGATAGGCGTGCTGCTTCGGTTGCGCAGAGCGACGTGCAGCACGGCGCGATCTTCGGTGACGTTGATTTTCGATCCAGAGAACATGGCTTCGATGCGAGCTGAGAGATCGGCTTCACGTGCCAGTTCGAGCAGCAGGCGCATGGTTTCAGGGGTGATACGGTTTTTGGAATAGTCAAAAAGAATGTCCCCGAAACGGATAGAGAAGCGTTCAAAACGCTGCGGGTCCTGCACGAACAGATCGCGCATGTGGACGGCGCGCATCGTTTGATGATGCTGCTGCAAACGGAGCCAGGTGGGCGAACTACTGAGCGCAGTCATGGAGTCTCCCCAGGATAACGGTTGGCGTGATTCAGGAGGATATTATCGCTCAGTTCGCGCGAAGATCGAATCTTGCCCCGAAGCCTGAAGCCGCCGATGGCGTCTTGTATCGGCGAAACGCCGCAAAGTGTTATCATCAGTGCAGGGGAAATGATGAAGAGCGTGTGACCATGACTCAGTACATCGGAATCTTGACGGCAGGTGGCGATAGTCCCGGATTGAACGCCGCGATTCGCGGCGTGGGTAAGGCGGGGTTGAACGCCTATGGGATGCAGATCATCGGTTTTCGCGACGGTTTTCGCGGCTTGATGGAAAACCGGACTGTGACTCTGAACAGCGCTGCGCTTTCGGGAATTCTCACCATCGGCGGGACGATCCTGGGGACGAGTCGCGATAAACCACAGAAGATGCCCATCGGCAGCAAGACGATGGACATGACCGACGTGATGGTGGAAACCTACCATAACCATCATTTGGATGTGCTGGTCTGCCTGGGCGGCGGCGGCACAGTGAAGAACGCTTTTCACCTGATGAAGCAGGGGCTGAACATCATCACGCTGCCGAAAACCATCGACAACGACGTGGCGATGACCGACATCACGTTTGGCTATGACACGGCGCTGACCATCGCTACCGAGGCAATCGACCGCCTGCACAGCACCGCGCACAGCCATCACCGCATCATCGTGGTGGAAGTGATGGGGCATAATGCCGGCTGGCTGGCGCTCGGTGCGGGTATCGCCGGCGGCGCGGATGTCATCCTGATCCCGGAGATTCCCTACAGTGCCGAGAAAGTGGCGACCTCGATCCGTCAGCGGGTGCGCGACGGGAAGGGGTTCAGCATCGTCGCCGTCTCGGAAGGGGCGGTCCCGCAGGAACTGCACGAGCGAATTCTGGAAGCCAGCAAGAACGGCAAGGGCAAGGACGCCAAGGCTGAACTCGCCGCCCTGGAAGCCGAACGGCTGAACAGCACGCAGAAGCTCACGCAGCAGTTGGAAGGGCTGACCGGGTTGGAGTCGCGCGTGACGATCCTCGGCCACGTTCAGCGCGGCGGCATTCCGTCGCCTGCCGACCGCCTGCTGGCGACCCGTCTGGGATCGGCGTGTGCGCGTTATATCCACGAAGGCGTCTTCGGCGTGATGGTTGCGGCACGGGGCGATTCGACCGAACCGGTTCCGCTGGAAGAGGTGGTCGGCAAGCGCAAGACGGTTCCGCTGGACCACCCCTGGATCGAGACTGCGCGCAACCTGGGGATCAACCTGGGCGACTGACGCCGTACAGGCTGAAGGATCTCTTCAGAGGATTTGCCGGGTGGGGCGCAGTGATCACTGCGTCTTCGGGCGGTACTGAATCGCCTCGGCGACATGCTCGACCTGGATCAGATCGCAGTCGGCGAGGTCGGCAATCGTCCGGCTGAGCTTGACGACGCGGTGGTATGACCGGGCGCTCAGGTTCATGCGGCGCACGGCGATGTCGAGCATCTGCTTGGCATCGGACCTGAGGGCACAAAACGCCTGAATCTCGCTCACCCCCATGTCGGCGTTGGCGACCAATCCGCTCCCGGCGAAGCGCTCCCGCTGGCGCGCCCGTGCCGCTTCAATTCGATTCCGCACCTGCGCCGATGTCTCGGCGCGCTCATTCCCCAGCAGCTTGTCATACTCCACGCGCGGCACGTCGATGTGGATGTCGATGCGGTCGAGCAGGGGACCAGAGAGTTTGCTCTGATAGCGGGCGATCATCGTCGGGGTGCAGGTGCAGGCTTTAACCGGGTCGCCAAAGAAGCCGCACGGGCAGGGGTTGTGCGCCAGGACGAGCAAAAAATTGGCGGGGAAGGTCAGCGCGCCTCTGGCGCGGCTGATGGTGACGATCTTGTCCTCGATGGGCTGGCGCAGCGCCTCAAGCGTGTGCTGCCCATGCTCATTGACTTCATCGAGGAAGAGTACGCCGCGATGCGCCAGCGTCACCTCGCCGGGACGGGGCATGGTCCCGCCGCCGACCATGCCTGCCTGGCTGATGGTGTGATGCGGCGCGCGGAAAGGGCGCACGCGCATCAGTGAGCGGTCGCCTGGCAGCATGTCGGCGACGGAGTAGATGCGCGTGACCTCCAGCGCTTCTTCAAGGGAAAGATAGGGCAGGATTCCCGGCAGGGCGCGCGCCAGCAGGGTCTTGCCCGACCCCGGCGGACCGCTCATGCGCAAATTGTGATTGCCCGCCGCAGCGATTTCCAGCGCCCGTTTCGCCATCTCCTGCCCGCGAATGTCGGCGAAATCGGTCAAGCCTGCGGGCAGATCGCCGTCGGCACGCAGCAGTTGGTCGGCGTCAAGCGTGAACGGCGGAATCGGCGCGAGCTTGTAGAGATGCTCGACCAGCTGCCCCAGGGAACTCACCGGGATCACATCGATGCCTTCGACCAGCGCCGCCTCGTATACATCTTCCATAGGCACGTAGATCGTCTTCATCTCTGCCGCCGCTGCCGCCAGGGTCATCGACATCACGCCTTTGACATGACGCACCGAACCATCGAGAGAAAGCTCTCCGACGAACAGCGCGCCGTCCAGTGATTCCAGCGGAACCTGGTCGGTGGCGGCGAGTACCCCGACGGCGACGCTCAGATCATAGGCGGGACCCTGCTTCAACAGGTCCGCCGGACTCAGATTGACCACGTAGGATTTGTTGGGGAAGCTCAGCGCGCTGTTCTTGATCGCCGCGCGCACGCGCTCGCGGCTTTCGCGCACTGCGCTGTCCGGCAGCCCGACAATAGTAAAATTGGGCAGCGCCGCACGAGGGTTGAAGTCCACTTCGACATCGACGATCTGTCCTTCAATCCCTACGATGGCGCAAGCACGGACAATCGCAAGCATTAAACGCTCCGTGATAGTTGACTCGCAGTTGAACCGATTTTCCACGATATCGGTTTAGTCAGATGGCGCAGGTCCGCGTCAGGCGCAGAACGCGCGGACAGGATCCTCCCACCAGCATACCGGTACACGAGACAGAGGATAGCAGCAAACGAAAAAAGGCGCATATTATCGACGGAAACGGCGGGATGGCGTAGATCGCGCGGAATGAGGCTGTGAGTTGCTGCAGCGTTTGCGGTATAGTGCGCAGGATCGTGGGATTTGGAGACAAGTGTGATGAATTCGAAAGAAAGGGTTCTGACCACCTTTGCGTTTCAGGAACCGGATCATGTGCCGGTATGGTTAGGCGCGTCACCGCGCTTTCGAGAGAAAGCAGTCAAACAACTTGGCTTGGCGGATGAGGAAAGCCTGTCAGCGCTGGTGGGCGATGACTTTCGCCGCATCACGGCGCAATTCGCCGGACCAGAGGCTGCTGCGCCTTATGCTAATCTGCCGCCGGGCGTCACCTTTCGGTCTCCATTCGGCATCCTGCGGCACGGCTACGAAGGTGGACAGCCGACCTCTCATCCTCTGGGAGAGGCGACCACGCTGGACGAGATTCATGGGTATGCCTGGCCCGATCCGCGCTGGATCGATGTGACGAACCTCCGCGCCCAGGCACTTCCCTACAGCAACCATTATGCGATTCTGGGCGGCGAGTGGTCGCCGTTCTGGCACGATGCCATCGACCTGATGGGCATGGATACCCTGATGATCAAGATGTTCGATGCGCCAGAACTGGTTGACGCGCTGTTCGAACACCTGCTCGATTACTACGAAGCGGTGAGCGCCCGCATCTTTAATGAAGCAGCGGATCTGATCGACATCTTCTTCATCGGCAACGATTTTGGCTCACAGACTGGACCCCTGCTTGGGGATGCCTTGTTCCGCAGATTCCTGATACCTCCTCTGAAGCGCCTGATCGATCTCGGTCACGACTTCAACCTGAAAGTGCTGCTGCACTGCTGCGGCGGGTATGCGCCGCTGATTCCGGCACTCATCGAGGCGGGAGTCGACGGGCTTCAGGCATTGCAGCCTAACTGCCGCGGCATGGACCCGGCGATGCTCAAATCGGCATTTGGCGGCAAAATCGTGTTGATCGGATCGATCAACACGCAGCTGATCATCGAAGGGACGCCGGATGCGGTTCGCGCGGAAACGCGCCGAGTTCTGGATATCATGAAATCGGGCGGCGGCTACGTCGCTTCGCCGAGTCACGATTATGTGCTGGTCGAAACACCGGTCGAGAATGTGCTGGCGTTGTACGAGACTGCGCGGCAGTATGGTTCGTACCGCTAAGGCACACATCGCCGCTGTGTTTTCGGGGTCCTGTGCTTGGCGTTCCGGGTGTCGCTGATCCCGGCTATAATTCGGCGGACAAGTGCAGCCTGGCATTTTCATTAAGGATGAGTCGAGCATGAGACTGACCAACCCTGCGCCGTTTCACGTCGAGTCCCAGACTGACAGCGGGGTATCTCTCCGGGGGATGCGAGGCGAGCAGCTGCGAATTACGGCGCTGACATCGACCCTCATTCGTGTTGAACATCTGCCGGATGGGCGCTACCGCCTGGACCGCACCTGGTCGATTGTTGCCGGGGAGGCAGATACACCGCTCGAAGGACGGAAGCGAGAGGATCGGGCGGGCTACGATGCGCTGGCGGCGGAGGTCGAGACTACGTCGGCAACGTGCCGTCTGCGGACAAATACTATCGAGGCTGCGCTTGATCTGCGAACTGGCGCGCTGACCTGGACCGCCAGGAACAGCGGCGCAGAGTTCGCCGGCGACCTGCCGCTGCGCGCCCTTATGTATGATCGGGCGGGGCGTTCGATCTATCACTATATGAAGCAGCGTCCCGATGAACACTACTACGGGTTTGGGGAGGTTGTCGGTGCGCTGGACAAACGTCAGTCGCGCATCCGCATGGCGAACGTCGATGCGGCGGTTTACGACGCGCGGGTGACCGATCCGCTTTACAAGCACATCCCGTTCTACATCACTTATCTGCCCGACCAACATCTGGCGTACGGTCTGTTCTACGATAACCTCGCCGCTACGACATTCGACATGGGACGGGAACTGAACGGCACGTTTGGATCGGCATTCCACTACTATCAGGCGGAAGATGGCGATCTCGATTACTACCTGATCTATGGTCCGAGCATCGAACGGGTGATCGAGCAGTACACCTGGCTGACCGGACGCCCGGCGCTTCTGCCGGAGGCAGCGCTCGGCTACCTTGGATCGACCATGACCTACACCGAAGCGCCAGACGCTCAGGCACAGCTCGCCAAGTTCGCTCAACTTTGTCAAGAACACGATATCCCGTGTGACTTATTTCACATGTCGTCGGGCTATACGACCGGAAGTAACGGCAAGCGCTATGTTTTCAACTGGAACCGTGAGCGCGTTCCTGATCCTACCCAGATGGTGCAGACCTTCCACGACGCCGGAATCCTTGTCGCCCCCAATATTAAGCCGCACCTTCTGAAGTCGCATCCCCGTTATGCCGAAATTGCTGAACGGGGCGGTTTCCTCAGCGACCCGGAGAGCGGCGCGCCTGCCAGCCATCCGTTCTGGAGCGGCGGGCTGTACGAAGTCGAGGACGGCGCTCTGCTGGACTTCACCGATCCGCAGACCTACGACTGGTGGAAGGCGCAGATCAAGGCGCATCTGCTGTCCTATGGCATAGATGCGATCTGGAACGACAATAACGAATTCGAGATGGACGACGACGATGCCACCTGTGATGGGTTTGACGTGCCGTTTCGTATCGGATTGGGTGGGCGCGGCTTACAAACCCTGCTCATGGGGCGCGCATCGTTCGAGGCGCTGCGCGAATTCTACCCGCACCGCCAGCCGTTTGTGCTGAGCCGTGCCGGTGTACCGGGGATTCAGCGTTATGCGCAGACCTGGTCGGGTGATAACTCCACCTCCTGGGAGACGCTGCGCTGGAACATGCCGATGGGATTGGGCTTGAGCCTGTCTGGCGTCCCGAACACCGGACATGATATCGGTGGTTTTTTTGGTCCCGCCCCCGACCCGGAACTTTTCGTTCGCTGGGTACAGGCAGGCGTTTTCTTCCCTAGGTTCGCCATTCACTCATGGAATACCGACGGGACTGTCAACGAACCCTGGATGTACCCCGAAGTTCTGCCGCTCATCCGCGAGGCGATCAATCTGCGCTATCGCCTGAAGCCGCATCTTGCTGCGCTGATGCGTGAAGCGCACGCGACTGGACACCCGATTATGCGCCCACTGGTCTATCACTATGCCGAGGATGCCCGATGCCGGGGCGAATCCTTCGATTTCATGTTGGGCGGCGACATGCTGATCGCGCCGGTGCTGGAACCGGGGATGATTTCGCGGCGGGTGTATCTACCGGCGGGGGGGCACGGATCGGTCTGGGTCGATTTCTACAGCGGAACGATCTATGATGGGGGGCAGGAAGTGGTGGTTGACACTCCGATGGCGCGAATTCCGGTGTTCGTCCGCGCCGGAGCATCCATCGCCCTTGCCGAAGACGGCGTCATCGACCACCGCGTATTTTCGGACACACGCTCACCGTCGGGTTCCTAACGTCAGGAGTCATCTTCATGGCGGAAGCGGCGCGCAGCCCGCTGGCGGATCGCATTCGTCCGCAGACGCTCAATGAGTTCATCGGACAGGCACACCTGGTCGGCCCCAACAAGCCCATCCGCAAGATGATCGAATCCAATCGTCCTGGTTCGATGATCTTGTGGGGACCGACCGGCGTAGGTAAGACGACTCTGGCGCGGATCATTGCGCATGGCACTGGGCGAGAATTCTTTGAGCTTTCGGCGGTTTCGGCTGGCAAGGACGAAATGCGTCGGGTGATCGCCCTGGCGAGCGAAGAGCCGGTCCGCGATCTGTTCAATATGAATCAGCCCAAACAGGAACGAACAGCGCCCATCCTCTTTCTCGATGAAATTCATCGGTTCAATAAAGCGCAGCAGGACTTTCTACTTCCGCATGTTGAGGCAGGGACCATCGTTCTCATCGGCGCGACGACGGAAAACCCATCCTTCGAAGTGATCGCGGCGCTGCTCTCACGTTCGCGTGTGTTCGTCCTCAGCCCGCTAGACGAGGGCGAAGTTCGCCAGATCATCGGGCGCGGCGCGCAGGTCTTGGGCGTGACCTTGGATGCCGACGCTGAAGAATTCCTGATCCGCATGTCGTCGGGCGATGCGCGTCAGGCGCTCAACCTTCTGGAGACGACGGCGACGCTCTATGACGGGGCTGTCAGCATCGACAACCTGAAAAACGCGCTGCAATCGCGCTTTCTGCGCTATGACAAACAGGCGGAAGAACATTACAACACCATCAGCGCCTTCATCAAGAGTATGCGTGCCAGCGACCCGAATGCCGCCCTGCATTATCTGGCGCGGATGGTCCATGCGGGCGAAGACCCGAAGTTCATCGCCCGGCGGATGGTCATCTTCGCCAGCGAAGATGTTGGCATGGCAGATGCCAATGCTCTGACGGTTGCTAACGCCGTCTTTCGCGCCGTCGAGACGATCGGCTATCCCGAATGCCAGATCAACCTGGCACATGGAGCGGTTTATCTGGCGAAAGCGCCGAAAAGCCGCGCTTCTTGCGATGCCTTCTTCGCGGCGCTGGAAGATGTGGATCGACATGGCGAGCTGCCCATACCGATGAAACTGCGCAACGCCCCGACGGCGCTGATGAAATCCCTGGGCTATGGCAAAGCCGCCCCGGACGACGATGGTTCTCTTTTGCCTGACGCGCTGCATGGTCGAGTCTACTATGCCGACAAGGATTAGCGGCAGCGGGCGAAGCCCCTTATAATCGCTCAGGCGAAGAGCATAGTGCGATCAAGGGATGATCTGTGCGTATTCTTATCACCGGGGTAGGCGGTTTTGTCGGCGGGCATCTCGTCGAGATTCTGCGTAGCCATCACCCGGACGCCGATCTGCATGGGGTATATATCGCCCCGATAGACGCCCCCCCGGTCACAGCGCACGTCCTGGACCTGCGCGATGAAATAGAAGTCCGCCGCCTGATCGGCGAAATCCGCCCCGATCAGATCTACCACCTTGCCGGACAGGCGAACGTACGCCAGTCGCTCGACTCGCCCTGGGATACCCTCGAACACAACCTGCGCCCGCAGCTGAATCTGACTCTGGCGGCGCTGTATGCCGGGATTAGCCCGCGCATCCTGGTCATCAGTTCCGGCGAGGTCTATGACGCCGGAGCCGCCAGCGAGAAGCCTTTCTTGGAAACGATGGCGCTTTCTCCTTCCAATCCTTACGGAGTCAGTAAGATCGCTCAGGAGATGCTGGCGATTCAGTATTTCCGCAGTCACGGGCTGCCCTTCCTGCGCGCTCGCCCATTTAATCACTTCGGTCCAGGGCAGCGGACGGGCTTCGTCGTGCCGGATTTTGCCATGCAGATCGCCCGCATCGAAGCCGGGTTTCAGCCGCCGGTGATGCGGGTCGGGAATCTGTCGGCAGAACGCGACTTTCTGGATGTCCGCGATGTCGTGCGCGCTTACATCCTGATCATGGCGCATGGCGAACCGGGACAGGTCTACAACGTCGCCAGCGGAAGAGTGACCACCATTCAGGCGATCCTCGATATGCTCATGGCGCAGTCCACGGTGCGTATCACTCAGGAGGTGGATCCCGCTCGCTTCCGTCCCAACAGCCAGCCCCGTACCTGGGGCGACGCCGGCAGCTTGCAGCGTCTGACGGGATGGCAGCCGCAGATCGATCTCCGGCAAACCCTGAGGGATGTCTTGGACGAATTCCGGACGCGGGTCGGAATGTCGTCGCATCGGTGAGGATCTGCGGTGTGGGGCGGCATCGGAGGCGTACCAGCCGGTGTGTATGATCTGCACGACGCGACTTGGCGCATCGTCATATGGAAACCCGAACGAGGTTTGGCACAATCATCCCGGAGTTTCGTTAACGCCCCTGACTTCGCGACCTTGGTCGGCGGATGCTCTGGGCGAGTCAGGGTTGAGACTGATCGTAAGGAGTGAAATCTGTTGACGCAAATGAACAATGACACCCCGCTGTATGTCGTGCCGTCCGAGAAGCGCGTTCCGGTGAACGGCTATCCCGCCCAGATGTCGCAGACGCCGCCGTCGCGCATGTTTCTGATTCGCGAGGCGCTGAAGGGGTATCGTGAGAAGTATGGTGTGGATGCGGTGACGTTCGATGCCTCGCAGGGAGACGGCGGCGCGAGCCTGCCCGGCGTTCCGCGCGAAATCCTGGAACGGGCGCTGGCGCTGCAAATCGAGCATGGCTCGGCGTACGATCAACCGTTCGGGACGGTGCAGTTCCGCAAGGCGGCGGCGGAGCTGTACTGGCAGTTCGACGCAGCGAGCGGCTGGGGACCGAACAACCTCGTCTTCGTTCAGGGAGGGCGCGACGGACTGCAAAAAGCCTATGGCGCGATGATCGCGCTGGGTCCGAAAGAGATCGGCAGTCTGGTAGTCGTCTCGCGCGTGCCCTGGATCAGCTACAACTGGGGACCGTACAACGTCGGGGCGAACGTGCTGCTTGCGCCGGGAGACCCGGCAGAGGGCTGGCGTTTCACCCCGGACTCGATTCGGGCGACTGCTGCATTCGCCGCCGCCGAGGGGCGAAAGCTCGCCGGCTTGGTGATCACCTCGCCGGATAACCCGACTGGACGGACGATCCCGGTTGAAGAGCAGATCGAACTGGGTAAGGCGGCGCTGGATGCCGGCTATCCGTTCGTCCTCTTCGACTGGATTTATCACTGGGTCACCGATGGCGGGCATTCGGACATCAACGCCATGCTCCAGGCGTTCGCCCCGGAAGAGCGCGAACGACTGATCTTCCTGGATGGCTTGACCAAGAGCCTCGGCGCGTCGAACGTCCGCAGCGCACATCTGGTGGCGGGCAAGGCGGTCGTTGATTTCGTCGTCGCGCAGGCATCGCACGGCGTCATCCCCTCTTTCTATTCGCAGGCGGTAGCTATCGCCGCTTACGAGATGGGGTTTGAGCGTGCCGCTGCCACGATCATCGAGCCGACCCGTCACAGCCGCCGCATCCTGCGCGATGCGCTGGCGGCGTCTGGCATCCGTCATATCATGGGCGACGGCTACTACGCCTTCATCGACTGCTCGCCGTATATCGAAGCAGCGGGCAAAAAAGATTCTGAGGATGTGCTGACCTATCTCGCGGGGGAACACGGACTTGCTATCGTCGCCGGTGTGTACTTCTCTCCGCCGGGAGCCAACTGGATACGCTTCTCTTATGCGCAGTCGCCGGAGAAGACCGCCGGAGCCGTGCAGCGATTGTTCGAAGGTTTGAATGCCATGAAGGCGGGCAAATAGAAACCCCTCAAAAAAGGGAGTCGCTTGTCCATGCCCCTTTCATCGTATGATCGATTACGACATGCGATGAGACGGTAATGAGGAGATGAGGCTATGGCATTTGTAGATGTCATGCGAAAGCGTGACTATAACCCGGTGGTGAGTTATGAGCAGGTGCGCCCGCTCATGCAGTGGACGTACGTCTGGATGGTGCTGGGGCTGGTGGTCACCACCGTTGTGGCGTATCTGACGGTCAACACGGACATGCTGCTGCAGCTGCGCGCCTCAACCGGTATCGTGTTCGGCGCGATCATCGTCGAGTTCATCCTGGTGATTGCCCTGTCGTGGGCGATGCCCCGATTGTCGGCGGGCGTGGCGGCGATCATGTTCATCGTCTATGCGGCGCTCAACGGCTTCACACTATCGGTCCTGCTGTTGGTTTACGCCGAGGCTGCGGTCACGACGGCGTTCCTGGCGACCGCCGGTTTGTTCGGCGCGCTGTCGGTATTCGCATTCACTACCCAGATCGATCTCACGCGCTGGCAGAACTACCTGTTCGTCGGCTTGGTCGGTCTGCTGATTGCGATGGTCGTCAACATGTTTGTGGGCAGCGGCGCGCTCGAATGGCTGATCAGCATCATCGGGGTCCTGATCTTCACCGCGCTGATCGCCTTTGATACGCAGAAGCTGAAGCGCCTGGCGGCATCTCCGGAATTTCAAGAGAATGGCTCGGCAGTCGCCAAGATGAGCATCTTCATGGCGCTTGAACTCTATCTCGACTTCGTGAACCTGTTCATCTTCCTGCTCCGGCTTTTCGGCAGCAGCCGCGACTAGCGCTGCGACGCGCCTGGCGGGTGTATAAAGAAGACGGCGAGCCATAGCACAGCGGCTCACCGTCTTTTTTGCTGCAATGGGTGATTCGGACCGGTCGGCTGAATCTATCAGCGTACGCGGTTCGACGTACAGCGCTTATTCGGCAGCGGCTGGCAGAAGCACTGTGTCGATGACGTGGACCACGCCGTTAGAGGCGCGCACATCGGCGACCACGACCTTGGCGCTGCCGTTGATGACGATGCTGCCATCTTCGGCAGTGGTGAAGACAAGCGCCTGATCTTCCAGCAACGACTGAACATCGAGCGCGCCATCATCCTGACGCGCCAGCAGTGTCAGCAGGGTATCGGCAGGTACTGCCCCGCCCACCACATGATAGAGCAGGATGGCGGTCAGGTCTTCGCGCTCCAGCAGCTCTTCAGAGGTAATTTCCAGCGTCTCCAGCAGCGCTTCGAAGGCGGCATCCGTAGGTGCGAACACGGTGAGCGGTCCGCTGCCGCTGAGGGCTTCGGTCAGACCCGCTGCCTCGACGGCTTGCAGCAGGATCGTAAATTCGTCACCCTGCGCTGCGATTTCCGCGACGGTCAGCGGTTGGGCGGCTTCTTCAGTTGCCTCAATCGCGACTTCGGTCGCCACGACCTCGGTTGCTTCAGCTACCGCTTCGGTTGCTTCAGCCGTGGCTTCTACCACTACGGTCGGCTCTTCGGTAGGAACGTCGGTGGCGGTCGGCTCGGAAGTAGCGGTTGGCTCTTCGGTGGGAACGTCGGTGGCGGTCGGCTCGGAAGTGGCAGTCGGCTCTTCGGTGGGAACGTCGGTGGCGGTCGGCTCGGAAGTGGCGGTCGGCTCTTCGGTGGGAACGTCGGTGGCGGTCGGCTCGGAAGTGGCAGTCGGCTCTTCGGTAGGAACGTCGGTGGCGGTCGGCTCTTCGGTAGGAACGTCGGTGGCGCGAGGTTCTTCCGTCACTTCGGCTGATGCCTCGACGGTGGCTTCCGCAGCAAGAGCGCCTGCCGCGCTTTCCTCGGTCGCTTCCACATCATCGAGAGCGGCTTCCTCGGTGGGTTCTGCTTCTTCGACGACCTCGGTCGCCTCAACCGGCGCTTCCTCGGTGAGTTCTGCTTCTTCAACCGCCTCGGTCGCTTCCTCGACAGCGACGGTGGTCGCCTCGACGGTTGGTTCCGGCTCCGTCGCAGTCGGCAGCGGTGTAGCGGTCGGCGTCGGCGATGCCGGCTGGCAGGCAGCCAGCACTAACACGATGATCAGCAGCACCGAAACCAGGTTTTTTGTGCTGTACTTCATGGGATATTTCCTCCGGGCGAGCAGCAAACGAAAAGAATGATCGCTGGTTCAGTCCCAATAGTTGGGAAGAACGCACTCGCAAGAAGTTTCTTAATTCAAAAAACTACGCAGTGTGTCGATGCTGTTTACCGCGACGGTGGTATTCTCGGCAGTGATGCGCTTCATCAGACCGCTGAGTACATCTTTTGGTCCGATCTCGATGAAGACTTCCAGACCGTCGGCGATCATCGCATTCATCGATTCGCGCCAGCGAACCGGATTCGTGAGCTGCGCTTCCAGTTCCTGCTGGATATCGGCGACAGCGGTCAGCGGCATGGCGCTGACATTGGCGTAAACCGGAGCCGTTGGCGCTTTGATGCGGGTCTCGTGAATGGCGACTGCGAAGGCTTCGGCAGCAGGAGCCATCAGCGGTGAGTGGGCGGCAATGCTTACTGCCAACTTGATGGCGCGCCGCGCGCCAGCTTCCTTTGCCAGCACCAGCCCTCGTTCCAGCGCCGCATCTTCGCCAGAGATGACGATTTGACCCGGACAGTTGTCGTTGGCGACTACCAGGATTCCATTAACCTCAGCAGCAGCCTGGGCACAGATGGCGCGAACCGCTTCGATTTCGAGCGCCAGGAGCGCCGCCATCGCGCCGGGCGAGACTTTGCCTGCTTCCTGCATCAGACGACCACGCTCCCTCACCAGGCGAAGCCCATCCTCGAAGTCCAGGGCATCTACAGCCGCCAGCGCAGTGAACTCGCCGAAGCTGTGCCCGGCGACTGCGCGCGGAGTCGCCTCTGGAAGTTCCGTGCGCAGGGCAGCGAGCAGCGCCAGGCTGCACACATAGAGTGCCGGTTGTGTATTGATGGTATCGTTCAGAACTTCGGAGGGACCTTCGAAGCATATGGCTGACAGGGCGAAGCCCAGGTATGCGTCCGCGCGCTCGAACAACTGCCGAGCCGCCGGGTAGGCTTTAGCGACATCTTTGCCCATGCCCACGACCTGAGACCCCTGACCAGGGAACAGGAATGCGGATTTTGACCAGTCCACCATGCAGAATATGCTCCGTGATGTACGCCAGACCTAGTGTACTACAGAACGAGCCGCTCAGGACAAGGCGAGAGCGGCTCGTTCAAAGGTGCAGCCGAAATAGCGAATTACTAGGACTTGACTTCAACCACGATCCTGCCGTGATACGTGCCGCACTTCGGGCAGACTCGGTGCGAGATGTGATATTCGCCGCAGTTTTCGCAAGCGACCAGGTGGTTGAGCGACAGCGCATCGTGAGCACGGCGGCGGTCACGGCGGCTGCGAGAGTGTTTGCGCTTCGGAAGCGGACCCACAAGATTGCTCCTGACATGATAACGCCGGTCCTCAGGTGACCGGCGGCGTGTGTATTTTGTATGGGATTATAAAGCAAGGCTGTGCCGCGTCAAGGGCGGTCGGCGCGCTTCGGGCTAAAATAGGCGCATCTGACGTTCTGGACGTTTTCCCGACAGGGTGATGAACTCGGCGGCGCGCTCCGCCCCGACCACGCCAATCTTGCGCAGGTCGTCCAGGCTGTCCAGGTGACCGTTCCGGCGTGCCCGCAGAATCGCCTCTGCCCCCTTGCTGCCGATTCCTGGCACGCGCATCAGCTGTTCTCGCGAAGCCCGGTTGATTTCGATGGGCTGACAGCGCAGGTGCGTCTCTGCCCAGGCGCGCTTGGGGTCCACTTCAAGGTTAAGGAATCCACCGCCGACAAAATTCAGGTCCTCCACATCCCATCCGTAGTCACGGAGCAGGAAGCTTGCCTGATACAGCCGATGTTCCCGCAGCGGATCAGCCTTCTGAACGTTCTCAAGCGGCGTATCCAGGATAGGGTTGAACCCGGAATAGTAGATTCGGCTCAGGTGCATTTGACGGTACAGATGCGAACTCAGGCTTAACAGCTCCAAATCGGTATCGCCTACCGCGCCGACGACGAACTGGGTCACCAGGCTGGCGCGTTTGCCCGGCATTGTCTGGCGGAGTCGATGCGCCGTTCGCAGCGTCTTCAGCAGTTCGCCGTCAAGGTCTTTCTTGGGGGCAAGCGCCTTCAGGCGTTCGCTGGTCGGACCTTCAAGGTTGATCGAAACGCGGTCGGCGAGTTCGAGCGCGCGGCGAATCTGATCCGTTTCCGCGCCCGGCATCAGCTTGAGATGAACGTAACCCCGGTATGCCTGGCGGCTGCGGATAATGTCTACCGTATCGAGGATTCTGTCCTGTGCTGTCACTCCGCCTCTGACGATGCCGGATGACAGAAAGAGACCATCGACCTTGCCCGCCCGCTGAAGCTGGTCGAATGCCTTCGCCATCTCCTCCGGCCGGATGGTGACGCGCTGCGTTTTGCCGCGCCCCGCGCGAAACGGGCAGTAGAAGCAGTTGCGCTCGCAAGCTGTCGTCATCATCGTCTTCAGGACTGGTTTCTTGCCCTTGGGCGTGCTGACGTTGGCAATACATTCTTCGAGGCTGGTAGACTGGTAACGCTGTGGTCTGCGCTCTTGCACGGGGATGTCACCAGCCGGTTCATCGCTGGTGACATCGCCCATCAGGGCGATCTTCTCTATAGGGTCAAGCGAGGAACGTATCAACATACCCTAATGATACACACAAATGTTCGATTTGACAACATAAACCTGGCGCTTCCGGCGCAGCCGTCTACCTTCACAAGCAGCCTGATCCTGTCGTGCGGCGAACAGATACATGAAAGGCTGTTCCGGCGCTTTGACGCCCGCCTGCCGTATGAATCGGCGTTGTTCGTCCATCGGGGGGGACGCCTGGCATGGAACGGCGCAGCGCTGGAATCGCTGGCGCGGCGCTGGCGCGTGCCTGTTGCATGGCTGGTCGGCGGCGACAGAATCGATGACGCCGCCGCGCTGCGCCCCTCATGGTTGGCGGTGCGACTGGCGCACGCGCGGTTACGCGCACCAAGACGGGTGATGGCGGTGGCGCACGGCATAGTGCGTGATACCTGCCAGCCATATGAGCGTTTTGACTCGGCGGTCACGGCGATGGAGACGATGTATACGAGGTTCGCCGTCGCCTCGACCGAGCTGGAGGTCGCCACCACATTGGCGGTAGCGCTGGCGCTGCACCTGGGATTCTCTGCCGGTCGGGTGCAGCGCAGCACGTTCACGATGCTTCGAATACAGGCGCAGACTCACGCGCTGCTGCGCCGGAGTGTCCAGGGAGATGCAGCGGCGGGTGAGGCGCTGGAGCAGGGACGGATTCCCGATCACGACGAGTTTCAGAGCCTCTGGGCTGAAATTCTGGATCAGCAGGGACACCGCGCGCCGGACGAGATCGACATCGCCAGCCCGCGATTCTTCGAGATGCCTGAACAGCTCCTCGCCAGTATGAACACCGCAAGCGCTGCTTCAGCCGGCAGTGCGGCGCGGTATCAGCGCGGCATTCAGCTTCCGGGGATAGGGATGATCCCCCCGCTTCGCTGGGTGAGCGAGGTGAGCTTTCTACGTCTGGAGTTCCGCCGTCGGACTATGTTCGCCTTTGCTCATATGCGCAACGAAATGCTGCATCTTGCGGATCGTGCGGTGGCGTCGGGCGCGCTCGACCGACGCGAGGAGATTTGGAACATGACCATCGGGCAGCTGAGCGAGCTGGATGGTCGGCTCTAGCGGCGGAAAGTCCAACTGTTGCTGTCGTAGACCTGCTCTTCGAGTACCAGCGCGCGCGCCCGCTCATCTTCGTCGAGCGCCTGGCGCGCAAACTGAACCTCATAGGCAGCCGCCAGCGCTTCCGCCAGAGACGCCGCAACCTGATCGAAAGATGGGGCGGCGTGGGTTTCCGCCGCCAGGGTTGTCGCCCGATCACGTACGGATTCTCTGGCATCTTGACGAGCAGTCTCCGTATCGTAGCGCAGGACTTCGCAGATCTGCGCAGTATCGCCGAACAGGGGAAGCGAGCCATGCTGAAGGATGCCGCCGCGCTTACGCATCTGGGCGCTGCCGACCAGTTTGCGACCGTTGCAGGTGATCTCGTAGTCCGACGCGCTTTCGAAACAGACGACCGGCGGATGAGAAGGGAGCCGCGCCAGAAGCGGCTCTGCGCGCACTACCATGCCAAGCCCCTTCAGCCCGGCGATCAATCCGTCGCTGAGCCGGCGGTAGCTTTCGACGATGCTGCCCTGCGCCAGTGGGTGCGAGGCGGGCAGGGCAATGCTGTAGGTGAGTTCGTTGGCGTGCAGGACCGCCTGCCCTCCGGTTGGGCGGCGCACGATCCCAAATCCGTATTCCGCCAGGCGCTCAAGATCGGTTTCACGGGCGCGCTGTCCATAACCCAGCGACAGGCAGGTGGGACGCCATTGGTAGAGGCGGAGAGTTGGCGGGGCTGCACCGGCGATCACCGCCTCCAGGATGGCATGATCGACCGCCATATTGTGCGCCCCCGCTGCCGGCGCATCCACGATCAACCGCCACTGTTCCAACGCGCTCAAGTCCTTATGCCTGACGCCGCTGTTTGAGTGCCATCACGGGATCGGGCGCAGCAGGAGATAAGCGAACCCGTTCATGTGAATGACCTCCTCCTGGCGATAATGTTCGGCGATAGCAATCAGGACATCCGGCGGGTAGAACTGAGCGCGGAGAACGACCAGCCCGAACGCCTGATTTTCAATCATCTCGACCAGCTGCGATGAATCGAACTGCCCGTTGTTGGCGAGATTTAGGAGCTGGGTCGGATTGGTGATGACCTCTTTATCTGCCAGCAGTGTGAAGGCTGCTTCTTCGCTCAACACCGGTCCTGAAGCTTCCCGAACACGTTCGACGATTTGCCATCCGGCGTCTACGTCTGCCGGGGTTGTCAGGTGTCCGATGTCGGCATATCCTCCCGCAATTCGTCCCGCCGAATCGTAGAAACCGTTCAGCGCGTTCGCCGACACGCCGAGCAGGTCGGCGGCAGGCGTGAATATCGGTCCTTCAGTTGGCAGGTGTAGTACGGCACGCCCGTAGCCGATGTAGAGCAGGGGGACTAGCAGGAGCGAGAAGGCGCGCACGAGCGGCGTGCCGCGCCGCAGTGGGACGACGAACAGCCGGGCGTAGAAGTTGGTTGGAGGAAAAGCAAGATCGCCGTTCAGGAACCGCGACAGGAAGATTCCGCTGACCAGACACAGACCGGCGATTGCGGTGGCGAAGTAGCTGTCGCCCGCCCCCCATTTGCCGCTCAGAACGCCGACAGCAATGCCGGCGACCAGCCACAAACTGTAGACGGACAGACGCGAAAAATACAGTTCATAAGCCACCATGAGGAGCGCCGGCACGACCAGAAAGCCGTGCAGACTGAACCAAAGGCGATACAAACCTATTGTCTGCGCCGGGATGAATTCGTTGACGTTGGCGCTGATGGTTTGCAGCCACCATTGACCTTCGGTGGCGGAATTCATCCACAAGAATATCCCGATTCCGACCAGCGCAAAACCGGCGCCCCAGACCAGCGACCGGCGCGGATTGCGGATGAACAGGAACGCGAAGACCGCCAGCGCTGTCGCGAAGGCTAACTGCTTGGTGTAGCCGGCAGCCAGGATCAGTGCCAGCCCGACCAGCATCATTCTGCGTCGCCGGCGGTCGTCTTCGATCTCGCTGACGTGCGCCAGCACCACGACCGCCAGAGTTTCGAACATGACCATCGTCATATGCTGGCGGAACAGCGGTCCGATGTGATAGACGGTGTTGGAGGCGAGGAACGCCAGCCCTGCCAGCAGGGCAATTGCGGGGCGGCGTCCTTCGCGGTAGACCGCCAGCCCGATAGCTCCGGCAGTGACCAGCGTGCCGAGAAAACCGAGAAGCCTGCCGTACCAGTAGGCGGGTCCGAACAGCCACACGAAAGGTGCGGCGATCACATGAAAGAGCGGCGGATAGTTGCTGGAATAGAAAGGATAGAGGTTCGTGTCTTTGTAGGGGAACTCGCCGCGGCTGAACAGGATGGTATCGACCAGTTCAAAGCCCTCACCCTGGTCGTAATCGAATGGAAAGGCGATCAGGTTGCCGGCGTAAACCCCGTAGATCAGCAGATAGGCGAACAGGATCACCAGCGCCGCGACCATCAGGACGCGGTGCAGAGTGGGCAGCAGCATATCTCGCCGGATCATGAGGCTGCGCTGCCGGCGTCGGAAACGAGTATGGAACGCCTCATGCCGGTGCATCACCCAGCGGGATCAGCGTCACGCCGACGACTGCCAGCCCCAGCGCAAGACCCAGCGCAATTTGCTGGGCAGGTCCGATGCCGCCTTCGCGACCGACATCGATGATGTCGATGCCGATGATCGCCGTGAATGCGCCGAGTCCCCCGACGAACATGAGAATCCCAAGAAGGCGCTTGCTCAATGTGAAACGTTTTGAGATCATCGTGCGTAATCAATGCTCATAACCAGTACGCCACGCAGCCCCACCGGATCGCGCTGACTGCAACGATCTTGCGTGCGGCTGCGTACACTGTCAATGAGGAAACTGCTTGACCGAGGAGAGAACGACGTGACGGACGAACCAATACTGCCCCATGACGACCTCGACCGGGTTACTCGTTTGTCGTCCGGAGGTGGTGAAGCGGTTGAAAGACAGATCGGCGAAGAGACCGACCGCTCCCGGCGGTTGACCGTGCAGGGGGCGCTCCGAGATGACGAAGTCTACGCGCCGCGAAACCCACGACCGGACGCCGCGCGCGGCGTCGGTGGAAGCGGGTCACGCGCGCCGCGGAGTTACAGCACCATGCGGGTCACGGATGATGAACGTCTGTGGGCGGCTGTCGCCCACGCGAGCGCCTGGATTACGCTCTTTGGCGGAATCGTCAGCGTCGGTGCGGTGCTGCCGCTCAGCATCTTCATCCCGCTGGCGATCTACTTCATCTTTCGCAAGAAATCCGACTACATCGCCTTTCATGCGCTGCAAGCCTTCGTGCTGCAGCTGATCGGGACCGTCGGCGCTGCCGCGCTGCTGGCGGTGGGCGGCGTTGTGTGGGGCGTGGGCATGATCGTGGCGCTTCTCGCCGTGCTGGCGCTGGTGGGTTTCGTCCTGGTCCCGCTTTGGGGGCTGGTCGGTCTCGGTCTGCTGGCGGTGGTCGTCCTGCTGCCGCTGATCATGGTGTTTTACGGCACTCTCGGCGCAGTCGAATGCTTCCGCGGGCGAGATTTCCGCTATCCGTACATCAGCCGCTGGATCGATCGGCAGCTTGCCGGCAGCCAGTATCGCTACGTATAGACTGTGGTACTCGCCGTCAGGTCAGGCGATGGACTCGTCTGACCTCGGCGATCAGGCGGCTGATGTCTGGTTCTCGAAAAGCTTGGGGCGGCGCACCGAGCGGATCGTGAACCGGTCTGCCGGCGAGAAGGAGGGCAATGTTGGCGATGCCGTACCCCAACGCATCGAGGTGATACCCTCCCTCCATGACGAAGGCGATTTTTCCGCCGCATAGTTCACCCGCCAGCGCATGAAGCCTGGAAGCGAGGTCGGCGTAACCCCGCAGACTGAGCTGCATTGACGCCAGCGGATCTGCCCAGTGGGCATCGTGTCCTACAGAGACCAGGATCATCTGCGGTTGAAAACGCCGCGCAGCCGGCTCGACAATTTCATCGAATACACTCGCATAGCTGCTATCGCCACACCCACCCGGCATGGGAATGTTGATGGTAAAACCTTCACCTCTGCCTTTGCCCGTGTCGCGCACGGCTCCTGTGCCTGGAAAGATGTTGACCTGATGCGTGGAGATGAACAGTACTCCAGGGTCATCGTAGAAAACCGCCTCTGTGCCATTTCCGTGATGCACGTCATAATCGACAATCAGGAGTCGCTCTAGTCCGTACATGCGCTGCGCGTGGCGTGCGGCGATGGCGACGTTGCCGAGCAGGCAGAAGCCCATCGCGCGCTGTGGGAGAGCGTGGTGTCCTGGTGGACGGACAACCGCCAGGCTTGACGCGCTCTCGCCGCTCAGTACGCCGTCGACGGCGCGCACGACGCCGCCCGCCGAAAGCCTGGCGATTTCGTAGGAGATGGGGTTAGCATAGGTGTCTGGGTCGAGCCGTACGGTCCGGTTGAAGCCTTCGAGTGACCGTAGGAGTTCAAGATAGTCATCGGCGTGTACGGCACGAAGAGTCGGCAAGTCGGCAAGTGGTGCTTCGAGGGACTGCACCACGGCGGCGGCTCCAGAGTCTTCCATGGCGCGCCAGACTGCACGAATGCGTCCGGCATGTTCGGGATGCTGCGCAAGATCATGTTCTAGATACCGGGGGTGAGTGACGAACAGAATGGACACGAGGCGCTGACCCTTCACATGACTGTCGAATAGAGAATCATCGAAAACAATTATAATGGGACGAACGACCGCCGATGAGTCTCCTGAAGCGAATTGCGCAAGAAAAACCGCGCTCTGCGACCCCGCGACGCGAGCTAGAGACTCTATTCGCCCCGGCGCGGCGTCGCGTAAAGGTGGACAGGATGTTTTACGAGAAGCTGGTGGGCTGGGCGCGCGAAGTCTGGGACGAGCGCCACTCCGGCGTCGAAGCGGTGACAATCTGGGCATCATCGGAATGCAGCAATCGCGTCGCGCAGAAACAGGTAAAAGCCGGGCGTAGGCTGCGGGCGAAGGCGCGTTATGGTGGTATGGAGTACCTGGACTGCCCGCTGATCGTCCCGATCAGCGATTACGGCGCACGCGGTCGGCAGATGGTGCTGACCGCCAGCGCCGGCGCCTATATCTTTCACTTCACTGAAAACGATTCTTCCTTCGAAGTTGTCTATGCCAGCGCCTATATGAGCGACGATGCCCAGGAGTTGAGCGCTGTGGCTATCGTCCCGGAAAACCGGCTTCAGGCGTGGGCGGCGTTTGAGCTTGCCTGCGCCCGTGCTGTCCGCCCACGCATTCGCCGCCGCCGCGATGTCTACATCATCGGCGGTACGGACGCTTTCTTCGACCCAACTGTCGAATGGACCGACGTCATCCTTCCTGACGCCCTGAAAACTAAAATCCTGGAGGATATCGAGGCGTTCTTCGATGAAGGCGTCGATATCTATCGCCAATTGAAACTGCCGCCGTTCCGAAAGCTGCTCCTTGCTGGCGTCCCCGGCACCGGCAAGACGATGTTGTGTGCGGCGCTGGCACGCCTGGCTATTCGGCATGGTCGCGTTGTCGTTTACGTCTCGGGTTCAGATCGCGACGGGGCATCTTTCGAGAAGATTCAGCGGGCGCTGCAGGCGGTGGCGGCGGCGCGCTTTCCGGTGCTGCTGATCGTGGAGGAGTTCGACGCCTATCTGCGGGGCGATGACAAGGCGCGAGTCCTGAACGTACTCGACGGCATCGAATCGCCGAACAACCCCAAAGGGGCGCTGCTGCTGGCGACGACCAACTATCCAGAAGCGATAGATGAGCGCATCTCCAAGCGACCGGGGCGACTCGACCGCATTTTCGTCATTCCCACCATCGAGGATGAGGAACAGGCAGTCCTGATGCTGAGGCACTACATGAGGGAACACTGGCAGGATAATCATGCCGCCGTCGTGCCCGATCTGGTGAATCAGCCGGGGGCATTTGTGCGTGAGGTGGCGCTGCACGCGCGCATGATCGCAGCACATGAGCGGCAGACGGAAGTCACGCTGGATATGCTGGAAAGATCGGTGCAAAGCCTGCTGAAGCAGCTTCGGTCTGAGCGCGATTTTCTGACGCAGCGCCACCCGATTTCGCTGGTAGGGGCGGCAGTGCGTCGTCCGAAGGCGACATCCGACAGCGATTGATGCCTGATAAAGGGTTGAGCAAAAAAAGAAGGACGCGGCAACTGCCGCGTCCTTCGCCTGATTTATTCCCTGGGGGCGAGAATGCTCGCCTGAAAAACCCCTGCTGTGCCGTGTGTGCGGAGTTTTGAACCTGCTTTCGCAGGTGGGACTTGAGTTAGCGTTGAGGTCTTGGCAGCGCGTGCCTATCACCTTGCCGCCACAGTGCCAAATCCCGTTAATGGAGTGTTGGCTCAAAACGTTGGCGCAACATCACGCACACAGCAGGATGTCCTCTTTTATATCAGCGGACTTACTAGGCGTAAAGGGGCAACGCCCGGAGCGTGGGCGGCTTTACCAAACGTTAACTGGCGCTGGATGCTCGATGCTCGTTTCGATATAGTATGCCGCAGACAATGAGGCGGGGTTCTTTAGGGAGAGGTGGCAATGAGCGAATCAATCAGAGCGAGTATCGCGGAGTTCATCGGGACGTTCATGCTGGTCTTTGTCGGCATTTTTGCCGCCGGAATCGCCGGACAGCAGGGCGTGGCCGTGGCGGCACTCGGACACGGACTGATTCTGGTGGGTATCGCCTACAGTTTCGGCAAGATCTCCGGCGCGCATGTCAACCCGGCAATCACTGTGAGCCTGCTCATCGGCGGCAAGATCAAGATTGACCGCGCGATGTACTATATCGTCGCCCAGTTACTCGGCGCGGTCGTCGCGGCGGCTGTCGCGGGTGTTCTATCGGGCGACATCGTGGCAGCAGGGCAGACCAAGGGCAGCCTGACCGAGAGTGCTGTCTGGACGGCGGCGCTGTTCGAGGCAGTGCTGACCTTTTTCCTGGCGACGGCAGTATGGCAGACCGCTGTTCACGGACACGGCGGCGACCTGGCGGGTGTGGCGATTGGCTTGGCGCTCGCCGGCAGCATCCTCGCCGGAGGCGTCTTCACCGGCGCATCGCTGAACCCGGCGCGGACGCTGGGACCGGCGCTGATTGCCGGCGACCTCAGCTATGTTATTCCCTACCTGGTGGGTATTTTCGCCGGCGCTATCATCGCGGCGCTGGTACACGGATTCATCCTGACGGCGGACAGCAAGTAGGCTGCCATCTGTCCCTCATCAACCGACTTCCCGAACAAGAACGGGGGAGCCGCTCGTGCGAGCGGCTCCCCCGTCTCCTAGCTTCCAAATCGCTCACTGGCTCAGCTTTTCTTTGCCGGCTCGACGACCCGGATGAAGAGGTCCGCAAGCTGGCGTGCTTCCGCTGGAGACGGCGCACCAGCCATCAAGTCCGCGCCGTTCTGCGTCTTAGGGAACGCCATCACCTCGCGGATGTTGGTTTCTCCGCTCAGCACCATGATCAGCCGGTCGATGCCGGAAGCGATGCCACCGTGCGGCGGCGTTCCATATTCGAACGCTTCCAGCATGTGCCCGAACTGTTCCTTGGCGCGCTCCATAGTTTGCCCGATCAGTGGGAAGATCTTCTCCTGGACGGCACGCTCATGAATGCGGATGCTGCCGCCCGCCACTTCCTGACCATTGCAGATCAGGTCATACTGCGAGCCGCGCGCTTTGCCAGGATCGCTGTCCAGATACGGCACGTCTTCGGGAACCGGCATGGTGAACATGTGCTGCGATGGGTCCCAGCGCTGCTCTTCCTCGCTCCAAAAGAACAGCGGAAAGTCGATCACCCAGGCGAACGCCAGGACGTTCGGATCAGCAAGCTCGAGCTTTTCGGCAAGATGACGGCGCAGAGTATCGACCACTGCATAGACAATGTCGCGCTGGTCCGAGGTAAAGAGTACCAGGTCGCCGGGCTGGATGCCGACGCGTGCGAAGAGTTCAAGCTTCTGATCGACGGTGAAATACTTGCCGATCGGTCCCTTGACCTCTTCATCTTCTTTTTCGGGTATCGCCATCCACGCCAAGCCTTTAGCGCCGACGGTGCGCACCAGATCTTCGAGGTTCGCCGTCTCTTTGCGCAGCTGCATACCGCTGTTCGCGCCCATCTTGGGCACACGAATCGCCTTGATCGGCTTGCCCTCGCCGGCGTTCTGCACGAAGATCGGAAAACCGCTCTTGCCGGCAATATCCGTGACATCGACCGCCGCCAGATCATAGCGCAGGTCGGGCTTATCAGACCCATACTTTTCCATTACCTCGGTGTACGTGAGGCGCTGGAAGGGGCGGGTGAGGAGCTGCTTTTCCGGCACGAATTTGTTCGCCATCGTGGTCATCAGTCCTTCGATCAGCGCCATAACATCGTCGCGCTGAACGAAGCTCATTTCCAGGTCAAGCTGAGTGAACTCCGGCTGGCGGTTGCCACGTAGGTCCTCGTCGCGGAAGCAGCGGGCGATCTGGAAGTAGCGTTCATAACCCGCCACCATGAGCAGCTGCTTCAACTGCTGCGGGCTTTGCGGCAGCGCGTAGAACGTGCCGGGGTTCAGGCGGCTGGGCACGAGAAAATCGCGCGCGCCCTCAGGCGTCGTCTTGAAGAGGATCGGTGTTTCGATCTCGACGAAACCGCGCTCATCCAGATAATCGCGAATGAACTTCACGACCTGATGGCGCAGGATGATGTTCTTCTGCACATTAGGACGGCGCAGATAGAGATAGCGAAAGCGCATCTTCGCTTCTTCATCGACCACGTCTTCACGGTTGACCAGGAAGGGGGGAACCTTCGAAGCATTCAACACCACGACCGATTCCGGCACGACTTCGACCTCGCCGGTTGGCAGCTCAGGATTAGCTGTTCCCTCTGGACGCGCCACCACGGTGCCGATGACCTGGACGACGAATTCGCTGCGCAGGCTGCTGCCGGCAGCGTGCGCAGCAGGCTGATCTTGCTCATCGATTCGCACCTGGACGATGCCGGATCGGTCGCGCAGGTCGAGGAAGATCAATCCACCCTGGTCGCGCCG
Organism: Anaerolineae bacterium; assembly: GCA_013360465.1. Lineage (GTDB taxonomy): Bacteria > Chloroflexota > Anaerolineae > Aggregatilineales > Phototrophicaceae > Flexifilum. The sequence continues at coordinate 11,772 of JABWBO010000003.1, read as the reverse complement.
GCGATGAACCCAACCTGCCACGGAAACGTGCTGTCCAACATGTTCGAGCCGCAGCTCGCCGCAGTGATGAGTCTTTAACATGGAAAATACTGCTCCTGCGTGGGTTTGGCTTAAGCAGGGCAAAGCATAACACAGCGTCCTGTGTTTCTGAAGGGCGGCGGAAGTCCCCGCCGCTACCCCCGTTGGCAGCCGATCCTGTCAGGATGCGGTATCGATCTCCCTGCGCAGCGTCTCCAGCGTCGTCCGATTGTCGGAAACACGGTCCAATTGGGTCTGGTAGCGCTCATTGAGTACGCGCAGCCGGCTGAAGATCGGTGCGAGTACCTGCGCGCCGTACTGGGAGAGCCGATTGCGCTCCTTTTGTGTGAGATCATCAAGCGCCTGGTGGTAGGTCAGCAGCAGCGCATCGATCTTGCCGTTCAGCTCGCGCTTGGAATCTTCCGAGACGCGGCGCAGATAACGCACCGCGACGACGCCGCCCACCAACGTGATCGGTGCGCCGACCAGCACCGCCGGGAGCGCCAGCACCGCCGCGCCGACGCCGATCAGGGGACCGGGCGCGCCAACACCCAGCAGGGTGATGATCAAACCGACGACGGCTGCGCCGCTGCTGAGCGCGAAGCCGTTCAGGTTGGTCCTGAAGGTTTCCTGTATGCCGGCGATGACTCTACCTGTGGAATACGATTTAAGTTCCGCATCGGCGATTCGAATCGCCTCTTGCAGGGCTTCGCGCTGCTCCGCGTAGATGCCGGCATCCAGCCCACTCAACTCCTGATCCAGCAGCCGCTGAAGCTGATTCAAACGGTCAATGACCCCGCGCCAGTAGGCGCGGCTGCTGTCTACCAGCGCGTTGACATAGCTGTCGGTCGCTTCGCCGACATCACGCAGCGCTCGACCGACCACCTCATCCTGAAACTGAGTTTGCAGCATCTCGCGCGAGGTGGGGCGTGCCATATTGCGAATGGATAGATTCCTGGTGATGAAGTTCAACCCGCGCAGGCGCATCGCCTCGAACACCGAGTCGATCTGAGCGCGTGCGGCGGAGAGCTGTCCTGAAAGTCCGGTTGACTGCTGATCGATCTCGCGCTGAATGTCCTCAAGCCGGTTCTTATCGACACCGACGAGATCAGCGTTTCCCTTGACCGCTTCGTAATGCCGATTCACGATGCGTTCAGCGGTGGAAAGCTGTGCGAGGAGCTTCTGCCGCGCTGGTGGAGCTTCGCTGAACATGCCGCGCAGATGGGCACGCACGGCTTCGATGCCCTGCTGATCAGATTCCCCGGCGCGGGCGGCGCGCAGCGCCTCTTTAGAGGAGGTCATGAAGATCAGCGGTTTGATGTCGAGCAGCTCCTCAACCTGCTGCTCGACGAAGCGCCGCACCTGCTGCCGTTCCGATGGTTCCAGAAGATCAGTCTGATTGACGACAAGGATGATCTTCTTACCGAAGTCGCGGGCGATGCTCAGGTAGAGGCGTTCTGTCTCGGCGAAGGCGCGCTTTGCCGAAATCACGAAGATGACCAGATCGCTGCGGTGCAGGAAGGCTTTGGCGGTCTGTTCATGCTTCTGAAAGACCGAACCGGTACCCGGAGTATCGACCAGGGCGACTCCCGGCGCGCCGGTATTAGGATGCCGCCACTCATACAGCCCATCGGGGCGCATGTTCGGTTTGCGCGTGCCGCTGTCGCCGTGCTTGATGATATGTATCGCCTCGGTTGTCGGCGTGATGCCCATCGCCAGCAGTTCATCCGCCAGGAGCGCATTAATGAACGTCGATTTACCGGCATTGAATTCGCCGATGACTACGACGAGAAAAAACAGATCGCGCAAATCTTCTGCTATGTCGAGCAGGCGTTTGCGATCTTCTACCGCCGTATCGCCCAGTTCTGCCAGGGTTCCGGCGGCTTCGACCACAGCCGTTATCTCGCGCTCGCGCAGTGCTGCCAGTTGACCCTCAACCGGCGTGAGAACAGGGGATTCCACCAGCTTATCCTCTCAGTATCGACAGCACAGACTTACCGATGGCGCCAACCGCGCCTTCAATGGCGGTCAACTCCTGCCCGGCGGCTTGCAACCGTTTCATCTGGTCCATCTGCGTCTCGGTCTGCGCTTCCAGCATACGCGTCACCGGGGCGACCGCGTCGCGGCGCAGCTGCAAACCGTAGGCGATCTGCTTGTTCGCCGCCTGTCGCAGCACTTCGATATAGCGCGACTCAATATCCGCGATACGCTTGCGGAAGCGGTTTTCGGTCAGCCGACCGCGCAGGGGCAGAAAGGCGATTCCGAAGAGCGCCAGCGCCAACAGGATGATGATGATGGCTGGCAGGGGTGAATTCGGCTCGCCGATGGGAAAGGCGATGATCGAAAAGACCAGGAAAACCAGCAGCAAAAGCTCATAGGCGGCGAGGTAAAGGATGGTGTTACGCAGGGCGCGCTCGACATCTTCCGTCTCTAGCGTACTCGCTTCGTCTACCAGCGCATCCAGGTCCTTACGGATGTTGATTAGGGCGGCGCGCTCGTAGCGAACCGGCGTCTGAATCACGCCGATCACCTTCTGCTGAATGACCGCAGGCAGCGCATCGACTTCCCGGCGCGCATACTTGACAAGATCGTCCAGGTCCTGGATGTCTCTTCCTTCCAGGCGCGGCGCAAGCTGATCCGCCACGCCTGGAATCTCGCGCACCGCTTCAAATACCTTGTGCTTCTCGAACGCCGCGCGAACGTAAGAGCCGCCAGAACGCGCACGCGCCAATCCGCTCAAACCGACCAGTTCCAGAATGCCGCGCCCTATCGAGGCAAAAGCGCGGGCGGGATGGAACTGTTCCCGCAGCGCCTCACCGCCGCGTTCGGCTGCCGCATCGAACCTTCCGTGCAAATCGTCGCTGACTGTCTTGACGGTACGCTCCTGCTCGCGCTTGCAGACGGTGACTTGTCCCTCGATATTCTGGGCGATGCTCTGGTAGTGGTCGAGCGCCGATTGGTTCGCTTTCAGCGCCGTCAGCGACTGCTGATGCACATTCTGAATGATCTGCAGCGGCGTCTGCAATTTCTGCCGCAGCCGCGCGGTGTCATTCAGCTGCCGGTCGACGAAGGCTTCGATCTGGTGCAGCCCGCTTTCTTTCCACCGAACTTCGTCGATGCTGCCATCGGGAAGGCGCGCAGAAGTGGCGATCTTCGATGAAGTCAGCCAAAGTTCAGGCTTGAAGCCCAACTTGCTCTGGCTTTGATCCAGCACGTACTGGCGCACTGTCTCGATTTCGTCAGTTGAAAGCAGGTCGATCTGGTTCAGGACCAGGATGACGTTCTTGCCATACTCTTTCAGGAACTGGAGGTTGTCCAGATTACCCTGGGTCATCGCCTGAGTCGCCAGCATGACCAGCAGAACGGTGTCGCTGCGATGCAGAAAGCGGCGGGTGATATCCTCGTGCTTCTGAAAGACCGATTCCAGCCCCGGCGTATCGACAAAGCTGACCTTGTGCAGCAGAGGCGATGGGTAAAACACTGTTTCGACATCACCGCTTCGGCTGCGCGTCAGCTCATCGCCCCAGCGTAGGATGCTGATCCGGTCGGTTGTCGGCGTCGGACCGATTGGCAGCAGGTCATGTTCGCCCAGCAGGGCGTTAATCAGGCTGGATTTTCCGGCATTGAAGGGACCGACGAAGACGATCATGTAGGGGTGGTCCGCATGGAAGAGCGCGTCACGCAGATGGGCTGCGCTGTTTTCTTGCAAACCGTCGATGCGCGGGACAACTTCCAACAAGCTCGTGATGAGTTCGTATTCGCGGTGTCGAACTGCTTCATAGTCTGCCGCGAGCTTCGATTCCAGGCTTGGGTTCGCCAAAAGCTTCTCGCTTCGCTAGTGCGGAATTTGTACCTGTTTGAATTCTACTATATCATTGCCAACAGGTTAATCGACACCTGTGCAACTGGGGGTTGGTTCATGTCTGGACGTTTTTTTGCCCTGCGTTTGCTGAGCGCCGCTTTCAAGCTCCTCGCCATCGTCAATCTGATTGCCATGATCGGGGCGATTGTGATCATCCTCATCGACGCGACGGATTTCCCGACCATCGACTCGAAGCTGCCGGTGATCGGTGGCGCTGCTGTGGCGGCGATCATCGGGACGGTGCTGCTCTTCGGGATCGGGCAGCTGCTCGATGTGTTGATGGCAATCGAGATGAACACGCGCGCGATGACCAAGATTCTCCAGCGCACCGGGAAGCTGATGGACGAGCGCCTCTGATGCGCTCTTTCACCGCGCACCATGTTCAATTCCTCCATCCGTCGTACCGCAGGTCACCTGTTCTGCGATGACATCCGCGTTACAGACATCGCGGCAGAAGTCGGGACGCCGGTCTATATCTACAGTCTGAAGCGAGCGTTGGAAAACTACGAGCGCATTCGGGCGGCTTTTGCGCCGCTCGATGCGCATGTTCATTTCAGCGCCAAGGCGAATGGTAGCCTTGCCGTGCTTCGCGCGCTGATCGGCGCCGGCGCCGGGATCGACGCTGTGAGCGGGGGCGAGGTCTTTCTCGCCCTGAAAGCCGGCGCTTCTGCTGAGAACATCGTGTTCGCCGGCGTCGGCAAGACCATGTATGAGCTGTACTTCGCCGTCCAGCAGAATATTGGCTGGATCAACCTCGAAAATGTGCGCGAAGCGGAACTCCTCAACAGCATCGCCCTGACTGCGGGCAAGACGATGCGCATCTCCGTGCGGCTGAACCCCGAAGTTCACGCGCAGACTCACCCGCACATCGCCACCGGGCATGGTGGAGCGAAGTTCGGGATGACCGCCGATGCCGTCCTGGCGCTGTATGCCCGTCGGGCAGAGTTTCCGGCGCTGCGCTTCGAAGGTCTGCACATTCACATCGGAAGCCAGCTCGGCGATGTCGAAGCGACCTGCCGGGCGGCTCGGGCTGCGGTCGATCTAGCTCGCACGCTGCCCAGCGTCACCACCATCGACATCGGAGGCGGGTTCCCGGTCGCTTACAGACCGGACACGGTGATGCCGGATGTTGGCGCGTTCGCCGCCGCGTTAGTACCCATCCTGGCGGGGTATCAGGTCCTGCTCGAACCCGGCAGATCGATCATCGCCGACGCCGGTGTCCTGGTCACGCGGGTACTTTACCTCAAGGAGCAGGGGGGAACGGCACAGGTCATCGTCGATTCCGGCATGACCGAACTCCTCCGCCCGGCGTTGTACGACGCCTATCACGCTGTTGTCCCGGTTTACGAAGCTAACCCCGATGCGCCGCGTCGACAGGTCAATGTGGTGGGTCCGGTCTGCGAGACAACCGACGTGCTGGCGCGCGCCAGGGAGATGCCCCCGGTCGCGCCGAACGACTACCTGGCGCTGCTCACCGCCGGTGCATATGGCATGGTGATGTCCAACAACTACAACGCTCGCCCCCGCCCCCCGGAAGTCGTCGTCGAACCCGATGGCAAGAACTGGCGAATCGCACGACGGCGTGAATCCTGGGACGACCTTGTTGCCCTCGAAAGCTAGGGAATCTGCATGAGCGCACAGCGCAAAACGTCCGTTGCGGTCGTCTTCGGCGGTCGCAGCGTGGAACATGATGTCAGCATTGTCACCGCCCATCAGATCATGCGGGCGTTCGATAGGAACCGCCATGATGTTACGCCGGTGTATATCGACCGCGAAGGGCGCTGGTTCACCGGCGAGCCTCTGCTCGAGCTGAACGCCTTCAAGAACGACGCGCAAAACCTGGCGGGAGTCGTCCAGGCGGTACTCTCGCCGGCGGTGCAGCACCACGGCTTGATCGTCAACCCGACCCCGTCTGGCTTACTTGCCAAGAGCGCCGTCAAGCGAATCGACGTGGTGTTCCCGGCGATTCATGGGACTCACGGGGAAGACGGGACGCTTCAGGGGCTGTTGGAACTGGCAGATATTCCTTATGTTGGCTGCGGTGTGCTGGCATCCGCTATCGCCAACGACAAAGCCATGACCAAGACTCTCCTGCGTGCTGCCGGCATACCCGTCGTCGACTCCGTGAACTTTACGCGCTCGGAATGGCTGACGAACCCGGAGCAGGTGATCGCCAGAGCGGGTTCGGCGCTCAAGTATCCGCTCTTCGTCAAACCCGCGACGCTCGGCTCCAGCATCGGTATCGGGCGCGCTGTCGACGAACCCATGCTGCGCGCCTACATCGACCTCGCCGCTGGTTTTGATGAACACCTGCTGGTGGAAAGCGCCGTTGAGAACGCCGTCGAGATCAACTGCTCGGTCCTCGGCATGGGTTCCGCTATGCAGGCGTCCGTCCTGGAACAACCGCTCTCGTGGCAGGAATTCCTCACCTACGAAGAGAAATACCTGCGCGGCGGCGAGGGCATGAAGAGCGCCGAACGGATCATCCCTGCGCCGCTCACGCCTGAACTGACCGAGCGCGTTCAGCAGCTTGCGCTGGACGCTTTCCGCGCCATTGGTGGGCGAGGGATCGCCCGAATCGATTTTCTGATCCAGCCGGACGCCGGTGTCGTCTTTCTGAACGAGATCAACACCATGCCGGGGTCGCTGTCCTTCTACCTGTGGAAGGAGACCGGCATATCTCAGACGGCGCTGGTCGAACGTCTCGTTCAGGTGGCGCGCGATGCCTACGCTGAAAAGCGTCGGAACACGTATAATTACCAGACAAGCCTGGTCGCGCTCACGGCTGAGCGGGGACTCAAAGGGATGAAGAAGTAGCAGCGTTAGCTTGAGGAAGATCGGTTGTGCCGTATCAAACCAGCGGCGTGCGCCGGAACAACGTTCAATTTGGAGTGGGACAATCCATCTGGACAGGCAGCGCGCCGACAGCAATCCCGGAACGTGTCTTCGATGGTCTCCCTGGATGCATCACCTGGCTGTCGCTGCTGCTCTCGGTAGTGGGGGCGGTGGCATTCCCGCGCCTGTTGCTGCTGATCGCCGTCGCCTTCACCCTGTATTCGGCGTTGCGCTTCGCTGTTGCCGGCTTTGCCAATGTCCTGGGACTGCGCAAGATCAGGCGGTGGGAGGCGACGAACTGGCGCGAGGTCTATCGTCAATCCGCGCCGCCGGATGCCCTGGCATGGGATGATGTTCACCATGTGGTGATCATTCCGAACTACAAGGAACCGGAAGCGGTGCTGCGGCGGACACTGGACTGCCTTGCCGGGCAGCACGAAGCGCGGCAGCGCATGACCATCATCCTGGCGATGGAGGCGGCTGAGGACACCTCCATCGCTAAGGCGGAGATGCTGGTCGCCGACTACACCCATGCCTTCGCGCACATCTACTACACCGTACATCCGCGCGGGCTTCCAAGCGAGATGCAGTGCAAATCTGCCAATCAGGCATGGGCGGCGCGCTGGGTGAAACGGCGGTTGGTCGATGAACTGGGCTACTGTCTGGATCACATCCTGGTGACCACGATGGACGCCGATACGCTGTGGCATCCGCAGCACTTTTACGCGCTCACCCATCTCTTCGCGGTCAACCCTGATCGCTACCTGCGCTTCTGGCAGAGTCCGATTCGCTATCACGGAAACATCTGGGAGATCAACCCACTCATGCGGCTGATCAATGCCTACTCCAGCGCCCTGGAGCTGGCATATCTTGCCGCTCCCTGGATGATGCCGATGCCCATGTCGTCTTACTCGCTTAGCCTGCGACTTCTGGAATCGAGCGGGTTCTGGGACACGGACGTGATCGCCGACGAATGGCACATGTTCATCAAGTCATTCTTCTTACGAGATGGCAGCGTAAAACTGGAGCGGGTCTTCCTGCCCTTCCTGGCTCAGGCGACGACCGGAGAAACTCTGTGGGTAGCGGCGCGCAACCGTTACCAGCAGACGCTGCGCCACGCCTGGGGGACGAAAGAAGTCGGCTTCACGCTGGCTAAACTGCTGGAACACCCGGAGATCGAATTCCGGCGGGGGTTTCGCCTGTTCTTTCGCATCTCGCACGACATTTTCCTGGCGGGGGCAGGGTGGGTGATCATCACGCTCGGATCGCAGCTCCCGCTGCTGCTGAATCCACCGCTGTTGCAGCAGATCACCAGCGGCGAAGATCGCTGGATCTTCCTGCTGCTGCAAATCGCTTTCGGGCTGGTGTCGATCCTGGGCATCGTTTTCTGGGCGCAGGATGTGGTTGTGCGCCCGCCGCGAACGCGCCCACAGACGTTTATGGAGCGGGTCTACACGCTGATCAGCTTTCCTCTGCTGCCTGTGATGACCGTGATTTTTGTCTCGCTGCCGACCATCCAGGCGCAGACTCGCCTGCTGATGGGTGTGCCCCTGCAGTTCCGTGTCACGCGCAAGAACTGATCCCGCCCAGACCTCCCCACTCCGACGATAGATCGCCAGAGCGGGGAGGGCGGTCATTTCTCATTCGACGGTGACGCTCTTCGCCAGGTTTCGCGGCTGATCGACATCGGCACCGCGCAGGACGGCGACCGAATAGGCAAGCATCTGGAGCGGGATCACCGACAGGATCGGAGTCAGCGACCAGGGCGCTTCCGGGATGTAGAGGACGTGATCCGCCTTGGTGGTGATGAACTGGTCGCCTTCGGTTGCCAGCGCGATGACCAGCCCGCCGCGCGCCTTCGCCTGCTCGATCTGACTGATCATCTTCTCGTACAGCGTATCCTTCAGGGCGATGGTCAGTACGGGCATCTTCTCGTCGATCAGCGCAATCGGTCCGTGCTTCATCTCGCCCGCCGGGTAGCCTTCGGCGTGAATATAGCTGATTTCCTTGAGCTTCAGCGCGCCTTCCAGGGCAATGGGGTAGTTGATCCCGCGTCCGAGGAAGAGGAAGTTCGTGTATTGGTGAACGTGATGCGCCAGTTCACGTACTTCGGCTTCGCGATCCAGGACGTGCCCGACCAGATCGGGCAGGCGCGCCAGGGTATGGACGTGTTCGTGGCGCTGCTCGTCGCTGAGTGTGCCGCGCAGCTGTCCCAGGTATACCGCCAGCAGATATTGATCGACGATGCTGGCGGTGAAGGCTTTAGTCGAGGCGACGCCGATCTCTGGTCCGGCGTTCATGGTGATGTATCCGTCAGATACGCGCATCGCCTGGCTGCCGATGGCGTTGACGATGCTCCAGACGGTCGCCCGCTGGTCGCGCGCCTCTTCCACCGCTGCGAGCGTATCGACGGTTTCGCCGCTCTGTGTGATCGCCAGGACCGCCGTGTACTCGTCGAGGATTGGGCGGCGGTAGCGGTATTCGCTGCCATAATCGACCTCGACGTTGAGCCGTGCGATCTGTTCGATAAAGAACTTGCCGACCAGCCCGCTGTAGAAGCTTGTGCCGCAGGCGACCGTGACCAACCGGCGCAGTGCCTTGGCGCTCTCCTCGGTCAGATTGAGGTCTGGCAGATGTACCATTTCATGGTCGAAATCGACACGCCCGCGCAGCGTGTCGGTAATGCTGCGCGCCTGTTCGAAGATTTCCTTCTGCATGAAGTGGCGATACTCACCCTTTGCTGCGCTGACCGGGTCGTAGGGAATATCATGGATCGCAGTTGGGGCGGGGGTCCCGTCGAGGTCCTGGACGTGATAGCCATCGGCGGTCAGGATCGCCATTTGACGGCTCTCCAGAAAGACCATCCTGCGGGTGTGTTCGAGGATGGCGGGGATATCTGAGGCGATGTACATCTCGCCTTCACCCAGTCCGAGGGCAACGCCGCCGGCATTGCCGATGCGCACAGCCACTAACCGATCCGGCTGACGGCGGCTCATCACGACGATAGCGTGCGCGCCGCGCAGATGACGAACCGCCAGGCGCGTCGCTTCGGCGACATCGCCATGCGCGCCATCCTGGGCGAAACGGGCGACCAGCTGGACGATCACCTCAGTATCGGTCTCCGAACTGAAGACGACGCCTTCCGCAGTCAGTTCATCGCGCAGTTCAAGGTAGTTCTCGACGATGCCGTTGTGGACGACGACGAACTCGCCGTCCATGCTGATATGAGGATGGGCGTTGTGTTCAGCCGGCACGCCGTGAGTTGCCCAACGGGTGTGCCCGATGCCGATGTGCCCGGCGATGGGGTCCGTTTCCAGTCTGGCACGCAGGTTGCTCAGCTTGCCGACATCGCGCCGAACGTTGACCTTGCCTTCGCGAATGACGGCGACGCCCGCCGAGTCATAGCCTCGGTATTCAAGCCGGGCGAGTCCTTCTACGATGATAGGGGTGGCGTTGCCACTGCCGATATAACCGACGATTCCGCACATAATCAGTTCTCCCAAGAGTCACCAGGACGCAGACATACACCATCTGGCACAGCCCTGCTGAGCCAGATGAAAGTCCACACGCGCAGCGGCTGTTCGCTCGGTCGCCCGGCGGTTTCACGGTGCGCTTAAGTTGTTGGGTGGGGGACCAGACTGAGGCGGTGGATCGCCTCCGACGGCATCCGCTGATCGCTCGATTTTCGCCCGCGCCCTGTCATGCGGGCTTAAGCACACTTCGACATGTGCAACCGTCACCTCGTCAACTTGTGGGCGGCTCGTTGGTTTGTAAGAACCGCGCGCAAGTCCATGCGCTCTCTCGCCCCCGGCGATTCTGACGCTGCACCTCCTGTAATCCATAGTTTTACCGCTCAGCGCGATCCTAACCGCTGCTGGACGAACCGTCAAGCCTGCACGAACTCCAGATGTTCGACCGACGCCTGGCTCAGATCGCCGTACACGCCCCGCATGGTCTCGTCGACGACCGCTTCCGAAAGCTGATACATCGCCTCGTCCATGAGGACCGGCAGCAAGTCGCGCGGCACACGCCCATCTGTCCTGAACTTGAACGGCTTGCCGAAACTGACGACGATGTGCGGACGCTGCAAACGAAGGAGCTTCTTCTGCCAATCTTTTGCGCCAGAAATCGCCGCCGGGACGATGACGGCATCCGCTTTGGTGACGACGTAGGCAAAACCCTCTTTGGGGCGCGCCAGCCCATGCTCCTGGCGCGTCCCTTCAGGTGCAATCAAGATCAGTTCACCGCTCTTGAGCAGCTCAATCGAGTTCATCAGCGCCTTGCGGTCGACTTCATCGCGATTGACGGTAAAGGCTCCCCATGCCCGAACCAGCGGCCCGACGACCGGGTTATGCAGATTTTCGATCTTCGACATCGGCACGACAAAGCGGTGGGTCACCGCGGCGATGCACAGGATTGGATCGAGGAGAGAGATGTGGTTCATCATCAGGACTGCGCCGCCGTTCGCCGGGACGTTTTCGACGCCGCGAAACTCCAGGCGAAGCGCCAGGCGAAACACAAAGCGCGCGAACGCCCGCATAACCCGCCGCCGCCAGGCGAAGCGCGGCTGCATTGCGACGTAATCCTGTACTGAGAGGCTCATGCTCATGGGCGGTCCTTTCTACTGCTCTTTCTTTCTGCCGCCGCGCGTTGGTCGAGAGCCAGAACCAGGTCCCTTGCGACGAGGCGGCTTGGAGGGGCTGTCGCGGCGTGTAGTCGATGGTGCGGAGGGTCTGCCCGCTCGTCCTTTTGGCGCATCAGGCGCTCGCCGGCGCTGTGGGCGAGAATCCTCATCGCGCTCCTGATTTCCGCCGGCAGGACGCGGACGGCGCGGCGGGCGCGTACTGTCATCGCGGGATTCGCCGGCAGGACGTGGACGGCGTGGGCGCTGCGCATCGTCGCTGCGGGATTCACCGGCAGGACGTGGACGGCGTGGGCGCTGCGCATCGTCACTGCGCGATTCGCCGGCAGGACGCGGACGGCGTGGGCGCTGCGCATCGTCGCTGCGGGATTCACCGGCAGGACGTGGACGGCGTGGGCGCTGCGCATCGTCACTG
>JABWBO010000121.1 GCA_013360465.1 Anaerolineae bacterium | reverse complement strand
CGGCGCGCTCCTGTTCGCTGCCAGCCTGTTCGTCGCCGGGTGGTGGGTCCCTGGGTGGCTGGAGGCGCTCGCCCGCTACGCCGACTACGCGCAGGTCAGCTACGCGCCGCTGACCCTGCTCGACCTGCACCCGGCGGCGCTGATCGCCGGGGCGGCGCTGACGGTCATGCTGGCGATGCGGCTCCGATTCAACGCCTTCAGTCTGACGGCGGGCGGGGCGGCGCTGGGTATGCTGCTGCTGCCGCAAACGCTGATCTGGGGGCTGACGCTGCTCAGCCTGCCGCTGGCGATGAGCTTTCGCCGGCGGGCGCGCCTGCCGGCGCTGATCGCCTGGGCGGGGACCTGGGGGGTGCAGATCGGGGCGGTGCTGCTGACCGCCTCCGTGCCGGAGGTGTGGCGCTGGCAGAACGCCCTGCTGCCGCTGATCGTCCTGATCCCGGTCGTCGTCGCGGCGCGGCAGCCTCCCTCATGACATTCGCCATGCCATCGAGATGACACATTACACACGCCCCCTTTCTTACGAAAGAAATGTTTCTGTTCGCGCGTCAGAAATCATACTGCAAGTGATGTAATCTGGTTTCAGCACTCAAAGGGAGAGCAGGATCATGGCATTCACGAAGTTCATGGCAAGCACGAGGGGGCGGCTGCTGCGCATTATGGCGGGCATCGTCCTGATCATCGTCGGGCTGGCGGTGGTGCAGGGCACGGGCGGCATCATTCTGGCGGTGGTTGGTCTGCTGCCGCTGTCGGCGGGCGTGTTCGACTTCTGCCTCTTCGCCCCGCTCTTAGGACAGCCGTTCTCCGGTCCGGCGATTCGCGCCAAGTAAGGCAGCACATCTCCTGAATCCTCAAGGAGCGGCGCGATCAGCCGCTCCTTTTGATTCCTGTCCCGTCCGCGCACCGCATCTGTAAACACTTTGTAAACTGCTTCGGCGTTTATGCGAAACGCCAAAGCTCACCCCTTGCAACGCCCGTTGAACATTCCGCTATAATTGCCCGGCTTCCGAGAGCAAGCGCTTAGTCAAAACGTGGAGGCGAGGTGCAGCGAGGATGATAGAAGTACAGAATCTCGTGAAGAAATACGGGGAAGTGACCGCCGTCAAGGGCATCACTTTCTCTGCCGAGCCGGGGCAGGTGACCGGGTTTCTCGGTCCCAACGGCGCAGGCAAGACGACGACCATGCGCATTCTGACGGGCTTCATGCCGCCGACCGAAGGAACCGCGCGGGTTGCCGGTTATGACGTGTTCGACAAGAGCCTGGAAGTGCGGCGGCGAGTCGGCTATCTGGCGGAAAGCGTGCCCCTGTACCGCGACATGTCGGCGCGGGACTATCTGATGTACATCGGCGAGATTCGCGGCATCAAACGCCCGCGCCCGCGCGCCGACGAGGTGCTGGAGCGGGTCGGCTTGGCGAGCCGGGCGAACAGCCGCATCCGCACCCTCTCCAAGGGGATGCGGCAGCGCGTCGGGCTGGCACAGGCGCTCATCCACAACCCGCCGGTGCTGATCCTGGACGAGCCGACCATCGGTCTGGACCCGCTTCAGGTGTTGGAGCTGCGCCAGCTGGTCTCCGACCTGGGGCGCGATCACACGGTGCTGTTCAGCACCCACATCCTGAGCGAGGCGGAACAGGTCTGCGACAAGGTGGTGATCATCAATCGGGGCGAGATCATCGCCGCCGGCAACCCCAACGACCTGCGCGCCAGCCTGGAACGGGGAGCGCGGGTGTTGGTCCGCGCCGACGCGCCTGCCGGGGCGCTGCGCGACCTGGTGGCGGGCGTCAAGGGCGTCCAGACCGCCGATCTCGGCATGAACGGCGTGGTCGCCACTCCGGCGAGCGCCGACCGCGACCCCCGCGCCGAGATCGCCCAGGCGGTGGTGCAGAAGAACTGGAAACTGACGGAAATTCGCCCGCTGGCGATCAACCTGGAAGACATCTTCCTGGAAGTGACCCGCCGGCAGGCGCAGGACGCCGGCGAATCGCCGAGCGCAGAGGCAGAGGCAGAATTATGACCGACGCACCGATGAACCATCACGAACAGATCGATCACGTCGTTGAAATGGGCGCGGCGCTGCCCTTCTGGGCAGTGTTCAAGCGCGAGTTTTCTGCCTATTTTCGGTCGCCCGTCGCCTATGGAATCGCCTTTGCGGTGCTGCTGTTCCTGGGCGTCCTGTTCAACGGCTACATCACCTATGCCAACCAGAGCCAGCAGACGCCCGCTGATTCGACCTATGCGCCGGGGCTGCTGGTCTTCCTGCTCTTTTTGATCGCCCCGCTGCTGACCATGCGGCTGATCGCCGAAGAATCGCGCGAGGGCACGCTGGAAGTGCTGATGACCCTGCCGATGCACGAGGGACAGTTCATCCTCGGCAAATTCCTGGCGGCATGGGGCTACTTCACGGTGCTGCTGCTGCTGACGGTGGTCTATCACCTGATCCTGCTGACCATCGGCGTCCCCGATCTGGGGGCGGCGTTCGGCTCGTATCTCGGCGCGTGGCTGTACGGCGGCGCGGTGATCGCCATCACCATGATCTGGTCCGCCGTCACCGAAGATCAAATCGTGGCGGCATTCCTGGGCGCGGCGACCATCCTGGTCCTCTATCTGGCGGAGATCGCCGCGTCGTGGGTCGCCAGCCAGGGCGCGGTCGGCGGGATCGCCGACTTCATCCGCGAGCTGGGTTTGCAGGCGCACTTCGGCGTGACGCTGTCGCGCGGCATCCTGCGCCTGGAAGATGTGCTCTACTTCGTCTTCATGATCGTCGCTGCGCTGTTCATCACCACGCGCATCGTCGAGATTCGCCGCTGGAGGGCATGAGATATGGCAAAGCAAATCCCTGATCCCATCAAGACACAGGCGGAGGGGCAGGAGCCGATCATCCCGCCGGGGCTGCTGCTCGGTCTCGCCGCCGTCGCCTTCCTGGTGGCGATCTTCGTCGTCCTGACTCAGCCAGAGCCGGGCGTGGTCGGTCTGGGCGCGTTCGCCTTCGGCGTCCTGGCGGTGGTGCTGTGGGCGATCCTCGCCCCTGAACAGGCGCGCGGGGCGCTGACCGGGCGCACGCTGCGTTTCGGCGGCGCGAGCGCGTTCGTCACCGTGCTGCTGATCGCCGCGCTGGTCGGCGCGTATATCGTGGCGCGCAACGCCAGCATCCGCCTCGACCTCACCGAGAGCAGCGATTTCTCGCTCACCGCCGAATCGCGTCAGGCGATTGCCGCGCTGGGCGCCGACCCGTCGCTGCCCGCCGTCGAGATCACCGCCTTTTACAGCGTCGCCCAGGCGGGGCGGCGCGACCAGGATGAACCGCTGCTCCAGGATTATCAGGAGACCAGCGGCGGCAAGATCAGCTATGAATTCGTCGATCCTGATCTGCAGCCGGGGCTGGTGCAGCGCTATAACGTGACCGCCAACGGGCAGCTCGTGGTGGCGGCGGTTGACGCGGCGACCGGCGAGCCGGACCTGGAAAACGCCGTCAACATCTCCTTCCTGAATCAGGAGGAGCTGACCAACGCCGTCCTCAAGGTTTCGGCGCAGGGCGAATTCCGCGCCTACTTCATCACCGTCGCCGGCAGCGCCATCGCTGAAATGTCTCAGTTGAAGACGAGCCTCGCCGAACAGTACGACTGGGAGGTGGAGGATATCTCGCTGCTGGCGCTGACCAGCCCGGAGAGCGAGATCGCGCTTAATGACCCCAACGTCGATGGCGAGGTGATGATCCTGCCCGGCGGCAGCCAGCCGCTCAGCGATCAGGAGCTGGAGGTCATCCGGGGGTATCTGAACGGCGGCGGCAGTTTGGTGATCTTCGCCGGGACCAACCTGAACGAGGACAAGGTCTCGCTGGCGACCGCCGAGAACCTGAACGCCTATCTGGCGGAGAATTTCGGCATCAGCTTCAACAACGACGTGATCCTGGACCTGACGCAGGCGGCGCAGGATGCGCTGGCTCCTATTGCCACCGACTTCAACGCCTCGTCCTATGTCACCACCAACGGCATCGCCGCCGGACAGTCGCTCGCCGTTTTCGAGCTGGCTCCGAGCATCGCCGTCGCCGAAACCGCGCCCGCCAATGTCACCGTCACCGAGCTGGTCAAGACCGGCTCCTCGTCGTATGCCAAGACCGACCTGGACCTCATCCTGAGCGGCAGCGGCGCGCGGGCGGAGACGGACGCCGCCGGTCCCTTCGTGGTCATGGCGTCTGCCGAAAACAGCCAGACCGGCGCGCGGGTGATCCTGGTCAGCAGCACGGCGATCCCTTCGGACAACTACGTCCTGTTCGGCAATCTCGCCAACCAGTATCTCGCCTTCAACAGCCTGGTCTGGTCCACCGACTTCCTGAATTACTTCCAGGGCATCACCGTTTTGCAGCAGCAGCGCCCGCAGGATCAGCCGATCTTCGCCAGCGAGGGACAGATGGCGCAGGCGCGGACCATCGTGCTGGGGCTGCCATTCGTGGTGCTGATGATCGGCGTCTATGTCTGGTGGAGCAGCCGCGAGCGTGCGCGTTAGAGCGCGTTATGCACTTTGCAAGAAAGGGTAAGCCATGCGTTTGAATCGAGGCACGATCATCCTGATCATTGCCCTCGTCCTGGTCTTCGCCGGCGCGCTGCTGGTCAGCAATCAGCAGACCGCCGTTCCAACGACGCCCACCGCCACGCCCAATGCGCAGGCGGGACCGCTGTTCGCGGCGCTGGAAAGCGCCACCGTCGCCCGCTATGAACTGCGCCAGGCGGAAAGCAGCACCTTCATCGAATTCGCCCGGCTGGACGCGCAGAACTGGTCGCTGAACGCTTCCAGCGAAGAGGCGGGGCGCGTGGCGGATTCGACGCTGATCGAAAACGTCATCGGGCAGATCGCCGGCATCGAGTACACCGCCAGCTTCGAAAGCGATCAGCTCGCCGATTTCGGCTTGGACACGCCGCAGTACACGATCTTCATCGAGACCGGCACAGGCGAGGGCTACACGCTCTACATCGGGAACAAGACGCCGACCAACCCGCGCTACTACGTGGTGATGGCGGAAGGCGTCGCCGCGCCTGCTCCTGAAGCGACGGCGGAAGCGACCAGTGAGGCTGCGGCGGAAGCGACTGCCGAAGCGGCAGACGCGGCAGCGCTCGATCCGTTCGCCAATCTGCTGGAGCAGGTGATCGAGACGCGCCCGGCGATCTTCAGCCTGAGCGGGACGCAGACAGTCTACATCATCCCACAGACGGCGATCAACACGCTGACCGGCTGGCTGGCTGCGCCGCCCTATGCCGCGCCGACGCCCACGCCCCTGCCGACGATGACGCCGCTGCCGGAAGTCACCGCCGAAGCGACAGCAGAAACGACAGCGGAAGCTGCGCCCGAAGCGACCCAGGAAGCCACCGCCGAGGCGACACCTGAAGCGACGGTGGAGAGCTAATGGATAAGCGAATTCAAATTCGTATGATTTTAGCGGACGGCAAGAATGCCATCCCTGGGGTGTAGGGACGCACTTCTGCGCGTCCGCCTGCTTCAATCCTACGTGTTCGTTTTCGGTATTCCATAACGTACCTTTCGTTTTTGACACCGGGCGACCCGCCCAGGTTTTCTCAAAACGTCACCTCAAGGCGCTGCCATCTTCAGCGCCGGAATCGTCATCTGGCGTTACAATCTATGGTAGGGTGTCAGAGGACGTGAAGGGCGAGAAGATGGCGGCGATTATCAAACGGCTGACGGTGAGAGCGCCTATCGAAGAGGTATGGGCGGCGCTGACCGACCCGGAAGATGTCAGCGCCTGGATGGCAGACTCCGCCGTCACGCTCGACCTGCGCGTGGGCGGACGTTACTCGCTGTTCGGCGGCGAAACCACCGGGATCTTCGTCGAAATCGAAGCGCCGACCATCCTCGAATACACCTGGCGGCAGAACACCTGGGACCCGGCTTGGGCAGATTCGCGGGTGCGCTGGGAACTTTCCGGCGACCGCCGCAGGACGCGCCTGCTGCTCACGCATACCGATTTCCCCAATGACGAAGAGCGCAGCAGCCTCGAAGAAGCCTGGGAGGAGTACTGGCTGGAGCCGATGATCGATTATCTACAGGGTGACCTGTAGGCGAAATTCGGCGATCATCAATACGCTGCTCGCGTCCGCCGCGATGGGCGGGATGCCGGACAGCCAGAAGGCTGTCCCTACAGTCCGTCCTCAATTGTCAATTGCGCCATCAAGCCGCCTCGCGGCGTCAGCCCGTTGACCACACCTGTTCGCCCCGCATGATGCGCGCCATCTGGTCCGGGAAGCGATCCGGGTCCAGCGGTTTGCCCAGGAAGCCGTCGAAGCCGTAATCGCGCACGGTGCTGATCTCGCTGAGATGCACGGTGTAGGCGATCACCGGCACGTACTGGAAGTTGGGGTCCGCCTTGATAGCGTGCAGCACCGTGAAACCGTCGACGTTCGGCATCTCCAGGTCCAGGAAGACCACATCGAAATGCTCTTCGCTGTCGAGCGCCTGCGAAATCTGCGCAGCGCTTTGGCACTGGACGGAGAGTACTCCCTCCCGCTCCAGAAGCAGCGCCAGCACGTCCCGATTGTGCTTGTTATCGTCAATGATGAGGGCGGTCAATTGGCTCATGCTTGCTTTCCTAGTGAACGGACGCCGCACTGCGGCGCCACGGGCAATCCTCTTGATGAAGCGCGGTTATAAGGCGGTGGTCTCGTAATTGAGGCTGTTAGTCAGCCAGACTCTTTCGCCGGCGATGATGCGAGCGATGAGATCGGGAAAGCGATCGGCATCGATGGGCTTGGCGATGAACCCGGCGAACCCGGCATCCTGGCAGCGCAGGATGGCGGTGGCGGGGTCAACTGCCGAGACGGCGACGACCGGAACCCGTGAGAGCTTCTCTTGCTGCTGAATCTGCTCCATGATGCCGAAGCCGGTCACACCGCCCGCCAGCATCAGGTCCATGATGATCACATCCACTTCCGGCAGATTCTTCAGCTTGTGGATGGTGTCGCTCCCCCAGCGATCAAAATCGATGACAGCGCCCTGCCGCAGAAACATGATCTGATAGACCACACGATTCTGTGCGTTGTCTTCAACGATGAAGATGTGTTTTCCCTGGAGCTTGTTCATCGATCTCTACCGTGCCTCAGAACTCAAGCTATTCGACGATGGTCCAGATGCGTTCTCCCTGCATGATGCGTTCGATGATCTCCGGGAAGCGGTCCACGTCGATCGGCTTGGCGACGACGCTGTGAAACCCCGCCGCCTCCAGCTGGCGTACTTCTTCATTCATCACGCTGGCGGTCAGCGCCACGATCGGCGTCGTGGCATAGGCGGGCAGCCCGCGCAGCATCGCCAGCATTTGAAAACCGGTGTAGGGCTTCATGTGAATGTCCAGCAGGACCAGATCGTAGCCCGGCTTGAACGCCTGTACTTTTTCCAGGAAGTTGGCGCTGTCTTCAAGCAGCGTGACGCGCGACAGCTTCATGCGGCGGGTCAGCGTGACCTGGACGACCATGCGGCTCGGCGGATCGTCGTCGGCATAGAGGACGGCGATGTCTTTCATGAGGTGGCGGCTCCCTGTTGTACGGCGAAGGTTGGGACCAGGATGGTGGTGGCTGTCGGCAGCGAGACGAAGAAGGTCGTCCCTTCCCCGACCACGCTCTCGAACCAGATCTTCCCGCCGTGCGCTTCAACCATCGTCTTGGTGAGCGGCATGCCCAGCCCCGTCCCGCCGGTGGTGCGAATGCCGCTGGCGGTCTGCCGGAAGGCGATGAAGACGGCTTCACGGTCTTCTTCGTCGATGCCGGGTCCATTGTCGGCGACCGACACCAGCACGTCGTCGCCCTGCATGGATGCCCGAATGGCGATTGTCCCTTTTTCGGTGAAGCGGCAGGCGTTGCTGATAATGTTGAGGAAGATTTGCAGGATGCGCTGGCGGTCGCCGCGAATGCGCGGGATGTCCGGGCTGATTTCGGCGGCGATCTTCACGTCTTTACCCGTCAGCAGTCCTTCGCCGGTTGTGACGGCGGTCGCCAGCAGCGACCGGATATCGATATTTTCCTCGATGAAGAGCTTGAGCGAACCGCTTTCGATCTTCGACATGTCGAGTACGTCGTTGATCAGGCTCAGCAGATGCTTACCGTTGTTCACCACTTCGTTCAGCATGTTGCGCTGCTCGTCGTTGACCGGACCGAAGTCGCCGGCGGAGACGAACTTGGTGAAGTTGATGATGGCGTTCAGCGGCGTGCGCAGCTCGTGCGACATGCTGGCGAGGAAGGATGATTTCACCCGGTTGGCGCGTTCGGCGTCGGCGCGGGCGCGTTCCAGGTCGTCCTGAGCGCGGAGGAACTCGTCGGTCGTCGCTTCAAGCTCGATCTCTTTGTCTTCCAGGGTGCGTTCAAGCTCCTGGTTGGTCTTGCGAAGCGCGGCTTCCGCCGCTTCCAGCGTAGCGACGCGATTTTGCAGCGCGCCAAGCGAAGCCTGTAGGGCGATCAGATGTTCGGATATTGACGCTGCGCTGTCCGGGTTCATAACCTGTCTTCCTCAGATTGACGCGGTTGGGTGGGCGGGAGAAAAGAACTCGTCGCGAATAATGCTGTTTCTATAGCCTTTACGTTGTTGGGCGTATTATAACATTCGCCCGGCACTCGTTTGTGAAATATTCCCGAAAATGGCTGAAACCGTCGATGCAATACGATCAGATCAGGTTATGATGAAGACTGGACTCTGACTGCCATTCAGCCAGGAAAAACGATGGTGCAAAAAATAACGGTTATCGACGAAGCCTACGCGACGCTCTGGTATTATCCTGAGTACAAGATCGTCCACCATGTCTATCACAAGTTCATTCACGGACAGCCGTTCCGGGACGTGCTGGAGACCGGGCTGCGCCTCTTTGAAGAGAACGGCGGAGGCAAGTGGCTGAGTGACGACCGCAAGAATTCGGCGCTGCCCACCGAAGATCTGGTTTGGAGTACGCAGGAATGGTCGCCGCGCTGTCTGGCGGCGGGCTGGAAGGCATGGGCGATCATCATGCCGGACAAGGTCGCCGGTCAGATGACCATGAACCGCATCCTCAAGCAGTACATCGACGTTGGTTTCCAGGTGCGCGTCTTCGATGATGTCGATGAGGCGTTCGAGTGGCTGAAGTCGGTCTGAGGAGCGTTCTCTGCCCGATATCCCATGCGCCGTCTTGAATGGTTTTTCCGCTTCGCGCCAGCCCGATTATCGGTCGAGACACCCGTACAAAACTCGGCGTCGCCAAATCAGCGAAAGTGGAGTGCAAGTTCATGTTGAAGACAACCGCCCTGGATACCGATTATGCTACCGTGTGGTATTACCCGGAAAGCAAGATCGTCCATCATGTGTTCCACCGCTTCATTCACGGGGAACCGTTTCGCGATGTGCTGGAGACCGGGCTGCGCATTTTTGAGGAAAACGGCGCGAACAAATGGCTTTCCGACGACCGCAAGAACTCCGCCCTGCCAACCGAAGACATGGCATGGAGTACGCAGGATTGGTCTCCGCGCTGCCTCAGCGCCGGTTGGAAATACTGGGCGATCCTCATGCCGGATAAGCGCGCCGGGCAGTTAAATATGGACCGGATCGCTAAACAGCTGATCGATCAGGGTTTGGTGGTGCGCGTTTTCGAACACACTGACGAAGCGCTGGCGTGGCTGAAGTCGGTCTGATGCGCGTGAAACGATGATGCGCCTCCACCATTGAAGGAAGCCGGCTTCAACGCTTCGTCATCTTGCTCTTGTTTAAGGGGGAACGAACCAATGCCGCGCACCACACTGCTGGATACCGACTACGCCACGCTGTGGTACTACCCCGAAGAGAAGATCGTGCGCCATGAATTCCACCGCTTCATTCACGGCACGCCGTTCCGCGAAGTGCTGGAGAAGGGCTTGGAAGTCTTCATCCAGAATGGCGCGGGTAAGTGGCTTTCCGACGACCGCAAGAACTCCTCGCTCACCAGCGAAGACCTCGCCTGGAGTGCGCAGGATTGGTCACGACGCTGTATGGCGGCGGGGTGGAAATACTGGGCGATTATCATGCCGGACAAGATCGCCGGTCAGCTCAATATGAACCGCATCCTCAAGGATTACATCGAGCAGAGTCTGGTGGTGCGCGTGTTCGAGGACCCGGAAGAAGCGCTGGCGTGGCTGAAGTCGGTTTGAGCGACGCCTGGGCGGTGTTCCCCTTCACTTTCCTTCTTCCCCGCCAGATGCATCCCTCTCTCAGCCACAGATCGGTTTGCCCGGTCTGTGGCTGAGACACCATGTTTATCGGCGGTCTGTGACCGTTGAATCAGGAGTGCTAGTGTCATGTCGAAGACTGTGATCCTTGAGACGGATTACGCGACGCTGTGGTATCACCCCGAAGCGAAGATCGTGCATCACGAATTCCATCGCTTCATTCACGGCGACCAGTTTCGCGGCGTGCTGGAGAAAGGCTTGGAGATCTTCAAGCAGTATGGCGCGCACAAGTGGCTTTCCGATGACCGCAAGAATTCCGCCCTCTCCAAAGCCGACTCCGAATGGGGGTTGGGCGACTGGAATCCGCGCGTGTTCGCCTCTGGGTGGAAGTACTGGGCGGTCGTCATGCCCGACAAGCGCGTCGGGCAGATGAACATGGACTGGCTGATGCGCGAGAACATCAAGAACGGGCTGACCATCAAGGTCTTCGAGGACGCCGACGAAGCGCTGGCGTGGCTGGAAAGCGTGGAATAGAGTCGCAGACGTTGTCACCGGACCCGGACCCCCTGGTCTCCGCGCGGAGACCAGGGATTGTGATATTTGTCACAGTAAACCCCTGACCCACCCCTCGCTCATCTTCGCTACGATCATAGGAACAGCGGTTTCTGGCTCGCCTTTTCCTGAACGCGACCTTCGCATCCCCTAAGGAGATGGTGTAGATGAGATTCCTCGCAGTCCTTACCCTGTTTTCAGTTTCCCTGCTGATGCTGCCGCTCGCCGGCGCGCAGGAAGCCCCCCGCCAGGTCATCACGCCGGAAACCGGCGCTCAGGTGACGGAGCTGATTCGCCTGGGGCGCGGTTCCGCCGACCGCGCCGTCTTTTCGCCCGATGGCGCGACGATTGCCGCCATCGGTTCGGTCGGCGCGTGGTTCTATGCCGTCGATGCGCTGGCGGTCCCCGATGAGCCGCCGCACATCGCCATGACCGACACGCCGGGAGGAATCGCCTACTTTCCCGACGGCAGCATGGTTGCCATCTCTGCCGGACGGGCGATCCAGTTGTGGAACCCCGCAGCGCTGGAGATGATCGCCGCGTTCGACGTGGGGCGCACGGCGACGGCGCTGGCGTTCAGCCCGGACGGCGCGCTGCTCGCCTTCAACCTGGGCAGCGGCGGCATCATCCTGTGGGACATGGCAGCCAACGTCCAGAAAGCGGCGATCACCGCCAGCATTCAGCCGGACGCCGCCCTCGTCTTCAGTCCCGACGGGGCGCTGCTGGCGGGCAGCACGACCGATTACAAGGTACACGTATGGCGCGCCGCCGATGCCACCGAAGCGGCGGTCATGAGCGGGCACAGCCGCTACGTCTACGATTTCGCTTTCAGCCCGGATATGACAGTGCTGGTGACCGCCAGCTATGACGAAAGCATCCGCCTGTGGGATCTGTCGTCGGGCGCGGAACTCGGCGCGATGGTCGGCAGCGAAGCGCAGCCGGTCGAAGGCGCGTATTCGCTGGCGGTCAGCCCCGACGGTAACACGCTGGTGAGCGGGCACACCGACGGCATGATCGTCGTCTGGGATGTCAACGCCGCCGCGCCGGGGCGTGTCTTCGGCACGGGGGTGGGTGATGTGCGCGATCTGGCGTTCAGCCCGGATGGCTCTAAGCTCGTCTCGGCGAACAACCGTCCTTCGCTCAACCTGTGGGATTTCGCCGCCGGGACGGAGATCGCCGCCGCCGTCGGACACACCGCGCCGATCACCGCTGTAGCGTTCAGCCCGGACAGCGCCCGCCTCGCCATCGGCGCATACGACGAGACGCTGTGGCTGTGGGATACGGCGGCGATGCAGGAACTCAACTACACGACGGCGCTGCCGGGCAATCTGGCGACCAGCACGCGCAATCTGACCTGGATCGGCTATTCGCCGGATGGCAGCCTGCTGGCGACCAGCGACGGCTTCGACATCTTCCTGTCCAACCCGGTGGATGGATCGCCGGTGATCGCCCTGGACGACTGCCCCGGCACGATGGTGGGCTTCGCCTTCAGCCCGGACAGCGCGCTCATGGCGGTCGCGAGCAGCGAGGGCACGTGCCTGTTCGCGGTGCAGGACGGCAGCCTGCTGGGGACGTATCTGACGCCTGACTGGGCGAACGGCATCGCCTTCAGCCCAGATCAAACGCTGATCGCCACCGCCGGCAAGGATCGGACGGTGCGAGTGTACGGGCTGCCCTGAGCCAGGTCTCGCCTCGTTTCAACGGGCGAGCCGGCGGCTCGTCCGCACGTGGATATCTCTCCAACCTCACCCCGGAAACCTGACGGTTTCCTGCCCCTCTCCAATTGGAGAGGGGCGGTTGAGCGCAGCGAAACGGGGTGAGGTGAGCAGTTTGCAAACAATCTATCAGGGATCGGGCGCACAGCGTCTGTCAGACGCAGCTGAACGCCAGGCAGGGGCGCGGCACGTCGCGCCCCTGTCTATTTCAGTTTCAGTCATTTCACCGGCGAAGCTGTCCGTTAGGGATGATGCCGATGATCGGCGCATTGGGCGCGGCGCTCTGGCGGCGGCTGCGCGCCAGGCTCGCTTCGTAGCGTTCGACGGCGGCGAAGATGCCTTCCGGGTCAAATTCCGGGTGGTCCTCCGAGGCGTACTGGTTCTGAAGGATGCGCTGCCCCAGTTCGACGCCCAGCTGCTGCATACGCGCCATTGTGGCGTCGCGCGTGTCCGCCATGTCGATATCCGGGTTCAGCTCGATCTGAAAGCGCCGGAAGTCCATCCCCTGCGCGACGAAGTCGTGAATCACATCGACCGACTGCGACCGCGCCGCATCGCCCAGCATGATCTGCACGGCGTTCATCGCCCAATCAACATTCTTCCACGTGTCAGGGCGACCATGTGCCGCTTCGAAGGTCGCCGCGCTGGACCAACCGGTCCCGATGCTGATCACGCTGACATCGCCCGGGGCATATCCGCGCCACTCGACGGCTTCGCGGGCGGCAACCGCCCCCGGGTTTCCAAAACTGCCGACTCCGCCATCGGTGAAGAATGCCCCGTCGTAGGGGATCACAGGGAGGACGGTCGGCGCTGCCGCCGATGCCAGCGCAGCCGCCCACAGCTCCCAGTGAGCGTCCTTGCCGTCGTTCGACTTCAGGAAGTGCGTGCGCCGTTCGTTGATGTTGGCGGCGGTGATGACGAGCGCCTGATCACTTTTCAGACGTTTCTGAAGCGCACCCAGCGTCAGGTTCGGGTCGCCCGTCAGGCGGTCGATGTGCGAGCAGAGGATATCCTTGAGCGTCCGGTTGGGATAGAGCGCCGGTTTGAAGACCCCCAGCAGGAGCTTGAGCATGTCCTGAAGCGAAGCAGGGACCCAGGCGGGAAAGAGCGGCGGAAAGACCGTGCGCCCCAGGTCCAGATAGATCTGCGTGATGTCCTTCATATGCATGCCGATGGCAATGCCGGTTCCGATCACCGCGCCGGTCGATGTGCCCGCCAGAATCTTGATCTGAGGATGATGGATCAGGGGTTCGCCCCCCATTGCCTCCTCCAGCACTTGCAGCGCTTGAGAGACGATCAGCCCACGAATGCCGCCGCCATCAATCGCAATCGCGATGTGCTTACGAAGCGCATTCATCGCCATGAGGTTCCTCCTGCAAAACGGCAATAATTACAGAACGCAACACACAACCTCACCCCGGAAACCTGACGGTTTCCTGCCCCTCTCCAATTGGAGAGGGGCAGTTGAGCGCAGCGAAACGGGGTGAGGTGAGCAGTTTGCAGACAGCCTCTTAATGCTTTCATTATCGCGCCTTTTACGATCTGGGGGCACTGGGGCGCTGCCCCTGGGGTGCATTCCAATATTTTGGATACTTCAACGGACGATGCAGGCATCGTCCGTCCCTACGGAGGACCATTTCGTAGGGACAACGCCCGCGTTGTCCGCCCGTATCCTCAATAATCTGAAATGCACCCCTACCCCTGAAGCGCCGGCAGCAGCACCGGCTGACCGCTGACCACCGCGTACCAGAACGGCTTCCAGCCGACGCCGATGACATCGAGGTTGATGTCCTTCTTGAAGGCGGTGATCAGGTGTTCCTGAACATTGGTCGCCGCCTTCGCCCATTTCTCATTGAGCCGCTGCACTTCCGCCTGATACTGATCGACCGTCTGCTGCTTCTCTTCCTCCAGCTGTTCCAGGTCGAGTTCGTAGGACTGAAGCTGTCCCTGTGACCGCTCTTTGTAGACGCCGCTGCGGCTCATGCGCGAGAGGGTGTACGCCGTGCGCCCGCGCAGCAGGCTGAGTACCGCCTCGCCGGTGGTGAAGAGCTGCTCGCGCTTGAGGTTGGAAAGCTCGCGCTTTTCCGCCTTCAAACGTTGAAGTTTGCGCTCCTCTTCCTGCTCGATGCGGTTGATGATCTTCTCGAACTTCTGCGTCAGCGCGTCCGTCTCGGCGTCGCGCCGCTCGCGCGCCACCTGCTGGGCGCGGGCGCGGAATTCGCCGAAGTCGCCCGCCGGGTCGCCGTAGAGGTCGAGTTCCGGCACGAACGGCACGCGCAGCGGCTTGGAACTGTAGACCAGATCGGTCACTTCGCGGCGCAGCGCCGTGTAGCGCTTAGGATCGCTCATGCCGGGCGGCACGTCGCCGAAGATCGCCGGGGCAGGCGGTTCCGGGGCGAGCCGGTTGAGGTCGAACGGCTGCACCTCGTGTTGATCCCACTGGATGAAGCCCGCTCGGTCGATTTCGGGGATCATGTAGGCGTACTGCCGCGCCGTGTAGACGGTCGTGCGCCGGTCCTGGTAGCGCGCCGAGACCTGCGCCAGCAGATAGGGACGATACGCCAGCACGACGGCGCTGGTCGTCCCGGCGACGCTGAAGCCGGTGCGCACCGACCACTGGCTCAGCGCCCGCTGGCTGTCCAGGTCGTGCAGCAGGAAGTACTGGGCGATGGTCGAGCTGAGCGGCGGCTGACGTTCGCTGTAGCCGGGCGGCAGGGCGAGACCCGACGTCGCTGCCGTCATGGCGCGGGGCGGTTGGCTGGGGCGGCTGTCATAGACCGGCGCGGCGGTCGGCAGGCTGGCAGGCGCGCCGGGCAAAGCGCGGCTGTACGTTATTGTGCCGGCGCTGGCAATCTTCGCCCTGCTGGCCTTCGCCTCCAACCGCCAGATCGCGGTCTGGAAGGATTCTGTGGCGTTGTGGACGCATGAAGCCGAAAAATACCCGTATGTCTTCCTCGCGTACAACAACCGCGCGCTGGCAGACGAAGCGCAGGGCAATTTGTCCGGCGCGATTGTCGATTACACAAAGGCGATTGCGCTCGACCCAC
>JABWBO010000120.1 GCA_013360465.1 Anaerolineae bacterium | reverse complement strand
GCGGGCGCGATCCTGTGCCACTGCGCCCAGGTGAGCGAGGCGACGGTGCGGGAGGCGGTCGAAAGCGGCCTCGCCTCGACCGTGGCGGAGGTGATGGAGACGACCGGGGCCGGCACGGGCTGCCGCTCCTGCCATTGCCGCATCGAGCGCGTCCTCCGCGGGCTTCCCGCGATCTGCGGCGGTCGTTTCGACTGGTGCCACCAATGCCGCTGCATCGGCGCGATCTGCGCCTGCGAGGCGGCGTGACGCGTCAGCCCAACGAACGCGCCACCCGCACGAGATTCGCCGCGGTCATGCCGAGTTCGGCCATCACCGTGTCGCCGGGGGCGCTGATGCCGAAGCGGTCGATCCCGACGACGGTCCCGGCGCTGCCGACGTACTTCCACCAGAGGCCGCCGACCCCGGCCTCGATCGCGACGCGCTTCGTGCATGGAGCCGGAAGCACCTCCTCGCGGTAGGCGGCGGGCTGGCGGTCGAAACGCTCGAAACACGGCATCGAGACGACGCGCACGCCCTCGCCGAGTTCGTCCGCCGCCTTCATCGCGTGCTGCAGCTCGCTGCCGGTGGCGAGGAGGATGGTGGTGAGAGCACCCGACTCCTTCCTCGCGACGTAGCCGCCCTTGAGGACGCCTTCGCGGCGCGTCTTCGCGGGGATCGCGGAAAGGGTCGCGAGGTTCTGCCGCGTGAGGAAGAGCGCGGTGGGGCCGTCCTTCCGCTCGACCATCGCGGCGAAGGCGCCGGCCGTCTCCTCGGGATCGCCGGGGCGGATCACGTCGAGGTTCGGGATGACGCGGAGACCGCTCACCGTCTCGACGGGCTGGTGGGTGGGGCCGTCCTCGCCGACGCCCACGGAGTCGTGGGTGAAGATGTAGCCGACGGGGAGACGGGCGAGCCCGGCGAGGCGGATCGAGGGGCGCAGGTAGTCGGCGAAGACCGCGAAGGTCGCCCCGGTCGCGCGGAAGATCCCGTCGTAGGCGATGCCGTTGAGGATCGCGCCCATGGCGTGCTCGCGGATGCCGTACCAGACGTTGCGTCCCGCGTAGTCCTTGCGCCCGAAGTCGCCGCCGCCCTTGAGGTAGTTCTTCGTCGATCCGAAGAGGTCGGCGCTGCCGGTGATCAGCGAAGGCACCGCCTTGGCCACGGCCTGGATCACGTCGCCGCCCGAGGCGCGCGTCGCGCCCTTGTAGTCGGCGGCGAATTCGGGGATGAGGTCGAGGAGGTTCCCGGGGATGCGACCGGCGACGGCGTCGTCGAGCTGCCTCGCGAGTTCCGGATTGGCGGTTTGCCAGGCCGAGAAGGTCTCTTCCCACTCGCTGGACGCGGCCGCGAGCTTCGCGCCGCGATCGGCGAAATAGGCGCGGGTTCCTTCGGACACGTAAAAATGCTCGTCCGGCAGTCCGAGACCCTTGCGGGCCTCGTCGGAGAATTTCGCGCCGCCTTCGCCATGGCCCGCGGCCGTCCCCGCGACCTGGGGAATGCCCTTGCCGATGACCGTCTTCGCCTCGATCAGCTTCGGCCTGCCGTTGCGGTTGACCTTGGCCGCGACGATGGCGGCGTGGAGGGCGTCGCGGTCGGCAGCGGCGGCTGGACGATGATCTCCTGTCCGATCTGGATGAAGCGGGCGCTGCGCAGGTCCGGGTTCAGCGTGAGGACCGCCTCGCGGGTCAGCCCGTAGGCGACGGCGATGCTGTCGATGGTATCGCCCGACTGGACGACATGGACGATGGAACCGTCGGCGCGCTGCCCCTGCGGCTGCACGAAACCGACCTCCAGCGGCGCGGTCGGCGCGATGGGCGGCGCGCCATCTGCCCCGCCCGCCGCCAGGTAGGCGTCATCCCAGTAGACGGCGTTCAGCTCGCGGGGCCAGGTTTGGCTGGTGTACAGGAAGAGTGTGACGGTGCCGCCGGTCGCCGTCGCGTTGACGCTCATCGGCGTCCAGGAGCCGTGCGGCAGCTGATTCGGCGACCACACGACATCGGCGTCGAGCGGGTTCGTGCCGCCGTCGGGGTCGATGCCGATGCGCGTGAACGCGCCGGAATCGGGCGACGACGTGCAGGTGGTCGCCCCGTCGGGGATGTCGCAGGTGCGCAGATAGCCGTATGCCGAGGCGGTGATCGCCGCGCCCGGCGTCACGGCGACCTGCTGGTAAAGGGCTGCCGTGAAGGTGGCGAAACCCTTGTTGAAGTTCGCCGCCCGCGCGCCCGAATGGGGGGCGGGGTCTGGTCCGGGGTGTGGAAATGCCACCGGCGGTAGGTTCATCCAGGCTTCGGTGCGCGGCTGCTCGGCGACCCAGATGTTCCAATCGGCGGGGATGTTCAGGTCGGCGCGCCCGCGTTGGGTGTAGCTGCCTTCCATGCCGCCATCGCGCAGCAGGTTGGCATCCTGCGCCTGGGTCAGGCGCGCTCCTGCCGCGCAGATCATCATCGTAAGGACGAGCAGCAGAAGATCGCGGCGCTGCATCGCGGTTTTTCCTCGTGTGTAGAGCTTCATCAACCGGCATGTCCTGACAAAAATACGGCGTGGAGTACTCGTCGTTCGCCCCCACGCCGCCGGCGATTATAGTCTATGCCGAAAAGTCGCGTCAACCGGTCGGCGGGCAGCGCGCCACTGATTCGCCTATGGTGCGGTGGTTTTGCGCAGCTTCAGGGCGCGTCCTGCCGACCTTCGCGATAGGGAAGATACTGCTTCAGCCAGTCCTGATCATGCTGGCGGATGAAGTGTTCCGCCTGCACCACCAGGTCGCGGCTGCCGACGAACAGCGGCGTGCGCTGGTGCAGCTTGTGCGGCTTGATCTCCAGGATGTCGCCGTAGCCGTCCGAGGCGTAGCCGCCGGCGTGGCGGGCGATGAAGGCAATCGCCTGCGCTTCGACCATCAGGCGCATCTTGCCTTCCGGCTGCTGCATATCGCCGGGATAGTAGAAGACGCCGCCGCGCAGCAGTGTGCGGTGGAAGTCGGCGACCAGCGAACCGGTGTAGCGCAGCCCCAGGCTGGGATGCCCTTCGCCGTCGATGCCTTGCAGCCATTTGGTGTAACGCCGGACGCCGTGCGTCCAGCCTTTCTCATAGCCCTGGTTGGTGCTGTAATACGTCGCCCGGCTGGGGATGCGGATATCTTCATTGCTGAGCAGGAATTCGCCGATGCTCGGCTCCAGCGTGAAGCCGTGTACCCCGCCGTGTTCGGTGGTGTAGACCATCATGGTACTCGATCCGTACAGGACGTAGCCCGCCGCCACCAGCCGGCTGCCCGGCTGGAGGATGTCTTCCAGCGTGCCGTCGCCGCCGGTCGAAACCTTGCGGTGGATGGAGAAGATCGTGCCGATGGAGACGTTCAGGTCGATATTCGACGAACCGTCCAGCGGATCATAGAGCAGGACGTAGCGCCCTTTGCCGTATTTACGCGGAATCTCGATGATCTCGTCGCGTTCTTCGCTGACCATCGCGCACAGCCGGTGGGTGTGATCGTTGAGCTTGAAGATCACCGAGTCGGCGTAAACGTCGAGCTTCTGCTGCTGCTCCCCGTAAACATTGTGTCCTTCTGCCTCGCCCAGGATATCGATCAAGCCGGCGCGGCGCACCTGACTGGCGATCATCTTCGCCGCCAGCGCCATGTCATAGAGCAGCGCCGTCAGGGTTCCGGTCGCCTGAGGGTGCTGCTTCTGCTTCTCCGTGATGTGGCGCTCGATGGTCACCGTCTTTTCTGTCATGCACCCGCCTCCGTAAGTCTGCTGACAATGAACATTCTTACGCAGATCGTAGACGATAACCGGCAGATCGGGGTAGTGCCGCACGCCTACGAGATGAGACGCTGCGCCAGGGCGGCATTCGGCGCGTAGGCGATGACCACGCCGTCGGCGACTTCCGCCGCGCAGATTATGCCGTCCAGGTAGGCGGCGCAGCCCGGCGCGAAGGCTCCGGTCGCCTCGTCGTAGACCTCGACGAACTCGGCGGTATCTTCCGGCGTGTCGAACGCCACCCGCAGCGCGAACGCCCGCTGATCGCCGCTGCGCCAGACCCGGATGGCGTCGCCGCCCCAGCCGGCAGCCGCCCGCGCCGCCGCCGTCGAGAATTCGGCAAAGGCGTTCAGGTGTTCGCGCAGATAGAATTCGCCCAGCGTGGTCTCCCAGACCAGCGCCCAGCCCTCGCCCAGATTGACCGCGCCCAGTTCGACCGGGACGGCAGACTCGCCGGCGAGGAACTTCGCCGGGTGGATCACCTGCTCGGTCGTCGTCGGCGGGCTGGCGAATGCCGCATCAACCGCCTCCCAACCGCCGTCTCCCCAGACCGCCGTGACGAAATTCAAGCCCTGTTCGTAAGGGAAGAGCAGTTCGCGCGTCAGAATCTCCGGGATTCCTGCGGGCGGCGTGAACGCCCCCGCCAGCGCGCCTTCGGTGAGCATACTTAGCCCCGCCAGCGGGTTTTCGGCGATCACCGCCTGCAGGTAGAGCTGCATGGCGGCGCTGGCGTCGCCTTCGATCAGCGCGGTGATCGCCAGCGAGCGATCCGGCTGACTGCCGGCGATCTCATCAGGCAGCAGGGCG
Organism: Anaerolineae bacterium; assembly: GCA_013360465.1. Classification (GTDB taxonomy): domain Bacteria; phylum Chloroflexota; class Anaerolineae; order Aggregatilineales; family Phototrophicaceae; genus Flexifilum. The sequence goes on along the minus strand of JABWBO010000120.1, from coordinate 8,070 downwards.
TCCAGGTCGAAATGCATATCCTGGAGCGCGTGGGTGTACTCATGAACGTAGATGACCTGTTCGGTGAGCGAAAGACTGCTGCCGGGGTCGCTGCTCAGCAGGGGGATGACGTTCATCGTCTGGGTGTCGGTATCATAGAAGCCGGCGACCTGTGACGACAGCAGGTCGAGATAGACCCGACGCAGATCGAGATCGGCGGGCATTAGCCCCAGGACGGCGTAGAGGTCGCGCGCCCGGTCGAGCTGTTCCTGCGGCACATCGCGCGCGAAGAGGTCTTCCAGATAGGCGATGGTCTCTTGGCGGGTGGGGAAGGCGCGGGCGATCTCGAACGTCGGCTGCAAGCCGCGCAGGGCGACCGTCGCTGTTTCCAGCCCCTGCATCTGCTTGATCAGGTCGGCGGGAATCTCGTTTTGCGTCTCCTGCGCCGCCAGCGGCGCGCGCGTCAGCGCCAGGGCGATCAGCAGGGTGAGCGTGAGGACCAATCGTCGCAGAATCATCATTCCATCTCCAAACCTGGTGTACTGTTATCGACCGTCAACCGTGAGAATAAGGCAACAGCGTGAACAACCCATCTGCTCCTGTTCGTCGCGTCGCGATGATCTCCTATCATACCTGTCCGCTGGCTTCCCAGGAGGGCAAAGAAACCGGCGGCATGAACGTCTATGTCCTGGAACTCGCCAGAGAACTCGCCCGCCGGGGCGTCGCCGTCGATGTCTTCACCCGCAGCCAGGACGATCATATCCCGCATCTTGTGCCGGTTGACCCCCTCTTTCGGGTGATCCACGTGCCGGCGGGTCCTGAAAGCCCGGTCCCGAAGAAGCAGCTGTTGCAGCATTTGCCCGAATTCATCGCCAACATCCTCAAGTTCATCGCCGACGAAGGCGTCGAGTACGACGTGATGCACAGCCACTACTATCTGTCCGGGCTGGCGGGGCTGGAGATTCTGCCGCATCTGCCGCGCGCGATCCCCATGCTGATGACCTTCCACACGCTGGCGCTGATGAAGAATCTGGTCGCCCGCGACGAGCGCGAACTGGAAGATAAGCCGCGCATTGATGCCGAGTTTCGCCTGGTGCGCGAGTCCAGCCGGATCATCGCGCCGAGCGACAGCGACAGGAGCTATCTCCAGTATCTTTACCAGGCGGATGTCGGGAAGGTTGAAGTCATCCCCCCCGGCGTCGATGTCGATCACTTCAAGCCGCTCGACCGGCTGGCGGCGCGGGCGCAGCTGGGCATGGACCCCGACCAGCACATCATCCTGTTCTGCGGCAGGATCGAACCGCTCAAGGGCATCGACATGCTGATGTACGCCATGAAGATCATGCTGGAACGGCAGCCCGCCTGCGACGTGACGCTGTGGATCATCGGCGGCGACATCTCGCAGCAGCCCGATCAGTGGTCGAAGGAGCTGCAAAAGCTGGAACAACTGCGGGCGCTGCTCCACCTGACGCCGGTCGTCCACTTCGCCGGGCAGCAGCCCCAGGACGTGCTGCCGCTGTATTACAATGCGGCGGACGTGCTGGTCATGCCGTCGCATTACGAATCGTTCGGCATGGCAGCCGCCGAGGCGATGGCGTGCGGCGTGCCGGTCATCACCACCAACGTCACCGGCATCGCCAGCCTGATCGACGATCAGCACCAACTGCTGATCACCTCGGTCAACAACCCGCTGCTGCTGGCGTCGCAGATGGCGGACCTGCTGACCGACGAAGCGGCGCGGGCGCGAATCAGCCAGGACGTGTATCAGAAAGTGCAGGATTTGGCGTGGCGCAGCATTGCAGACCGGGTACTCAACCTCTATCAGGCGGCGATTGACGATGTCGAACGAAAAACAGTGGTACATCTTTAGGCACGGGCTGGCGACGCACAGCAAGACCGGTTATGGCGACCGCATCTACAGCGCCGAGGTGCTGCCGGAAGGCATCCCGCCGATTCAGCGCCTGGGGCAGTACATGACGCTGCTGCCCTATGACTACGGCGCGCGGTCGGAATTTCTGCGCTGCCGGCAGACGGCGGGCATCGTGACCGAGGCGACGGGGCGCGCTTTCACGCCGGACGCGCGCCTGAACGAGCATGTCTCGGAACCGTTCGAGGCGGTGCGCGACCGGGTGCAGCGCTTCGTGGACGAGATGAACGGGTCGCCCTATCAGCACATCTGGGTCTGCACACACGGGATGATCATCGCGGCAATGAAGAACCTGATCCTGCACGGCAGCTTCACGCGGCGGGACGAACTGGACTACACCCAGCCGGGGCAGCTGTTGATTCTGCGCGACGGCGCTGCCGAGGTGGTGCGCTTCGACGAGGTGCTGTAGCGCAAGAGACGTTACAGAGGGATCACCGTGATGAGATGGCTGTAACGGGCGAAATCTCTGCCATTATTCGTCACCAAATGGGTAACACCGTACGCCAGCATCGTGGCAGTGATGTTTGCATCGTAGACCTGTCGCCCGCCAATGGGAATAGATTGCAGCAATCTGCTCCATTCGGCTGTAACGCGGTCCGTATCATCGGCAATTTGAAACTGCCGCATAAGAATATCTACTTGAGCCGCCGCTCCTGAAGCACCGAGCGGATTCATGAACGTCTGCGGGCGGGTAACGACCATTGCGTATTCATGAAGCACCTGGCGGCTGATCCACAGCTGGTGCAGAGATTGTTGTGCTTGCTGGTGAAGGGGAGCAGAAGCGATCGTGGCATAGACCAGCACATTGGTGTCGATAAAAACGTCCCTAGTTTCGGTCGTCATACAAATCTTCCCGACGCAGCGACAGATCAGCGGGCCAGGGACCTACGTCAATCACGGGAAGCTGGAGTGGCTCCCTTGCTGGATGCGCGCCCGTGCCTTCGACTATGAGTACAGCGTCATAGTCTCCTGGTCGAAGCTGCGGCATCGGAGGGAGGATGACATGCCCATCGGGTGTGACGGTCAGGCGCAATTCCAGAGTTTTCATGCGGTCTCAACTCCTCGAAATCTCCTGATATTATGCCACACAGGGCGGTTCACACACCTAAAGTGGAACCTCGAAAGAAATCCATGAGCGGGCGACCCGCCGGGTCGTCCGTTAAGGAGATGTGAGATTTGGCTTGGCGCTGCCGCCCCGGCTGCGCGAAGAGGGGCTGTCGCCCGTCTGGAAACCTACGCCTTCTCGATTCGCACAGAATCGCCCCTATACTGCGGATATTCATCCAGATGACCGCACAGGGAGTGCTTCATCATGTGGATCAGCGCAATTGTCCTGGCTGTTGTAACTCTCCGGCTGCTTCTGCCGCAGCAGCCCGCTCACGCCCAGGACTCACGGTGCCTGCTGTTCTCCGACTCCGGCGACGTGGGCTATCAGGTGGATGTCGCAAGCGGCGCGCTCACTCAGGTGACGATCCAGCCAGAGCATCCGCCAGTGTACGACTCCGAGCCGGGCGCCCCGGCACTTTCCCCGACCGGCGGCTGGCAGTTCACCGTCCAGCAGCCCGACCGCGCGTCGCCTCAGCAGGTTTTGCTGCTGGAAAACACGGGGACTGGTCAGCAGGCGGCTTTCTCGTTCGAGTCGGTTGATACGGTGTATGGCTCAGGCGAGACGATCTGGTCGCCGGACGGGGAACACATCGCCCTCAGCTACGCCCTGACGATGGATGGCAGCGAGCTGCTCCACCTGCTGACCGTGCCGGACCTGACGCCCCGATCCATCGACCCTGGGCTGCAAAGCTTCGCGATGAGCTGGTCGCCGAGCGGACGTTATCTGCTCCTTGAACCGCGCAGCGAAGGCGGCGAGTTCGTCATCATTGATACTGCCGACGACGCTCTGCCAGTCTACCGCGCGGTGCTGCCGAACTTCTACAATGCCTCGCTGCCCGTCTTCTGGTCGCCCGACGAGACCAGCATCATCATCTACCACTCCTCCGGCGACATCTGGACCGCCTTCACTGTGTTCGACGTGTACGGAAAAGTCACCATCGACGGCTTCTGGGTTCCCAGCAGCGCCTTTGACTTCGCGCCGAGCCATACCTGGCTGGATGATCAACACCTGCTGGTGCGTGAACTGACCGACCTGGGACTCTATGCGCTGACGTTTTATGACGCTTCGACCGGAACGCGCGAGGAGATTGAGACGCCCTACAACGCATCGGCAGCGACGCCGGATCAGCGGCTCATCGCTCTGTCGCCGAGCGTCGCCACAACCGTCGCCTCTCCGGCGTCCACGCGCCGCATTCGCTTTTATGAGTTCACCGGCAGCGACTACCGCCTGGCGCGCACCATCCTCTTCCCGGATGTCAATGGTATCGGCAGGATGCTGTGGCTGGCGGACGGCAGCGAACTCGTCGTGCTGTCCGGGCACAACATCCTTTATGCCTACGCCTCTCAGGACCGGTCATGGCGGCAGATTCGCGCCCTGGAACCGGACCTGGGCGAAGTCCTGTGGCGGATGGAACTGGTCCCCTGTCAGGCTGCGTCCAGCCCGTGATCAGCCGCCCGCGCCCTCCATCTTGATCAGCCCGGCGTTGATCGGCAGACGAATGGTGAAGCGGGTGTCGCCCGGCACGGAGTCGATCAAAATCTCGCCGCGATGCCGCGAGAAGATGATGCGCTGCGCGATGTCCATGCCCAGCCCCGTCCCCTTGCCGACCTCTTTGGTGGTGTAGAACGGCTCGAAGATGCGCGCCTTGACCTCCGGCGGGATGCCCGGTCCATCGTCGGCGATCTGCACGTAGACGTTTTCGGCGTCGCCCCACGTGCTGATGGTCAGCCTGCCTCTACCGTGCGCCGAGGTCATGGCGTCGATGGCGTTGTCGATGATGTTCGTCCAGACCTGGTTGAGTTCGCTGCCATACGCCTGGATGGCGGATAGGTTCGGGGCATACTGCTTGGCGACGACGATATTCGCCTGGCGCAGTTTGTACGCCATGATCGCCAGCGTGTCGTCGATGCCTTCGTGTACGCTGACCGCCTGCTGCGGCGCCTGGTCCATGTAGGAATAGGATTTGACCGCCTTGACCAGCCCGGAAATGCGCTTGGTCGCCTGTTCCACCTCGCGCAGCAGGATGCCGGCGTTGACCGCCGCGCACAGCCAGCCGACGGCATCCGGCAGGGCATCGTCGCCGATGGAATCGCGCAGATCGTCCAGCGCCTCGGCGCTGATTCCAGCCGTGACGAACACCGGCGCAATATCCCAACTGTTTTCGATATTCTGGTCATCCAGCCAGGAGCCGACGGCGTCTTCGCGGTCGCTCTTGGTCAGAGTGTCCAGGTCTTCCGGGGTGATCGCCTGCGCCACCGCCCGCGCCCGCACCTCGAGCAGCAGGGCGATCTGCTCGGCGTCGAGCGCGCCGGCGAGCCGCATCAGCGGCGCTTGCAGCGCATCCAGCGCCGTGCCGAGCTGGCTGGAGGCGCGCGTGGCGGCGGCGGAAGGGTTGTTCAACTCATGCGCCAGCCCGGCAGCCAGCACGCCGAGCGACGACAGCTTCTCGCGCTGACGCGCCAGCGCCTCGGTCGTCTGGATGCGCCACTGAAGCGCCCCGAACAGCTTGCTGACGATCACCGGACAGACGCCGAACATATCGCGGAAATTCTGGTTGTCCAGCCGCAGCACCTGGGTGGCGGAAAGCGTCCGGGCGCTGGCGATGTAGGGGGTTCCGCTCAGCAGCGGGACTTCACCGCTGAATGCCCCCCGGTTGTGCGTCGCCAGGACATATTCGGCATTGTCGCGCTCCTGGACGATCTGCATTTCGCCCGCCACCACCGCATACCAGTAATCGGCAGGCTCGCCTTGCCTGAAGACGTACTCGTTGGGGGCATAGCTGCGGACCTCGGCGTGCGCCAGGATCCAATCCGCCTGGTCATCGCGCAGATGCGAGAACAGCTCGATTTCGCGCAGTTGTTCGCGCGTCAGCATTTACAGGTCTCCGAGATACTGATGGATGAACTGGACGGAGATCGATCCTTCACCGACGGCGGACGCCACCCGCTTGACCGATCCGTGACGCACATCGCCGGCGGCGAAGATGCCCGGAACGCTCGTCTCCAGCAGAAACGGCGGGCGGTCCAGCATCCAACCCTTCAGCGGCGCGCCGTTTCTGATCAGGTCGTTGCCGGTCAGGATGAAACCCTTTTCGTCGCGCAGCACTTCCGACGGCAGCCAGTCGGTGTAGGGCATCGCGCCGATGAAGACGAACAAGCCCGCCGCCGGGTACTTGGTCATCTCGTCGCGGGCGCGGTCTACCAGCGTGACGCCTTCCAGGTGATCGTCGCCATGCACCGCGAAGACCTCGGTATTGAGCAGCACTTTGATGTTCGGGGTCTCGCCGATCTGGTCGATCAGATACGCCGACATGCTCTTGGCGAGATCGTCGCTGCGCACCACCAGATGCACCGTCGAGGCATGGCGCGAGAAGAACATCGCCGCCTGTCCGGCGGAATTGCCTGCGCCGACGATGAAGACGTTCTGCCCGGCGACCGACGGCGCTTCGGTCATCGCCGCGCCGTAGTAGACGCCTGCGCCGGTCATTTCGTCGCAGCCCGCTACCTGCAAGCGCCGGTACGAGACGCCGGTGGCGACCAGCAGTGCCTTGGTGACGATCTCCGTGCCGTTGGTCAGTTGCAGGATGCGGTAGCGGTCTTCGATGCGCACGCCGTAGGCTTCCGCCGGGGTGAGGATTTCCACGCCGAAGCGTGTCGCCTGGGCGACGGCGCGGTGCGCCAGGTCACTGCCGCTCAGCCCGACGGGGAAGCCCAGGTAGTTCTCGATGCGCGAACTCTGCCCCGCCTGCCCGCCGGTCGCCTCGCGTTCGATCAGGATGGTCTTCAAGCCTTCCGACGCGCCGTAGACCGCCGCCGCCAAGCCGCCTGGTCCGCCGCCGATGATGGCGAGATCATAGGACGGCGCGGTCGCCTGCGTCTTCAGCCCGACGCGCTGCGCCAGCGACACCGTGTCCGGCTGCATCAGCGGCGCGCCATCGGGGAAGAGGACCAGCGGCAGCTTCGGTTCGCTGACCAGCTTGAGCAGGTCCGCGCCCGCCTGGGTTTCCACGTCGAACCAGCGATAGGGAACACGGTTGCGGGCGAGGAAGTCCTTGATGTTATGGGTCTGCGCCGACCAGCGGTTGCCCAGCACGCGGACGCCCTCGAACGCCGGGCGGAAATTGCGCTGCCAGCCGTCCAGCAGGTCGCGCACCACCGGGAAGAGGTTCTCTTCCGGCGGGTCCCAGGGCTTCATCAGATAGTAGTCGAGGTTGATGATGTTGATCGCCTGAATGGCGGCGTTGGTATCGGCATAGGCGGTCAGCAGGACGCGGCGCGCGTCGGGGAAGAGCTTGATCGCCTCGGTCAGAAACTCCACCCCGGTCATCTCCGGCATGCGCTGATCGACCAGGAACATGGCGACCGCATCATCGCGCAGCTTCAACTGCTGAAGGGCGTCGAGCGCCTCTGTGCCGGTGCTGGCGCGCATGATGCGGTAATCCTTGCCGAATTCGCGGCGCACGTCGCGCTGGATAGCATTGAGGACTTCGGGGTCATCGTCGAGCAGAAAGATCACAGGTTTGTTTGCCATAACCATTTCCTATCCAGGTCCGAGCCCGCAAAAAATAAACCCAAAAATATCCCAAGGTTGGGTAATCCTTGCCAAATATTTATCCCGCATTTGCGATATCGCCGCAGACATCCGTCCGATTCTGGCGGCGCCGGGGACAAACCATTTGGGATATGGGCGATCACGCCCCGTCCGTGATTTGCGTCACTTTCAGCTCCGCCTGATCGAGCAGGCGCTGGCAGTGTTCATTGAGCAGCCGCCCGCGTTCGAACAGGACGACCGATTCTTCCAGCGTCGGCTCGCCCGATTCCAGCCGGGCGATGATCTCCTGAAGCTGCGTATATGCCGCCTCGAAGGGCAGCGCGGCGATTTCGTCGTTCATCATTCCTCTTTTTCCACGTTAGCACGGATCACGCCGTCGTGAAACTGCACGATCAGCCGGGTGGCATCACCTGCAGCGCTGGTGATGCGCGCGCCGGTCGCGGCGTCGGTGACCAGGGCGTAGCCTCGCGCCAGGATCGCCGCCGGGCTGGCGGCGGCGAGCGCC
>JABWBO010000119.1 GCA_013360465.1 Anaerolineae bacterium | reverse complement strand
GGGCGCGAAGAGGCGGCGGCGGCGCGCCTGGGCGACGCGGTGCGGCTGAAAGCGCGCGACTCCCGTCAGACGACGCGCCAGCTCAGCGGCGGCAACCAGCAGAAGGTGCTGTTCGCCCGCGCCCTCGCCGGCGAAGCGTGGGTGCTGCTGCTCGACGAGCCAACGCGCGGCGTCGATATCGGCGCGAAGTACGACATCTACGCCGTGATCCGCGATCTGAGCGCGCGCGGCGTCGGCGTCGTGCTGGCATCGTCCGATCTCGCCGAACTCGTCGGCATGTGCGATCGGGTACTCATCCTGCGCGAGCGGCGTCAATCCGCCCTGCTCGATACCACCGGGCTGACCCAGGACGCGCTGCTGACCGCCTGCTATGGACCTGGAGACCCTTCATGAACATTCCCGCCTCTGCTCCCCGGCGGTCAGCCAGCGCTGCGCGGGCGGCGCTCGGCAGGCTGCGCACCTTCGGGACGCTGGTCGGCTTCCTGGTCGTCGTCGCCTTCTTCTGGGTCAACCTGCCGACGACGTTCATGACCCTGCCCAACTGGCTGAACATCAGCCAGCAGGTGAGCATGCTGGCGGTCGTCGCCTTCACCATGACGATTGTGATGGTCATGGGCGACTTCGACCTGAGCGTCGGGTCGATGGCGAGCCTTGCCGGCATCGCCGCCGCGCTGATCTTCCGCGACGGCGGCGCGGTCGCCTCCGGCGTGCTGATCGCGCTGCTCATCGGGCTGGTCGGCGGGGCGATCAACGGCTTTCTGATCAGCACCATCGGCATCCTGCCCTTCGTCGCCACCCTCGGCACGCTGACCATGTTCAGCGGCGCAGCCTTCGTCCTCAGCGGCGGCGAGACGATCTTCGGGCGCGACATCCCGGCGGAATTCAGCAGTTTCGCGCGCGGCGGCATCCCGCTCGGCATGGTCGGCGAACGCGCCCTGGTCCTGCCGAACCTGACGCTGGTCGCCCTGGGCGTGCTGTTCGTCGTCTACCTGCTGCTGGAGCAGACGACCCTGGGGCGGCGGTTGTACGCCATCGGCGGCAATGCCGAGGCGGCGCGACTCGGCGGCGTGCGGGTGCGGCTGCTGCGGCAGATCGCCTTCATGCTGACCGGGGTCGGCGCGGCGCTCGGCGGACTGATGTACGCCAGCCGGGTGGCGTCGGCGAATCCGACACAGGGCAGCGGTTTGATGCTGGACGCCATCGCCGCCGTCTTTCTGGGCATGACTCTGAGCGAAGAAGGCGAGCCGCATGTGCTGGGCACGCTGGTCGGTGTGCTGATCCTGGGTGTGCTGGATAACGGGCTGACCCAGATGCGGGTGGACAGCTACGTTCGCGAGATATTGATCGGCGCGATCATCGTGGCGGCGGTCACGGTGAGCAGTCTGGAGAAACGGAAGAGATGACGACCTGGCTGGCATTCGACATCGGCACGACGGGCGCGAAAGCCGCCCTGATCGGCGTGCATGGCGATGAACTGAACATCCTGCGCACCGCCCATCATGAGTATCCGACGACCACCGACGACGGCGGAGTCATCGAACAGAGCGCCCGCGACTGGTGGGCGGCTGCCTGCGCCGCCGCGCGCGATCTCGAACCGCTGGAAGCGGACGCCATCGCCCTCACCGGGCAGATGCAGGACCTGATCCTGCTGGATGCCGACGGCGAGCCGATTCGCCCGGCGATCCTCTACAGCGATACGCGCGCTTACGCCGAGGCGGAATGGATCAACACCTGCCTGGGGCGCGAACGGCTGGCGGCGCTGACCGGCTATGATCAGGAAGCGGGCGGGCTGCTGGCGAAGCTGCGCTGGCTGATCACCCATGACCCGACCGCGCTCAACAACGCAGCGCACCTGCTGGTCGGCGCGGCGGATGTGATCGCCAACCGTCTGACCGAACGCTTCGTTACCGACATCACCACCGCCGGGACGACCGGGCTGCTTGATCTGGAAACGCGGAACTGGCTGAAGCCCGAAACCCTGAATCCGATCGGGCTGGCGCACCTGACCCGCCTGCTGCCCGATCTGGTTCCGGGCGGCGCGCAGATCGGCGTGGTCGGCGAGATGGCGGCGCTGGCGATAGGCATTCGCACCGGTATCCCTGTGCATCTCGGACCCGGCGACGCCGGCGCGGCGACGCTCGGCATCGGCGCGGGAACGCCTGGCGCGCCTTACGCCTACATCGGCACAAGCGGATGGGTCGGCTACACCTCTTCGGAGCGCGGCGACCCCGCGCAGGGCGTGTGGACGCTGGCGCACCCCGACCCGGCGCTGGTGATCTGCGTCGCGCCGCTGCTGACGGCGGGCGGCAATTTGGACTGGGCGCTCCAGACGTTCGGCTACGTGGACCACGACGCGATGATCGAGGCGGCGCTGACGGCGGAACCGACCTCGCTGATCTATCTGCCCTATCTGAACGGCGAACGCTCGCCGATCAAAGACCCCTTCGCGCGCGGGGCGTTCATCGGTTTAAGCGAGCGGCACACGACGGCGGATATGGCGCGGGCGGTGCTGGAAGGCGTCGTCTTCGCTTACCGTCACGGACTGGACGCCCTGGTGCGTGAACCGGTGACGACTCTGACAGTGACCGGCGGCGGGACGCGCTCCGAAGGGCTGGTCGGCTTGATCGCCGATGTCACCGGGCTGCCCGTCCGCATCCCCGAAGATGCGACGAACACCGGGCTGCGCGGCGCAGTGCTGGCGGCGCGGGTAGCGCGCGGGGAACGCGCCACCTGGCGCGTCGCCGATGCGGCGGTGGCGGCGGCGTTCGCCCCCAACGAGTCCAGGCGTGAACCGTACGCGCAGAAATACGCCTGGTTCCGCGAGGCGTACCCCGCCTTACAGGGGCTGTTCCGCAAGATGGCGTAGAGGCTGTTATGCGCTTCTACGAGCGCACCGCCACCGAGTCGATCACCTGGGCGGCGAGGTCATAGCGCCCGAAAGCCGGGATGATGTACGCGCCGCGCACATAATCCTTGAGCGCCGACAGCAGCTCCTGGGCGATGCGCACCCCCTCCTGCGCCGCCGATTCGCCGGCAGACTCCATGCGTTTGAGGATCGCCGGCGGGATGCTGATGCCGGGAATTTCGTTGTCGATGAAGCGGGCATGGCGCAGGCTGTACAGCGGCATCATGCCGAGCATCACCGGCAGGCGCAGCGGCTCGCCGACGATCTCCTCGTAGCGCTTCAGGAAACGCTCGACGCGCGCCGGCTCGAAGACGGGCTGCCCCAGGGCGAAATCTGCCCCCGCCTCGATCTTCTTGCACAGCACGTCGATCTCCTTATCCGGGTCATCCGCGCCCATGTTGAGGGCGCAGCCGACGGTGAAGCTGGTCGGCTGACCGATAGAATTCCCCGCCTGATCCACTCCGGCGTTCATCCGCTGCTTGACCAGGCGAATCAAGCCGGAGGGGGCGATGTCGTAGTTGTCCATCGCCTCCGGGTAATCGCCGATGCGCGTCGGGTCGCCCATGACGACGAACAGGTTGCGCACCCCCAGGGCATGGGCGCCGAGCAGATCGCCCTGCACGCGCAGCAGATTGCGCCCGCGCACCGGGAAATGCAGCACCGTCTCCAAGCCCAGGCGGGTCTGCAGGACGCTGCACGCCGCCCAGGGACTCAGGCGCATACGGGCTGTCGGGCTGTCGGCGACGTTCAGCACATCTGCCCCGGCGTCGCGCAGCAGGGTCGCCGCGTCGATCAGCCGTTCCAGATTGTGCGAACGCGGCGGAGCCATCTCTACGCTGAACAGGAACTTGCCATTGTGCAGCTTGTGATACAGCTCGGACGGCATCTCGGCGGCGGCGGAATCGGCTTCTTCCTCCGGGCTGCGGATCACCAGACGGGGCAGCGCCGGGGTCGGATGCGCCGGATCGTCAAGGGCGGCGCGCATCGACTGAATATGATCCGGGGTGGTCCCGCAGCAGCCGCCGATGATGCTCACACCGATGGCGCGCAGCAGCAGGGCGTTCTCGCCGAAATACTCGGTCGTCGCCGGGTACATCATGCGCCCACCGACGGTTTGCGGGAAGCCGGCGTTGGGCATGGCGGAGAAGCGCCCATCGGGGACGGCGTCTTTCATCTGCCGGACGACGCGGATGATCTGCGCCGGACCGCCGGAGCAGTTGACGCCGATCACGTCCGCCCCGGCATCCGCCAACCGCCGGGCGACCGCGCCCGGCAGATGCCCGGAGATGGTGCGGTCATCGCGGGTGAAGGTCATCTCGCAGATGACCGGCACGCCGGCGGCGACCTGGCGCGCCGCTTCCAGGGCGATCACCAGCTCATCGATGTGGGTGAAGGTCTCGCAGATGATGGCGTCCGCCCCGGCGGCGACCAGCGCCATGATCTGTTCGGCGAAGATGGCATGGGCGTCTTCGACCTTGAGCCGCCCGTAAGGCAGGATGCCCGTGCCGAGCGGTCCCACCGAACCGGCGGCGTAGGCGTTCTGCCGCCCGCTCTCGCGGATCGCCTCGCGGACCAGCGCCACGCCCGCCGCATTGATGGCGACGACCTGGTCTTCCAAGCCGTGTTCTTGCAGCTTGAGGCGATTGGCACCGAAGGTGTTGGTCTCGATCATCTCCGCGCCGGCGTCCAGGTAGGCGCGGTGCAGCCCCTTGATCAGGTCGGGCTGGGTGACGTTGTAATGATCGAAGCAGCCGTCGATGGGGACACCCTGGCTGTGCAGCAGCGTGCCCATGGCGCCGTCGGCGAGGAGCGGCAGATCGGATTCAAGGCGTTGGCGCAGGGAAACAGACATCGCTTATTCCTCTAGAGACTTGGCGTGACGGGCAACTTCCAGGATGGCGTCGAGTTTCTCGGTGACTTCCGGGTCGATCAGGTCTTCAGGGATGTACTGCACAAGCAGGTGATAGTCTGCCTTGCGAAGTTGAAGCGGCACCCCGGCGCGTTCGGAATACTGCGCGAAAATCCGGTCGAGATACTCATCAGAAGCTTTCGTCTTCGACCAGAAATCGTCCCGGTGATTTTCCAGCGCGAAGGGCGGCGTATTGCCTTGTACGACCTCACGCATGATCTGTTCGCGCCGCGCCGCTTCGCGCTCGTCTTTTGATGAGGCGCGCGCATATGCCGCCAGCGTTGAGGGCTGCATGAAATAGTTCTCGATCTCCCTGCGAGTCCAGGAGACAATACGCAGCCCCGGCGGCGCGTCTTCCAGCTTCCCCTTGCTCACGCGGTCGAAGACGGCAATGCCGGACAAGTCTGGGTATGCCTCGCGCAGCCCGGTGAAGTACTTCTTCGCCTCGCTCGGCTCATTACCATCGATGTCCTTGCTGAAGACGAGGTGAAGGTGGGGCAAGGCGGGGTGCTGCAAACGCGCCGCCATTGCTTTCAGAACAAGCGCATCGGTTTCGCCCTCGCAGTAGAGGATCCATCCGCGCTGATCTGCCAGCAGGTAATCTTCCGCCGGGATCAGGCTCAGCGACTTGACGAAATTGCCGATGTCGGTCAGCTGGTGGGGTCTGCCGGTGAAAGCGATCACGGTGTCTTTGCGCTCGAACGCTTCCCTCAGGATGACTTCGGAGTGGGTCGCCAGGATGATCTGCGAACCCTTACTGGCGGCAGCGCCGGTCAGCAGGTGATAGATGTCGCGCTGGCGGATGATCTCCAGGTGGGCGTCGGGTTCGTCGAGCAGCAGCACTGCGCCGGGATAGGTGTAGAGATAGGCGAGCAGCAGGAGCGTTTGCAGCATGCCGCGTCCGGCAGAGGCAATATCGAGCGCGTAGCCATTGCGTTCCCGATACTGCATTGTGATCAAGCCGCTGCCAGGAAGGTAGCGCGGAGGCAGAAGATCGACGCCAAACTGCGCCTTCATCCTCTCCGCGACGGTTGACCATCCCTGTTTTTCTGGCTCTTCGTACAGTCGGAAGCACAGGTTGCGCAGAATCTCCGCAGTGCGCCCTTCACCGACGAGGCGATTCAATGTGCCGGGCTGGTGCAGGGGTTCGTTAATCACAATACCCGACATGGACGGAAGCAGGAACATGGTCGGTGCGAGTAGAAGATCGGCAGACAAAGGCTTCTGCAAGATTTCGAGGGACGCTTCATTCACGAACGCAAAGCGAATTTCTCTCTGCCAATCCTGACCATGACTCGACCCATCTGCCAGGATTGAGATATCGAATGCGTCGATATCCGACCACTCTTCAGGTTCCGTGCGTCCATCAGACGAGAGTTCCGTTCTCAGTTTGTGCCAGAGCATGCGCGCATCAGGTACAGGCGCAGAGGTAAGTTCCGAGCGCTCCACAACCGGGACTTGCTGTCCTAAAAATCCTTCCATTAGCTTCTCAACAGGGACATCCGCTAGTCTGCTGATACCGAATCCCCACAGCGCGAGCGCCTGAAGCGCCGTCGTCTTGCCGGAATTGTTGGGACCGGCAAAGACCGTGATCGGTCCCAGTTCGATCTCCACGTCGTCGAACTGCTTGAAATTCTGGATTCGCAGTTTTGTCAGCATCTCAATTGATCCCTGTTCGTCACCACGCCGGGCAGCTGCGGGTGAACACGATCCGCGTGCCGCCCCGCTCCGCATCGGCGATCAGGCGATAGGGCGGCGGGCTGTAGTCAGCGCTGAAATCGCCGCTCACCACCGCCGCCCGCGTCAGCTCAGCTGCCCGCCGGCGATACCACGCCTCAATCACCTCCGCGCTGTCCGTTGTGAAAAAGACGCGCTGCTGGGTGGACAAGAACTGCGACGTTTCCGAAACCCCCTCGGCGTTCGGGTACAGCCAGTCGTCGCGCCAGAAGTCCGACGTACACTGCGTGTAGAAGAAGGTCACGCCGCCCAAGACCAGCAGAATCGACGCCAGCAGCACCACCACGAACCCGGAGAGAATCCCTCGGGATGGACGCGGGTCCTGCCCTTCATAGACGCTCATTGCGTTCCTCCGCCGTCCTCAGTTGGCGCATGTGCCGAACAGGATGACCAGGCTGCCCACGCCGTCATCGGCGCGCGAAACATCCACCGAACTCTGGGCGATGTTGTACAGAATCGGTCGCGTCCGCGCCCATTCGCGCAGCAGCGATCCGGTCTGCACGGCGTACCACGCCCGCACCTCGTCGGGCGGGTCCGGCGTGTAGAGGGTGATGACGGTGTTGCCCATGCCCAGTTCGCTCAGGAAGTTGTACGTGCGCACGCGCGTCTCTGCGCCGGGATAGATGGGCAGCCGCTGGCTCAGATAGTGGTAGCACACGCGGTCCAGCGCCACCGTCACGCCGCCAACCGTCAGCAGCATCACGGCGACCAGGATGAAGAAAGCGCGCACCCGATACCCCGCGCGTCGGGGGCGATGCAGGTCCATAGCCTTGTCCTAGAGTCAGGGTGTGATGCGTCATGGGCATGACGCATCACGCCGTTACGATTCGGCGATCTGCTGGACGCGGTCCACACCGACGCTGTAATACTTGGCATCCGGATGATGGACGATCAGCGCGGCGGTGGACTGTTCCGGCACCCACTGATAAGACTCCGTCAGGTGCATGGCGAGTTCATCGCGCACCGCCGGCAGCAGATCGACCACCAACCGGTGTCCGCTCAGGTCCGGGCAGGCGGGGTAGCCCCAGCTGTAGCGCTTGCCCCGGTTCGCCGCGATGCCCAACCCCCGGTTGACCACCGTCTGATGCACATAGCTGGCGGCAGCCTCGGCAGCCTGCACCGCCAACCCGTGAAAGAAATAGGCTTCGCTGTAATCGTGGGCGTCCTGCAGTCGGTCGAATGCCTGCGTGGCGACCTCGCCGACGGTCACGACCTGCAGCGCCACCGTATCCACCGCGCCGGATTCCGCCGGTGCGAAATAGTCGCTCAGGCACAGATATTCGCCGAACGGCTGGCGCGGGAAGCGGAAGCGGGCGACTTCGCGTCGCTCCGGCGTCCCGCCGTTCGGCGCCGCGGCAAAAGGCTGAGCATCCCACAGGACCAGATCATCGCCGTCGCGGTTCGCCGGGAAGAAGCCGTAGACCGCCTGGGGCAGCAGGGTCCTGTTCGCCAGCGCCTCGCGGCTCATACGCGCCAACCGCGCCTCATACGCGCGCTCCAGCTTCACCCATTCGTCGCCGTGCGTGTTGGTCGCCCCCCACGAAAGGCGGAACAGCTCGTTCTTGTCCAGGTATTGCAGGACGACCTCCAGCGGCATCTGGCGAATCGTCCGCGCGCCCCAGAAGGGCGGCTTGGGGATGTCCGGCGCAGGCGAAACCGTACTCGCCCTGCCGGGGGTGCGCGCCCGGCGGATCGGCGCGGGCTTATTCATCTCGGCATAGGCTTCGGTCCTGATCCGCTCCAGGAAGGTCTCGCGTCCGCTCTTGTCGCTCAGCCGGTCCATCACTTCTAACCCCTCGAAAGCGTCCTTGCAGTAGAAGACGCCCGGCTCATAGGGCGAGTCGCTCTCCTCTAAAAAGAGGATGCGCCGCCCGAATTTGCGGTTGATCGCCGCGCCGCCGATCAGCACCGGAGTGCGCAGACCGCGCCGCGACAGTTCGTTGACCACCAGCGGCATCTGCTTGGAGGTGCTGACCAGCAGCGCGCTCAAGCCGATGGCGTCGGCATGATGTTCGACCGCCTTCTCGATGATGGTATTGACCGGGACCTGCTTGCCCAGGTCATGGACGGTGTAGCCGTTGTTGCTGAGGATCGTCTTGACCAGGTTTTTGCCGATGTCGTGGACATCTCCGTAGACCGTCGCCAGCACGACAGTGCCCTTCGAGATGCCCTCGATGCGGTCCATGAAGCTTTCCAGATAGCCGACCGCCCTCTTCATCGCCTCGGCGCTTTGCAGCACGAAGGGCAAAATCAGCTCGCCCGCGCCGAACTTGTCGCCGACCTCTTTCATCGCCGGCAGCAGCACGTTGTTCAGCACGCCAACGGCATCCTGACGGGTCAGGCAGTCGTCGATCAGCGTCTCCAGCCCCTCTTTCTTGCGGTGGACGATCTGCCAGTGCAGCGCTTCCTCGCTGGTCATCTCGGCGGTCGGGTCTTCGACCTGAACGCCGGTGACCTGGACGGCGTTCTGCTCGAAATAGTGAATGAAGCGGGGCAGCGCGTCGGGATCGCTGTTGAAGATCAGGTCATCGGCGAGCTTGCGCTGGTCCGCCGGGATCTCGGCGTAAGGCGTGATGTGCGCCGGATTGACGATAGCCATATCCAGCCCCGCCGCGACCGCGTGATAGAGGAAGACGCTGTTGAGTACACCGCGCGCCGCCGGCGTCACGCCGAACGAGACATTGCTCACGCCCAGCGCCGTCATCACGCCGGGGAGATGCTGCTTGATCAGCCGGATGCCCTCAAGGGTCTCGATGGCGTCGCTGCGCAGCTCTTCCTGCCCGGTGGTCAGCGGGAAGGTCAGCGTATCGAAGATCAGGTCCTGCGGCGCGAGGGCATATTCATTCACCGCGATGTCGTGGATGCGCCGGGCGATCTCCAGCTTCCTATCGCGGGTGTGCGCCATGCCCTCCTCGTCGATGGTCATCGACAGCACGCCCGCGCCGTACTTGCGGGCAATGGGCAGCACCCTGTCGATGCGTTCGCGTCCGTTTTCCAGGTTGTTGCCGTTGATGATGCCGCGCCCCGGATAGACCGACAGCGCCGCCTCGGCGACTTCCGGATCGGTCACGTCGATGATCAGCGGCGCTTCGACGGACATCGCCAGCTTCTTGACCAGCGTCCGCATTTGCAGGGTCTCGTCGGCGCGTTCGGTCAGCGCCACGCAGACATCGAGCATATGCGCGCCGCTCTCGATCTGCTGAAGGGCGATGGGCACAACGGCGTCGTAGTCGCCTTCCAGGATCAGCTGCTTGACCTTGCGGCTGCCCTGGGTGTTGACGCGCTCGCCGATCATGGTCGGACCGGGGTTCTGAATCATCGACACGGCGCGCATGTTGCTGGAGGTGCGCGCCGGCGTCTCGACCTCGCGTCTGACCGGGGCGCGCCGTCCCACCCGCTGCTCGATCTCCTCCTGGTGGGTGTGTCCGTGTACCTTCTGGTAGAGCCTGTCGATGTGCGCCGGGCGCGTGCCGCAGCAGCCGCCGACGACGCCCACCCCCCAGCGGGTGAATTCCGCCACCATCTCGCTGAACGGCTCCGGTTCCATCGGGTACACCGCCTCGCCATCGACGTTGATCGGCAGCCCGGCGTTGGGCAGGATGCTGATCGGCAGTGGGCTGTGTTCCGTCAGGAAGCGCACCGGCTCGCGCATGTATTCGGGACCGGTCGAGCAGTTCAAGCCGAAGACATCGATGGGCAGCGCTTCCAGGGTGGTCATGGCGCTGGCGATATCGGTGCCGAACAGCATCCGCCCGCTGGTATCGAGCGTGATCTGCGCCTGAAGCGGGACGCGCACCCCGGCATCCTCGAAATAGCGGTTGATCCCCCAGACGGCGGCTTTGACTTCCAGGATGTCCTGGCTGGTCTCGACTAGCAGCAGGTCCGCGCCGCCTTCGACCAAGCCCTGCGCCTGGGTGTAGAAGACCTGCGCCAGCGCGTCGAAGGTGATGTTGCTCAGATCGGGATCATCCCCGCTGGGCAGCTTGCCGGAAGGTCCGATGCTGCCGGCGACCAGACGCGGGATGCCGGTCTCCGCCGCGAAACGGTCGCAGACGCGCCGCGCCAGCGCCGCCGCCGTCCGGTTGATCTCCAGGCAGCGGTCGCCCAGCCCGTATTCCCTGAGGGTGATCGGGTTGGAGCGGAACGTATCGGTCTCGACGACCTCCGCGCCGACGGCGAGGAAAGAGGCGTGGATCGCTTCGATCACCTCCGGGCGGGTGATGACCAGGAAGTCATTGCAGCCGTTGTAGCGTTCGCCGCCGAAGTCGTCGGCGGTCAGGTTGTAGGTCTGAATGCTGGTTCCCATCGCGCCATCGAAGATGACGACGTGGTCGGCGATGGCGTCCAGATAGCGGCGGTTGGTGAAGATGCGGTTCGTATGACGTGCGTTCATCGATAGACCTCTATACACCTCGTCTGTGTGTCCGGCTGTCGTTGCGAGAGTGCCCGCCATTCTCCATCGAGGTTGATCTCTGGGAAATCATCGATCCGCCCGAACTCCTCTTCAATAGCTTGTTGCATCTCGTCGAGCGACTGTGAATCGAAGTTGAGTTCAACGGCAAGCCGCATCAATTCAGCGCCAGTCATCCCCTTGGGTTTGACCAGTCCGCGGGCGAAGTCCAGCGCTTTCTGCTGGCTGCCCAGATCCATGTCCTGAACCGCATCGACGATCTGCTGGACATACATTGAATCCATCGTGCAATCTCCTCGCCGCTCGAACCCCCAAGAAAAAAAGCGCCTCTCCACAGAATGAGGAGAGGCGCGGGCTGGCAGAGTCACTGTCACCGTTTCGCTTCCCCTCATCTTCCTGAAACCAAGCATCGCCAGGTTTCAGACGGACTTGGCACCTTCCCAGCGCTCCGGGGGTTGCCGCGCGATCACAGGGCCGTACCCCTCACGCGCTCTTGATGAGAGCAGAACTTTCGTTTAACGTTACGTCGCATCGTAGCATAAGCCCGAAAATGCGTCAAGATTTTAACGTCCATCGGCGCGCAACATGCATTACAATGAAGAACGGGCTTTGTTATGTTGGAAAGTGCCAGGGAATCCATGTCAGTTCCACGCCCATCCGTTTTACGATGGAATGCCCGTTTCCCCCACCAGTGGTTTGGCGCGGGGCACAAGCTTCAGGAGCGCCTGCCATGAATCGTGATCGCCGCTTTCTGGTCGCCGTCTTTCCCTCTCGCAAGCTGCTGGTCCGCGCCCTCGACCATCTGCGCGAGGATAAATCGCTGCACGTCGAGCGCGCCGCCATCGTCGCCAAAGCCCGCGACGGCGAAGTCACCGTCGTCGATGATTCGCTCGGACCCGACGAAGCCGGCATCACCGGCGGCACGTTAGGCGCGGCGATCACGCTGCTGGGGCTGGTGCAGTTCGGGGCGCTGGCGCTGCCGGGCATCGGGGGGATCATCGCCCTGGGGGCGGGGGCGCTGGTCGGCGGGCTGGTCGGCTCGGCGACCGGGCGATTCGCCGCCAACCTGATCGAGTCCGGCTATCGCAGCGAGCAGATCGAAGGTTTGCGCGTCGATCTGGAATCGGAACGCCCGGCGCTGGTGCTGCACCTGGGCGACGACGAGACGGCGCTGCCGCGCGTGCGCGAGGCGCTGGCGCGCTACCGGGCGAAGCTGGTCGAACAGCCGACGCCGTCCGACGTGCGCAACGGGGCGTGATGCGCCGCGCTAGGCGCTGAAGAGCGCTGCCGCCGCAACCGTGCCGACCAGCGGCGCGGTGAAGGTTTCATTTTCTGCATAGGTGTCAAGCAGCTCGTATCTGCCCTCGCGTAGAGTCCACACCGTGATCAGCTTCTCGCGCGGATCGACCAGCCAGTACTCGCGCACATCGTGAAGCTCATAGAGGCGGAATTTCGTCCGCCGGTCCCGGTAGCCGCTGGTCGGCGACAGCACTTCGACCACCAGATCGGGCGCGCCGCGCAGCCGACCGGTCGTCTCATCTACGCTGCAATGCGCGCCTTCCGGGGCGATCCACAGGACATCAGGCTGCACGACGTTGGCGTCGTCGAGGACGACATCGAGCGGGGCGATGTAGACCTTGCCGCCGACCGCTTTCACCAGGGCAAACGCATCAAATTTCCACCTTCTGGCTGTCCGCCGTATCGGACGCGCAGAAGCGCGTCCCTACGATACCTTGTAATCTTTTCTGACCCATTCATCGATTTTGATGCGTTTGCCCTGCCGCTTTCACCAATTGCCTGAGCAGCAAAGCGCAGTTCAGGGTAACATCCTGGTGCAGGGCGTCAGGCGTCGCCATCTCGATGATCTCTCCGTCGATCAGCTCCATTGGCAGGTTGGTTTCCGGAAGCGCCAGATAGTCTTCCAGACGCACCCCTGTCCGCTCTGGTAGGGTCATCGTTCATTCCCCTCATCACTTCGCTATCCGTGATTATGCCACAGATTCCGGTCGCTCAGCGGGCGCTGTAGCGCAGCTCACGCGAATAGGCGGCGCGCAGGATCGGGCGTCCTTCAACCAGCTCGATCACCCATCCGATGATGGTGTAGTCGCCCGGCGGCACGCGCAGGAAGCGGGTATCGCTGAAGATGAAGTTCTCTCGCTGCTTCAGATTGATGAAGCGCAGCGGCATACTGGCGAACGCCGTCCGCCAGGGGGTCAGGCTGTCGCTGGGCACGACGCTGTAGAAGACGCCGACCAGTCGGTCGGTGGCGGAGTCGTTGCGCAGCGCGAAGGTGGCGGTGAATGCGCCGTCCTGCGCCGGCGGGCTGGGCGAGAGCGTCAGGACCAGCGGCGGCTGACCGCTCTCATCCGCCAGGGCGAAGGTGAAGAGCGGGTCGATCTGGAAGGTGTATTCGGCGGCGACCACCGGCGGCTCAACCGGCGAGCGGCGCAGCCACAGCGCCAGGCGGTATTCACCCGGGGCGAGCGCCTCCGGCACCGAGAAGGTCACGGGAAGCGTCTGGTTCGGCTCCAAGGTGAGGCGGGTTTCGGCGGACGAGAAGACCGGCTGCGTCCAGGGTTCAAGCTGGTCTGCCGAGTCGATGCCGTAGCTCAGGTAGATCTCGCGGGCTTCGGTCGGGTGATTGTTCGCCGCGCTGACGCTGACCCCGCGCAGGAAACGCGGGGAACGTTCCAGTTCGAAGAGGACGATCTGCACATCGCCTTCGAGAGGCAGGGGCGGCACGAAGGCGCGTTCACGCCCCGTCTCCCACTGTTCCAGCAGGTTCGCCCCGAACCCACCTTCCGGTTCGACCACCAGCGGCGTGCCGTAGCCTGTCGCGTCGGCGTGAAGGCTCGCGCCCGCCGCGTCGATCACATGCGCCCAGACCGACACGCGAAACAGCCCGATCACGCTCAGACCGGGGGCGTCGAAGGCGATGACACGCCGTTCGCCGGGGGCGAGCGCAACCTGATGACCGGGCGCGGTGTAATCGGCTGAACGCCAGGCTTCACCGGTGTCATAGGGCGGCGACAGCAGATACCAGACTGATCCGCGCTGCGGGGCGGCGCTCACGTTGCGCAGGGTCACGTTCAGCCCGGCGAAGACGCCCTCGCGCTGAAGGACTTCGAAACGCTCGATGACCAGCGTCGCGCCCTCAGCGGCGGAAGGAAGTTCGCCGACGCTCCGCTCCTGTACGACGACGATCTCGCCGGGGCGCAGAGAATCGCCCTGCCGCTGATCTGCCGAGGCGGCGACCGCGAACAGCGCCAGCAGGACGAAACCCGCCGCGATGCCGCCGAAGATGCCGCGCGCCCGGTCAGTCATAGACGATTTCCAGGGCGGGCACGCCGTTCGCCGCCAGCATCTCTGCCAGCGGGAAATGCACCGTGTAGGGCGCGTCACGGACAACGCGCAAGCTCTTGATGATGAAAAACTGTTCCTGGCGATAGGTGAAGAGCAGCGCCCGCTCGATGGACACCGGATCGTTCTGCACCACACCGTCGCCCATGCAGATCTGCGAGCGGCGCAGATGCTCAACCGTCGTGCAGGACAAGCCGGTCCCGGCGATCCAGCGGTAGTTGACGGTCAGCGGGTCGATGTCCGCCCGCCCGGTGGCGTAGACCAGCGCGCCGATGGCTCCGGCGGGGGCTTCAAAGACGCCGGTGAGGGCGCTGTTCATGCCGCCGCTGTGGTCCGGCAGGCTGATTTCGTCGAGGCGATAAGGGATCAGCCGCGTCCCCGGCGGCACGAGGTCCATCGGAACATTCTGGGTGAGCGCGTCCAGCTGCGCTTTGTCCAGCCGGTAGCGAGCGTTGTAGACGCTCGCCCAGCCGAGCATGAGGACGGCGAGCAGGAGCGCCGCCGCCCCGCCCGCCAGGATGCCGGCGCGCTGCCAGCGTACGGGCAGCAGCCCGATCAGCCCGGCGAACAGCACGGCAAGCCCGGCGGAGGGCAAGTAGAGCAGCCGCGAGGTGAGCTGCACCTTGGTCACGAAGACGCCGGGGAGGATCATCAGCATGATCGCCCACCAGACGCCGGCAAACGTCAGGATCAGCCCCATTCGCCGGGAGAAGCGGCGTGGTTCGGGCTGCCAGGTCAGGACCACCGCCGCCAGCAGCGCCACCGCCGCTCCTGCCAGCAGCAGTCCCGCCGGGCTGGTCAGTGCCTCGATCCCCAGCGAGAAGGCGTCGCGCCACAGGATCGAACCAAATTCCGGCGAAACGGTGATGAAGTAAAGGTGGACGAAGTAAGCGCGGTAGGCGCGGTCGAGCAGGGTGAGCGGGTTAAGGTCGAATGCGCCGCGCGCCGACTGGATGAACGGATTACCCAGGTAGAACGCCAGAAAATAGAGGGCGGTGAGCAGGATCGGCAGGATGAGCAGCAGACCGCAGCGCAGCGCTGTCCGACGCCGATCGCCGCCCTGGGCGACCACCGCCACACCCAGGACCGGCAGCATCAGCAGGATGCCCGACATGGTTTCCGAGCCGTTGAGCGCCAGCAGATAGGCGGCGACGGCGACGGCGAACCAGCGCCGCGAGACGGTCTCGCGAGACAGAAAGGTGAGCGCGGCGTGCAGGAAGATCAGCGTGAAGGTCACGGCGTAGATATAGATGCTCCCCGCCGCCAGCCACAGCACCGATTCGTAAGCCAGCGCCGGGTTGACGAACAGCCACAGCGCGGCGACGCCCGCCAGTCGCGACCGGGACAGACGCTGCACCAGCGAGCCGAGCAGCCAGGCGTTGATGCCGATGAACGCCGCCGTGAAGACGCGCACGACGAGTTCACCCTCCTGAAGCAGTTTGGCGAGGCTGCGCGAGGTCACGGCGGAAAGAAAGCGCGCCCCGTTGCTCATCGAGGCGTCCAGCCGGACGGGCAGGTTGAAGTCGAAGTAGTCGTCCTGGTAGAAGCCGCGATGCCACAGCAGCAGCGACCCGATCATCAGGCAGGCGGCGGCGAAGAGCAGCGGACCATAACGGCGCAGCCAGAGGATCAAGGCGGAGCGCCCCTCCTGGCTGCCTGCTTCGACTGACAGATCGTTTTGAGCGGTGCGATCAAGCTCAAGCGTGGTCATGGTTGGGCGCTAGGACGCGGCGATGGCGAAGTCCAGCAGGTCGCTCCATTCACTGTAGAGGTTATCTCCCTGCGTCAGGACGAAGCTGCGCACCTGCCAGCGGTACTGCCCCGCGCCCAGCGCGATTTCCAGCGTCCCGGCGCAGGTGATCCCGTCGCAGATGCCGAACTGATCATACCAGCGATCATAGGTGACGTTGGGGGCGATTTCGACCTGTATCTGATACCACAGCGCGCCGGGGACGGCTTCCCAGGTGAACAGCTCTGCCGAAGCCGCCTCGCCGGTCGGCGACAGCGGGCGCGGCGCGGTGATCGCCATGCGGAAGCGCAGCGGCGCGCTCCAGACGCCCGCCCCGGTCGGGTTGAC
>JABWBO010000002.1 GCA_013360465.1 Anaerolineae bacterium | reverse complement strand
GTCCCGCGTCACCACCCCGTTGTAGACCAGCCGCACCTTGTCGCCGGGGCGGATCGTCGCGCGCACCTTCTTCGCCGTCACCTGATAGCTGTCGAGCCGTTCGCTGTACCGCGTCAGCCACGCCGCCGCCTGGTCATACAGCGCATTCGCCGCATTCTCCACATCCGCCGCGCTGTTCGAGAGCGGCGCGATGTTGAACTTCCCCATCTTCTCGATCACCCCATACTGCGCGACCGCCGCGAAGTCTTCGAGAAAATGCTGGTCGATGCCGTTGACGTTCACCACCTGCCGCGTGTACGGCGTGTTGCGCGTCGCGTTCAGCAGCGTCAGCCACGCCTCCCCGATCCCCGACCCCAGCGGGTACAGCCGCGTGCACACCGGCTCGCTGTCCTGCTCGATGTCTATCGTCTCGATGAACGCCAGCCCGTCCTGCGCCTCCATCCCCGCCATGATCTGCACCGGGTTCACCAGCCGCAGCCCCGCGTCGCTCCCGAACGCCCCAACCTCTATCGTTTTGTCAGAAGTTCCGGCGCGCAGGTGCAGCCCCTGCTGTTCGCACAAGCCGAGCAGCGCCTTCAGCACGCTCACCGCGTCAAACCGCGCGTCCGTCGTGTTGCCGCCCGTCGTCGTCGCGCTCCACCCGCTCACCAGCGCGACCAGGTCGTCCACGATGTCGCTCGTCGTCTCGGCGCTGTACTTCCGCAGCAGCTTCGTACTCACCCGCGTCAGCCCGTCCAGGTCGTCGGGACCTTCCACATCCAGCGACCAGTCCGTCGGCGATCCGCTCGCCCGCACTTTGCGGATCACGCCCCGTCCCATTTCACGCACCGCCGCGTCGTCCGTCGCCTGCGTGTAGATGCGCACGTGGTTTTCGTTCACCAGCAGCGCCCGCGCCCTGGCGTCCGTGCCCGGCGCGCTCAGCCGGATCGTCCCCACGCCGTCCAGCACGCGCGTCACCCCCGCCGCCTTCAGCGCCACCGGTCCGGCTCCCTGCCGCGCCCCCGCCGCGCTGTACACATCCGCCCATACACGCATTCGTCAGCCCTTCTCGCCTTTTCCCCCTCTCCCAGGCGAGCTTGCTCGCACGGAGAGGGGGCAGGGGGTGAGGTCAATACCAGCAGTCATCCCACTCGACCGTGACATCCGCCGTCTCCGCCGCCCCCAGGATCACCTTGATCGTGTTGCTGCCGGGCAGCAGCCGCATCCATGCCGGATGGTTGGCAGAAAAGTCATTCGAGTAAGCGTCGCTCCCGTTTTTCGTCACCGTCAGCGTTTGTGCATCGATGACCAGCGCATCCGTCGCCAGCAGCGCCGCCGCATATTCCGCCTCGTCGATCGCCACGCTGTCCACCAGCCGCTGCACCGTCAGCCCGCTCGCGCTGATCGCCGTGCCGGGGTCGATGCTGATCTTCGCCAGCGCCGCCGCCGTCCCGTTGTTCACCACCGTGAACGTCGTCGCTGCCCCGCTGCACGCCTCCACCTGCGGGCTGTCCGCGTTCGTCGAATACCAGCGCGGATCGCTCACCTGCCAGTCGATCACCACCTCTTGCGCCCGCGTCGATGGCGCGATCACCGTATCCGCCATCTGGATATTGTGCACGCGCGCGTAACACCAGCGCTGCGTGCCATCATCGACTTCGAGCGTCAGCAAAGCGCGCCCATATGATTGCATCCGTCGCACCTGGTCGCGCAGCAGCGTCATCGCCGCCGGCGAGCCAGCCAGCAGGCGAAAGCGCCACGTCACCCGCCCGATCTCCACCGGGGCGGGGTCGTCGCCATAGGCGTCGTAGCCGCCGTCCAGCCCCGGCAGCCGGTCGGTCCTCGGCACGCCGTCGCCAAAATTATTGATAAGGGAATAGCCTGTGTTGGGGAAGGTATACGCGCCGAAGCTGACGATCCGGCTCATCCGCGCCGCCTCACTTCCTGGGCGATCATCTCGCCAAATTCACGCCCCGCATTGCGCGCCGCGTTCGGCGACGCCAGCGCCGCCGCTGGCATCATCACGTTGATCGTCGTCCCACCCGCATTCGGCGCAATGTAGCCGCTGCGCCCAGGGTAGAAAAGTTCGGGACCGCGCTCACCCACAACGTATGGCGTCCCTGCCATCACCGACCCGCCCATCGCGCGCGGAAACGGATTGACCAGAGGCGGTGTCACCATGTGCCCGCCCCCGCCTCCGCCTTGCTGCATTTCCCATTGCATTTGTCCCAATGGATTGATCCACATCAAGGCGTCGCGCCCGATCTCGCTCTGGCGGATCACATCGACCAGCGATTGATACAACTTATCAAGCGCCCCCTTGGCAAGATCGACCGCATCCCGAAACCCCAACCAATTGTTGCTGTAGGCAAGCACTAAACCCGCACCGAGTGCCAAGGGTCCGAGCAACGGTAAAAGCCCAGTCGTCGAAAGAAGCGTGATCGCCCCTCGCAGCAGATGAATCCCGCTTGCCAGCCCCCCGACAATTGTCGATATGGAATTGATCAGCGTGCCGAGCGCGATCAACCCGACCGAAAACGCCGCCCCCCCCAGGACCACGCCGGTGAGGGACTTCGTCAGCTCCGGATTTTCAGACGCCCAGGCGGATATGCCATTGACGATCCCTGCGAGGTCTTCCGCCATCGGCTTCAGCACGTCTTCCATAAAGGGGGTGAGTGCCTGGATGGCGAGCGTCTCGATGGATCCCTTCAGCGAGTCGAGCCGCCCGGCAAACGTGTCCATGCGCGCCTCGGCGACCTCTGTCGCGCCGACGGCATTGCCCATCGCCGACTGCATACTATCGAAACCGCCAGAACTGAGCAGTGCCTGCAAGCCCAACTGCCCGAAGCTTCCCGCCAGCCCCTGGATGGTGCGGACACGGTCGATCTCGGTCATACTGTCGAGGGAAATGGCGAGATCGTCGATGATCGATTCCAGGGGGCGGATATTGCCCTGGGCGTCCGCCAGCGACACGCCGGCGTCTGCCCACGCCTCGGCGGCGTCAACGGTGTCGCGCGTCATGGCGTTCAGCATGGATCGCAGCTGCGTCCCTGCCTCCGCGCCCTTGATGCCATTCTCCGAAAAAACCCCGAAGATCGCCGCCGTCTCATCGACCGACAAACCCAGCGCCGCCGCCGTCCCGCCGACATTCGCGAATGCTTCGCCCAGACCCGCCATATCCGCCGATGACGCCCCGGCTGCCCGCGCCATCGCATCAACGACCTGCCGCGCCCGGTTCGCCGGCAGACGGAACGCCGCCATGATGTCCGTCACGCTGTCCGCCGTGCGCCCCAGGTCCTCGCCGCTCGCCGCCGCCGTGTCCAGCACAGCAGGCAGGGTTTCGAGCGCCTGCTCGACGTTCTGCCCGGAGGTCAGCAGCTGAAGCATCGCCTCGGCTGCCTGCTGCGCGCTGAACGCTGTGTCTGCGCCCATTTGCAGCGCGACCTCGCGCAGATGGTCAAGTTCGCCGCCGGTCAGTCCCGTTCGCGCGCCGATCTCCGCCAGCACGCTGTCGAAGTCGCCGGCAATATTGACGCCGGCGCCGATGGCAGCCGCTGCAGGCGCGAAGACAGCGCTGAGCGCCATCCCCGCCCCCTGCATCCTGCCACCCAGGTTGCCGAGCCGGTCGCTCAGCCCCGCCAGCCCGGTGTCGACTGCTCGCAGCGTGCCGCTCGCCCTATCATCGAGAGCGAGGACACCAATTAGCGAAGCGACTTCCAGCGGAGTAGCCAATTATCTCTGTCCTTCGTACCACATGATTTCCAGCGAAGAGCGATAGTCCTCTTCGCTCATCGCGTCTATTTGCGCCGGCGTCACGCTGTAAAAGCGCGCCACATTGATGCGATTGATCGCCTCAACCTCGTCCGGCTCCAGCGCGACCTGGTCGGGGAATTTACCCCGCATCCACAGCGCCCACCCTAGTCCGTTTTTTTTCCAGGGGTGGGCTGCATGATCACCGCCTGGGCGATCTGCTCATAGCGGGGCTGGCTGATATGATTGATCCAGCCCTCGGTCGCCAGAGATACCCCTGGCGGCAGCCAGTCCTCTGGCAGCACCTCAACGGTGCGCGCGAGCAGCCCCTCGTATTCCGCGACCTGGCGGTCGTATTCTTCCAGATCGTCCGCACCCCGCGAGATACACATCAGCAGCCGCGTCAGGCGCTTCGTATCTCCGTGCGTCAGACGCCCGCGATTGATCACCAGCCCCCCGTCGAGCGCGTCCGTCACGAGTACACGCCCCCGGCAAACATATCTACGCTCGCCGCCGCCGCGCCGCTGCCCTGAATCTCAAAAACCACCTCGTCCTTCTGGACGTTCTGCTCGCTCGGTGCGGCGCTCATGATCAGGAAGCTTTGTACGTGCCGAGGCTTGCCCGACACGTTGCTTTCGGGCCCGTATTCGATTTCGACGACCTGCCCCCGGGCGATGTGCTGGACGTACGACTGGAGGCTGGTCGTATCGTACTGGAGGGTGATGGTGATTGAGGTGTCGTTCAGCCCGGCCACTCGCTGAACGTCAGTCGCGCCGGAGCCACCCGTCACGTCAATTTCGACGGCGCTCGGCTCTATCCGAACGCGCTTGAAATACGCGTTGACGACCACGTTGTCGATCTTTAGATACGCATTGTTGTCCGCGAGAATCGCCATTCTACAAACTCTCCATTCTCACTCGGAAGCGATGTCCAGAATGATGCAGCAGCCGACCGTCCACCTGTTCGACGTAGTGAACGCGCTGCTCCTGGCTGATATTGATGATTGTCCAATCGTCGCCAGCTGCTAACGCGCCGGCATCCTGATCGTTGAGGAGGGCAGACAAGCGCGCCGCAATAGCAAGTGCGGTGGGCATGTCCTCTTCAACAATGCATTTGACGAGAAGCACGAATTCAGCATCCTGCCGCACCGACGCATTGATTTCGCCACCCGCCAGGACGAAGAAAACGACATAAGGGGGCGGGGCGCCAGCGGGCGCAAGATCAGCATAGCATCGGCTCCCGCTGCCCGACGGTCCCCAGGATTCCGTCGCGGCGGAAAGCGTGGTGCGGATGGCGCGGTAAAGCGCCTGAAGTGCGTCGTCCATTATGTGAGGATTCCTGTGGCGCGAAGGAAGCGTTTCAATTCCCCGGAACGCCAGCGCTCGAAGACCGGGGTGACGAAGGGACGCGCGGACATTTTCGACGTGCCGAATTCGAGGTACGGACCATATTCCGCCTGAATGGTGATGGCAGCTTTCGTCTTGTCCTGACTGTCCAATTCCCAGGTAGTGCCAGAGCGCAGAGTGCCCGTGTCGACGCCGGGCGGCTCGCCGGGGGAAGAGGGCGACTCGCCATAGCTGAGCACAATGTCATTGGTCATCTCGGTGGCGATGCCTCGCACGGCATCAGAGACCTTGTCGGGAGTCTCGCGGATGAGACGCTGGAGCACGCGGCGGTCATTCTTGGTGATGCGCAGTCCGCTGGGCATGGTAATCAGTCGCGCCTCGCGATGATGGCAGACTTATACATGGAGTCGGTGAGGTTGACCTCGATCTCAACGACGTCGTAGACGTTGCCAGACGAGTCGGTGACGCGGCAGTCGACGTCCAGATTCACGTCGATGATGACGATCAGGCGGTACTGCTGGCGCAGCGCTTCGCGGCTGCCGATTTGCTGGGTGGCGCCGGACTGAGATGCATCGCGGATGATACGGCATGGCGTGTCCTCGGCAGTGGTCGACCAGGTCTGCACGCTGCTGCCATACTGGTCGGCTGCGGTTGTGGCCTGCTCGATGGTGCAGGTGTCGTTGAGGTACTGCTCAAGACGGTGGCGGACGGTGCGCAGGATCGAGGCGTTAAACATGGTCAGTTCTCCGAGAAGGATGATTCTGCCCAGGCTCGCTCACCAGTCCTCGGGGGCGTCGGTCATCAGCGAGTCTGGACGGTAAACGGCTCTGGGCGTGGCGGCGATGGCAGGGACCCCGAATTTATTACGCATCTGCGCGAGGGAGGTCCGGTAAGACTTGATGGCATCGCCAGCAGAAACGGTTAGCCAGTCCACCTTGAAATCGGGCTGGCTCAGCTTGTTGATGATTAGCTCCAACCCTGCGACCACCGCCGCGCCGACGCCGCCCTCTTCGGAGAGCAGGAAAGTGATCTCTTCATCGGTGAGCAGTGACTGCTCCTCGACGGTCTGTCCGGTGTAGATGCGGACGCGATCGATGTTGCGCGGGTTGGCAGGGTCGAAGGTGAAGGTGCTGGTCGTCATGTCAGCTCTCGATCAGCAGATAGACGTCGAACGTGCCAGCATTGCCCTGCGCGCCGGCGACATTGATGTAGCCTTCGAGCGGGGCAGGCGCATTGACTGTCTGCGTGCCGTTGTAGGTGAGCGCGGCTCCAGTGGGACCGGAGACCTGCACGGTGGGATAGTACCAGGCGGCTGCAGAGACGTTGGTCAAGGTCAGCAGCGTCTGATCGGGCAGCAGCGCCTTGATGGTGACGTCGAGCGTGTTGGGTTGGTCGCCAGGAGCCACGTGGACCCCGACCAGGCGACCATTATGCGGGGCGTCGGTGCTCTTGCTTCCCGATGCCGAGCCGTTGGAGCCGGCGAGAGTCGGTGTGACCAGGATTTTGCGGATCATGGCTAGACCGTGCTCAGCGCGACGCTGCCGATGTTTTCAAGGATGAACCACTTGGTGGCGCTAAGCGCAATGACGTGCAGCGCTTCGCCTGGGGCGTTAAGCGTCGCCGTGTTGTTGGTGCCATCCCAGGTGCAACCGGCCGGCAACGTGACGGTGTGGGCGGCGGTGCCGCTGGCGCTGGAGTTGACGATGTAAAGCTCATCGCCGGCGGTGGGGGCGTCGAGGGTAGCGGCGATAATCGTGCTGGCGTGATTGAGCTTGACCAGGCCGGAGTTGATAGTGATGGCACCGGTCGCGGTCAGCTCCTGCGTCAAATGGCGATGTTCGCCGACGACATTGCCCGTGATGTTGCCGACGAAATCGGACTGGACGCCGTTGGGGAAAACCGTGTAATCGGTCATGAATGCACCTCAGAAGTGAAGGGGGGCGGACGGATCCGCCCCGGATTGCCGGTTGATGCGAACTAGCTGCCGGTAACTTCGTGGCCGTAGATCCACCGCCAGTCGTCGAAGCCGAAGCTGTAGTGCAGCTTCATCTCGTAGACGACGTGGGTCGTATTCTCTTCGACCAGCATCACCTGAAGCTGCTCGCGGTTGTACCAGTTGACGACCTGGCTGCGCCAGGTGCCGTCAGCCATAAACCAGTTGGTGGTGTCGGACAGGCGCGCCCAGGGAATGACCTGCCAGCGACCGCGCTGCGCGTTGACCGCGTTGTTGGC
Source organism: Anaerolineae bacterium (assembly GCA_013360465.1). Classification (GTDB taxonomy): domain Bacteria; phylum Chloroflexota; class Anaerolineae; order Aggregatilineales; family Phototrophicaceae; genus Flexifilum. Next base: position 160,599 of record JABWBO010000002.1, on the reverse strand, counting down.
GCTGGCGGGGTCGAGTATGGAGTTGGCGATCTCCAGCGCGGTGTCTTCCAACTCCGGCGGCACCCACAGCTCATTGGGCATCAGACCGAGCAAATTTCCCCTGTCGTCCTTGAACCGCTGCATCAGCAGCCGGGTGGCAGCGACGGAGGACTTGCTGAGCGCGGTCGTGCCCTTGTTGCCGTAGCTGCCGCTGCTCTTGTGCTTGCTCTGGGGATGATCCGTGGCACAGAGGGCTTTGGCGTCACTCCCAAGGTAGCTGGCGCTGAAGGCGTTGTTGAGCACGCTGACGGCGTCGAGCTCCATCTTGGTCTCGGCGCTGAGACCGGCACGCTGAATAAGCCTGTTGATCTCGCCGTACTGATCGTTGAGGATCAGCTTCTTCTCGATGGGCAGACGCACCGGGTACTCGACATGCACGTAGCTCTGGGTGTAGAGCTGGTCCATGTCAAGCTCGCCCTTGACGCCGGACTTGCGGTACTGATCCCACGCATCAGGGGAGATGCCTCCCATGCCGGTGCCGCGCTCTTCGGCACGGACGCTTGACTGCACGTTGAACAGCCGGCTGCGCAGTGCGGGGACCTGGGAGCGACCCACATCAAAGTGATGGTAGATCGCCGGGATGAGCAGAGTGTCGAACTGAGACTGAAGAATAGGCATGACTCACCTCGTCCTTTCGTCCGCTACTTCAGCGGGTGCGCCGTGCCGGTGATCATCACCTGCGTCAGCTCGTCGGCGGCGGAATTGGCGACAACGACAAAGTTGCCGTTGCTGCTGGTGGTGACCGTCTGAGCGCCAGCGCTGCCGGACAGGTCGAGCAAGGTGCCGACCGTGCGGGCATTGGCGTCATACACGGCATAGACCGCATCCGGGTCGACGATGACGTCGATCTGCGTGGTGCTGTCGGTGCCAGCCTTGGACTCCATGGCGATGCCGATGATCGCGGTGTCACCGGTGGCAGCCAGATCGACCTCGCCGGATTCGACGTTGACCATGTCGCCCTTGTAGAGCGACTCGGTATCCTTAAAGTAGAACCGCTGAACAGTCGGCGGGGCGCTGGGATTGCCGAGCTTGCCGGCATAGCGGAAACCCGCCGAAGTATCAACCACTGCCATTGTCTTTCTCCTGTACAGTGTCGCGCCAGACGAAATGGCGTCAAGCCCTCGGGGCTACAGCCCCGCTTTTTTCTTTGCCGCGAGGTACTGCTCCGGCGTCATGCCCATCTTTGCGGCGGACTGGCGCTCAGCGTCGGACAGGGACTCCGCGGAGGAGCCTGTGCCGGCACCGGCGTCGAGGGATGGGGCAGGACGAGCAGAGAGCCGGGGCATGTTGGCGTCCAGCCAGGCGGCGAGGCGTTCCGGGGCGTAATCCGTTGGGATGAGCGCCCGCATGTCCTCACGCACCTGCTGAATGCGTGTTTCGTTCCCCTTGCGGATGATCGCTTCAAGCTCCTCAGCGCGAGTCTTGTAGGGCTTGAACGACTCCAGCTCGCGCCCGCGCTGGTCAGCCAATTCCTTGAACTGACCCTGCTCGGCGAGGCGCTGCTGCTCGCGCTGCGCAGCTTCGGACTGCTGCCGTTCGAGCGCTTTGCGGCGCTCGGCGGCTTCGGCACGAAGTTCGCGAATGTGCTTCTGCACGCTGAGGGGAAGGTCTTCCATCCGCCAATCGTCGGAGCCAGCGTCGGCTGGTTTGTCCGCGGGCGGGGTTTGCGCGTCAGGCGCATCGGCATACCAGGCACGACGAAACGCCAGGTTCACGCGAGCCTGGGCGAAACGCGGGCGGGCTGCCTTCAGGATGTACGAAGTCGGCATCTAGCCATCCTCTCCCTTAAATGTCTTGATTGTGCGGCATCAGCGGTGGGATAACGCGCTTTCTGCACGCTCTCGGAAAGGGCAACCTGGAACGCCCGCGCAGCAGCGTGTTCACGAGCGGGGTTGAGAGCGAAGATCGCGGGCGCGGCGGTAGTATTCGGCGGCGGCATCGCCCAGGGCACCGGAGAGGCTGCCCTCGCGGATCATCTGACCGAAAACGCGGTCGTCATAGCGTACCGCCAGGTCACGCAGATTGAGCTTACCTTCTTTCCATGCCAGCCAGGCGGCATCGCCCAGCTGCTCACGCTGCTGATCCTCGGTGCGCGCACTAAACCAGTCCTCGCCGCTGCGCACTTCGCGTGGTCGCCCCCGGACTTCGGCGATTGACGTGCAGCGGCCGTTGTGGTGGTCGTCGATGCGCTCGCCGATGGGCAGGCGCGTGCCATGGAGCGCGACACATGCCATGCAGGTGCGATCGTCGAGAGCGGCAATTCGGATCTGCGAGGTGAGTATGTCGGCATTGGCGACCTGGTGGATGACCGACGCATCGCGGTAGGAGGTGAGCTGCACCGTGCGCATGAATGTGGCAGCCTGCGCCGCGGGCAGATCCTGGGTCATGCGTCGGATTTCGTTGGCGGCGCGCAGGGGATTCCACCCCTCGGTGATGCTGCGTACTGCCTGGTTGCGAATGATCTCCTGCACGCGCGGGGAATATTGGGACAATTCATCGCGATAACCCGCGGATGTGGTGTAGCTTACCAAGGCGTTGACGGCTTCAGGATCGGGCTGATTCCAGCGGATGTCGAAGGCGGCGAGCTGCTGATCGTTGAGTCCGGGCAGAGCGATCTCGCGCACGAGCGTAGCTGAAGCGCGAATGCCAGCAGCCTGCAGGTCTTCGGAGGCGAGGGCGAGGCGGCGGGTATTTTGACGGAGGACCGGGTCGAGATCGGCAAGAAGGGCGCGCAGAACAGGGTTGTCAGGGGTGAGGCGCTGACCTACGCTGAGCAGCCGCTGCGCCTCGACGTCAAGCTCAAGTAAGCGCTGAGCGATGGGTCCTTCGCTCGTCGAGGAAGCGATGGCGGTGAGAGTCGTGCGAGCCGCCTGCTCGTAACCTCGGTCGAGCAGGCGGCGCACTACATCTGTCGTCGATGGCTGCGTCACGACTACGCCGTGAGGGCGGCGGTTCCGCGCACGATCTTCAAATTCATCTTGGACGCCGACTTGGCGACGCCCAGGATGACGGGATACCAGCCGGAGGCGAGATCGCCCACCGGGGCAATGCCGCCGGCGGTGCCCGAAAGCACGTAGACCCCATCGTCGGCGGCGGCGCTGAGGCTCAGCGTACCGCCCGGCGTAAAGTCGTCGTCTTCGATGACAATGGTGAGCGGCTGTCCGCTGGCGGCGCCATGGAGCGCGACGCCCACGGGGTTAGCGGTGGCTGCGCTGGCATTGGCGTCTGCCAGTTTGAATTTGCCGGAGTCGGAGCCGTCCGCGTAGACGACCTGCCCGGCGGTAATCGTCGCGCCCGCGGTGCCGGTAGCTTTTTTGGCATTGGACCCGGCGAGCACGTTGGCTGCGGTGATCGAAACATCTGACATGGTGCACCTCGTTGAACAGAATCGACATCTTGAGGCTAACGCCGACGCGGCGGGGTAACGCGCGGCAAACAAAAAGCCCAGGGATGGGGGTCTGGGCTTTTTGTCCTTGCGGAAGGGGCGGAGGTCAGCCGGGGCGACGGCTAATCTCCTGCGGAAATTGGTCCACGCGAAGCGGTGGGTATCAAGATGATACGCCCGTCGGTTGTTCGCTGCAAGTCGTAGCCAAGGCTGGTCAGGAGCTGATGCAGCGCTGCATCGTCGAGCGGCGTAGGGGTGACATCTGCCTTTTGCGCGATGATCTCCAACACAGCACGCAAAAACGCGGTCGCTTCGGGTGGTAGAGATTGGTAGAGCGCCTGGATCGATTTACCCTGACCGTAAGCGAGTGCGCCGATCAAACCGAGGACGATGAGGGTCAACGCAATGATAGTCGCCGAAAAGGTCTCGCCGGGTATGCCGGGCAATGGGTCGGGGACGACATTGGTGAGGGTGGGCGGAGTGGGGACCATCGTCGGCGTGTTGGTGGCGAGCAGGGGAAGGTCGGCGGACTGGGCAAGGGTCGGGGCTGCGCCGCTGAGGAGGGCAATCACGATGAGAAGAGACGCCAACAGGATGAAGGTAAAAAACAGGGAATCACGCTGGAACAGCTTCAAGATAGGACTCCTTGACTGAGACTGACGAAACGACATTGATATGCAACCGGTCGAGAAGAAGCTCAAATGCGCCCTTCTCGATTGTTAGCTCGATGATCTGTTTCTCCGCCTTGGCAAGTCGCTCATTGACGATGGCGATCTCGCCCGCAAGTGATGCTGCTTCGCCGCGCGACTGATCGCGTTCCGCACGAACGCGGTCGCGCTCGGTTTTGAGAGCGTCGCGTTCGGCGCGCAACTGGCTCACATGCTCGGTGAGCTGGGCGATTTCGCCGCGCTGGTGGTCCGACGTGGACTTTAGGCTGGCGAGCTGCTCAGTGGTAGCGGCACGGTGGGCGATCAGCGCTTCGCGTTCTTCAGCCAGCCGTGCGCGAAGCTCGTTTACCTCCAACGTGGCTGTTTTGCGCAGCGTCGATTCTTCGTCAAGCCGTCGAATGAGGTCGGCAATAGAGCGATCCATCTGCGCCGTTTGCGCGGTCGCCTGGGCAGTAGCGCCAGCAACTTTGGCTGCGGTCGCACGCTGTGAGAAAAGGAATACCAGCCCGCCCGTCAAGACGTAGCCTATGATCTCGATCAGCGTTCGTTCGATGTCGCTCAAACCACCCTCCAAAAGGCGATCATGATGAGGTGAGAATAGCAGAGCGACCGGCAAATAACGCGCCCTCGTGAAAGAGGGCGCGCGAAGGTCTTGCAAGCAGAAGGAGGTTGGTCAACCGAAGCTAATGTAAGTAGAAAGGGCGCGCTTGTGGAAGTCGGGCTTCGTGCCCACATAGCGCATGGTCGTGCTGGCGTCTTTGTGACGCAGCAGCTGTTGGATGTCGGTGATATTCATCCCGGCATCGTATGCCATCGCCGCTGCTGTGCGGCGCATATCGTGAGGCGCGCATTCAAACTTCGCGCCCAGGGCGGCGGACGTGCGCCGGGCAATGATGTCGCGCAGCGCCTGGTGGGACATGCCGCGCAGGGGGTCATAGGCATTGGAGCCGACGGGCATGTGGCGATCAGACCGGGTCAACGGCTGCCAGACCGGGCGCTCGTCTACAATGCGGCGAGGGTCATCGGCGGCGAGGTTGGCGTTAAAGGCATCGACCCACGCGCGCAGATCGGACATGGCTTCGGCGCTGATGGGCACCGGGTCGATATTCGACCGCTTACCGCGCACGGTGATCAGATACCCGCCATCGGCAGGAGTGATGGCGTCGAGGGAGATGCGTGCAAACTCGGCGAGGCGCAGCCCGGTCGAGAAAGCGATATGCAGGAGCGCGTAGTCGCGCATGGCGGAGAGGGCGGGGCGGGGCAGACTGCGCAGCACGGCATTGACCTGCTTAATGTCCAGTCGGACAAAGTCGGCACGCCAGAGGGGAGGTACGTTGGTCGAGACGTCAGCGCGCGGGGTGCGAATGGCGGCGGCGGCGCGGATATGCTCACGGCAGTCGGCGATGTAGTCGCGCGTGGTGCCGGAAAACCCCGTGATGTGCTGCCCAGCAAGCTTGTTCAAGTACAAACGGGTTGGAGCCAAGTATTTGCTGGCGACGGTCCCGCTGCGCAGTCCGCGATTCAGCAGATGAGCTACGAATGCCTGCATGAGGTCCTCGGTGGGCAATGCCCATCCCGCCCAGTCCAAAAAGTATTTCAACCCGGCTTCGTAGACGTGGGCTGTGTGCCGTTCCGGGGTCCGCGCAGAGGGGAGGCTTTCGATGTGGGCTGCGACTGCCGCCATTGCCGCGGCAGGGTCAAAATAGCGCAGCCAGGTCGTGTCAATGTGGATGGGATTCAGTGGTATGATGGAAGTGTCGGGAACAGACGGGGCAAACATGGGAGTTGAGCCTTTCTGTAACTGGCATTCTGCCAACGGTAGTGGGCGGAGAAAGCACCCGGCGATTACAGCGCCGGGTGCTTTCGTGTATCAAGTGCTTGACGTAATGATACACCAATACCTTGACATGCGTCAATATGCTGTTGTATATTGGGGACATTAACGAGGGTGGTGGTGGGATGAAGCGCATGAAGTTCCGCTTTCGTTTCAAGAACATTCACGAAGAAACCGGCAGATCCGCATATTCAGTCGCCAAAGAGGCTGGCATGTCGCAGACGACCGTGCGCAAGTACGTGTATTCTGACGAGGTGCTTGCCAATGAGGTGCCGCTGGCGGTCGTCAACCTCGCGAAGGTTTACGGGCGCAACTGGACGGACCCGCAGATCGTCGACGTGGTCGAGGTCGAGGCGTGATGAGATGGCACGCCGGCGGACAACGATCCCTTCTCTTCTACTGATCTCCGCAATCACCTTCGCCGGTTGCTCTTCAAGCGAGCCTGTATTACCAACGCTGGCGGTCTTACCGTCGGTAACTCCAACGCTGTCAGATGTCGAATGGAGCGCGACATCTGAGCAGATGACTGCTACCCACCTGCCAACGGCGACGGATGCGCCCAGCGCGACGCCGGCGCCAACTGAAACACCTCTTCCGAGCGAAACGCCGAGTCCCGAGGTAACTGCCACGCCAGCTTTTGATGTTGGTGAATCCACCAGGGCAATCCGCGAAGGACTTGACCTGCTGAGCGAGGCGGATGTGACGGACGTGCGGGTGACCGATGGTCGCGAGGCGATCATCGCTTACGTGGTGAGCGCGACGGACCTGCCCGGCGTGCAAGCGGAAGGCGTCGATGTCCTGATCGCGGTTGCAGCGGCGATCAAGAATTTTGGGCTCGACCTAGAGACGGTAATGCTGGTGGTTGGGAATCCAGATGGCAACGTCGCGGGGACAATCCTGGTGTACGTCGACGACTTGATCGCCTTCTACACGGGCAATATCCGCCGCGATGAGCTGCTGGCGCGGTTGGTGGTGACGGAGCTGCAAGACGTTGTGCCGGCACAAGCGGCGCCGGCAACTGAGGTGTGGACGTTGGCACCGGCTGCCGCTTCGACGAGCGTGCCGGCAGCGCGAAGCTGGAACTGCTCGGGCGATCTGTACAAGTGCGATGACTTTGCGTCACGCGCTGAGATGAATTCCTATATTGCGGCGTGCCCCGGGGACCCGTCGAATCTCGACGGCGATGATGATGGAGAGTATTGCGAGTAAGCGCGCGGGGAGGACCTGACCCGGCCCGACGCCGGGCGCGCGACTGCCGGCGCAAGAAGCTGGCGAATCAAAACCCCGCTGATCCGATGCTTGGCGGCGACGATCAGCGGGGCAATACACGGGCAGCGAAGAAGCTGCGACGCACCTTAACAACACAGGCTTTACGGTGATCTAGTGGGGGACCCCAAACAGAGTCACGCCACGCGGAACGAACCGAAAGAGCCAGTCGGGGAGCCCGGATTTGAACGTCGGGGAGCCCGGATTTGAACCGGGGACCTCTTGCACCCCATGCAAGCGCGCTAGCCAGGCTGCGCCACACCCCGTAACGCTGAAGAGTATAGCGCGCTGAAGCCGATCTTTCAAGGTGCTGAAGTCTTGAGTATAGTTGGTTCCCTTGACTCGTGAGGGATTTGAACTTGGCACATCCAAAGCTGACGGCGCTGGCTGCCTGCGCTGGTTGAGCGGCAAAACTCGGTCCACGCGACCTGGCGCAAGTTTTGCAGCCGCTCACCGGGCTTTTTACAACTGAAGCATTCCCCGACCTGCTCGTAGGCTTGAATTCACCGGACGATGCGGCGGTTTTGCGCCTGACGCCCGACCTGGCGATCATCTCGACAATGGATTTTTTCCCGCCGGTCGTGGATGACCCGTATGATTACGGGGCAATCGCCGCCGCTAACGCCCTCAGTGATATATACGCGATGGGAGGGCAGCCGCTGATGGCGCTCAATCTCGTCGCCTACCCAGATGGATATGGACTGGGAACCCTGAGCGAGATTCTGAGGGGTGGGGCGGAAAAAGTGCGCGAAGCCGGGGCGGTCATCGCTGGTGGTCACACTGTGACCGATAAAGAACCCAAATATGGGCTGGCGGTGACCGGACGCATTCACCCGGAACAAATCCTCACCAAAGCCGGTTCCGTCCCAGGGGACCTGCTGGTGCTGACCAAGCCGCTGGGCAGCGGGGTGATCACGACTGCGCTGAAACGTGATCTGGCGCGTGCCAGCGAGGTCGAAGCTGCGGTGAAGATCATGAAACGCCTCAATCGTGCTGCGTCAGAGCTGGCGCTCAAGCACGGGGCGCACAGTGCAACGGACATCACTGGCTATGGGTTGATCGGGCATGCCCACGAGATGGCGCATCTCGGTGGGGTCTGTTTCGAAATCGACTTCGCCGCCCTGGAGTGGATCGATGGCGCGCTTCGCTGTGCGACGCTGGAGACCTTTGCCGGCGGCTTGAGTCGAAATCGGGCGTATTTCGAGACCTGGGTCCGCTACGACGTTCTGCTGGCTGACAATCAGCGGAATCTCCTGTTTGATCCTCAGACCTCAGGTGGACTGCTGATTGCGCTGCCGTCGGGGCAGGCGGTCGCTTTGTACGAGGAACTTCGGGCTCATGGCGAACCTGCCGCGATTATCGGTCGGGTTACCGGCGGCAGCGGCGAAATCCGCATCACCTGAGACGGCTAGAACAATCCCCAGTCGTCGGCGGCGCCTTCTTCCATCATGGTCGGGTCCCACATCTCCATCCCCATTTCAATGGTGGTGGGAACACCAACATATTCCTGAGCGGTGCGGCGCGTCTGCTCAAGCAGGGCAGGGGCGTAGGGGCAGAATGGGGTGGTCATGATCATGACGATGTGACAGGTCGAGTCGCCCAGTTCGACATTCCGGATTAACCCCAGTTCAATCACGTTCATGTTGATTTCGGGATCGACAACCGTTCGAAGCGCTTCTCGTAAGCCGTCGATAGTGACCTGCTGGCGGGTTTCGTCGCTCATTGTTATCCGTCCATCTTGTTGTGGTCTCACGACCGAGATGGTAGCACAGCAGATTTTCTAAGTCAATTTTTATAATGACTATGATAAAAACGTTGACTTTGCCCCATCAGACTGTTATACTCACATGCATCTTTGCACCTGTGGGTACAGAGTAGATTTAACCAGGATGAAATCGGAGGAAGTCGCCAGAATGGGCGCTGCATTGGAAATTCGGAACCTGCATGTATCGGTGGAGGGCAAACCCATCCTGCGCGGTGTGGACTTGACGGTGAAGCAGGGGGAAGTTCACGCGCTCATGGGTCCCAATGGCTCTGGCAAAAGCACGCTGGCAAACGTACTGCTCGGCAACCCTGCCTATGAGGTTACGGGTGGGGAGATCATCTTCAAGGGCGAGAATATCCTCGAACAGGAACCGGATGTGCGCAGTCGGGCAGGGCTGTTCCTGGCATTCCAGTACCCGGTATCCATCCCCGGCGTCACGCTCGCCAACTTCCTTCGTCTGGCGATCAACGCCCGGCTGAAAGCCGAAGACCCTGAGAGTAAGGGCATCTCTATCGGCGACTTTCGCAAGCTGATGCGCGCCAAAATGGATATGCTGCAAATGGATCACAGCTTTGCGGGGCGTTATCTGAACGAGGGCTTCAGCGGCGGCGAAAAGAAACGCGCCGAAATTCTGCAAATGGCGGTGCTTCAGCCTTCTGTTGCCATCCTTGATGAGACGGACAGCGGTCTGGATATCGACGCGCTGCGAATCGTCTCTGAAGGCGTGAACAAGCTGCGCGGACCCGGACTTGGCGTACTGGTTATCACGCACTATCAGCGCATTCTTAACTACATTCGCCCCGAATTCGTCCATGTCATGTACAACGGTCGAATTGTGGAGAGCGGGGGTCCTGACCTGGCACTTCGCCTGGAAGAGACCGGATACGACTGGGTTCGTGAACGCTTCGAGGTCGTAGAGTAAGCCGGACCGGCGAGAAGAGGTTGGATCATGGTCGATACTGTCGCCAGTGAAAAGCAGTTGAGCGCCGAGGAATCGGCGCTGAAGGAAGTCGGCAGTTCGTATGCCGAGAAGTACGGATTCCACGAAGCCGAGAACTACACCTACAAGAGCCGTCCTGGTTTGAGCGAGGACACCGTCCGCGAGATCAGCCAGATGAAGCACGAACCGGAATGGATGACCGAATTTCGCCTGAGCGCCTATCAGCACTTTGTCGAGAGACCCATGCCGAACTGGGGCGCAGACCTCAGCGGTATCGACTTCGACAGCATCCATTACTTCGTGCGAGCCATAGATCGGCAGGGCAAGAACTGGGACGATATTCCGGCAGAGATCAAGACGACTTTCGACCGCCTGGGCATCCCGGAAGCCGAGCAGAAATACCTCCAGGGCGTGACCGCGCAGTACGAGTCTGAGGTGGTCTATCACAGCATCCGCAAGGACCTGGAAGCCAAGGGTGTCATCTTCACGGATATGGATTCGGGGCTGCGGGACTATCCAGAGCTTGTCCGGGAATATTTCGGCACGGTGATCCCCTCGGCGGATAATAAGTTCGCTGCTCTGAACAGCGCAGTCTGGTCGGGAGGTTCGTTCATCTATGTGCCGAAGGGCGTGCATGTGGAAATGCCGCTGCAAGCCTACTTCCGCATCAACACGCAGAACATGGGGCAGTTTGAGCGCACCCTGATCATCGTTGATGAGGATGCCTACGTCCATTATGTTGAGGGTTGTACGGCTCCCATATACAGCAGCGACAGCCTGCACAGCGCGGTGGTGGAGATCATCATCAAAGCGGGAGGACGCTGCCGGTATACGACCATTCAGAACTGGTCGAACAACGTGTACAACCTTGTCACCAAGCGCGCTATTGCTCACGAACGCGCTACGATGGAGTGGGTAGATGGCAACCTTGGCAGCAAGGTCACAATGAAGTATCCGGCGGTTATCCTGGCGGGCGAGGGCGCGCACGGAGAGGTCCTGTCTATTGCCTTTGCCGGGGCAGGGCAGCACCAGGACGCCGGAGCCAAGATCACGCACCTTGCGCCGAACACCACAAGCCAGATTATCAGCAAGTCGATCAGCAAGGACGGCGGACGCGCCAGCTATCGTGGTCTCCTCAAGATCGTCGAAGGCGCCGACAACGTCAAAAGCAATGTAGTCTGTGATGCGCTTCTTCTGGATGAGCGTAGTAGATCGGACACCTATCCGACGATGGAAGTCGACGCCAAACACGTGACCATGGGACACGAAGCTTCGGTTTCGCGCGTTGGCGAGGATCAGCTCTTTTATGCCATGTCACGCGGCATGAGCGAGGACGAAGCCAACGCCATGATCGTGAACGGCTTCATTGAGCCGCTGGTCAAAGAGCTTCCCATGGAATATGCCCTTGAGATGAATCGTCTCATTCAGATTCAGCTCGAAGGGTCAATTGGCTAGACCAAATCAGCATCGTTCGACGGGTCTATTATCCACGATGTACTCGCTGCCGAGCGCGTGGATCACCAACATCTATGCAAGGAGAACCAAGTGTGGTTGCTGTAACGCGCCGCCGCCCAACTGCGCCTGATGCGCCCAGCTACTCGCGCGCCGACATCGAAGCGCTGAGTGAGAAGCTAAAGGAGCCAACCTGGCTGCGAGACAGTCGGCTTGCTGCCTGGGAGTTGTACGAAGAACTGCCGATGCCGGATCGGGCGCTGGAAGAATGGCGGCGGACCGATTATCGAAGCCTGCGTTGGGATGAAGCGGGACGCATGTCCGCCAGCCTGGATTCCCGCCTAACCGCGATTCCCGCCGCGAATCGTGAGCCGCTGGCAGGTGAAGAACAGGGCGGATTCCTGGCTTTCATCAATGGCGAGGTTGTCCATTCCGAGGCTGCCGATTCTCTGTCTCGACAGGGCATCGTCTTCACCGATTTGAGTACTGCCTGCCGGCTTCATGAGGACCTGGTACGCCCGAATCTGATGACCAGGGCGGTCAAGCCAGGTGAGGGGAAGTTCGCCGCGCTCCATGCTGCCCTGTGGACTCATGGTGCGTTCGTATATGTGCCACGAGGAACCGCCGCCGAACTGCCCATCCATATCGTGATGTATAACGATCAGCCGGGCGCAACACTGGGACATGTCCTGGTCATCGTCGAAGATGGTGCACAGGCGACGGTGTTGGTGGATTATCTCTCTGCCCAGGCGCAGTCACAGTCGGTTTATGTCGGCGCGACCGAACTTCTGGTCGGCAGCGGTGCGAACCTGCGCTACGTGAGCCTGCAAGACTGGGATCGGCAGATGTTTGAGTTTAGCTACCAGCGGGCGCGCGTCGGACGGGATGCTGCTCTGGACTGGGTGATCGGCACGATGGGGTCTCGTTTTGTCAAGTCATTCATCGAAGTTGAGCTTGATGGAACGGGCGCCAACGTTCAGGTCAGCGGTATGTTCTTCGCGGACAAGGGGCAATTCTTCGACCTCGATACGCAGCAGAATCACAACGCACCGCTGACAACATCGAATCTCCTTTTCAAGGGTGCTGCTAAAGACACGGCGCGAAGTCTCTGGCAAGGCATGATAAAATCCCTGCCAGACATGCAGAAGATCGACGGGTTCCAGGCGTGTCGCAACCTGGTGTTGAGCGACGAGGCGCGGATGGACGCCATCCCAGGGCTGGAGATTGAAGCCGACGATGTTCGCTGCACACACGCCGCGACATTCGGCACTTTGGAAGAGCAGCCGGTTTTCTATCTGATGAGCCGAGGCATCCCGCGCGACCAAGCGGAACTCATGGTTGCCGAAGGGTTCTTTGAGGAGCTTCTGGAACGGATTCCATTTGAGCGCGTGCAAGCCCGGCTTCGCGCATCCTTGGAAGCCAAGATCATTGGCTCACGCTAGTCCTCATTTGCGGTAGAATAGAGCGTGTCTGCGTGCGGTTGTTCGCAAGCAGGCACGCTCTTTGTTTCGGACCTCCTCACCAACTACTGGGTTTTTCGGAATCGTAATGGACTTAGTGAAAGGAGAGCGCAATGCCCTCTGAAAGCTCTGGAGGGGCGCTCGACGTAGCAGGTCTTCGCTCAGATTTTCCTGTACTCCAACAGGAACACCATCCGGGTGTCCCGCTTGTCTATCTGGATAACGCGGCGACGACGCAGAAGCCGAACGCCGTCATCGAGACGATGAGCGACTATTATCGCCGCTACAACGCCAACGTTCATCGCGGTATCCATAAACTGAGCGAAGAGGCTACTGCCGCCTACGAGACCGCGCGCGTAATCCTGAAGCGGTTCATCAACGCCGGCAGCAAGCGGGAAATCGTGTTTACGCGCGGTACGACGGAGGGGATTAATCTGGTCTCGCAAACCTGGGGTAGAGCCAACCTCAATGCCGGCGATGTTGTACTGCTGACAGAGATGGAACATCACTCGAACATTGTTCCCTGGCAACTGCTGTCGGCTGAGCGTGGATTGCGGCTGCGCTACACTCCGATTCGCGCGGACGGCGCGCTGGACATGGAGGCCTTCCGAAAGCTTTTGCAGGAAGAGCCAGTGAAGCTTGTTGGCTTCATGTTCGTCTCAAACGTCCTGGGAACAATCAACGCGGCTCAGGAAATGATTCGGCTGGCACATGAAGCCGGGGCGACAGTCCTTGTCGATGCCGCGCAGGCAGTGCCACATCAATCCATCGATGTGCAGGCTTTGGACTGTGACTTTCTGGTCTTCAGCGGACACAAGATGCTCGGTCCAACGGGCAGCGGCGTCCTGTATGGAAAACGCGCTCTCCTTGAGGCGATGCCCCCCTGGATGGGCGGCGGGGACATGATCTCGCGAGTAAGCTTCGAGCGCAGCGAGTGGAATGAACTCCCCTATAAGTTCGAAGCCGGAACACCCTCGATAGCCGAGGCGATTGGGTTGGGTGCTGCGGTCGAATACCTGAATCGAGTAGGGATGGCGGCGATCCATCGCTACGAACAAGAGATCATCGCCTACGCCCTGGAACGATTAACGGAAGTGCCCGGTCTTCACCTGGTGACGCCTGAACGCGCGCCGCACGGCGCGGTCGCGACGTTTACGCTCCAGGGGATCCATGCGCACGATGTAGCGCAGGTACTTGATGCACACGGTGTCGCCATTCGCGCAGGGCATCACTGCGCCATGCCTTTGCACGAACGACTGGGGTTGAATGCGACCGCGCGTGCAAGCTTCTACTTCTATAACACGCTGGAAGAGGTAGATTGCCTGGTTGCCGGCATATACGCTGCCAAGCAAACCTTTTCGGTCTGATGGCGCTGACTGAGCAGGGACGCACAATGGATGATATGTACCGTGAGCTTATCCTCGACCATGCAAAGAATCCGCGCAATCACGGCGTGCTTGAACCGTGCGATGTAGAATATGAAGCGCACAACCCGCTGTGTGGCGACCGACTGCATCTGACACTGCGCGTCGATCCATCGGGACGAATCACTGCCGTAGGATGGGAAGGCAATGGCTGTGCCATCAGCCAGGCATCGGCTTCTATGCTGGGTGAGGAAATTCTGGGGAAGACGGTGGGTGAGATTCGGGCGATGTCGAAAGACTCCCTCCTGGAAATGCTCGGGATCCCGCTGTCCCCAAATCGCATGAAGTGCGCACTTCTCAGCCTGGAGGTCCTGAAGATCGGGCTGTACGGACGCGAAGCCTGGCGGGAGAGCGAAGACGAATGAGCGGTTTTGTGACGGTGGCGGCAGTCGAGGATCTTCCCCCTGGCGAACGGATCATCGCTGAAGTCAACGGGACATGGATCATCATCCTGAATGTCGACGGTGAGTACTTTGCCGTAGAAGACCTGTGTTCCCACGAGGAGTACACCCTGTCTGAGGGACAACTTGACGGATTCAGCCTGGAATGTCCGAAACACGGCGCATGTTTTGACCTACGACATGGCAATCCGCTGTGTCCGCCGGCGATCACTGCGATCAAGCGGTTCGCGGTGCGGGTAGAGGGAGGAGACGTTCAGGTTGGCGGTCGATTGTAACAGGGCGGCTGACAGTCCTTGACGCTTCTATCGGTCTTCTATAACCAGTTGATCCGTTTTGGCTTTCGTTTGCTATATAACGAAGCCGCTTTCAGCTATGATGTCGTCAGTTGGGTGGTTTCTCTGGGCGCGTGGCGCTGCTGGACTCGATGCGCCCTGGATGTCCTGCCGAGTCCGGAGATCGGTCCGATTCTTGAACTGGCACACGGCACTGGGAATCTGCAACTGGACCTCGTCGAGCTTGGGTATGACGTTTTCGGCATTGATTTGTCCCGCAATATGGGGCGGATTGCCGTAAAGAAACTTGCCCAGAAGGAGATAGCCGCGCACCTCGTTCGGGCGAAAGCTCAGGCGCTGCCCTTTCCTGACGGCTGGTTTGCCGCGCTGGTCAGCACATTTCCGACCGACTTTATCCTCGATCCGGCTGCACTGGATGAATGCCGGCGCGTGCTGCAGCCGGGAGGCGTGTTGGTCATTGTCCCCAATGCGTCCCTGACCTCTTCCGGAGTCCTCTCAAGAGCTATCGAGCTGTTGTATCGCCTCACAGGGCAGCGTGGCAGCCCCGCTTCTTCTGAGACGCAGCTTGCGCCTGTTTTTTCTCGACATGGCTTCCAAGTCCGCAACTTCGAAGCATCTTGTCCTAAGAGTCTGGTGATGGTCGTCGCAGCTACAAGTCGGCAGACAAGTTGACTCTGGCAGGTTTTTCGGCTCATGCTATACTGATACCTGTATGGTGAGTGTAGCTCAGCTGGTTAGAGCGCCTGTCTGTGGAACAGGAGGTCGAGGGTTCAAACCCCTTCACTCACCCCAAAAAAACACCGCGCTTCAGGCGGTGTTTTTTGTTGCCAAACTATTCTTACGGGATGTACTCGGTCAGGCAAGTCTCCGAAGTCGTACGATACGCTGACGGATTGTCTGACGCAAGCCGCGCACCCCCGCAGACAGCGCAATGGGCTTGGATGGCGTATTCTCAAGGGAGGGGAGCGGTGAACGCGGCTCAACGGACGCGCCGGTGACTGCTGCAATCTCACCCGTCTCGCTGGGACGCGGGACGTTGAAGATTTCCCATATACTTCGGGTGTCGCCGATGGTAGCAAGCGGCTCCGGTCGCGCCAGCGGGGCGGGTTCCGCCTGGATCGGCGAAGGCTGTGTTTCGGCGGGCGCAGCTGCTGGCTCGGCACTTTTCGTCGCTGTCACTGCGGGGATGGGGCGCGCCGGCGTATCGTCGATTGAACTCGGAACTTCTTCGATAGCAATTGGCTGAATCGAGATCGGCGCTTCCGCCGGAGCCGGTTCAGCCAACGGGATTTGTTCTTTGGACGTTGGCGCTGGATCAGCCGCGATACGCGGCGAGCGTGGTTGAGTTTCGGCGGCGCTCAGAGGCGGCTCGTAGCGCACCATCTCTTCAAGGTCGCCCAGGAATTCCGGTTCGCCGGCGACATCGGCAGGGATCAGAGTCATCTCATCCGGTTCTTTTACGGACGAATAGATGTGCGGCTGATTGGGGCGGGTATCCTCGTGCATCACAACCGGTTCAACGGGGGCGTCGTGACGCGGAATTGGACGCAGGTTAGGCTGAGGCTGTGCTTCAATCCTGCTTTCCCGTGAACTCGCTTCCCCTTCGCGCTGGACATGTCGCGGCTGGTACGCTGAACGGGCTGTCACATCCGGTGCATCACGCATCAAGGACTTGGACGGATGCTCAATCAGTTCGGTTCTGTCCGCCTTCAGCATTTGCCATAGGCGGCGCAGACTATCCTGCATCAACCGGTCAATACTGTTGTGCAGACCCAGCGAGGTGCGCATCCCTCCCAGGACACCGCCCGTCTCGTAACTGAACGTCCATTGGACAATTGTGCCCTCTGGCACTTCCTGAAGTCGGATGCGACCACGAACATCGCGGAACGTTGGACCATCCACGAAGTAATACTCGTAGCCAAAACCCGCATACCAGGCGCTGATTTCGTATACGAATTCCCGATGGCCGTCGCCGCTGTAACGCCAGCGCAGTCCCGGACCGCTGCGCTTGGAGGTGAGGAAAATCACCTCTTTGCAGTCAATCTGCCAGTCGGGATTGCGGCTGATGTCGCTCACGACCCCCCAGACATGATCAGACGGTGCTGGAATAAGGATTCGATGGTCTATTGTTCTCATGATACTGGGATTATAGTGACTTTCGGAACGTGTTCAAGTGAGCGGTTTGCGTGCTACAATTATGACCGATATGACGGAATACTGAGGAGCATATTCTGCCTCTGCCAACCGTTCTTTTCGGCGCGATGGTCGCCACGCTCCTCGGTGCTGCTGTACATGTTATTGTCGGAGGCAGCGCTCGCCGCTTGTTCGCCCTGCTGCTGGCTGGTTGGCTAGGCTTTGGACTGGGACAGTTTGTCGGCGTAGCGTTTCAGATTAATTTTATGAATGTGGGGATGCTGCGAGTGGCTTCGGCTGTGCTTGGTGCATTCGCCGCTTTGGTGCCGACGGTATTTCTTACCAGCCGATCCCGACCTCGGCGTATCAACTGAAAGCTATACTGGAATGGTCAACGAATCCCATCTCGCATCAACAGCAGGCACAAAAAAAGAGGATAACGGTGGCAGACTGCGGCGCAACGTCATCCTGGGGATGGCAGGGCTGGTTGCGGTCTTGACGATACTGTTCATCGCTATGCTGCTGCTGAGCATCGTCGGCGGTGAAAGCTTTGCGGGGGCAGTACGGACGATCAGGGATCTGGTGATCATCTTCCTGGTTCTCGAAGGCATCCTGATCATCCTGGCATTGGCAATCCTCGTCCTTCAGGTAGCTCGTCTGGTCAACCTGATCCAGACCGAAGTGAAACCGATGCTGGACACCACCCAATCCACACTCTCGACGGTTCGCGGTACTGTCGACTTCATGAGCGAAAACCTTACCCAGCCCATCGTCCGCGCGAGCGGATTCCTGACCGGTGTTTCGGTGCTGACCAGCAATCTGTTCGGAATCCGACGCGCTTTGAAACACGCCAACGGAGAAAAGAGCCACAATGCGCAGTGAACCGGACGGGGGTCTGCTGTTGGTCGGTATGCTTATCGGTTTGATCGCCGGTGCCGCTGCCGCGCTGTTCTTTTCGCCTGTCGACGCCCAGGCGCTGCGGTGGACGACTGAGCGAGAGTTCGCGCAGTTGCGCAGTCCGACCGACCGAGTCAACAGCAGCCTTACTGATGGAAGAGCAGCGGTTCAGGAACGTTTGACAACACACCGCGCACCGACTCGAGGCTCATAGAGTATCTATCTGACGCATCACGTCACGCAGCGCGCTCAGAACGTCCGAGGCAATCACCACACGGTCACTACCTCCAGCGGCTGCTTCTCCTGCGAGACCGTGTATATAGCCTGCCGCTGCTGCTGAGTCATGCGGATCGAGATCCTGACTCAGCAGCGCACTGATCATGCCTGACAAGATGTCACCGGTGCCCGCAGTGGCAAGCGCCGTCGTCTTGAAAGGAAGAATGCTGGCGCGCTCTGGCGAGGCAATGACCGTGTGTGCGCCTTTCAGAAGCAGGGTCGTGTTCCATGCACCAGCGCAGCTTCGGGCAATCTGCAACCTGTCCGCCTGAATCTCACGAATGGATAAACCGCTCAGTCGCGCCATCTCGCCGGGATGCGGCGTAAGCACACTGCGGCGCGGAACGCGCTTCCACCACTCTGTCATGCTGGCAAGGGCGTTCAACGCGTCGGCGTCGATGACCGTGGGGCGATCCAGTTCAGCAGCCTTTGAAAGCACCCCTATGACGAAATCAGGCATCTGGACATGTTGTCCCAGTCCGGGACCGATCACCACAGCGTCGCAGAGAGGAACTGCATCCCGTATTTGGTCGAGCGCGTCCAGGCTCAGACGACCATCCAGATCGGGGCAGGGTATCCAGATTGGCTCAGCGAGCGTTGACGCCAGGATCAGACAATTCTGCTTGATCGTGGCAATCGTGACCAGACCGGCTCCCATGCGGTAGGCAGCCTGCGCTGACAGACCTGGCGCGCCGATGTAGTTGGATGATCCGCCGACGACAAGCACCCTGCCGAACGTCCCTTTATTGGCATCGAGCGGACGCGGCGGAAGAATCGAGCGTACCGCTTGAGCATCGACGAGGCGGGATGACAAAGCCTGGAGGTTAGGCAGGCTGGCGGGGACTCCCGCAGAGGCGTAGATAAGGTCCCCTACGGCGTGAGCGCCGGGAAAAGCAAGAAGCCCAGGCTTGGCGGCGATAAAGGTTACCGTCTCGTCAGCTTGAAGTGCGCACATATCGATGTCGCCACTGTCGCAGTTCAAACCACTGGGACAATCCACAGCGATGATCCGGCGCGCGTCAGCGCGCACTTCTGGAACCTGCCGCGGAAAGATGATCGCTGGATCGACCTGTGAAGGTTTGCCCAAAGCCTGCTGAACGGCATCGATCATCCTGGCAGCGTCGAGCCGCAGCGGCGGCTGCGTGCCGATGCCGAAAAGGGCATCAATCAAGAGATCGGCGCTGGCGACGAGCTGGCTGAGGAGGAGAAATCCGGGATCATCATCCGCGTGGTCCATCCGCAAACCCGCGTCACGTGCTGCTGCAAAGACCGGATCGTCATGTGGGCGGCGGCGCAGCAAATAGAAGCGGACGACGGCATCGCTCCTTGCTGCAATCACGCGACCGGCGACAAGACCGTCACCGCCGTTGTTTCCGGGCCCAACGAGGACCAGAACCCTGGACGGCGCATTGTCTGAAAGCGTCTCAAGAAACGCCAGCCCTCGCAGTGCTACCGCTTCACCAGCGTTGTCCATCATCGCGGCATACGAAACGCCAGCGGCGTCGGCGCTCGCTTCAATCTCCCGCATCTGCTGGACGGTCGCGATCTTGATCATGACCATTCCTCGAATCGTTGAGTGAACGCCCGACTGCGACCATTGATAACTACGGAATAGATTAAGCGGCGCGGTTCACAACGCTGTGAGCAAGCTCGATCAGTTCGGATTTCGCTGCGCTTTCGGGCAGAACGTCGAGCATATCAAGCGCATTAGCAACGAGCTGTTCGGCAAACAGCCTGCCTTCACGGATCGCGTCATTGTTTGAAGCCTTGGCGCGAATGGCATTGATAGCATCCTGTACGGCGGTATCGCCAGAAGTGTCAGCAGCGGCATGAGCGGCAGCGTAGCCGCGCCCCTGCTCCAGATCGATTCCCGACGTTTTGCCCAGGTGTTCGCTGTCAACGGTGAGGTCGAGGATGTCATCAATGATCTGAAAGGCTAAGCCGATGTTGTAACCGAAATCACCAAGCACCTTAGCGATACGCGACTCTGCGCCCGCCAGTTGAGCGCCAAGCATGCCGCCGGCACGGAACAGTGCAGCCGTCTTCAATCCAATGATGCGATAGTACGCCTCGCGCGTGTAGTTGTGTTCCTTGACGGCGCTCGCTTGCAGAGTTTCACCTTCGACCAGTGCAACTGTCGCTTCGGCGAGAGTGATGTTGATGTCGCGGTATGGAGCCATCAACTCGTAGACTTTTGTGAAGAGGAAATCGCCGGTGAGCAGGGCGAACGTTCGACCCCAAAGCGCATTAACCGAAGGGCGACCACGTCGCAGCATGCCATGATCGTTGATGTCGTCATGGACAACGCTGGCAGTGTGGACAAGCTCCAGCGCTGCCGCGACTGAGACGGCGTCGCTGAGGGCATGACCACCACAGGCGATATGTGCCAGCATCAGCAGGCGAGGTCGGATGCGCTTGCCACCCGCCTGAAGGATGTGGTGACTCGCCTGTTGAAGCACAGTGACCTCGCTTTGAGTGATTTGCTTCATGCGAGTATCAACATCAGCCAGCGCCTCTCCGATGATCTCTGAGATTTCACGCGCCGGGGCGGGTGCGAATGCCGCTTGCCCAAAGTGAATGGTCATGCCTATCGTCCTGTCAATGTTTAATGCGTTTGGCTTGTGAAATTCAGTACAAATTAAATCTTGTAAATATTGTAGCCAATTCGCTGATCAGAGTCAACGAAACTCGCCAGCCCATAATGGACGTCTAAGGTGGGAGCGCCCCAACCGGCATCACGGCAAGTTTGAACGAGAAAGCGCTACCGACACCGACTTTGCTCTCGACCTGAATCGGAATGCGGTGGCGGTCCATGATGAAGCGCACAATCGCCAATCCAACGCCGGCGCCCCCGAAGCGACGTGCGGCTGCGCTGTCGATCTGGTAGAAAGGCTCAAAGATGTGTTCCAGCTTCTCGGAGGCGATGCCGATTCCGCTATCGGAGATACGAACCTCGATAGTCTGAGGTTCGACAAGCCGAACCTGAGCAGTGACTCGACCTGAGCTGAACTTAAGCGCGTTATCGAGCAGTAAATGTACCGCGACCCCGAGCGCTCGACGATCAGCAAGCACAGTAGGGAGGTCTGGCGCAACCTGAACGTCGATGCGGCTGAGCTTCCCGCGCCATTCCCAACTGCGACGCAGATGCCGCATCGCGTACTGCATGATTTCGCCTGGGTGCATTTCGTCCAGTCGGATGTCGAGGCTTTCGGCGAGCCGGGCGATGTTCTGAACGACACCTTCCAACCGAGCCGTTGACTCCATCGCGT
Organism: Anaerolineae bacterium; assembly: GCA_013360465.1. Classification (GTDB taxonomy): domain Bacteria; phylum Chloroflexota; class Anaerolineae; order Aggregatilineales; family Phototrophicaceae; genus Flexifilum. The sequence continues at coordinate 139,097 of JABWBO010000002.1, read as the reverse complement.
AACCGATCAACCGGTCGCGATCCTGATCTCCGTCCGCAAGCAAAGAGACAGCGGACTTTACTTGAAGCAGGGGAGTGCGCAGTTCGTGTGACACTGTCTTGACGATCATATCCTTGAGGATCTCAGCGCCGCCGGAGCCAGGCGGCTGCGAGGTCTCGCGAATGCTGTCGTACGGTGCGGCTCGCTGCCGGATCTGCCGAATCCGCACGAGATTGTCGATGAGATGAGGGTCATGAAGCGCGAAGACCAGATCGGCAGATCGACAGTTCTGGCATGATTGAGAATCGGAGGTGATCATCACCAACAGGGGAGGGGTTTTCAACCATTCGCGAAGCCGTTCCGCGAATTGAATGCCGCGTTTGGTGGCTGCGACAATCAACAGGTCCACCGGCTGAGACTCAATCCATGTGATGATCTCGCCCATGTTATGCCCGACAAGGACGGACATAGAAGCGCGCTGAAGGGACTCTATCAACGGACGTAGGGTTCGCGCGGCGACGACCACTACTGCGGCATTCTGCCGCGCAGTCGTGGTCACTGGCGAGGAGACAGGATCATTTGACTGCGGTGTGGTCGTCCTCACCGTTGTCCTCCAGCGCCCGTCGGAAAACGCTGAGACCCCCGCGCTGCGCAGCGCACTGGATGCAGCCGACATAAGGATCATCAATAGGAATATCGTGGAATTCGCAGCGGGCAACGACAACGACCGAACGCCTGAGTCCCAGGAGCTGATTCTTGATTGTGAGAGTCATCTTAAGGTGCGGACTGGCATTGGCGCTGAGAATGCTAGGGACGGTACAGCGCCCGCAATCCGACGGAACCCATCGCAGCGACTGCGGATTCTGCTTCTCCAAGCGGCATTCCTGGACAGCTCTCCCACGATGGAAGTCCTGATAGTAATGCGGACAGTCTCGTCCGTTGGGCGTCTTCATGGTCAAGCGCCGATCCTCATCACCCAAGCCAGGGTACGCGAAACTAATTTCTGGCGAGCCAGGTTTTGGCAGCCTCCGGGAGTCCGCCGAGCAACCCTCGCTGTATTGTACAATCAGGAAGCGCTTCCAAAAAGTTGTGTCCGTAGCCCTTATTGATGATACGCGAGTCGAGGATCACCACAATACCCCTATCCGTGTTCGATCGAATGAGACGCCCAAACCCCTGCCGGAAACGTACGATCGCGTCTGGCATCGCATAGTCGCGGAAGGCGTCGTGATAGGTCTCTGATCGAGCCGAGAAAACGGGATCGGTGGGCACAGCAAAAGGCAGGCGCAGGATGACCAGTGCGCTGAGTTTTTCACCGGGAATATCGATCCCTTCCCAGAAACTGCGTGTGCCCATCAGGATCGCGCGCTCTTCAGATCTGAAGCCATCCAGCAGTGCCTGACGACTGCTGCCATCGCTCTGGTCATAGACGGAGATTTTTCCCAGGGCGAGGCGGGGCGTGATGGCTTGCGCTGTCTGGCGGAGGTGGGCGTAGCTGGTGAACAGCGCAAGCACCCGCCCATTTAGGGCGCTCGTGAGGTCTATCAGTGTTCGCTCGACCTGCTGCTGATAGCGCTGCTTGTCGTTCGGATCGGGCATATCTTCAGGGAGGAACAACAGCGTTGACGCTTTATAGTCGAAGGGCGACTCGATCTCCATTGCTTCGACACTTTCAGCCCCCAATCGTTCCTGAAAGAACTTGAAGTCCCCGTTTGTCCGGAGCGTCGCGCTGGTCAGGATGACCGAACGCTTCGCGTCCCAGAGATGCTGGCGAACCAGGGATCCGAGACGCAGCGGTGCGCTGTGTAAAGCGATGTAGTCGAGGGTTTGTCCAACTTGCAGCCAATAGATCAGGTTTGGGTCAGGCAAATGGATCATCCCGTTCAGGTGGGCGCGCATTTCATCGAACCATGTCGCCGTGCTTGCCAAGCTGCTGACTAGATCGGGGATGCTGTTTTCCCTGACCGCCTCCACACGACTCGCAGCGGTGGCGATCTCCTGAAGGGCGGCGATCACGCCATCGAAGTAAGCATCAAGGTCGTGCCAGAGGCTCTGGATTAAGGCGAATTCGGCGCGCGAGCGGATGCTGGTTGTCACGCGGGTTGAAGAGTAAGTCTCCTGCGGAAGGTCGATCTCCTGGAGCAGCGCCCGGAAGCCATCAAATAGTCGATTGACGTGAATGCGCATCGCCCGCAATACGCCGGCGACATCTCCGACGTAGGCAGTGAATCGCTCCGTCGTCTTCTGGGGGGCGCTATGACGCAGAGCCTCCAGAAGTCCGCCAAGCGCCCCGGAACGAGTGTCACCCAGATCGTTGATCTGCCGGTGCAGCGATGCTGCGTCGAGGCGTCGCCCCAGGCTGTTGGTTGCAGCGTCTTCAAGTTGATGCGCCTCGTCGATGATGACATAGTCATAGGCGGGAATGACGGGGCTGCTGGAGACCGTATCCGCCATCAGCAGGGCATGGTTGACTATCACGATCTGCGCATTCTCGGCTTCCTGCCTCGCCCGAAAGAACGGACATGACTCGCCCGCTGTGCGGCATTGTTCGAGCGTGCAGCGGTCGCGATCAGCGCTTAGATGGTTCCAAGCAAGATTTTCTTCGGGACCGCGCAGCGAAAGTTCCGCCCGGTCACCTGTGGTCGTATCCAGCAGCCAGACGAGGACTTTGGCAATAGTGCGCAGTTCTTCGGTGTTTCCGGGTCTGCGGTGACGAATCTGCGCGAGCTGCCGCGGGCAGATATAGTTGGCACGCCCCTTCAAGACAGAGGTGCGCACGGTGTCGCCCAGGACCTGCCTGACTGCCGGGATGTCCTTATCAAGGAGCTGATCCTGGAGATTGATGGTGTTGGTTGAGATCACCACGCGGGAACCTGACTGCTGCGCCCAAAGGAACGACGGAATGAGGTAAGCCAAGGATTTACCGGTCCCGGTCCCCGCTTCGATCATGGTGTGACGCGAACCGCTCAAAGCATCCGCGACCGCCTGAGCCATGGAAATCTGCTGCGAGCGTCTTTCATACCCAGAAACGTTCCGTGCAAGCACGCCGTCCATATTGAAGGCGTCCGCCAGGTTTGCCAGGTCGATAGGATTCCGGGAGGTATCTATCATGATGGGGTGAGCTGCCCTGGCGAACGCCGGGAAACGGGGTTCACCGCCGCTCTGCTCGCCGCCTGCCAGCTTGGACTCAAGGGCTGCCACGAAGACAGGGCGTGCGTCCCAGGTGATCTGGTCGGAAAGCCGAACAATCTCCTCGATCAGCGCAACTGGCAGGGTCAGCAGGCGTTTCCACAACTCACCAAAAATGAAAGCTGTTGCCCGCGCATCGTAGAGAGCGCGGTGCGCAGACTCAATATCGAAACCGAACTGAACAGTGAGCTGAGAGAGCGCATAACGCGGCGCGGTGGGAAGGAGTACCGACGCCAGTTCGTAGGTGTCGATACGACTGTTTCGCTCGAACAAGCCTTGTCTTGCCAGGAAATTGGCGTCAAACGCGACATTGTGCCCCAGGAGAGGGGCTGTGCCAACGAAGCGCTCCAGGGCGGGAAGTACACTGCGTATCGGCGGTGCGCCGATGAGATCTTCGTTGCTGATTCCGGTTAGCGCGCTTACCGCAGAGGGTACCGGGCGTCCGGGGTAGACCAATGTGCTGAACTCTTCCACGCGCTGACCATCGACGACGCGCACAGCGCCAATTTCGATGATTTCATCCTGTTTCGGGTCAAAACCTGTCGTTTCCAGGTCGATGGCTACCAGTTCACCACGCATGGCGCGTCCTTGTGGAGTGGGTACGAAGCAAGCGGAGTATAACATAGAACAAAACGAAACCCCTGCGAGGCAGGGGTTCGTCAAAATGTGCGGACAGGTTGAAGCTAATTCCGAAGGTGCTAGCCACCCTCAGCAGTGGCTTCTGGCGTGACTTCCGCCGGCGGTACTTCCTGTGTCGCCTCCACCGCACTCAACACCGAGGCGGCAGCTTCGGCGGCGGCTTCAACAAACAGGGTTTCAAGGTGCGTGCGTTGTTCGGCGAGAGAGTCGAAAGGAATGCCGACAAGATCAGCGCCGGTGAACAACGGATAATTGGCATCACTGAAAGCATACCACAACAGGGACTGCACATCCTGACGCCCAAGCGACAAACGGCGCACCAGGAGGTTCAGGGAGCGTGCCAGCGGATAAGAACCATCGGCGAGCGCTGATTCAGACGCTTCGACGCACCCATCGCTGCCCTCGATCGCGAGCGCCTGCACGCGCGATCTTTCGGTAGCAGGCAGGCTGTCGTATTCGCTCCAGGACATGAAGGTCACACCGCCCTCGACGTTTGCTACAGCGGCGGCACGATATGCGGGATCGGCATTTTCGTCGGCGTCGGCACGAGGCGAGATGGGCTGATCGAGGTCAGCGCTGAGTACCAGCAAGTCGCGGACAAGGCTTCCGCCCACTGGGCTGAACGGCGTCACCGCAAGATCGGGCAGACCTTCACGCAGGGCACTCCAGTTTTCAATGATGCCTTCATCGGTGGCGCCCCACAGGCGCGCGACTTCAATGGGAGTCAGACAGATCGCGTAATCCGCATCCGCGCGGGTAACGACAACAGCGGCAGTGCTGCCCATGTAAAACGACTCAGGGATCACGTTGTTCTGCGCACAGGCGGCTAACTGATCTTCGGTGAGCGGTGTGGATGCCGCCAGGATGTCGATCTCGCCGTTGCAGAACTTCCGTGTTCCTGCCGCAACTCCTTCCACCGTGAGATTCAGGACCACGCCCGGATAGCTCGTGGAAAATGCGGCGGTCAAACCCTGGAGGTAGGTACTGGATTCCCCCGCTCCGCCAATACCTATCTCTCCAACCAGACTTTCCGAAATTGAGAAAGCGGTGACGTCGCGGCTGAACTGCCGTCCGGTCAAACCATCCGACAGCACTGCCTGATTCCGAGTGACGGCTTCGTCGCTGGGGCTGGAATAATCCGCCAGGGCGACGGCTACCAAGCCTTCAGCAGAGAAGGCGCGTTCGAGAACTTGACTCGCTGCTTCGACCCGGTTTTCGTCGACATAGGCAAAAAGGCGATTGGCTGCCTGGTAGATGCGGCGCTCAACGTTCGAAACAGTCGGGGTAACACATCCGGAGACGCCGTTATCAAGCTCAACTGCGCGAAGTCCCTCAGGCAGTGCAGCGGGACTAACTAGAACGCCGAGTGCGCCCGGTGTGGCACTCACCGCCGTCAGGATCGCCGTGGTGTCATCCAGGGTGTTCACTGCGGCATCACGGCGGAGTTCCACGCCCGTAACCAGCTCATCCAGAAGCGCGTAGGCTACGCTGGTTTGGGACGGCGCAAAGAGCGTTACAGGCATATCAACCGAGTCGCCGGCGATCACCGACCAGTTCGTGGCGGTTGCACTCGGCGCAAACAGAACGTCAAGATCATCTGTAGTGAGGCACTGCGGTACAGGGTCGGTGGCGTTCGCGACCAGCGTCAGGATATTGTGTCCTAGCAGGAACTCTCGAAAGACGATCCCGTTGGCAGTACAAGCCGCTTCTTCTTCCTGATTGAGCGGACGGGTGAGAACTGCAATATCAGCGCTGCCGCCGCAGAACTCGGACGCACCAGCGCTGGAGCCGACAATTGAGGTTTCGAGAGCGATGTCGGTCTGCGCAGCGATGGTTTCCAGGACCGGCAACGCCAAACCCGAACCGACCACGCGGATAGACGCATCATCCTGTGCCTCGGTAAGTGCAGGAAGAAGTGCCATCATCAAGACAGCAAGGATGAGCATCGCTACTCGCCGCTGACTACAAATCATGTTTTGATGCTCCTCAGGGAGTGGAACCAGACGAATGACGTATAATTGAATGTCGTAGTGAGCGATTCTACCGTCACAGTTGGTGTTGTCCAGACAAACTTTGGTGAGCAGACAGATGACTTTTCCTGATCAGCCTACAATTTATGAGCTTGTCGGCGGAAGAGAAACCTTTCGCCGATTGGTCGATGTTTTCTACGATCGTGTCGAACGCGACCCGGTTCTGCGAGCAGTGTTTCCTGAGGACCTCGAATCTGGAAAGCGGTGGCAGTTCCTTTTCCTCTGCCAGTTTTTCGGAGGACCACAGGAGTACGGGATGGAGCGCGGACATCCCCGGCTGAAAATGCGCCACAACCCCTTCGTCATCGATCAGGAAGCGCACGATCACTGGTTGAGCCATATGATCGCATCCGTCGATGAGGTCGGCATCGCGGAGCCGATGCGCAGCGTCATAGTCGAATACTTTGTGCGCGCCTCTGCACATATGATCAACGCTGCAGATGCGCCGAAGGACAACCTGTGAAGGCATCGAAGCGCGGTGAGGTTCATTCCAGCCTGGCAGGGCAGATCCTATCGTTGAAGCGATACCAGCGGATCGGGCTGGTTATGGTGTATTCTATCGGGCTGACGCTGCTTCTGATGCCGATGGTAGATAATGTGTATCTGTCCTACTTCTTCTCAGCGCAAACGGTCCTCGTGCCTGCGCTGCTCTCGGCAGGAGCCGGAGTCATCATGTACGCGGTTGGCTGGCGCCTCATGATAGGCTATGTTGGCGAGCTGCCACCAGAACGCGCCTCAGTCGTGATCTATGTGCTGATGGGGACGGTTATCCTGCTGATGGTGATCACGCTGGTCGTCATCGGGTCTGTGGTTGGAATTGAACAATAAGACGTTCGGGGGAATCATGCAGCGAATAATCGCCAGCGTAACGATCACGCTCATGCTCGTCTTGAGCGCCTGTGGGACGCCGCAGCCGGCGATACAACCACCAACTGCGCCGGCAGTTGAGGAGGCGCAGCCGACCAATACACCGGTTCTGCATACACCCGAACCTTCGCTTACCCCCGTGATTCGAGCGACTCTGCCTCCAGAATGGACGCTCACCCCCTCGGCAACACCTCTGGAATCGCCAACGCCACAGCCAGAAGGCACGCCAGTGCCGACATTCGATATGGTCAACGCCGTGTTACTTACCTCGCCAACACGAGAGGCTTGCGCGGCGTTTGGTATTCAGTACGACCAAACCGCGCTGACGTTTAACCGCCGGGAAAATGCCCGTGTGACGTGGACCCGCGTTTCGAGCGCAGTCGCGTATCGCGTGACGTTATATGACGAGGCGCGAAGCACCGTGTTCGTGACGATAGTTGGCGAGACGACCACTGATTTTGGCAATACGTTGTTTGATGGGCAGGCTCGCTATTTCTGGGAGGTGCGACCATTCGACAGCACCGGTGTTCAATTGTGCGCCGCCATCGGCGGGATGCTCATCCCGATTAATTAGACCCGCTCTGGGGTTATCGCCCGACGTGGTTGCTCATGGAGAAACGATTTAGAGTTGGCGCAATTCGTAGGGACGGCATTCTTGCCTGCCGTCCGCCGTGTCGGACGCGATTAATCGCGTCCCTAGATCCCGCCAGGTCTAAACCTATTCTTCATCAGGTAGTCCCATCAGCCTTCAAAATGTACTGCTCGAATGCTTCGGCAGTCCAGGGAAGGGCAGGCTTGAAGAAGTGTTCGTAGATGGCGGTCGCATAGACACGAATTTCGGTCTGAGCATCGGAAGCCATGCGCAGCTTCAGGAAGTGCATTAGATTGAGCGCGTCGACGCTCATCACCCAGGTGTAGTAAACGCTAAATCCTGGGAGGAAGAGGCGCGCCATTTCTTTGGCGACGCCGTCCTCCAACGCCTGTCGGTAAAGGGCATAACCACGATCATAGTGCGCAAGCAGTGCTTCGGTGAGCGCCTGACCTGTTTCAGGCGACACTTCACCTTCGCTAGCCTGTTTGTTGCTGGCTGACTGCTTACGCCAGACGCTCGGCACGTAGAAATCGTCCTCGTCGAACGGAGTATAGCGCCCCGATTGCGCATTGGCGTTCATGTAGTGAAACGTGCGATGTCGCACCCACTGCCAATAGGTGACAAGAGGCGCATGTGTGCGAAACTTGAACTTCACCATCTCAAATGGGCTGGTGTGATGGTTGCGCAGGAGATAGAAGAGGAGTTTCTTGTCCGCCTCTTCGCCTTTGCTTTCGCCGAGGAAACTGACACGCGCCGCGTTGACAATGGACAGATCGGCAGATACGCCGCTTAAGGGATGTGGCATCATGTCGAGCAGCTCGACGAACCCTTTGTCCAGCACGGAAACGCGCCGTCCGATCAAATCTTCATTCATCATCGCGGTTTTCCCTACAGATCGCTTACTCCGAAGCTAGACAAAGTACTGAAGCGCGAGTCGCAGACGCTCCTCGAAAGCCTCTGGCGTTTCAGGCGGGATTGCGGAGAGCGCCGCCTGCGCTTCGGCGATGCTGTAACCCAAGCCGGCGAGAGCGTCCATCACATCCTTATTCACATCGCTCAGCATTGTCACGGCGACCAACCCGTCACCGCTCTTCAGTTTGTCCTTAAGCTCAAACATGATCTTCTCTGCCAGCTTCTTCCCAATACCTGGCACGCGGGTGAGCATTTCAGGATGCCCACTGGCGATGGCATTCCGCAAGCCGTCAAGGCTCATCGTGCCGACAATGTTTAGAGCTAGTTTCGGACCCACACCGGATACCGTCGTCAGCAGGTTGAAGAGGTCACGTTCAGCAGGCGTGCTGAAGCCGAACAGCGTGATAGCATCTTCACGGACAATCATTTCGGTATGCAGGAGGATTTCGTCGCCTTCCCTCGCCTGCACACTGTTTCTGGGGATCATCACGCGATACCCAACACCGCTAACCACGACAATCGCCTGGTCAGGCGTCAGGGAGGCGAGGGAGCCGTGCAAACTCGCGATCATATCCAGGTGCTTTCTGATTCGGAATGCGCGCTGTTCAGATCGGTAATGGCGATTGCCAGCGCATCCGCGGCATCGTCAGGACGCGGGATGGCATCCAATCCCAGGAGCATACGGACCATCTCCTGCATCTGAGGTTTCTTGGCTCCCCCATATCCTGCTATCGCCTGCTTGATATAGTTCGGCTTGTATTCGTGAACAGAAAGCGCCGCTTTGATCAGGGTCAACAGGATCACGCCGCGCCCCTGCGCAACCGTGATGGCGGTCGTGATATTCTTTCCAAAGAACATCTCCTCGACCCCTGCACGATCAGGTCGATGCTGTGCGATCAGGGCGCTGAGCTGATCGTGAATGATCTCCAACCGCTGCGGCATCGTCAGAGACGGGGAGGTGGTGATGACACCGTACTCCACAGTCTGAAGGGAGCCGTCGCGCAGCTCCCTTACAAAGCCGTAGCCGACCGTTGCGGTTCCTGGATCGATGCCAAGTGACAGCATCACTGGGTGTCGAAGACTTCAAGTGCTTCGTCAGTGATCATCAGGTTAGACGAAACGCCCTGGACATCGTCCAGCTCTTCCAGATCGCTCATAAGCTTGAGATTCTGCACGGCTCGTTCGATGGGGACCTCAGATTCGTTTTTGGATACCCACTTCAGGCTAGAGTCACTTATCGTGTAGCCGGCGTGTACCAGGGCAAGTTCGACCGCGCCAAACTGCTCGCGCGGGGTGTACACGGCGATGGCGTCATCTTCGGGGATGACATCGTCGGCTCCGGCGTCGGCTGCTGCCATGAACAGGTCGTCAGGATTCACGCCAGCGCCATCGACCAGAATGTAGCCTTTTTGCTCAAACTGCCAGGAAACCGATCCCGCGGACGCCATATTGCCGCCCGCTTTGTTGAAAATGCGTTTCACGTCACCGAGTGTGCGATTCTTGTTGTCAGTCAACGCATCGACCAGAATAGCCACGCCTTCGGGACCATATCCTTCGTAGGTGATCTCCTCCATCACAATACCATCATCACCGCCGCCTGAACCCCGCTGAATGGCGCGCTCGATATTGTCTTTTGGCATATTCGCTGCCCTGGCTTTCTGAACCGCCAGTTTCAGACGAGCATTCGCGTTTTCGTCACTCCCACCTTCGCGCGCCGCTACTGCGATGTCACGCGCCAACCGGGTGAAGAGCGCTCCACGCTTCGCGTCTTCTGCACCTTTTTTCCGCTTGATTGTTGACCATTTGCTGTGACCCGACATGACACTACACCCCCAAGAATACTGGTCATCATGTTTGGAATTATACTAAGCCGTTCGCATTCCTGAGAGGGTGATGCTGGCTGTGCTATAATGCTCTGCCTTGGTTGCGCGGGGAGAGTCATCGAACGCATGAGTACTGCCAGCACATCTACAGGCACTATCCCGGCTGTGCCGGCTCTGCGGAATCGTCAGCAGCTTGCATGGGGAATTGTGCTGCTCTGCTTTTCAGTTTTCTGTGTGATGGCGGCGCTGGCTCTCGTTGGTCTCCACTACTTTGTCTTTCAGTCGACAATTCCGATGCGCGCGCAGCTTCAGGTGAGTAGGGCTACAGCATCGCTGATCAGCGCGGATCTCATTGAGCAGGCTGTACGCAATGAACGCAACCTGGGAAGTGGAGATGTCGTTGCGACGCCGCAGTCACAGGCTCAAATCACGTTTCGCGACCCCAACCAGGATAGCCTAGTCGTCGCGCGGGTGATAGTTAAGGATGGGGCGGCGGTCGTCGTTCGCTACTTCGTACGCCCGCGCTTCGACTGGAGCAGCGAATCTTATTCGGTCTATCTCGACGACCTCACCGGCGAACTCGATGTCGAGATCACAGAAGGGTTGTCGCGGGTTGTAACGGTCATCATTGAAACGCGAAATGGAGCGCGTGTCTTCCTGGAAGCACCGGGGCGCTACAGCATTGCGGTAGGCGATGCCCATCTTCAGGTAGTCAACTACGAAGGCAGCGCCCGGTTGGTGACAGCCGATCAGCGTCCATTCCCGATACCGGCGGCGCAACAGGGCATGTCGTCCCTTGAAGACCCATCGCAGTTTTATTATGCACCGGCGTTGGTGAATGTTTTAGGCGCTGCCACATTTTCCTCTGACAACGTACTCGACTACAATACTGCCTCGGACCAAGCGAGTCCATCGATCTGGCGGTGCAGCAGCCTGCAAGACAGCGGACCGGTCGGTCGTTTTGAGCTGATCACTGAGGATGGATTCCCCGCTCTGCAGCTGTTTCGTGGAGAGAATGCCGAATCGCACGGCGAAACCCGCTGTATTCAGCTCTTTTATGGCAACGAAGGCGTAGATGTCTCTAGCTTCCGGCACATTTCTGTGCGCGTCACGTTCAAGATACGCTCGCATTCACTGAACTTGTGCGGCGTCGATGGAAGCGAATGCCCACTAATGATGCGGATGGAGTTCAATACCGCCGGGAATAGCGAAATCCAGCACTGGATCCATGGCTTCTTCACCCACGAGGACCCGATCGTTTCCGATTATCCTCCGCTTTGCGATACGTGTATCGAGCGGCATGAGATGATTAATCCAGACCGATGGTACACTTACGAAAGTGACAATTTGCTGCCCACGCTAGAATTGCTCGGTAAGCGACCGGTCTCATTGCTGAATATGCGCTTTTATGCATCAGGACATCAATATGATGTGCTGGTGCGAAAGGTTGAGCTGCTTGTGGACCAGACCATTGCACCCATACCGACTACGGAAGAGCAGGGGGGATGATGTTCGGGATCGATCTCGGCGATACGGGCGGTCTGCTGACAATTGGCGCGGTCTACGGCGGAATGGTCCTGGTTGCATTCTGGCTCGCCATGATCGTGTGGACCTACCGCGACATGCGTGCTCGTTCCAGAGATGCCCTGGCGCAGATTCTGGTTACACTGCTGGTCGTTGTGCTAACGCTTCCCGGTTTACTCATTTATATCTTCCTGCGCCCTCGCGAAACGCTATCTGAGGCGTATGAGCGGTCGCTTGAGGAAGAAGCACTGCTTCAGGAAATCGAGGAGAAACCGACCTGTCCAGGGTGTAAACAGCGCGTTGAAGAGGACTGGCAGGCTTGTCCTAACTGCCATACGCGACTGAAACGCCCATGCACGCGTTGTGGACGGATGCTTGAACTGGGCTGGGATATCTGCCCCTATTGTGTAACGCCGGTTGCCGCCCGCGTCGAACATGCTCCGGCTGCCTATACGCGAGAATCGCAAGACAACCGAGCGCCACGAACCGACACGGGCGGCTACCGAATGGCCCCGCAGCCGCAAACGATTGAGTTTGTGGACGGCGAAGAAATATGAACGTCACGGGTTAGGGGACGTCCAGTTCGTTCTGCTCGCCGACACGATGGACCTTCAGGAAGTTCGTTTGACCTCCGACGCCAAACGGCACGCCGGCGATGATGACGAGCATGTCGCCGGTATTGACCAGCTGCTCGTCGTGCGCTGCACGAACCACGATGCCCAACATCTCGTCGATTGACTTAAATTCCGGCACCAATAACGGAACGACTCCCCATACCAGCGCCATGCGCCGGTAAGTGAGTTCGTTTGGGGTGACACAGACGATGGGTGTGCGCGGACGCTCTTTGGCGACACGTCGCGCGGTATAGCCAGACATGGTTGATGTCACGATTGCCTTGACGCCCAGCGTTTCGGCGATCTGGCAGGTTGCCTGACTGATTGCATCCGATACAGCCTCGCGTCCTTCCGCGTCATGCAGCATGACCGAGCGATCTTGGCTGCCAGCGGGACGCGAGATGTTTTGTTCGGCAATTGCGGCGATGTTGACCATCGTCTCAACTGCCCGGACTGGATACAATCCCGAAGCCGTCTCGTTACTCAACATGACCGCGTCGGTGCCATCCAGGATGGCGTTATAGACATCACTCGCTTCTGCACGAGTCGGGCGGGGATTTTCCACCATCGAGTTGAGCATCTGCGTAGCGGTAATGACTGGTTTTGCCGAGGCGTTGCACAGACGGATGATCCGCTTCTGGTGAAAAGGGACCTCTTCTGCCGGTGTCTCGACGCCAAGATCGCCGCGAGCGACCATGATTCCATCGCTCGCGGCAATGATTTCCTCGATGTTTTCCAGCGCTTCGTGCTTCTCGATTTTGGCGATCACCGCCGCACCACCACCCAGATGTTTGATCAACCAGCGCATTTCGCGGAGATCATCGGGGCTGCGGACGAAAGACATGGCGATGTACTCGGTCTTTTTGGAGAGCGCGAATTCGATGTCAGAGCGATCCTTCTCAGTAATCGCCGACAAGGTAAGGCGCGCATTTGGGGCGCTCACGCCTTTGCGACTGAACAGCTCGCCTGGTACGACAACCTCACAAACGAGCGTGCGTCCGGTTGTGGCGTTGACCTTGAACTCCAGCTTGCCATCGTCGAGCAGGAGCTGCATCCCGGCTTTGATATCCTGAACGAATTCGGGATGTGGCAGCTGAACGACGTTGCCAGAACCGTCCGCAGGATCAAGGGAAAGCGTGATGGGATCACCGATGCCCAGGACAAGCGGTTCATTGGCGATGCGCCCAACCCGAAGTTTGGGACCCTGAATGTCGCACATGATCGCCACGACGGCATTTTCCTCGTAAGCGATCCGACGGACATCATCAATCGCCTGACTATGCGTTTCGTGATCGCCGTGCGAAAAGTTGATTCGCGCGACATCCAAGCCGGCGCGGATGATCTGCCGAAGCGTATTCTCATCGCGCGAGGAAGGCCCGATAGTCGCGACAATCTTGGTGCGCTTTCCGTTGATGCGGCTTCTGATCACGGTTGAACCTTTCGAGTGCAAAGCGCCTGGAATGGGTGGCTGGAATTATAGGTCGAGATTGAGATTGGTGAATGCCGACAGACCCGCATAGCGCGCAGCGCTGCCCAGTTCTTCTTCGATGCGCAGCAGTTGGTTGTACTTGGCAACACGATCGGTGCGGGCAGGAGCGCCAGTCTTGATCTGTCCGGCGTTCATAGCAACGGCAATATCGGCGATGGTGGTGTCTTCGGTTTCGCCGCTGCGATGGCTGGAGATGACCGCCATATTGTGACGCTGGCTGAGCTGTGCCGCGGCAAGTGCCTCGGTCAATGAGCCAATCTGATTGAGTTTGAAGAGCAGTGCATTCGCTGCTTTTTCCTTGATGGCGCGACGCACCTTCTCAACATTTGTCACCAGCAGGTCGTCGCCGACGACCTGAATGCGGTCGCCAATCGCCGCAACCAGTCGTGACCAGTTCTCCCAGTCATTTTCTGCCAGACCATCCTCAATGGAGATGATAGGATAGCGGCGCGACCAGTCCGCCCAGAATTCGACCATCTCTTCACCGGCTAGGATGCGCCCTTCGATCTCCAGATGATATTTGCCATCCTTGTAGATTTCGGATGCCGCGGGGTCCAGGGCGATGCGAATTTGCTCACCAGGGGTGTAGCCCGCTTTGACGATGGCTTCCATGATGACATCGAGCGCCGCCTGGTTTGAACCGAGGCTGGGCGCAAAACCACCTTCGTCGCCGACATTGGTGCTGTGCCCAGTTTTGTGCAGCACCGACTTAAGCGCCTGGTAGATCTCCACACCCCATTGGAGCGCCTCGCGGAATGAGCCGGCACCGACTGGCATGATCATGAATTCCTGGAAATCGGTGCTGCCCAACGCATGTTTGCCGCCATTCATGATGTTCATCATAGGCACCGGCAGGACATGCGCGTGGACCCCTCCCACGTAGGCGTAGAGCGGCATATCGACGGAGATTGCGGCGGCTTTGGCGACTGCAAGGGAGACGCCAAGGATAGCGTTCGCACCGAGATTGCCCTTGTTGGATGTGCCGTCAAGTTCCAGCATACGCTGGTCGACATCAATCTGATTCAGGGCGTACATCCCTTTCAGCACCTCGGCGATGGGACCGTTCACGGCTCCGACCGCGCGCAGAACGCCTTTGCCGCCAAAACGGCGCTTATCGCCGTCGCGCAGTTCGAGGGCTTCGTGTTCGCCGGTAGAGGCGCCGCTCGGCACGATAGCGCGACCGAAAGCGCCATCAGCCAGAGTTACTTCGACTTCGACTGTCGGATTCCCGCGCGAGTCTAGAACTTCCCGCGCCTGAATCTGTTCAATCACGGACATATTGACTACCTTTCTGAATGCCTTGCTGCAAGCAGTTTGCCCATGACCGCAGCAGCGGCGGCAGGGCAGACGAGATCACAGTGGGTTGTGCGGAACCGCCTCTATGATACCGCGTTTGCGTCTGTTCGCACGGCGCAATTATCCGTCTGCAATCATCAGCCCAGGCGTTGTACAATGGCTCTTCCCGAAATGGCTGATTAGGTGATGTGAGCATGGCGAGACGCATGGTCTACCTTGACCACTCCGCTACGACACCGATGGATTCCCGTGTGCTGGACGCTATGCTCCCGTATTATTCTGACGTATACGGGAACACCTCCTCGTCGCATAGTGAAGGGCGGCGGGCGGAACGCGCGCTTGAAACGGCGCGCGAAACGATAGCCAGAATTCTGAACTGCAAGCCAGATGAAATTATCTTCACGAGCGGCGGTTCAGAAAGTGATAATCTGGCAATACGGGGAGTCGCATCATATGCGCGAAGCGTGCAAAGTGAAGTTCACCTGGTCGCCTCGGCTGTTGAACACCCGGCAGTTGGCAAAACTCTGGCTTTGACAGCCGACGAGCCGGGCTGCACCTATTCGCTGGTCGCAGTCGATCAGGATGGAAGGGTTGATGTCGAGGATGTCGCTGAGGTGATACAGCCTTCTACCCGTTTGGTATCGGTTATGGCAGCGAATAACGAAGTGGGCACGATCGAACCTATTGGTCAACTTGCCGCACTTGCTCGCTCACGGGGAATACTGTTTCACACGGATGCAGTGCAGGCAGGCGGGCAGGTGCGTCTCGACGTTCAGCAGCTCAATGTTGACATGCTGAGCCTTTCGGCGCACAAGTTCTACGGTCCAAAGGGGGTGGGGCTGCTCTATGTCCGCGACGGCATGAACCTGCACCCGACACAGACCGGAGGCGGTCACGAGCGCGGGAGGCGGTCTGGGACTGTCAATACGCCGGGCGTTGTCGGGATGGCGAAGGCGCTCGAAATTGCAAACGACAGTTTCGACGAGTTCACCGCGCATTACCTCAGGATGCGCGATCTGCTCATTGACGAAGTTCTGGCTCATATACCGGGGACCACACTCACCGGACACCGCACTGAACGCCTGCCATCTCACGCAAGCTTTGTTGTGGATGGCGTCGAGGCAAATACGCTGCTGATGCACCTCGATACCCGAGGTGTTATGGCGAGCAGCGGATCGGCTTGCAAAACGGGGAATCCGGAACCGTCGGATGTGCTTCTTGCGATGGGGCTGTCTCGTGAAGCGGCGTTGAGCAGCGTTCGCCTGACAGTAGGACGCAGCACAACCGAAGACGATGTGGCGTACGCCGTTGAGGCGCTGCGAACCTCTGTTGAGCGCGCCAGAACACTTTCCAGCAGTGGGTTGTACGAATTCCACTAGACTCGTTATGGAAGACGCGATGAAGGGTGTGAGAGACATGCGGGTAGTCGTCGCGATGAGCGGCGGCGTAGATAGCTCAGTCGCCGCGGCGCTTCTGGTCGAACAGGGCTATGAGGTGGTCGGCGTCATGATGCGTCTTTGGTCGGAAGAGACCAGCGTTGGGGGCGCGCACAATCGCTGCTGCACCCCTGATCAGATGTCGGACGCGCGGCGGATCGCAGACAGATTGGGCATTCCGTTCTACGTCCTTGATACCAGGTCGACATTCCGTAACACTGTGGTGCAGTTCTTCATCGACCAGCACCGCGAAGGCAATACGCCAAACCCCTGCATCGAGTGCAATCGCCAGATTCGTTTTGACTTCCTGCTGAACAACGCGCTGGCTCTCGACGCCGACTTCCTGGCAACGGGGCATTACGCTCGCATCGAACGCGACGCCGAAGGACGCTATCGCCTTCTGAAAGGAGTTGATGAAGGGAAGGATCAGAGCTACGTCCTGAGCGTCATGGGACAGGCGCAGCTTGCCAGGACGCTGTTCCCTGTTGGTGCGCTGCCAAAGGCAGAAGTGCGTCGGATCGCTGAACGATTCGGGCTGCCGACGGCATCGAAGAAAGACAGCCAGGATCTCTGTTTTCTAGGCGATGGGGATTACAGGCGGTTCCTGCGCGAGTACGCGCCGGATGTGATGACTCCTGGTCCGATCATGAAGACGACTGGCGAGATCGTCGGCGAACATCGTGGGCTGGCAAACTACACGATTGGACAGCGCCGAGGGCTGGGTGTGGATTCCCGCGAGCCACTCTATGTAGTTCATATGAGCATTGAGGACAATCTGCTGGTTGTGGGCGCGTCCGATGCGCTCGGAGATCTGACGCTCACTGCACGCCGCGTGAATTGGATCAGCGGGAAGATATCGGACTCAGCGTTTCATGCCGAGGTCAAGATTCGCTATAAAGCGAAGCCGGTTCCCGCCCTTGTTGAGCCGATGGACGATGGGCGTATTCGCGTTCAATTCGATGATCCTGTGCGAGGCGTCACACCCGGACAAGGGGCAGTCGTCTACGATGGAGACGTCTGTCTCGGCGGCGGTATCATAGAGCGTCAGCCAAATCAGGTCGGACGATAAAGGACCGCAGTCAGCTCGGTCGCAAATAGCAGGAGGATGATCGTTGCGATGACGATGTACTGTCCGTATGGAAGGGGCGTAAAAAGACTGTAGCCCGTACGCGACAAAGACCGCGAAAGAATCCAGGCTAAAGCCCCAAGTGCGCCAAGGAATACGGTCAGGAACATCGTTGGGATGAGCGGTTGCCAGCCGAGCATGAAGCCTGACAGCGTGATCAGCAGCACATCCCCATAGCCAAATGCCACTTCGGTAGTGCTGTGCCCGCGCAGCGTACCGCTGATAGAGACAAACAGGAAGCCGCCAAGGTAGAGCAGGAAGAAGACCCCAAAGCCAACTGCGCCGCCGATTAGTGCTTGTCCAAAATCTGCGCCGTAGTTTGTCGTCGCCGCATCCAGTAGGGCGATACCCCAGGCGGGGATGACTACGACAAACAAGATGAGACGATGCTCCAAATCGATCACGGTTATCAAAGCGAAGATGACCATGTAGGCGAGCCAGAACACAAGTTGGAGCTGAGTCATTTTGGGATCGTCGGCAGTGGCGGCGAGCGTCAGAACGAACAGTCCTGCAGTGAACAGCTCTGCCAGCGGGTAGCGCCAACTCAGACTTGAGCCAGACGGAGTGACCCGTTTCCCTAGGAGAAACGCGCTAATCCCCAGCCATGCACTCATCGGTCGGGGCGTGCCATCGGGATACCTGGGCGGGAAGATTGGTATCCGTCGTCGAGGTAAGTCATCGGCAAGGATATTGACTACACCTCCTAAGAGGATACCCGCGAGAGCGGCAAAGATATAGGCTGTGAGTGGCATCGAGAGTCTCCTTGAGTACACCATCGCTCTAGCCTGATGGCACCATCTGGCGATCAGCGTGGAATTTCTGGTGCAGGCGGCAGCAGGGCGAGCGCCGAAGTAATTACGAGAAGCAGTGCCAAAGCCGCTGAAACCAAGATGAGTGCTTTCTGGAAATCGGACAATCCTTGGGGTGCTTGTGAGGGCGCAACATCGCCGACTGTAATGTCAATTCGGCTCACCGCCCCGTAAGCGATGCGCCATGCGGCAACTGAGGGGGGGCTATGACGCAGACCGACGATAATCTGCGGCACATCCGGATAGCTTGCTAGGGCAACGTCGCTTTCCGACGGGATGACGTCGCCGTTCGGGTGCGAATGGAAGAACCCCACAATCTCCCTGTCAGATGAGGCAATCCCTCCGACGACTCTGGCAAGCTGTTCATCGTCAAGGCGAAAGTTTACACGGCGATCTGACGCGATATTGTCGAGCATGATGAGCTGCTCGACATTGACGATGCCAGTATGCGAAGTGACGCCGATGAGGACGCCGCAGGCTTCATCGGGCGCATGTTCCAGAGCATTGCTCAACAACTGGTGATAATGCTCTGGGGTAAACCACAGTAGGCGAGGAGTCACGATTGGGTGTCGCCCGTTTCTGGTGGCACGGTGAAGGGTTGTTTTCGGATATCCTGCGGAGGATTTCGTGTGTCGTAGAACAGTTCCGCCACAAGAGTATATTGCCCCGCGGTGTCATCGCGTCCGCGCAGGTGCATCGTGAATTCCATGTCGTGGTGCATGGTTTCGATGATACTTAGTTCAGCGGCAATCCGTCCGTCGAGGGCGCGCGCGACCAAAAGGAGGTTAGGGCGTTCCTGAAACAAGCTCACCCGTATATGGATGAAAATACGGAAATGGTCTGGATAGACAGCGACTTCAAGTTCTTCAATACGAACCTGTTCCTTGGGAACAGGAGCAGAGTCAAACAGGTGAATGTCCATACGAGTGCGCGCGATCCCTTATCTCAGCCGTTCTTCACAGGCTGGACTGCAAATCACGGAGTGTCTTCATGGCTAGGTCGAACTGATCCGCCGGAACCAGGAGATGATCACGGCTGAAGGCAGCATACGGCAGGATGCTGATCTTTGCGCTTGCCAGCGCAGTACTCAGCCGCGCCATGAAACCAACGAGCGTAGGTTCCAGGACGACATCCAGGGTGATAAGTCGGTACAGAGTCTCGCTGATCTGGTGGTCACGGAAGCGGGGACGGAAATCCTCCACGACTTCCTGCGGAATGATCAGAGTGACTTCGTGTTTATCTGCGACGAGGGATGCGAAAGGCTCACCTATCTGCGCCAGAATCCCTGCCGCCGCCGTAGTGCCATTGGCTGTCAGGCGCACCATAACATAGATGACGCCGTCGGTTTCAAAGCCTGCCTGGCGCAACGCGCCTTCAACGGTCTGAGCCATTGCCCTGCCTCTTTTGTTGAATGTACGCTATGTTGGCGAAGACTCAACAGCGCTACAATCGAGCCAATTGAGCGGTGAGTTTCGCAACTTCAATAAGGTTATCATGCAGCCCCGCGCGAAACAAACGCAGCAGCGTGGGAGTTATGGGAGTGGCAGATATTGGGGGCGAGCGAGCAGGGCGCAGATGCGACACGAGGACGCTGGCTAACTATTCCGCGTACGCTATGTTTTCTTTTGCACGGAGATGACGTCCTGCTGATGAGACGAGCGCCGACCAAGCGCGTGTTTCCGAATCGGTACAACGGGGTAGGCGGACACATCGAACGCGACGAAGACCCGCTCTCCAGCGCGCGACGCGAGATCCAGGAGGAGACCGGGCTGGACGTCACAGTTCTTGAGCTGCGCGCGATCTATAACATTGATACAGGTGGTTCGTCAGGCATCATCCTGTTCGTATTCATTGGTCAAGCGCCGTCGCGCGAGGTTCTCTCACAGAGCGCTGAGGGAACGCTGCACTGGATTCCTATGTCAGAGATTGCCAGATATGATCTGGTGGAGGACCTTCCACTCATTCTGCCGCGCGTGCTGGATGCGAACCGTGCTGTACCCTGGTTTGTACATGTGAGTTACGATTCCGAAGATCAGATCATAATGCGGTTTGCTGAGGACTCGGTTGAATGACTGTTGAGGTTGCTGATGATTTGAGGCAGGAGCGAGCGGTTCAACCGCCACGATGGCGAGCGATCAGGCGGGCAGGATGTGGTGTCGCGCTGATCGTCTGGTTTCTGCTTCTGCTGACGCCCTGTCTCCTGCTGGTGCTGGCTGTCCAAGGGGATCTGCGGATTGCGACAGGCTCAGCGCCGGGGCAGGAACTCCGGGTGTGGTTGATCATGGAAGCAGAAACGCGAGGAGTCGGCATTTCCAATGGAGTTGTCCGTGCGGTGACCGAAGGGGGTTTGTGCGTTGAAACGCAGATAACCTACGCGCTGTGGGCGGGGAGCGAAGACGGATCTGTCTACTGCGAGTGCTATGGGCGTTCCAATGAAAGTGAGGAATGGTCTTCTGTGTCCAGCCTGGGAGGCGACTGCCCGGAGTGATGTGATGGATATTCTTACAGTGTTCCAGGGAAGTCCAGTACTGCTTGCGGTGGGAATTGCGTGTCTGTGCTGCGTGCTGGCTCTCGTACTTGGCTTCGGACTCCAGATTATCGGCGTCGGGATCGAAGTGATCAGCAGCGTATTTGAGCTGATATTCGGTTTGTTCGGTGCGGGACCTGTGCCGGGGTGCGGATGTATTGTTGTGGGCGGTGGTTGTGCGCTGATCCTTCTGCTGGCTTATCTGCTGGTCGCAGCGGCTGCATCCTGCGAGACCAATCCGACCCAATTCTGCACGCTCATTGGTCGCTAGCGTGCCCGGTAACGTGAAGCAGGGAGACGATATCTTCCAGCGAGTGGGCGATCAATGCACCGGCGCTTTTCAACGCCGCTTCTTTCGCTTCAACTGTAGTGTCGGGCGTCGTGATGATCGCCCCGGCGTGTCCCATTCGCACAAACGGAATCGCCGAGCGCCCCACCAGATAGGCGATGACGGGTTTGGTGATGCGGATGCTGATCTGGGCTGCTGCCTCGATCTCCGCTGCCCCTCCCACCTCACCCATAAGTACGATACAGGACGTTTCGGGATCTTCTTCGAAAAGCGCCAGTACCTCGGCGAACGATGTTCCAACGATGGAGTCCCCTCCAACGCCGACGAATGTCGATTGACCGAAACCAACCGCTGACATCATCTCCATCCCTTCGTAGGCGACCGAAGCGCTGCGCGAGACAACGCCAACCTTACCCTCTGTCGCGACAAAACCTGGAATAATCCCCGCATTGGCGCGTCCCGGCACCAGGACGCCGGGTGAGCCGGGACCGATAAGGCGCGTGCGCGGATGGCGATCCAGATAGGACTTCAGCTTCAGGGAATCCTGAGTTGGGATACCATCGGTGACACAGATGACGAGGCGTAAATTCTCGTCCACCGCTTCATAGATGGCGTCAACCGCAGATGGTCCATCGCCAAAGATGATGGAAGAGTTCGCGCCGGTTGCCTCAACCGCAGTGCGCATATTGTCGAAGACAGGTATTCCATGCTCCCACGCGCCGCCCATCTCAGGCGTCACACCAGCCACGATCGGCGTCCCGTAGGCGATCATCTGCGCGGTATGGAAGCTCCCTGCCTGTTCAGTAATTCCTTGGACAAGGAACGCCGTGTCGTGATTGATCAGGATTGCCATGTCGCCTTATCAGAGAGGCTATGAGACAGAAGTTCGACTGCATGAGCAAGCGAAGTGACGGAATACAGCGTGGTTGGCTGCGCTGAAAGCCATTCATGCGCGCGTTCGGCATCCTGTCCCGCCAACCGCACTACCAGGGGGACGCTCAGGCTGTCGAGGACGAGCAAGTCCATAAGAGCCTTTGCCGCATCGTTGGCGCTGAAGCGGTCACAAAAAAGATTGATGATCACGCCCCGCGTGTTGGACGGCAAGCTTTGCAGCGCCGCCTGAAGACGTTCGACATTCGGTTCTCCGGTAATCTCGATCACTGCTCCGGGGTTTAGTGTACTTTGGGCATTGGCGAGTGAGTCTGCGGTCATCATCGCCAACCCCGCGCCATTGGCAATACAGGCGATATCTCCCAGAAGACGTGACAACCGGACGTGTTCGGCAACCTGTCTGGAGGGGAGATCGTTCTCCGCCAGCACGTCGCGGAGGGCTGCGATCTCAGTCTGGCGAAAAAGTGCGCTGTCATCGATGTCAAGCTTGCCGCCCAAAGCAATGAGGTCACCCGCCCTGGTCAGCGCCAACGGAAGGATAGACGCTCTTGTTGCATCGTATCCCACGTAGCACTGATACAGCCTTTGGGTGATGTTGACAAAATCTGCCCACAATTCACTGGGAAGATCGATGCCGCTCGCCAGGTAGCGCGACTTATAAGCCTGTACGCCGATAAATGGGTCGAGGAGTTCTGAACAGGTACGTCTGCTGTTGAGGGCTGAAGCCGTAATTTCCACCTGCCCGCGTGACTGGTCAAACTCGATCGCCAGGGCGAATTCGCGAGCGACATCAATCATCGGTTCGATAAGAAGTTGGTGTACACGATAGCCTGCGATTTGAGTGGAAAGCATCTCCGCCGCGATTTGCTCGACAAAGAGAGGCGTTTGCGCAACCCTAAAGACTCGTTCGTCTGCCAGCACCTGCGCATTCACCACAACTGGCATGCGGAACCTTTCGGCGGCGGCGCGCGCCTCACCTGGAGTACCAGCCAATTCGCCGGACAGGACGGGGATGCCGGAGCGGGCAAACAGTGTCTTGGTGTGATACTCATGTAGGCGCATAGACTCGGCTTGGTTGAACGAATCGCGAATCGGCACACTGTCGACTTTACAGAATCTCGATATGCTGGTTGACGATCTCCGCCTCTGGACAATGCTTCTCAATCCAATTCAGGATCGTCGAAACGGTGCTGTGCGCATGATTCGTCGCGGTTGTCACGACGACGAAGGCGATAACACTGCTGCCGGGGAGATCGTGGAAATCCACTTCGGATGTAGAGACGTTGAACGTGTTGTGCAGGCGCGCGAGGAGCGACTTGATGATGCTGCGCTTGTCTTTCAATGTTTCCACACCTGCCAGATCAAGCTCGAGAGTACAAAGGGCAATTTTGATCGTTGGCATTTGTTCGCGGCGAAGCCGATGGGTTTGCGAATTGTCTATCAAACAGTATACGGTGGAACCGACAGTCTTCCCATAGACAGTTCCATATGGATGTTGGACACTTCGATAGACGATAGAGATGCTTACGGCGGTTTGCCGTGAATCGATGTAAACTTAGAAACGCATTGATGTGCGTTAGGAGGAAGGGCTATGAAAAGCGGACAAGCACGGCTGCTGCTGCTGGCGCTTGCACTACTCAGCTTAAGTCTGCCGATTGGCTCGGTATTCGGTCAAGATAATTTGCTTGTGAATCCTGGCTTTGAGGCGCCCTTTGATCCTGTTGCCGGCGTCGTACCGGGGCAAATTGCGGAAGGGTGGACTCCCTGGTCTCTGACAACGGAAGGCGCACTTCAGCCTGAATATTACCCCGCATCCGATACGATCAGCGGTATGGGATCGCCTCGCATCCTGAGCGGCGCAGATGCGCAGCAGTATTTCACGTTCTTCGCGGCACATGTTGCTGGGGTCTATCAGCGTGTGTCCGGGCTGAAGGCTGACACGCCGCTCGAATTCAGCATTCATGCATGGCTGTGGTCCTCCAGCGCCGATGACACATCCGCAAGCGCCGCTGAAGCCGACATGACGATTGAGATCGGCATCGACCCCACAGGCGGAGACGAGGCAACAAGCGACACCATTGTCTGGTCTGAACCGCAGAGTACCTACGACGAATTCATCAAGCTTTCCGTTACGGCGACTGCTGAAGGCGATTCCGTGACCGTGTTTGTTCGCTCGACAGTCCTTCAGGTCATGATGAACAATGTCGTCTACCTGGATGACGCCTCGCTGATAGCCGCGGGCGAAGCTCCGGCGGTCGAGCCGACGGAAGAGGTGAGTGCCGAGCCAGAAGTGACGCAAGAGGCAGCGACTCAGGAACCGGTGCCAGAGGTCGCAACAGAAGAATCTGCCACGCAAGAGGCGACCATCGAGGTCATGACGGAACCAACGGTTGTGGCTCCTGCGACCGAGCAGACGCCGGAAGCGACTATCGAGGTCACGGAAGTGGTATCGCCGGATGCAGCAACTGCTGAGGCTACCGTTGTGGTCATCGCTGAAGCCACAGAAGAAACGGCGCTTGTTGCTACTGTCCTGATGACCGAACCGCCAGCGGAGATCACCGAAGAGGCGACCGTTCAGGTTGTGATCATTGAGCCGAGTTCAACTTCTACGCTCATCCCAACCGCAGTTCCTACCCTGGAATCCCCGACTGCTACACCTGTGCCCCCAACCGCTGAGCCGCCAACTGCGACACCCGTGCCCCCAACCGCTGAACCACCGACGACAACACCGATTCCGCCGACTCCTTCGCCGACGCTCAATTTGACGGTGTTCCCATTTGCGATCTCCTATACGGTCGTCAGCGGCGATTCTGTTTCTGCAATCGCCGGGCAGTTCAATACAACTGCCGAGGCGATCATCATCGCCAATGGACTTGATGAGACCGCTGCCATTTCGATTGGACAGCAGCTCATCATCCCGGTCGCGGCACTGCCGAGTCCCACAGCAGTTGTGACTGAAGTTACGCAAGCGGTTGAGGTGATCGTGATAGAGCCAACCGCAGTCGTACAGGCGCAGGTTGTCGAACCGACGGCTGTCGTGCAAGCAGGTGCGCCAACTGTGCCGCCCGCCGAACCCGTTCGCTATGTCGTGCGATATGGTGACACCCTGTCGTCGATTGCGTCGGCGTTCCGTGTTTCTTCCCGCGACCTTGCCCGGTTCAATCGTATCGTCAATCCCAATCTGGTCTATGCCGGACAGGTGCTGCTGATCCCGACATCTGGTATGCCGACGCCAACCTCAGTTGTGCCGACGATCACTCAAAGTCCACCGACACCGATTCCGCCGACGTCCACGCCGATATATCGGACGTACCGGGTGATGCCTGGGGACACCTTGTACCTCATCTCAATCCGGCTCAACGTGCGGATATCCGACCTGATCCGCATCAACCGCATTGCGGACGCAAACCGTATCTTCGTCGGTCAAATTCTCTACGTCCCGTGAGTCGCCGGCGCATCCTGCGTAATGCCGACACGAACGGCGTAATTCTGGCGCGGGTCAGACTGTGTGAAAGCTTTCTTTGTCATTTGAAGGGCTTACAGTTTGTCCCGCGTCTTCCCAGCGATGAAGGGTTGCTTTTCGTCACGCGGTCAGAGAGCCGGACAAACACGACCATACACATGTTTTTCATGTTGTTCAGCATTGGCGTGATCTGGCTCGACAGCGAAGCCAGGGTCGTCGATAAGCAGCTTGCCAGACCCTGGAGACCTATGTACGCGCCACGAGCGCCAGCGCAATACTATCTTGAAGCAAACGTTGATGTCCTGGATCGCGTCGAAATCGGCGATCGCCTACGTTTCGACGAGGGAGCGGGCTGAAGAAGAGATGGATAGATCGTCGGCGAGTGGGGGGCGTGTGATTCTGACACACCTCCTCTTCATTGTCCTGACGTCGTGGCATGTTCTGGCTCAGGATGTCCCTGGCATTGCGGTGCATGTCGTTCAGCGTGGAGAGAATCTGTATCGAATCTCGCTTCAGTACGGCTTGACGGTGGATCAGATCGCTGATGCAAATGGCATATCTAATCCTGACGCAATCTCAGTCGGACAGCGGCTCCTGATCCCACCTCCAAACAGCGCCGAGGAGTCGGTGTTGGCGATTGTCCATATTGTTCAACCTGGGGAGACCTTGGAGAGCATTGGGGCACTGTACCAGATCAACGAGGATATCCTGGGCGCAGCAAATCGAATCACCAGTTCCGCCGAAGTCTACGTTGGTCAAACCCTGATCATCCCTGGGGCTGAAATAGCATCTGCCGCAGCCGCGATAGATGCCGAGTCCGCTTCACCAGGCGTTGAAGAATCCTCATCGGCAGATGTCTCGGAAGTGCTTGATCCAACCAGGTTGATGGTGCATATCGTCCAGCGCGGCGAGAGTCTGTTCGAAATCTCGAAGAAATATGGCGTCAGCGTCAACGACCTCATCCAGGCGAACCAGTTCGCCGATCCATCGCTGATCTATCCCGGACAAGAACTGGTAATCCCAGGTGTCAGCCCGCCTCAGTATGCGGGGGTCCTGCCGCAGCCGATAGAGCGACTGACGATTATGCCCCTGATATTCGTTGAAGGGCGTTCGGCGCGGATTGATTTTGCTACCACCGAACCGGTGAGCGTGCAGGGACAGTTTCTCAATCGCTCCCTTCATGCGATCAGCCAGAACGGGGGCAGACTGCATTCTATGCTCATCGCGGTGCCGCTAGGGACGGTTGAAGGGGTTTATCCGCTGACCCTGATCGTGACCGGCAGCAGTGCGGCGATGCCCTTCGAAGCCAACGTTCAGGTCAATCCTGGTGGTTATCATCAGGAATCGCTTACCTTGGCGGCAGATCAGCTCGGACTGATTGATGCAGATGTCGATGCGGCTGAGATGGCAATAGTGCGACAGGTCATGTCGGGATTTTCGGCTGAACGCACATTTGGAACGCTCTTTGGGCTGCCTGCTGCCGCACCGCTATCATCTCCGTTTGGAAATCATCGGACGTACAACGGGGGTATCTACGAGAACACCCACACAGGCACAGATTTCGCCGCGCCGGCTGGGGCGCCGGTCTTTGCACCGGCATCTGGACGAGTCGTTCTGGCGGATACGCTGAACGTGCGCGGTGTGGCGACCATCCTTGATCACGGTTGGGGAGTTTATACCGGCTATTGGCATCAGACCGAGCGCTATGTGAACCTGGGGGATTTCGTCGAAGAAGGACAGATGATCGGCACTGTCGGCAGCACAGGGCGAGCGACAGGCGCCCATCTGCACTGGGAACTGTGGATTGATGGTGTGCCGGTCGATCCCATGCAGTGGGTGAGTGAACCGCTGGGCTACTGAGGCTTGAGAGGATTTACCAGACAAAAAACAAAACCGGGAGGACGCCGCAGCGTCCTCCCGGTTTTGCCAGATAGACCTGAAGAAAACGAACGCCTACTTCTTTCCGTATGCCATGTCCAGTGCTTCAAAGTTGGTGAAGAGGAAGTGGTCGTGGTAGTAGTGAATCCACAGGAAGGATAGGATCGCCGTGTAGTAGGCAATATCGAAATGCTGATTAGCCTCGATGTCCGGTCGGATGATGCCCGCCAGCGTGTAGACAACTGCGAAGACTACTACTGAACCGACGAGCATGAGGGTGCTGAGTACGAACAGCCCGCGCGAGTCCTTACCTTTGCCGAAACGGGCGACCAGCGGAGCGTTCGTTTCGAGCAGTCCGTACTGCTGGCGGATCTTGACTATGTAAAAGGTGAGCGCCAGGTATTGGAAGGAATGCCAGCAGTTCATCCCCTGAAATGCCGTGTCCAGATTGGGCAGCGAGGGGATGACGAAGGCGACGGCAACGGTCAGAGTCATGAAAATGGTCTTGGGCCAATTGATGTAGCCGCCGCGATACTCGCGATAGGTCTTCACGACATAAGCAGCGAGGGCGAGCAGAAATAAGCCTGCCATGAAGTAGAAGAACCACTCGGCTTCGAATAGATCGGGGATGACCGCGGTGAGATCGTTGGTTCCGATGTCGAAACTACCCTGACTGATCTTGAGCGCGGCAAATGGGAACAGGCAGGTCATGACGACAGCATAATCGATCATTCGAGACCAGAATGTGACGGTGCTGCCCCGAACAATTTTTGTCTCTTTGTGGTTGTAAAGCTCGACGATGTACGCCACCTGATGCAGAACATGGGTGGACGCCCAGAAGAAAAAGACGGTGAGAAGCAGGTTGAGATTCAGGAAAGCGAGTGAGATCACCACGATCGGAATGATGATCGAGGAGCGGATCAGCATCGGATAGCGGTGAACGAATTCCCTGTCCAGTCCAGTCCGCAGGAATGTGGACATCATGTGCGGTCCGCCGACGGCGATGGCGACGAAACCATTAACAAGGTTGCGGCTGACATCGGCATTGACACCCATCTGCACCATCAGGAGGTAGAAGAGATAGGGCAGGGGGACGAGGATGACGCTCAGAGAGATGAAGATCAGGTCCCAGTTGCGATTGCGCAGCCACAGACTTGATCCGTCGGCGGCAAACGTGGAGGGCGCAAGTTTCGCGCTCGCTACACCCATGCAGAGTCTCCTTTAACCACACTTGATCGGGAATGCTTAGTGCGCCTAAATAAGTGTAACCCGAAACCCCGATCAGTGCTATTCCCTAATCGCGAATCACGATGTGATGTTCACGGCAGCGCGCTTCATAGGACTCGGACGCGCCGACGAAAATGACGGGATCGTTGTAGCGCGCGGGCAGGTTGTTGACCAACCTCTGGGTGCGGCTGGCACGTTCACCACAGACCACACAAATCGCATGGAGTTTAAGTACTTCCTCTGCACGGCAGAGAATCTGCGGCATTGAGCCGAAAGGTTCTCCCCGGAAATCGAGATCAAGCCCGGCGCAGATCACGCGAACGCGGCGATTAGCGAGGGTTTCGATCACCTCAACGATGGAGGGATCGAAGAACTGAATCTCATCAACCGCCACCACCGTAGTCTCTGGATCAAGACGGCGGAGAATCTCGGATGCCGAGTCGAGCGCGATGGCATGGTGCTGCTGACCGGTGTGGCTGTTGATGGTCTGGACGCCATAGCGATCATCCAGGGCAGGCTTGAAAACCTGCACTGTCTGTTTCGCGATGATCGCGCGGCGCACGCGCCGGATAAGCTCCTCGGTTTTGCCACAGAACATGCTGCCGCAAATCACCTCGATCTGACCGACGTGATGCATTCTCAAACGCTCCTTGTGATCGTGCCTGGGAGTCGTACCAGGGGCGACTCAAAACAAAAGCAGGCAGACCGTCGGGTGGACGGTTGCCTGCTTGAAAGGACTCACAGCGTTCTCTAGCTGGCGGTATCGGCAGCCGGAAGTTCGAAACCACGCGATGAGAGAGCCTTCTTGACATCAGCGACTGCCTTGCGACCGATCCCCGCAACCTCCAGCAGCGCTTCTTCGCCGCGCTCAGTGAGGAGTCGGACCAGATCGCCGGCGGTCTGATAACCCGCCTCGTTCAGTGCGGTCACGAACTTGCGTTCCAGACCAAACTCGCTGATCGGTGCATTTTCTGGCTCGCGGGCGGCGTCACGCTGCTGCTGCTCTGCGCGCTTATTGTCGCGCACCTGCAGGCGCTTCAGGAAGCGGTCCACCTGACCTTCGGTGTCAACGATGCGCTGCTCGCCGGTGAAGAAAGGGTGGCATGCCGAGCAGATGTCAGTACGAATTTCTGCGACGGTTGCGCCAGTCTTCCAGGTGTTGCCACAAGCACAGGTGACGGTTGCTTCCGGGTACCAGTAGGGATGAATCGACTGCTTCATGGTGATCCTTTTTGGCATACGGTCTGTCCGTATGCACTGGGATAAATTGGAGAACGATGCTGCCGACTTTCAGACGCTACTGAACAGTCGTATCTTTCTTTTGCGGAAGCTGTTCGTAGACGCTGATCTGCTGGCGCCCGGGCTTACCACGCACTTTTTCGAACACCACGTAACCCTGTATCTTGGAGAAGATCGTGTGATCTTTACCGATTCCGACATTCTCACCAGGGTGAAACTCGGTTCCCCGTTGGCGAACGATGATGTTGCCCGGAATGACCAGCTCGCCGCCGAAACGCTTCACACCCAGACGCTGCGAATTGCTGTCACGCCCGTTGCGGCTGGAACCACCGCCTTTTTTGTGAGCCATTCTTCACCTCGATCAATCTGACTTTAGACGCTGATTCCGTCAATACGAAGGCGGGTGTAATAGTGCCGATGACCGCGCTTGCGGCGGAAATTGGTGCGCTGACGGTACTTGAATACGATGACCTTCGCAGCGCGAAACTGCGCAACGACCGTGGCTGCAACCGATGCCCCGCTGACAGTTGGCTGACCGATGACCGTCGCATCGCCATCGGCAATGAGGAGGATATCGTTCAGGACAAGCTTGTCGTCGATAACGTTCGGCATCCGCTCGACATCGATGATCGAGCCGGTTTCTACCCGATACTGGCGTCCGCCGACGCGTACTACTGCGTACATAGTATCCCCAATCTTCACTTTTCGCCGCCGCCCATGCCGTGCAGGAACGACGGGGAAAATTGGCTGAGAAAGCTCAGCGAGAAAAAGAGTTAACAAGGGCGAAATTGTACGTTTGGCGCGTGCGAAGGTCAATGCACGGTTTCGTCATTTTCGGCGTCACACGATCAGCATGGCGTCACCGAAGGAGAAGAACCGATATCTTTCGCGCTTGGCGGTTTCGTAGGCGGCGCGCATCTGCTCCAGCCCGGTGAATGCACTGACCATCATCAGGAGGGACGAGCGAGGCAGGTGGAAGTTGGTGATCATCGCATCGACGACGCGCCAACGGTAACCAGGGAAGATAAAAAGCCGTGTATCAGCTTCGAAGGCGGTGACCGGTCGCCAGGGGCAGGTGTCAGGCGAAAGCTCCGGGTGTTCCGGATTACCGCCCTCACTAAGGATGCCTGCTGTTTCGAGTGTGCGTGCCGAGGTCGTACCGACTGCGATGATACGCCCGCCCGCCAGCTTGGCATCGTTGATGATCTTCGCATCGGTTGACGACAAAGACGCGCGTTCGCTGTGCATCCTGTGGTCGGTGATCGTTTCAACCTTCACCGGTTGAAAGGTATCTAAGCCAATGTGAAGGACACATTGGGCGATTTTAATCCCTTGCTGCTTGAGACTGAGCAGCAGGTCGGATGTGAAATGAAGCCCGGCGGTGGGCGCCGCTGCCGATCCTGCTTCCCTGCTGTAGACCGTCTGATAGCGTTCAGGATCAGTGAGAGGCGCAGAAATGTATGGGGGCAGCGGCATCACGCCTAGCTCCGGGAGGTATTCACCAAGCGGTTGGCTGAACCGAAGCGTCCGCTCGCCATCTGCATGAGTATCGATGACTTCCGCCTCAAGGTCCAGATGATTAAAGCGCAGTCGCGTGCCGACGCGCACATTCCGCCCGCCTACCAGGGTGTACCACTGGGAACTATCGATCTGGCGCAGGAGCAGGATTTCAACCTTGCCGCCTGAGCCGGCTTTGTAGGCGTGAAGTCGCGCAGGGATAACGCGGGTAGTATTCAATACCAGGACATCGCTCGGTTGTAGGAAGCGTCCAAGCTCATAGAAACGATGATGCGCTACCGCACCTGATGCGCGGTCAAGGACCATCAGCCGCGAGGCGTCGCGCGGATCAGCAGGCGTCTGGGCGATATAGTGATCGGGAAGATCGTAGTCGAACTGGCTTAGTTTCATGAACTTCACTGAAGACTAGAAGAGACGGGTTTGTCCACCGTCATCTGAACGATTGGGGGCGCTGTAGGGGATTCCCATGTGTTCATAGGCGCGGGCAGTGGCGACCCGCCCGCGAGGCGTGCGTTTCAGAAATCCCAGCTGCATCAGATAGGGTTCATAAACGTCTTCGATGGTGCTGCTGTCCTCGTTGATCGACGCTGCAATGGTCGGCAGCCCGACAGGACCACCCTCGTAGGCATTGATGATCGCGTCAAGCACCCGACGGTCGATGTCATCGAGACCCAGAAAGTCGATACCCATCAACGCCAGCGCTTCTCCGGCAACGGGACCTGTGATGATGCTTCCAGCGCGCGTCTGGGCGAAGTCGCGGGCGCGGCGCAGAAGCCGCAGTCCTACGCGCGGTGTTCCCCGTGCGCGTCGGGCGATTTCGGTCAATCCCTCAGCGGTGATCTCTATGTTCAGCATTTGTGCGGCGCGCGCCACGATCAGTTCCATTGACTGCTGATCGTAAAAGTCGAGCCGAAAACGTGCGCCGAAGCGGTCGCGAAGCGGTCCGGCGAGCAGCGCAAGCTGCGTGGTCGCGCCGATGACCGTGAAACGGGGCAGGTTGAGCCGAACATTCTTGGCTGCGGGACCTTTACCGATGACGATGTCGAGTACGAAATCCTCCATAGCAGGGTAGAGAATTTCCTCCACAGCGCGACCCAGGCGATGTATCTCGTCAATGAAGAGGACATCACCGGCTTTCATGTGGGTCAGAAGCGCCGCCAGGTCGCCTGCGCGCTCAATCGAGGGACCGGCAGTGATGCGGATATTGGCGCCCAGCTCGTTGGCGATGATGTGTGCAAGCGAGGTTTTGCCCAGACCCGGAGGACCGTAGAACAGCATATGGTCGGGCGGTTCACTGCGAGCTTTTGCCGCTTCCAGCATGATCTTGAGATTCTCTCGAACCCGATCTTGCCCGATGAGGTCGTGGAGCATCTTGGGACGCAGGGCGATATTGTCGCGCTCATCCGACAGCCGCTTTCCGCTCACCACACGCCCATCATCCGCCATTACATCTGTCTCATGGTTGGGTAAACTGCATAAATGTTCGAGAGTTTAGTATAGCGGATGGAGGGACGAAAGCAATATGTGAAGCTTTGACTTCACCGATCCTGCGACGTACAATTCGCCCAGGTTGACCGTATGATAAGGACGGAGCGTCGATGTCGCAGATTTTTGTCTCCCAGCATCCGCTAGTGGCGCACAAACTTACGGTACTTCGCGATGAGCAAACCGATCATCGCAGCTTTCGCGAATTGATGCGTGAACTCGCACTTCTGCTGGTCTACGAGGCGACGCAGGATGTGAGACTGAACCCGCGGCAGGTCAAGACGCCGATGGGCTATGCACAGGGCAGCAAGCTTGTCGATGCTATCGGACTCGTGCCGGTACTGCGGGCAGGATTGGGCATGGTCGAAGGGGCGCTGATGCTCCTACCGAGTGTGCAGGTCTGGCACATCGGCTTGTATCGCGATGAGCATACCCTGCGACCGGTGCAGTACTACAACCGCTTGCCAGATGCGCCGACTGTCGAGGTTTGCCTAATACTCGACCCGATGCTGGCGACGGGCGGATCGGCAGTTGCTACTGTAGATATTCTCAAGAAGTGGGGGGTCCCACGCATCAAATACGTTGGATTGATCGCCGCCCCAGAAGGAGTCAAGCGGCTGGGTGAAGCGCATCCTGATGTGCCGATTCACATCGCGGCGATTGACGAGCGCCTGAATGAAGTGGGATTCATCGTTCCGGGTCTGGGCGATGCAGGGGATCGTCAGTTCGGTACATGAATACTTCCGATAGCTACCTGCTGGTGCTGCTGCTGGCAATCGGGATTTCGCTCGTCCTGACGCCGCTCGCTGATGTGGCAGGAAGACGCTGGAGGATTACCGCCAGGTTTGGCGGACGACGCCTGAGCCAAGGCGATGCGCGGCGCGTCTCCAAGCTGGGTGGACTGGCATTATACGGTGCTTTCACAATGTCGGTGCTGGCGGCGCAGCTTCTCCCTGTCCCTCGTCTAGACCCGTATGAAGTTATCCGTCTGACGGGACTGCTATTCGGCGGCACAGTCATCTTTGCAGTCGGGCTGCTGGATGACATTTTTGAGCTGTCGCCCCTGCAACAGTTCCTGGGGCAGTTTGCAGCGGCGGCTATCGCCATCGTCTTTCAAATCTTCATCGAGTTTGTGAATAATCCGTTCACCGGTGCGCAAACTGCACCCTGGTCCTTTCTTGTGACCGTCGGGATCAGCTTCTTTTGGCTCGTTGGCATGATGAATACGGTCAACTGGCTGGATGGTGCCGACGGTCTGGCAGCCGGTGTCGCATGTATTGCCGGAGTGATCCTCTTCGCGAACAGCGCATTTCGCGTCAACCCGCCTCAAGCCAGCGTGAGCCTGCTTCACCTTGCTCTGGTCGGCGCTTCTCTGGGGTTCCTGGTCTTCAACTTCCACCCGGCGCGGATCATCATGGGCGGAGGCGCGCCGTTCTTGGGCTTTGCCCTCGGCTCGCTCTCGATCATCGGCGGCGCGAAGATGGCGACCATCCTGCTTGTAATGGGTTTGCCGCTCCTGGACAGCATGTGGCAGGTCTTCAGCCGGCTTCGGCAGGGAAAGAATCCCTTTCAGGGGGATCGTGGTCACCTGCATTTCCGACTCCAGGATATGGGCGTCAGCACGAAGGTGATGGTGGTCGGCTATTATGTATTCTGTGCGGTGTTTGGCGGCTTGACACTTGTCACTACGAGCCAGGTTTTTAAGTTCATCGTCATGAGCCTCATGGCGGTCATCGCGGTGATCGGTTTCTGGTTCGTGAACCGCCGCTACTATTCAGGCGCTGCTTCCTCCTCAGGCGCAGTAGCCGCGCCGACTGCGCCCGTCCCTTCGTCTTTCGCCACCTCGGATGAAATAGCAGAGCCTGCGCCACGTCCCTTTGAGTGATCGGGCGTGTTTTGCTGCGTGACCGAATCTCGTTGTATGGGCTTCGAACGATCCTCTGTGTCCCTCGATGCCTTTGAAACTGAAACCGCCATGCCAGGCTTCTCCGGGGCTGCGCCAGAGATGACCGATGGTGGTTGACGTGGCGATCCTCCTGGCGGGGCTGCCCCCTGTGTCAAGGTGGATTGTTCATCACGGCGAACGGTAACCGTCTGTGATGCGCCTTTTTCGGGCGCATCCGGGATAGGAAACGGCAGATTGTAGATCGAAGGCGGACCGGAGACCGACCGTTTGGAGGCAGCCTTCTGCTGTCGTTCGCGGCGCAGTCGCTCTTGTTCCTGCTGGCGGATGCGCTCCTTCCGCGTCACAGCGATGAGCTTCCCATTCTGAAAAGTGGCGCTGTCTCCAGTAATGCGCTCAATGACTGCTTCAATCGTGCCCAGGGCAGCAGTGACGATAAGGTCCACCCCAATCACAAAGGCAAATGTGAAACTCAGGACATTCGCCACGGTCATCAATGGGGCGGCGATTGTATTGTTGAATATTTCATCGGCGACACCCAGCAGCGCAAGGATGCCGATACCAATGGCAACAACAATGCCAACGATACGCCATCCCCGCAGTGAAGCCCAGGAGGGCATCATGGTGTTGGCGACGGTGAAGACAAGGTAGATCCAGAGCCAGACATCAGGAGCGCTCAACAGGATGGAGAGCGCTCCTGACAGGTTATCTGAAGTGCCGGAGCTGAGGATAACCAGTGCTTCTGGGACGCGAAGCACACTTTGGTTGACGGCGTAGACGAGGACCAGTCCGACCAAGAAAGGTGCTGCGCTGATGATCGCCGAGCGAAACTCACCAGCACTGCGATGGACTCGGACGAAGTTGAGTTTCAATTCAGCAATCTGCTGCTCGTCCGGCAGCTTGATTGCGCGGTCTGCGCGAACGTTCAGCAACCCTGCAACCAACCAGCGCACCAGCTCATGCAGGATGACTCCCGGCAGGAAGAATGTGTAGTAGAGCAGGGTGGTTGTCCGCTGCTTTTTGGTGATGAGCCAACCGACCTTGAAGACGTGTTCGTGCAACCAGCGCTCAAGACGCCGCATCGCGAAAAGCAATACGGCGGTGATGAGCCAGGGAGCGACGACCTCGATCAGAGACAGACCTAACCGCCTTTCGCGCGCGATGCAGCCTCGACAAGCTTGGTGAAGTCATCCAACTTGAGCGACGCTCCTCCAACCAGTGCGCCGTCAATATCGGGCTGGCTCATGTAATCTGCCATGTTGTCCGGCTTCACGCTGCCGCCGTACTGAATGCGTACGACATCTGCAACCTGCACCCCATAGAGTTCTTCCAGGGTCCTGCGGATCGTGCCGCCAATGATCTGCTGCGCCAGAGCGCTGCTTGCGCTTTTGCCGGTGCCAATTGCCCAAATTGGTTCGTAGGCGAGTACAACGTCGGACATGGATTGGGAATCAATTCCCTGTAAGGCGGCGCGAACCTGTCCGCTCACGAAGGCATCGGTTTCGCCAGCATCATTCTGCGCCAAGCTTTCCCCAACGGCAACAATCGGCTTCAGACCGTGCGCCAGGAGCGCCTTTGCCTTGCGGTTGATCATCTCATCTGTTTCGCCGAGATAGGCGCGGCACTCAGAATGTCCAACGATGACGTATTCCGCCAGTCCCACCAACATACGAGGCGCAATCTGGGATGTATACGCTCCCTGATCCTCCCAGTGTACGTTCTGCGCTCCCACCTTGATAGGCGTTCCGGCTGCCGCTTCGGCAACACCAGCGAGGGCGACGAATGGCGGGCAGACGACTCGCTCAACATTCGAGAATCCGGCGATACGCGGCGCAAGTTCTCTGACGAAAGACACCGCCTCGCTGTTCGTCTTAAACATTTTCCAGTTGCCGGCGACAATCGGGATCCGCATTTGTCTCTAGTCCTTGTTCTACTGAGGTAAGGTGTTCAGGTGCTGCTGTGTGGTCTGTTGAACCCATTCTGGCGCATCGACGGCATTACGCGCAAGATTCCATTCGGCACTTGCCTGCTCGAACTCCTGCTGCTGGAAGCGAAGCTCACCCAGGATGAGATGAGCTTCCGGCAGGGTGCTGTCTTGAGCAACCGCCCGAAAAAGCATTAGCTCAGCGAGTCGGTAGTTCTCAGTCACGATGAACGCACGCGCCAGCAGAGACTCGATCACAGGCGAGTCTCCCTGTAGCAGTTCTTGAGAAATGCCCAGGATTTCCCCTGAAGAAAGATGGCTCGCCTCACCGGCAAGGCGATAGAG
Organism: Anaerolineae bacterium; assembly: GCA_013360465.1. Classification (GTDB taxonomy): domain Bacteria; phylum Chloroflexota; class Anaerolineae; order Aggregatilineales; family Phototrophicaceae; genus Flexifilum. The sequence goes on along the minus strand of JABWBO010000002.1, from coordinate 102,083 downwards.
GATTTGTCCCACCTGGTTCCGTACGGCTGGATACTGGCTGGTTGTGCTGACATCGTTGAGAATCTGTGCGAAGATGCGGATCGCTGTTGAGTACTGTTCAGACTCGAGCGTGACTTCGGCTGCGGTGAGCCAGTAAGACAGCGGTCTGTCCGCGTAAGCCGCGCCTTCCTGTAAGGTTGCTTCGGCTCTGCGAGCCAGACCGTCGGCAAACTGCGCTCGCGCCAATTCCAAATAGACAACGGGATTCTCTGGCATTGCGCGGCGGTTCTTCTGAGCTTCGATGAGACTCACCTCCCGAAGCTCCATCACGGGTATCCTGGCGGTTTCTTGATCTGGTGCGCCAGACCCGTGTCTCATCACCGTGAATCTAACGAGGATTGCGGCAATCAGACACACCGCAAGAACGACGACGACTGCTTGGGACAGGCGAGTTCGGCGCGATGGTGACGATCCCGTTTGAGTAGTGCTGCTTGAGGCAGGCATTGGGCGAGCGGGGTAGGGTTGAGGGGGAAGGGCAGGTTCTCCCGCCTGCGCGATGTGAGGTGCTTCGCCGCGATCTCCTCGCTTTGAAGGTACAGTTGCAGTGAGCCGATATCCGGAACGGTAAGCCTCTTCAAACGCAGCGATCATCTCTCCGGCGCGGTCAAACCGCTGCTCACGTTCTTTTGCCAGTGCGCGCAGCAGCAGCGCTTCGACACTATCAGGAATGCTCGGGTTGACCAGGCGGGGTCGCGGTAAGTCGGCATGGACATGATCCTGAAGAATTGTGTAGGGGGTCCCGCCGCTGAACGGGACTCTGCCAGTCAGCATTTCGTATACCACCACTGCCAAAGAATAATTGTCGGCACGGCGATCAATATCGTGTCCCAGGACCTGTTCCGGTGCAATATAGTAGGGCGTGCCAAGAATCATTCCCTCGCTTATCGTGCTGTCGGGAGCGTGCATCACTCGCGCCAATCCGAAGTCGCTCAGATACGGTGTTCCTTGTTCATCCAGAAGGATGTTCGACGGTTTGACATCGCGGTGGAGTACGCCGCTGTCGTGGGCATAGTCAAGCGCAGCAGCAACCTGTCTGCAAATCTCTATTATCCTGTCAGGCGAGAGGGAACGCAGCGCCAGCACCGATTTCAGAGCTGGACCGCCGATCAATTTCATGACCAGGAATGGGGTATCGTCCGAGTCATCGAAATCATAGATGGGGACGATATTCGGGTGGTCTAGCGCGCCGATGATCTGCGCCTCGCGTACGAATCGCCGACGGAAGTCAGCGTCTACGCCCGCATGGATCACCTTGAGGGCAACAGTGCGATTCATGCGATCGTGGATAGCGCGATAGACCGATGCCATACCGCCATAGCCCAGAACACCCTGGATGATATACAACCCGATTCGATCTCCAGGAGAGAGCGCCATTGCCGATCCATAGATCAACGAGATAGCTATTGTAATGCTGTTTGGGGCGAGGAAAGCCTACAGATCCGGCACGCTGCCATCTCTTCTGCGCGGCAGCGTGCCGGGGTGAATGTAGGTCTAGCGGTCGCGCAGGGCTGCAACGCCGGGCAGAGTCTTGCCTTCAAGCATTTCGAGGCTGGCACCGCCGCCTGTCGAGACGTGGCTCACCTTATCGGCAAGCCCGGCTTCTTCAACAGCAGCAACCGAGTCGCCACCTCCAATGATCGTCACCGCGCCTTCGGTGGTGCGTTTTGCCAGGAGTTGGGCAACTTCGCGCGTTCCCGCCGCGAAAGGATCCTTTTCAAAGACGCCCATTGGTCCATTCCAGACTACAGTCTGCGCAGATGCCAATTCCTGCGCGAACTGCCTGATGGTTTCCGGTCCGATGTCATAGATCGCCCACCCTTCAGGGACGCCGGCGCTGACCGCGATCACCTGAGTCTGCGCGTCATCGGCGAACTTGTCGCCGAGTACACCGTCGACGGGCAGTATCAATTTACCGCCGCTCTTGGCAAGGAGATGGCGGGCTGTTTCCACAGCATCTGCCTCAACGAGGCTGTTGCCGGTGCTATATCCCTGTGCCTTGAAGAATGTGTTCGCCATGCCGCCGCCGATCAGCAGGCGATCGCATTTGGCGAGAAGCGATTCGATGACCGCGATCTTGTCCGAGACCTTCGCGCCGCCCAGGATAGCGACAAACGGACGCTTCGGATTTTCGATGGCGCTGGCGAGATAATTGATCTCTTTTTCCATCAGAAAACCTGCGACCGAGGGGAGATGTTCCGTGACGCCGACTGTAGAAGAGTGGGCGCGGTGTGCGGAGCCAAAAGCGTCCATGACGAAGATGTCACCGAGTTCCGCCATCTGTGCTGAAAGGGATGGATCGTTCTTCTCCTCACCCTTATAGTATCGGGTGTTTTCCAGCAGGAGAACGCCGCCGTTGGGAAGCGCTTCGGCGGCGCGCCTGGCAGCCTCGCCGACGCAGTCTTCGGCGAAGGCGACATCCCTGCCGAGCAAACCAGCGAGGGCGTTTGCCACCGGACGCAGCGAGAATTTCGGATCAGGACCGTCTTTCGGTCGCCCCAGATGGGACATCAGAGCGATGTAACGAGGACCCTGAGCGAGGATATGCTGTAACGTCGGCACTGCGGCGCGAATGCGCGTATTATCGGTGATGACGCCGCCGTCAAGCGGGACGTTGAAATCTACCCGAACCAGCACGCGCTTTCCCCGCAGGTCGATATCGCGAATGGTCATCTTGTTCATTGCTGCACCTCTACGGTTGATACAAGGCAGAGGCGCGGGTGAATGCCGCGCCTCTGCAGAAATGGCTATTGCTTCAGGTGGGCGACGTATGGGACCTAGAGACGGTCACCCATATACTTGACCAAGTCGGCAATGCGGCAGGAATAACCCCATTCATTGTCGTACCAGGTGACGACTTTTGCCATCGTGCCGCCCATCACCTGCGTGGACTGCGCATCGATGATGCTGGAGCGGCTGTCGCCGCGATAGTCCACCGAAACCAGCGGCTCATGGGACACGCCAAGGATACCATCAAGCTTGCTGGTCTTGCTGGCAGCTTCGAAAGCAGCGATCAGATCGGCGGTGGTGGTGGGCTTTTCGAGATCAGCCACGAAGTCCACCAGCGAGACGGTCGGGGTTGGCACGCGGATTGCGAAACCGTCAAACTTCCCCTTAAGTTCGGGAATGACGAGCGAAACCGCCTTGGCAGCGCCGGTCGTCGTTGGGATCATACTGACAGCTGCGGCGCGCGCGCGCCGAAGATCTTTGTGCGGCAGATCGAGAATCTGCTGATCGTTGGTGTAGCTGTGAATGGTGGTCATCAGCGCGCGCTGGATACCAAAATTGTCGTTGACGACTTTCGCCGCTGGAGCAAGGCAGTTGGTCGTGCAGGAAGCATTCGACACGATGTGATGCTTCGATGGATCGTACATCTCTTCGTTGACACCGAGGCAGATGGTGATGTCTTCGTTCTTGGCTGGAGCTGAGATGATGACCTTCTTGGCACCGCCTGCGAGATGCTTGGAGGCGGTTTCCTTGTCGGTGAAGCGTCCGGTACTCTCGATCACGATGTCGCAGCCCAGATCGCCCCAAGGAATCGCGGCGGGATCCTTTTCGGAAAGCGCCTTGAGTTCGTCGCCATCGATGATCAGCGCGCCCGCACGTTTCTCAATCGTGCCGGAATAGCGTCCGTAGTTAGAGTCGTACTTGAACAGATGCGCCATGGTGTCGAGGTCGCCCAGATCATTGAACGCGATGATGTCGATTTCGCCAGCGTAGCGTTCGCGCAGCGTGCGGAGCGCCAGGCGTCCAATGCGACCAAAACCGTTGATGCCGATACGAATAGCCATGCGGATTCTCCTCAGTAGTGAGTTAACTGGCAGTGAATGCTTTCAAATGAGCATCTGGCACTGCGGTTCGGCTTGTGACAAGGCTTCCCGAACGCGCCGCTTCGCTCAAGAACAGAATTGCCTCGACGAGCTTCTGTGGATCATGACGCCAAGGACGTTCTGTGTCAACCAGATCCGTGTAGTGGACAGCATAACGCTGCCACACTTCGTGTTCGGCAGGCGTGGGCTGGACATAATGCGTGTTCTTGCCCGCGTTTTCTGCCGGATATGAGTTGTTTGCCAGCACAAGCTGTATCACCCCGCGACCGATATGTCGTTCCAGTGCAATAAGATGGTCGGCGACGGTGAAGTCTGTTGTCTCTCCGGGCTGCGTGGCGATATTACAGACGTAAACCTTCAGTGCTTTCGAGTCGCGCAGCGTTTCAATGATTCCTTCGACCAGGAGGTTTGGCAAAATGCTGGTGTAAAGACTCCCTGGACCGATGATAACAATATCGGCATGACGAATCGCTTCGACGCTGCCATGAAACGCCTGCGCATTAGCAGGAGAAATCCAGACCTTCTCGATCTTACCGTTCATGGCGGTGATCTGTGACTCGCCGATCACTGTAACGGCGCGAGGATGACTACCGGTGTAGATGTTTGCTGAGAGCGTGACATCTTCGAGCGTGGAAGGCAAGACACTGCCCTGTATGTTCAGTACCCGTTCAATCTCCACAAGGGCGGTTTCAAGACTCCCGGTCACGCCCGCGAGTGCTGCGATGAAGAGATTGCCAAAGGCATGTCCCTCGAGTTCACCGCCGTTGAATCGATACTGAAACAACCGTGTCATCAGGCGTTCATCGTCAGCCAAGGCTGCGATGTTATTGCGCATATCGCCGGGGGGGAGTACCCCCAGGTCGCGACGGAGTCGTCCTGAGCTTCCGCCATCGTCGGCAACTGTGACAACCGCAGTGATATTGCTCGTGACCGCCTTAAGCCCTTTCAGCACTGCGGGCATACCTGTGCCGCCACCGACCGCCACGACTTTGATGCCCTTGTTGCGTCGGCTATGGGAGTAGACGGCATCAATGAAGGTGGTGGGATAGTAGGCGCGATAGGGCGCGAGGATGTTTCGTGAGAAGCCAATTAGCGCAATCAGGATGACCAGACCGCCAATACCTAGCAGGACTCCGGCGAGAAGGAGTCGGTGGATAGGAGAGTCGGGAGTTGTTTCAGGATAGAGCAGCGGAAGCGCGCCAAACGTGATGGCGAATGCCTCAAGGATAACGCCCAGAATGAGCAGCACGAGCCATCGTTTGACCCCGATGCCAGGCGTGAACCATTTCACTATCGGAGTAGCTCGGTTCATCCCTGAGTCCGTGTTTGAATGATCACGGGATATAAGATTAACACCGACGGGCGATTCTGTCAAAGCGCATTAAGATATTTTAATCGGAATTGAGCGCGAGTCGTCGTGCTAGAAGCAGGAGTGTACCTGCGCCAAGAAACGTAAGAGTTCCAACCGCAATCGCTGCGTCAAACCAGAACTGTTCAGGAAACAGCCGGATCAAGGTATCCGAGGTTGGAAAATACCAGGTCCCGTCAGCAAAGAACAGCGTGTGGAAAAGTACGAAAAAGCGATCCCACGCCGTGACCACAAGGACAACGATTGCGGCGAGTATGCTCACGGTGGTGACTGCACCTCGGCGGAGTGCTGCTGCGAGGCGTACGCGTTCTTTTCGGTAGAGCCAAAGGGCGGATGCAATGCATATTGCGCCGAGAGCTGCACTGATGGAGAAGGCGACCCTGGTGACCGTCTGCACATCACGCATGTGAATGAGTTCTCGCTCATTGAAGAGCTGTGTGCCATCCGAGAATGTCGCAGCACTCAGGAACTCAGGCGACTCGTCGTAGATCAGGTAGTCGACAGCGCGCGGACCAAGCGACAGCCTTTCCGACAGGGTCATCCCGTAAGGATCGTCAGGGAATCCGGCGCGTGTGTATTCGACCTGGAGGAAGAGCGGTGACATGATCGCCCGCACTGCCACCAGGCAGAGTAGGGGAGGGATGAGCAGGGTCACAATCAGCATGAGAAACCGCGTCAACATGAAGGCTCCTGGCAGCGGTTCAGCTTCTAGCGAAGCTGGTCGGCGCCGCCCGATAGCAGGAAATTCAGCACCAGCGAGTCGACGATCGTCTCCAAAGGAGCGCGCTCGTCAGTGAAGACAATATCGGATGCACGAGTTGGCACAACCGATTCCAGCGCTGTTGAATAGGTCGTCCGCAGGAGGGAGTTTGCGTCAGATGGGAGCGCATCAAAGTTGTTCACGAAGTCTGCGAATTCCGATGGCTCCAGTGTGGCAACCAGAATCGTGTTGAAGGAAAAAGGCACATCGATTGTGTGTACCGATGGAAAGACGCGCAACAGGGTCGCCGTCAATGCTTCAACCAAGCGGCGGTCCTGGGGCGTGCGTCCGACATTGATGGCGACCACACCACCTGGCGCAAGTCTGGCGCGTACCTCGTGGAAGAACTCGACTGTAGTGAGGTGCCAGGGAATATAGGGAGGGCGATAGGCATCGAGCGCGATGATGCTGTACCGGCGCTCCAGGGCGCGTAGGGCATAGCGACCGTCTTCAATGATGACATTTACATTCGGTAGAACTGCGTCGTTCAAATCAAAGTATTCTGCCGCAGCGCTGATAATTGCAGGGTCAATCTCGACCCCGTCAATTGGCACCAACCCATAGACGTATGTGTACTGTCGCGCAATTGTACCGGCTGCCAGACCGACGATGAGCATCGAATCGATGCTCTGAGGTGCGACCGGCGGGCGACTGAAATACGGCGCGACCAGGAAGAAATCCCATGTTCTTCCGCTTCCGATGCGCGTCGGGTGCCACTCGCTGTGAATACCCTGACCCTCGTTCAGATACAGGTAACGATAGCCGTCAGCGGTTTCTTGGACCTGTATGTAGTTGTAGGCACTTTCGTCTTCATGGAGGAGAACTGCGCCGGGCAATGGGTCTCGGAGCGGCTCCGCGCGGGCAGTCAATGTTAAGCCGGCGACCAGCAGAACGGGGATGAGAAATGGAAGCAGACTCCTTGGTCCACCATGAACCGCGTGACCGATCAAGCCGGTCAGGTAGAGGATGCCGGAAAATAGCAGAAATGTGGCACTGGTGCCGGCTTCAGGGATGATCAGCAGCACGGGAAGAAAGGTGCCCAGCAAACTGCCGATGGTACTCACGGCATAGAGCTGTCCTGCAGTTCTTCCGGTCCCCGCGACGTCAGAAACGAGCAGGCGGATCGCAAAGGGCGAAATAGTCCCCAAGAGGGTGATAGGAATCGCGAGCAGAATGATTACCGTCAGGAACGAGCCGAGTGCAATCCCCGCATCCACGCTGACAACGGCATTGGCGGCAGCGGTTAACACCGGGCGGGCTACGAAAGGGGTAAGCGCACAAAGAAAGGCGCTCACCAGGATGATGCGGTAGAAGATAAGCGGATGAGGGGATCGATCTGCCCAACGCCCGCCCACATAGTAGCCTACGGCGAGATACAGCAGGATCATGCCTATGATGTTTGCCCAGATGAGATTGCTGCTGCCAAACACACTGCCCATCAAGCGGGAGGCTGCCATTTCGACCGCCAGGGTGGTCATGCCGCTGACGAATACGACAAGCTGAATGAAGCGCCTGCCAAAGACGGTCATTTCAGCATCATGTGAGTGCCTGTCGAGATTCATTGTCTCTCTCGTCTGATCGGTGTCAGATGGGTGTCTGCGCCAAGGCAGCCGTCAAATCATCACCGCAGCGTATCAGAAACGTTGGGATATTCGCGAGGCGCAGCATGGTCCGCGCATCGTCCGTCGAAACTGTCCCGCCGAAGGACTGAGGATCGAGCAGAATGCACACTGGACGAATGCCCTTACGCGCAGTGATTTGTGCCTCGGTGATCCATGCCGAGTCGAGCGATGACGTAATGACGAGTAGTGTTGCGCCACGTTCGATAAATGGTGTCTCCAGCGTAAGCATTTCTGTCAGGGACCGTTGAGAAGTGCTGCGGGCGACAGCAAGGATCTCAAGAATTCGGAGTATCTGACGGGAGCCGTGTTCCGGCTGCAAGACTTCCCGGTTCGGCGTATAGGCGGCAAATCCAAGAGAACGATCTCCGTCGATGAAGTACTGGGCGAGTGAAGCGGCGATGGTCACCATATATTCCTCGCTGCTCGGCGGAAAGACGCCGCTACTATGGATGACTGCCCCTGTACCGTTTGCCCGCCTAAGCCCTGGGAACTCGACAAGGCTGGCGGCGGAAAAATCCACGAATAGCCAGACATCTACTTTGGGTTCGATCTCGAACTCTTTGACCATCAACTGATTCCTTCGAGCAGTTGTGGGCCAGTGGATGCGGTTGAGGCTGTCGCCGACCACGTACTCCCGGACACCTACAGCGTTTGTCGTGATCACATGGGCGCGCTGCCGTTGGTGTTCACCGCCGGTCAGGACTCCGACCGGGATGGTGAGCTTGACGACGGGAACTATTGCCGGATATACGATCAGTCTCGATGTTGCTGCAAGATTGCGCCTGAGCAGAAACAGTCCAAAAGGATCTCCGCTGCCCACACTGAGCGAGCCGAGGCGGAATTCGCCACGCACCTGGCAGATCGTCTCGACGTACCAACGATAACTGGCGCGAAAGTTCAGCCAAGGGACGACATGGCTGGCGCGATGCCCCGGAAGCGTGGAATCATCCACAACTTCGAGCCACAGCTTTGGGAGGATACTGCGATTCTGGACGAGAAACATCTCATCGAATCGGCGCCCGACCTGCGATCTGGCTGAACTGGTCCGCCGGGTGATTCCGATCCAGCGAATGGACAGCCATGCCGACACCAGCGAAAACAACAGCATCGCCCCAAGCAAGTAGGCGAGATTGAAGAAGAATGCCCTTCCGGTCAGCAGCCCTGCCAGCAGGCTTGCCGAGATGAAGAAGTATACGGCACTGCGTCGACTCCGCATGATTTGATTCAGCGCGCGGAAGCGCCTGGAACCGGAGTCGACGCCAAGATGTCCTGAACGATGGCGCGCGAAGAAATGTCGCGAATACGGGCGCTGGGTCCTACGATGATCCTGTGGGAGAGCGTTACCTCGGCGAGTGCCTTCACGTCGTCGGGAATAACATATTCTCTGCCCGCCATCGCTGCGCGTGTCTGGCAGCATCGAAACAGCGCCAGTGAGCCACGAGGGCTGCTGCCCAGATAGACATCAGGGTGCTGCCGGGAAGCATTGACGATATCGACAATGTAGCGCTTCACTTCGTCTGCGACGTAGACCTCGCGCACAGCCTGCTGCGCCGCAACTAATTCCTGAACACTGACGACCTGATAAAGAGCAGCGATTGGATGCGAGTGCTGCTGCGAGGTCAAGACTGCCAGCTCTTCCGCTGGGGCAGGGTAGCCCAGGTGGATACGGAGCATGAAACGATCTAGCTGAGCTTCAGGCAGTGGGAAAGTGCCTTCGTATTCGATGGGATTCTGGGTTCCCAGGAGCAGGAATGGTTCGTGAAGCGGGTGGGTTTTGCCGTCAACTGTGACCTGCTTCTCTTCCATTGCTTCCAGGAGTGCCGACTGCGTCTTGGGATTGGCTCGATTGATTTCGTCGGCGAGGACAATCTGAGCCATGATGGGACCGGGACGAAACTCAAACTCGTGATTCTTCTGATTGTAGAGGTAAACCCCGGTCACGTCAGATGGCAGCATATCCGGCGTAAACTGGATGCGGCTGAACGTACTGCCAATCGATCTGGCGAGTGCCTTCGCGAGCATCGTTTTGCCGACGCCTGGAATATCCTCGATGAGGATATGTCCCTGGCTGATCAGCCCCAGCACAGTCAAGCGGATCTCGTTACGCTTGCCGATGATGACCTGGTTGACATTGTGGGTTATCCGCTCTGCGACCTGCTGAACAATCTCGATGTGGCGCGGGCGGTTGTCAGTGGGCGGGTGACTATCTTTAGGATGGTTATGCATACGGCAGGCAGCTTTTTGTCAACGAACCTTGTTCAGTATAGCTGAAACCCCCCTCGACGTGACACCCTGGTTTGCTGATGGTTGATGATCCACCCAGTTGCCGTTTGGAAGGCGTCATGTATAATCGTCGTGTGAAGTCGTATGCCGCAGTTCCATCAGTGACCACGCAACAGGAGTTGCTTTTCATGGCAAAGTCGCGGACAGAATTGATGGTCGACCGCCTCCGCGAGCTCCAGGCGACCACGCCCGAAATCGAAGCATCCGCAGTGGTGAGCGTTGATGGCTTAGCAATGGCTTCGTCGCTGCCGCGCGAAATCGAGGAAGATCGCGTTTCCGCCATGTCCGCTGCGATGCTCTCGCTGGGCGAGCGTATCGCAACTGAGCTTCGCCGCGGCGAACTGGATCAGGTTTACATTCGTGGTGAAGCCGGACTGGTCATCCTGATGTCTATCGGTGAAGAAGCCGTGTTGACTACGCTCGCACGCGAAGGCGCGCGGCTGGGTTTGATACTCCTGGATATGCGTCGCACCGCCGACGATCTTGAGCGCCTCGTATAACACTCGATGCTGCGCCTTACATGTTGGCTCGTAGCTTGGGCGGGGAGTGCATCTCCCCGCTTCGCTTTTTGGGGCATGGGGTAAATAGATGGTGAGTAATCCCAAGTACATCTTCTGCACTGGTGGCGTTGTCAGCTCGGTGGGCAAGGGCGTAACCGCTGCCGCAGTTGGGCGTATCTTGAAGGCGCGCGGTTTCAAGGTGGCGATTCAGAAACTCGACCCGTATCTGAACGTCGATCCTGGAACGATGAGTCCGTATCAGCACGGCGAAGTCTTCGTCACCAGCGACGGTGCGGAGACTGATCTTGATCTGGGGCACTATGAGCGATTCATCGACGAGCGGTTGGACAAAACCTGCAATGTGACTGCTGGACAGGTCTACAGCCATGTGATTGACAAGGAACGTCACGGTGATTACCTGGGTGGTACGATCCAGGTCATCCCACACATCACGAACGAGATCAAGCGGCGTATCCTGATGGTTGGCAAGGAGACAAACGCTGATATCGTCATTGTTGAGGTGGGCGGCACCGTCGGCGATATCGAAGGACAGCCGTTTCTTGAGGCGATTCGCCAAATGCGGACAACGGTGGGGCGGAACGACTCGTTGTTCATCCACGTGACTTTTCTTCCCTATATCGGCGCAACACGCGAGCTAAAAACGAAGCCAACACAGCACAGTGTGCGAGAATTGCGCGGAATCGGTATTCAACCTCAGGTGATCATTGCGCGAACCGACTACGAGGTTGGCAAAGATGTCACGTCAAAGATCGCGTTGTTCTGCGATGTCGAAGAACGAGCAGTAATTGCCCTCAAGACAACGGACCTAATCTATGATGTCCCCCTTGTATTGGAAGATGCAGGCTTAGGCGATTATCTGGTAGAACAGCTACGTCTGGAGGTGCGCAAACCCGACCTCGCTGAATGGCGGAGCATGGTCAGCAAGATGCGCGTGGTCAGGGAACCTATCCGGATTGGTGTCGTTGGTAAGTATATTGAGCTTCACGATGCTTATATGAGCGTGAAAGAAGCCCTCTTTCACGCGGCGACTTTGTGTGACAGGAAACTCGAGATTCAGTGGATCAACTCCACAGACCTGGAAAAAGAACGCGCCTGGGAGCAGCTCAAGGCAGTGAACGGCGTTGTCGTTCCGGGCGGGTTTGGCTATCGCGGCGTCGAAGGAAAAGTCCTCGCGGCGCGTTTTGCGCGGGAAAATAAGGTCCCTTACCTGGGTTTATGCCTGGGGATGCAGACGATGTGTATCGAATTTGCTCGGGATGTCCTTGGCTATGAAGATGCCAATAGTTCGGAATTTGAGACGAACAGCGAGCATTTCGTCATCGACATGATGTTGGACCAGCGCGGGATCACTGATCTTGGTGGCACAATGCGCCTGGGAGTTTACCCCTGCGAACTCAAACCTCAGTCGGTGGCGGCGACAGCCTATGGTAGCGAGGGGACTATTGAAGAACGTCACCGGCATCGCTTCGAGTTCAACAACAACTATCGTGAGCAGTTTGAAGCACATGGCATGCAGTTCAGCGGACTCAGCCCTTCCCATGAGCTTGTAGAGATTGCGGAACTTGCCGGTCATCCGTTCATGCTCGGAACGCAGTTCCATCCGGAATTTCTGAGCCGTCCCAACGCGCCGCACCCGTTATTTGTTAGCTTCATAAGGTCTGCAATCACGCATCAGCAATCTGCAGCAGGCAGCGACTGACGCAAGAGAGGTGAATCCGTTATGTCACTGAGATCATTCATTGAGGCGATGCCGAAAATTGAGCTGAACGTCCAGCTCGAGGGAAGTTTCGAGATCAGCCGCCTGCTTTTCATCTCCGAACAATACGAGATACCTGAAACGCTCAAGCACTACAATGATTGGGTAGGCTTGATACGAAAACCGGACTATGCCCGTTTGTACGATATTCTGCGAGTGGCGAATTCGTGGGTTCGTGACGGGGATGATCTTTCCCGCTTAGCCTATGATCTGGCTACCAAGCTTCACAAGCAGCGTGTGCGATATGCGGAGGTCGGAGTATGTCCGGCGTACTATCCAGACTGCAACCTGGATTTCGAAGGCTTCTTTGCTGCCATCAACGATGGGCGTCAGAGAGCAGAGCGAGCGTGGGGCATTCGGATGCAGTGGATACTGAACACCTTTCGTGATGAACCCCGCCGTGTAGAAGACACTGTGCGCTGGGGATCGTCGATTCCTGCCCAGCGCGCCGGTGTGATTGGCGTCGGACTCATCGGGCGGGACGATCTGCATTCTCCCGCGCAGTTCGAGAAGCCCTTTCGATCTGCGGAAAAGCGGGAGCTTGTTCGGGTGGTTCGCGTTGGAGAACTCACCGGACGCGCTGGGATTTCTGATACGCTGGCGAGTCTGAATCCTTCGCGCATACTCGATGCGCGGGAACTTTGGGAAGACGATGATGTCATGGCGCAGGTCGTGCAGCAGTCCGTATTGGTCTCATTCAGCCCATCGCGTCTAATCAAACAGAAGTGGATCGAGAATTCGGCAAGGCTGCCCATCCGAAAGTTGTTGGATCGCGGCGTCAAACTCACTGTCAGTTCCGATCAATCAACGCTCTATCAGACGAGTCTCAACCAGGAGTACATTCTGGCGGCAGAGGCGGACACTCTCAGTTCTGAAGAGATCACAGATATGGCGTTGACGGCGATCACCCATTCTGCGCTGCCTATTGAGGAAAAGGAAAGCCTTCGGCAGGCATTCCTGGATGAAATCGAAACGCTCGTTGTGGAACACCTCACTCCTGAGGGGAAATAGACAAGAAGACAGCGCCGGTTCCACCCAGAACCGGCGCTGTCTTCTTGTCAAGGAGTAGCTTCAAAGTCCTTGTGCGGTTTTGGCTCGTTTGAAATCAATGAATCGATATCCAACCCCGCGCTCGGTGAGAATGTAGCGGGGATGTGATGGGTCCTCTTCGATCTTCTCGCGCAGATAGTTGACGTACAACCGCACATAGTGGGCTTCATCGCGGTATTCGTAACCCCATACCTTAGCGAGCAACTGATCGTGTGAAACTGTCCAACCGGCATTCTCAATTAGATGATAGAGCAGGCGATATTCGGTAGGGCGGAGCTTAATACGTTCGTCGTTGACGATCACCTCGCGGCGGTTGAAATCCACACTCAGGCGGTCATCAATGCGCAGCACTGCTTCATCCGGAGTGGATGCGGGCATATCCGCTCTTCGCAGCACGGCTTTTATGCGGCTGGAAAGTTCGCGCGGTCCGAACGGCTTGGTAATGTAATCGTCAGCGCCAAGTTCGAGACCATATACCTTATCGTTCTCCTCGCCCTTTGCAGTCAACATGATCACCGGCAAAGATGAGAACTCGCGCAGCATCCGCAACGTTTCGAACCCGTCAAGCTCAGGCATCATGACATCCAGAAGGATGATGTCCGGCAAACGAGTGCGCACAACTTCAAGAGCTTCCAAACCGTTGTGCGCTTCCAACACCTGGTGCCCATCAAGCTCCAGGTTCATGCGGATGAAATTGATCATGCGTGGCTCATCGTCCACGACCAAAATGCGCTTACCGGTGGGGCGAGCAGTACGAGCGGTCATTTCAATAGCGTCCCAGATTACAGCGTCTGAAGTCAATCATCACGGAACGGAAGGGGGAATTCCTCGGCATCGGAGCCGGATGGTAGTACTTCCACGAATGTGATGCGCCACCACGGTACGATTAGAGTGGACACGCCGTCTTCGATCCAGGTTGCCTCGCGATCGGTCTTCTCACGAGGATTCTTGAGGATCAGAACATTGTCATTCGACTTCGGGAGGTCCTCGATGTCGCCCTTTACCGCATCTGCGTTGTTGATGTGCACCAGTACTGTGATCATGTGAGGAGCGCATCCCTGTTCATAAGGTTCACGAACTAGCTCGATTTGAAGTAGATGTGGGCGATTAGCTTGCCAAGACGGATTTCATCGCCATTGCGCAATACGCGTGGTTGATTCGGGACGAGCCGCTGACCATTCAGATGTGTGCCGTTGGAGCTGCCTTTGTCCACAATCATCAAGGTGTCCTCACTGCGAAAGACCGCAGCATGGACTCTGGAGACGCCTTTTTCTAGCGCTCCATATGGAGTGAGGTCAAGATCGGGGTTAGTTGCACTGCTCGTGTCGCTTCGACCGAGGATAGTCTGGTCTTTCGGTTTGAACGAGATAGGCTGGGTGGCATCACGAATATGTAGAACGACCGAAGCTTCTGGTTCGAATCTCGCGGTACCCCAGGTTGTTCTCAATGCGAAATTATCGAAACCTTCATCGACTTTCCGAGTCGGCAGCGTGGCGGCTGGATCGGATCCGGTCAACCGTCTTCCACAGTCCTCACAGAAGATCAACCCTTCCTTGTTTTTGTATGCGCAGTACGGGCATATTGGCATGTTGGTTGGGCAGTCCAGCCGCTACTCGTCGTGATCCCCCGAACCTAGCAGCAAGGAACGGGTCTGATATTTTAGCGTCTTTCGACCTCTGTCGGAAAGGGTGTTCGTATAGGCGACCTGGCGTGCTTCAGCCAGGGCCTGTTGAGCCAGCTCTGCTTCGCCCTGTTCAAGTAATCGGGTTGCCAGCTTTTCCAGCCGCCGGGTTGCCTCTCGCGTGTCACCGCGTTCTAAAGCCTCGTGCGCACGTTCCTGCATACGATAGAGCGTAAGCTTGCCGAGGGCGTCGATCACGTTTGCAGGTGGTTCCTCGTCTGCCAGTTCCGACGTGACTCCAAGCGAAATATCACTCACCGCGATGAAGGGATAGGAGTTTTCCTGGAGTATATCTCCACGCGCCGATATTCGTGCGATGGACCTGAAACCAGGGGAGAGGTTAGCAGGGAGTTCCAATTGAAACAGGATGCTGGTCATCCGATGATATTGGAGATTGCCGACAGGAATAAGCGGGTTGTCAATAGGAAGGGGTTGCGGTTTTGGCGAGAGGCGAAATGCGGATTCCAGGCTGATTTCAGCGTCTGGAGCGATAGACACTACGACTCGCTCGGCGAAAGTGTTTGCGAGGTTACGCACATGGTCATTCAAAAATCTTCCGACAGCGTTTGGACTCATGATAAACTCCGCGCCGCCGCCGGTTAAGCCGGTGAGCTTATCGAGGAATTCATCGTTCCATTCCTGCCCGATACCCATTGCGCTGATACCAATGCCTTCGGCGTTGACTTCTTGGGCAAGCGCCAGGCAGTCCGGCTGATCGCCGTAAGTATTTCCGTCGGTCAGCATGATGATATGATTCACAAACTGGTTGGCGCGATTCTTTCGATTCTGCTCCACCGCCAGCCTCAATCCACGGTAGATCTCAGTCCCTCCCGACGCGTTGATCATGCTGACTCGCGCCTTCATGAGTGCGCGATCCTCAAGGGGGGCAGCTTCGACCGCTACCTCCGCAAAATCATTGAACACGACAACAGAAAGAAAATCACCATCGTTCATCATGTCGATGATCTGATGCGCAGCGGCTCTAACTCGATCGAGGCGTGTACCATTCATCGAGTTGCTGCGATCCAGCAGCAGCGTGAGGTTCAGTCTTGCTGTTTGCCGGCGATGGTCGGCTTCTTCGATGGTCGATTGTCCGGTATAGATCTCCGCCAGCATGTAGATGATCTGTGGTTCCTGGATAGGGTGGACATAGCGCTTGCTGGGCGTAACGCGTAACAGAAACTCTGCTTGCTGCGCGCTTGTTCGTTGACGCACCACCTCATCATATTGAGCGCGGCTTGCCGAATCGATCAGAAGGTCGTACGCGGCGTTGACATCTTGAAGCTGGACAACGGCACCAACATTCGGGTTTTTGTCAGGGTGCAGTCGCATAGCAATGCGGCGATAGGCTTGTTTGATGTCCTCGGTTAGAGCGTCCTGCGCGACGCCGAGAATCATGTAGGGGTTGATCGTCGCATCCATGGCGCTTGCGCCTCTAGTCCGGAAGGAAAATGACTATGACCGTGATGTTGTCCAGTCCTCCGCGCTTGTTGGCGAGCGCAACCAGCTTCTGGCATGCATCCAGCGGTTGCGCCGCCTGGTTGACAATATCCATTAGGTCAGACTGTTCGACCAGCCCCCACAAGCCATCACTGCATAGCAGCAACCTGGACCTGGGGGGTAAGCGTCGGGTCAACGCATCGACTTCAACATTGTCGTTTTGGCCAAGTGCGCGATAGAGAACATGCTTTTGCGGATGTTCTACAGCTTCGTCGGGAGTCAGTTGATCGAGTTCGATGAGGCGCTGCACCAGCGAGTGATCGCGGGTGAGCTGCTCAGTACTGCCCTTGCTGATCAAATAAAGACGGCTGTCGCCAACGTGAGCCAGATATGCCAGGTCATTGATGAGTATGACGCATGTCAGCGTTGTGCCGCCATCGGGAATAGAACTATGTACCTGAACATTGGCAGCTTCGATTGCCTCAACCAAGGTTTCCGTAATTGGCGTCTGATTGTCGTAGACATCCTTGAGCATCGGGATATAGATAGAGGTCAGGACCGCATCGGCAACGGTACGCGCCGCAATCGCTGAGGCTTTCTCGCCATCGTGATGACCGCCCATGCCGTCGGCGACAATGAACAGACCGAAATCTGGACGTTCTTCCGAACTTCGACTCGAAGCAAAGAAGGAGACGGCTGCATCCTGGTTGTTACCCCGAACGGAACCGGTATCAGTGATCTGCCCGAAAGTAATGTGGCGAGGTGTCAGGAAGCTGATGAGTACCTCTTCGTTGAGCGGACGAGTCACCCCATCACCATAATGGAGTTCCGCAGTTGAGGGAGGTGCTGGAGCATAGGGACTCTCGGCAGCAGGCGCCGTTGACGGTTCAGGTTGGGCGATCGGTGTTGTGGGCTTCAATTCAAGTTTCTTTGTGTCGGACCGCTCAAGGAAGCGCCGAAGGAAATTCATGAATGGCTCCAATTGGCAAGACGCGAGACGTCCACCCGGTTAGACGATATGGGGGAAAGCATAGAGCTTGCGATCCATTGATGTAACAAGAATAGTTCCACCTGCCGCAGCAAGCGGTGCAGATGTAATGGAACGCCCAGTCTTGTAGCGCCATCTTTCTTTGCCTGTATCGGCGCTCAAGCAGTACAGGATTCCGTTGGTATTTCCCAGGTAGACAAGTTCCTGGTGGACAAGTGCTGCCCCGACGAAAGCCGAGTCGCTTTGAAAACGCCACCGCTCTCGCCCGGTCTGCGCGTTGATGGCATAGATGAAATTGTCCGTAGATGGGACGACAATCAGCCCTTTGTAGACGGATGGCGAGGCATAGATAGCGCCATTCGTCCGGAACCGCCAGGAGTTAAATCCGGTGTTGGCATCAAGTGCGTAAACAAAACCATCGCCTGAACCAACATAACAGATTCCCTCCTGCTGATCGACAACAGGTCCCGACATCACCGCGCGCTTGGTGCGATAGGTCCATTTGCGGTTTCCCGAAAGGCTTACCGCTGTTATTTCACCGGACTCGGACCCGAAGATCACCAATTCGGCGGTGACAAAGGGTCTGCTTCGAACTGGCGCACCCGCGTCGTATGCCCATAGCAGCCGTCCGTTTCCAGCATTGAGGGCATACATCTTGCCGTCATCACTTCCAATGAAGGCATGACCATGTTCTATGCGGGGACTGCAGCGTACTCGATCCTTAGTTTGATGTGTCCAACTCAACCGCCCACTACGATAATCTACCGCATAGATGGAAGAGTCCTCAGAGCCAAACACCACGAGCTTGTTCGATTCATCGACAGTTGGCGTTGAGGCGACGCCTCCTTTCGTGGGGTATTTCCAGACCAATTCACCGCTGTTGAGGCTGACAGCCCACATATTGGTATCATAGGCACCAACGAACACTATCTCACCTGCGGTAGCAGGTCCGCTGCGGATTTCGTCTTCAGCGGAAAACGTCCATTTGGGCTGGACACCGGAGAGTTCGACATTTTGTGTCGGCGACAGAGTTTCCGTTGGCTGAACAATTGTGGCTGCCTGCGGTCGTGATTGTACGGGAAGAACACCGGGGGCACTAGGGACCTGCTTAAGCAGCTCCAGAGCCTCTTTCATGTCGGCACACGAGGCGAAACGTTCTTCGATCCTGAAACTTAAAGCGCGCTCGACAACCTGAATGAGGTTTGCAGGTACAGATGTGTTGAACTTGCTGATGGGGCGTTCGTGGAAGGTGAACGGCGTTTCAAGCCGCGGATCTTTCCGGGTGAGGAGTTGATGGAGCGTTGCCCCAAGGCTATAAATGTCGCTTTGGGGGGTCATGTCACCTTTGTATTGTTCCGGGGCGGAGTATCCCTCCGTTCCGATCATCGTATGCTTGACGCCACTTACGAATGCCTTGGCGATGCCAAAATCGATCAACCGGACCTTCCCCAGGTTGTCGATCATCACATTGGAGGGTTTGAGGTCTCGGAACACGATCGGGTCTGGCTTCTGTGTGTGGAGAAAATGGAGTACGTCACACAGTTCAATTGCCCAGTCGATGACTTTGTCGATAGGAAGCTCACGTGTCTTGGTCAGAAGCGCTTCCAGGTCACTCCCATTGATGTACTCCATGACCAGATAAGCGCGGTCATTGAGGTCAAAGAAATCGAAGATTTTCGGAATTGCCGGGTGACTCAATGCAGCTAAGATATTTGCTTCGCGACGAAATGTCTTGAGCATCGAGGAACGCAAGGCTGGATCCGCAGTATTGGTCTGCATTTCCTTGATGGCAACCAGCTTGCGGACATCTGTGAAATTGAGGTCACGTGCTTGATACACCATACCCATGCCGCCACTGCCAATTACGCCGATGATTTTGTAGCGGTTCTGCAGGACAAAATTGCTCTTGAGAGAATTGTCCTGCGCATTCTCACGCCCAGCGTTAGGGAACTGTGTAGTTTCCGGCATAGGACTTGCCCTACTGACTCATGAAGACACGAGATGAAGAGGTGATGATGAGCGTTGAATCAACTACCGCCATTATATTGGAGTCAGATGAATGTGGCAATCAGAATAACAGGTTTGTTTCGCGTGAAGAACTGACGCTGGTCTATCCTCTGTCCGTGTACGTACATATACCGTTCTGCGCGACGAAATGCTCCTACTGCGCTTTCAACACCTATACCAACCTCGATCATCTAGTCCCAGCTTTTGTCGATGCACTGGCAAAAGAGATCGCGTTTGTATCTGTACGGTCACCACAACGCCGGGTAGGAACCATTTTTCTGGGTGGTGGCACACCGAGTCTTCTGTCGGTCGAGCAGCATGAGGCAATCCTTTCAGCGCTGCGCACAGCATTTGAACTCGCGCCGGACTGTGAGATTACGCTTGAAGCCAATCCTAACGACATTTCATCGGGTTATGCAGAGGCGCTGCGGGAGATGGGGTACAACCGAATCAGCCTGGGCATGCAGTCGGCGACGCCCCGCGACCTTGCCTTGTTTCGCCGCCGCCATGATGTAGATGATGTCACCCGCGCAGTTTCAGCGGCGCGGATGGGAGGATTTGACAATATCAATCTTGATCTTATCTACGGTATTCCGCATCAGACGCGAGACGAATGGGTGAACACCGTTCAGCAAGCGCTTGCTCTTGGTCCTGCCCACATCTCGCTGTATGCGCTGTCAGTTGAGGAACACACGCCGATGAAGACGTGGGTGGAGCGCGGTGTGCTTCCTGTGCCAGAGGATGATCTCGCTGCCGACATGTATGAGGATGCTGAGGCGCTGATGACTGCATCTGGAATGCATCAATACGAGATCAGTAATTGGGCGCAGGCTGGTCGCGCGTGTCGTCACAACCTTCAGTACTGGCGGAGCTTGCCTTATCTGGGACTGGGTCCAGGAGCGCACGGCTTCGCAGACATGGTGCGCTATTCGACAACCCTGTCGCCACAACGATATATTCAGTCCCTCAATGAGATGCCGGCTGAGGAAGTCCTCTTTCCCCTTAGCCCCGCAGTCGCCGAGTGGACCACTCTGAGCGCCGACGATGAGATAAGCGAAACGCTCATTATGGGGTTACGCTTGACCGAAGAGGGGATAGGTCTGCGGTCATTTGAAGCCCGTTTTGGGATTTCGCTGCTGGAACGTTTTGGGGAGATTCTTCGCCGATTCTCCGATCAGGGTCTGGTTTCGATGACCGAGAGCCATGTCTGCCTCAGCTCCAGGGGGAGACTTCTCAGCAATCTCATCTTTCGAGAGCTGGTCTAGTGACTCCTTCCAAGGAGCTGGCGCGCCAGATTTCGCAAGATTGAAGCTCCTTCACCCGACGAGCCTGTTTTATGGAGTGCGTTGATCGCCTTCTCATAGTACTCAGTCTCTTGTTGCTTCGCGTAGTCAAGAGAGCCGCACTGCTCAAGGAGTGTGATAACTTCTGCTACAAGCGCTGCAGACATATCGCTATTGCGATAGAAGCTGAGGAGCCTCGCGTCAGCATGCAGCCCGTGTAGAATGGGAAGCGATTTCTTTCGTGCAAGGATATCGGTTGCCGTAGATTTTCCGGTGACGGAGGGATCACCCCAAACGCCGAGAATATCGTCACGGATCTGGAATGCCAGACCGAGATTCAGCCCAAATTCAGCGTATTGCGCCGCGCACACCGAATCACCAGACCCGATTAACGCTCCGATCTGCGCGCAGGCTGCAATAAGGGCTGCCGACTTGCCGCGAATCATGGAAACGTACTCTTCGAGGGATACAAGTTCTTGCCGTTCAAAAGCCATATCAAGGTACTGACCTCGAATGAGTTCGAGGTTGGTGCGATTAAAGATATTCATGACCTGATGGACGATTTCGTGCGAAACACCCTGTTGGGGAAGTTCGCTCAATGCCGCATATGAAATAGCAAAAAGCCCGTCACCAATATTGATGGCGTTCGGCTTTCCCCAGATACGCCAAACCGTGTCGCGTCCATGCCTGGTAGGGCTATCATCTTGGATGTCGTCATGCACCAACGAAAAGTTGTGCAGCAACTCTACTGCCGCAGCAGCGGGAAGTGCCTGCTTCCAGTCACCGCCAGAAGCCTGTGTACACAGCAGCAGCAGTATTGGACGGATGCGCTTGCCAGTCGGGATATGGTTAGGACTTCCGTCAGCATTCACCCAACCCAGTGGAAAGCGAAGCATCGTGTTTAGCTGTTCGGAGAAGCCATCCGTCCATCTGTCCAACCCGCTTCGCATAGTCATTGACACAGAACTCAGATATAGCTCAAGATCAGCAATCAAGAGATCACCTCAAGCAAATGCACCTGCTGTAGATCCGCAATCGAACTCACACCAGAACACAACATCGCCACACGAAGCTGAGTACTCAGCACTCTTATCAACTCATCAACAACATCAACAGACTCATTAGCTGCCTTCAGAAATGGACCCGCCAACCCACCTAACAATGCACCCAATGCAATACACTTAGCAACATCAATCCCATCACGAAGCCCACCACTCGCAATAATAGGGAGATCTGGCGCCCCTCTCACCGCAAAGCGAACAGCATCAGCCGTAGCAATTCCCCAATCAGAGAATGCTGCTGCCACCTGAGCATGAAATGCTGTCGGCGCACGATGATACTCGACCTCACTCCACGACGTGCCACCAGAACCCGCCACATCAATAGCACCTACACCGGCATTCGCCAAATCACGCACATTCTGCTCAGAAAATCCCCATCCCACCTCTTTGGCAATCACCGGAACTTCTAGTTCTCGACACACCACTTCCACACGCCGGAGAAGCCCAGCAAAGTTCGTATCGCCTTCTGGCTGAACAGCTTCCTGCAAAACATTGAAGTGCAGAATCAGCGCATCCGCCTCAATCATGTCAACCACACGACGACACTCATCTGTCCCATAGCCATAATTGAGCTGAACAGCCCCCACATTTGCCAGCAACAATACATCGGGCGCGAGATGACGCACCTGGTATGTCCTCGCCAAGCCTGGATCACGAAGCGCCGCGCGCTGCGACCCCACACCCAACGCAATTCGATTCGTCTGTGCAGCAACCGCCAGATTCTCATTGAGGCGCTGCGCCAATTCTGTGCCGCCCGTCATTGATGATATGAGCAATGGAGACGCAAGTGTCTTGCCAAACAGATCAATAGAGGTATCCACCTCCGATAGATTTAGTTCCGGCAGCGCTTGATGCAAAAAACGCAACCGCTCCAGCCCGGTCTTTAGCCGAGGAAACTGTACGTCCTCCTCCAGATTAATGCGAATATGATCCGCCTTGCGGGATTCAATCTGCGTATCAGGTGTCACTTTAGTCATCGACAAGTGTTTCCTCAATAGAACAATACGAAATCGTAGCCTAGGCTTTCTCGTTCTGTCAACACTAGCAGCAAACCACACATTCTGTATAATGTGGAACTGCTTTAGGCTAGAAAGTTCACGGCAACCATCTCATACGCCACTGGAGGTTTTCATTATGGCGGCTGGTACCGAAGAGCGTGTTCGCAGCATCGTCGTGGAGCTACTTGGTGTCGAGCCAGAGCGGGTTACCCCGCCAGCTCGCTTCCGTGAGGATCTCGAAGCCGACTCGCTCGATCTTGTCGAACTGATCATGCGCTTCGAAGAGGAATTCGGCGGCGAAATCAGTGATGAAGACGCACAGAAGATCACCACGTTTGGAGAAGCAGTAACCTACATCAATGAACGCATGAGCTAAGCTTCTCTGCGCGATATTGTCGTGGTTCAGCTTGGAAGGGCAGGGTACGTAAGAGCTACGTGTCCTGTCTTTCATTTCGGTTCGATAGAAACAGGGAAATCCCCATAACCAACGCTCCCAGCCCATAGAGAACAGCCCCGCCGCCCAGATTCACCGGCAGTCCAAAACCGTTCAGCAGTGCTACTCCTCGCCAGACGCCGAAAAGCACGGTCATTGCGCCAGCAGTCGCAAGAACGGTCAAAACAGCACCCCATGCGCGGGTTTTCCGAACAACCCGGAATGCAACCAGTCCCAGAACCGCCGTCGCTAAGGATATAAGAACCTGCTGCAAATAGTTGGCATCCTGTGGATACTGAAGCATTTCAATCGGTGGGAGCGACGCAATACTGAGCAGAAAACTTCCAGCAAGCATCGTCTTCAGAGGAAACCTGGCGAGCGCCAAAAAGATCGACACCCAGACAACAGCCGCGCGCAAGGACAACGCGGAGAACATGCCTGGGAACTCCGCACGGACCACAGGATGAAGCGACATCCACTCAGCAAGATCCTGAGCGCCCATTGTTGTGCCAGCGCCAGGAGTCACAACCCAGGGAATGATCAGCCCCAGCAGCAAAGAAACAAGCCCAATAGCCACGATCCTCTTGAATCTCGTGCCGTCTTTATTCTGATAGAATATTATCGATGCGGCGGCGAATTTGATCATCTTCTTCACGCTGACTTTCTGCAAAGTTCACCATGAATTCGCTGCGGCGCTGTCGTAATGCTAGAGAGGCAACCGCACGAACATCGAAAGACTGCGCCAGATCACGTCCATCCATCGCCGCGTAGGCACGCGCTGCCTCAAAAAGAGTGTACTCCGCCCGATGCGAGTCAATGTCAAGATCTCGAACAACCCTAAGCCCCAAAGCTACAGCAGCATCATCCAGAGTCGTCTGTTTGAGTATTTCACGCGCTATCAGGATGTCTTCACGAGTCTCTGTCGTTACCTGTGCCCACTGACGTACGAACAACGGGGGATTCTGCCGATAGTCGCGCACGCGTCGGTAAACTTCTAGCCGCTCATCAGTATCCATCAGCCCGCGGACGTTCACGCGTAGTCCAAAACGATCCAGAATCTGAGGTCGAAGACGCCCCTCCTCAGGATTCATGGAGCCAATCAGTACAAAACGCGAGCGAAATGTTCCAGCCATCGCTCCCCGTCGAACGGTAAAGTTCCCCTGCGCTGCGGCATCCAGAATGACATCAATGATTTCGTCACGCAGCAGATTGACTTCATCGATATACAAAAGGTTGTTGTCTGCCCTGGAGAGGATGCCGCGTTCCAGCTTCACTCGCTGCTGTTGAACAGCAATACGCTCATTGACGCCGCCGACAACATCTTCAAGTCGAGCGTTGAGCGGCAGTTCAACCAACCGGACTGGTTCAAAGTGGGATATCTGCTGGCCCTGCGTGTGCTTCTCAAAGCAATCTGGATAAAGAACTGCTGCGTTGATGCGCTTCATCTCTTCGGGGAGGACGCCTTCCTCGCAATCACTGACCTCGACATCGGGAAGCAGCTCAGTAAGGCTTCGTACAGCGGTCGTTTTCCCGGTGCCACGGGGTCCAACGAGCAGAACACCTCCTATCGCCGGATTGATTACAGCGAGGAGAAGCGCAATTCGCATCTCAAGCTGTCCTACAATCGCCATAAAAGGGTAGGGCTGGGCATCTGACAGTCCCAGATCAGGAGCCGCTGCACTCAGAATTCGCTTGGCGCCTGCGTCGCTGAGGATAGTCAGGAGCGAAGAGGCGTGGTGCTGCCTGCTGTCTGCATCATCGGCAGAGTCATCGGCAGGGATTGGTTCCATCATAGATCTCGCCGCTGTTTGCGGTACTCCTGACGTTGACGAGCCATCTCAGCGCTGGCACGTTCTTCTGCCGTTTCATAGACGAGCTTGGGGACCTGAGCAGGACGCGCATCATCGCCAAGTGCCACATACACGAGATACGCAACGTTGGTCGTCTTTGGTGTGCCTTCCAGCGGGTTTTCAGTCGTCACTTCCACACGAACCTCCATTGATGTACGCCCGACATACGTCAGCTCTGCGCGACATACAACCAGGTAACCCAACCGGATAGGTTCCATGAAGGTCATCGAGTCAATAGCTACGGTCACAACGAGACGATTGGCATGGCGCATCGCTGCCAGCGCACCCGCCTCGTCAACCATTTTCATGATGACGCCGCCGTGAACGTTACCATGAGTGTTAGATTCCTGCGGTCCCATAAGGGCGCTCAACGTGCAGCGCGACGCAGAAATTGGTTTTTCACCATGCGCTGGCGACGTCATTCTTCGCCAGCATCGGGGACGAGATCGGATAGGCGCTTGAAAATCTCAGGGTCCCATTCAAGAACGTCGATCCTGCTATACCCAAGATCGCCATTGATAGGGGGGAGAGGGGCACGTGCCGGCAGTTTTGGCTTGGATGGCACTGGGGGAAGCTGCTTCAGGAGCGGCGGTCTATCGGCATTACGATTGCGAATGATGCGACCATCGGGAAAGAGGTTGCCGATCCACTCGCCAGACCGGGTGAATACGTCGTAGTCCGCGTTTCGAACGAAACCGATGTAATCACCTCGCGCATCAAAGATATACCAGTTCAGCATAGTTGCATGCCAATCACCAGCGGTATCGAAGATGAAAAATGGCTTGTTGGGGTCAACAGCGAACTTCCGCGCCATTTTTGATGACTCCTCTGAAAGCGAGAGATTACCAAACATTATATCAGGAAGTCCGCAGACTTCAGCTAGAGAAGACTCCGATATACCTGCCGAAGATGCGCCGCGGCAGATCGCCAGGAGAATTGAGCAGCTCTGGAAAAACCGCGTGCTATCATCTGGTCACGCAGCGACTGATCCTCAAGCACTCGTTGCAGCCCATCAATGATGGAATCCAAATCGGTAGGGGAAATGGTCACAGCGGCATCACCGCCGACTTCGGGTAACGACGAGACATTTGATGTGATCACCGGAACACCACAAGCCATTGATTCCAAGATAGGGATTCCAAATCCTTCATAAAGCGATGGAAGTGCAGTCACAAGCGCCGCGCTATACAGTGCGGGGAGATCCACATCATCGACAAAGCCAGCAAAATGAACATGCTCGGTCATCATGGTTTCATCTACTGCCTGGTAAATGCTATCTTCAAGCCAACCACGACCGCCAGCAATGACGACATCGATATCTATCCCGCGCTCGCGTAGGACGGCAACGGCACGGACCAAACGCGCATAGTTCTTCCGCGGCTGAACCGTACCCACCGAAAGGATATACGGGCGATCAGGCAGGTGGTACTTCTCCAGCACCATTCGACGTATATGACTGTCTTTGGTAGGCGAAAACCGACTTCCGACGCCGCTGTATAGCACCGTAATCTTGGATGACGGGGTTCCGTAGAGTTCTATCAAGTCATCTTTTGTTGCAGCAGAGTCTGCGAGGATATGATCAGCCCGCAGCACAGAGCGTGGAACTACTCGGTCGAGGTATCTCTTCAGCGGTGGGCTGGCTGTCGCCGGCACGCGCACAAAGGACAGATCATGAACGGTCAGCAGCGAGCGCGCCTGAACAGGAGGAAGTACGAAGTCCGTTGCATGATAAAGTTTGACGTTTCCTACAATCGCCTCTATCGGGATTGGAAGCCGCAGCCTGTGCCATATTCTTGCCCACCATTGGGGTGTCAGGCGGGTAGGGTGCCATGTGAATCGCGGGTGGTTCGCAAATGGCGAAGCGCAGCCAACGGCACCAGCGGCGAACAAGCTGAACCTGAACTCCTCTGGCGATTCTGCCAGCGCCGCCGTCAACTCACGAACATAGCGCCCAATACCACCGCCCTGCTCATGGGCAGGCGTATAGTCGATGCCAACGGCAATGGGTGCTTGTGCCTCAGACACTATTCAATGTCGTTGTATGTCCACAGACGATTGGCAATAAAGTTCCAGACCATCACAACTGCAACACCGACCAGCCATGCAGTCATCGTGCCCAGCTTCGCAGCAGCCGTTGCCGAAGCAACATAGCCGGGGCGCAGCAGATGTATCAGCGGCAGCACAGCGGGCATCAAATATTCGCCAAGGGGCTGATGCGCAAATGTGATCCATATAGTGCGTCCAACCCATCCGATCACGCTGATCAGCACAAACAGCGCCATTTGATGTCGCACCGAACGAGAGCGTGAGTCCGGATAGGTCCAGAGGCGATTCCAGGTAAAGTTGCTCAGAATGGCTGCGACAAAGGCGACAGTCTGGGCGACCGCAACATTCATGTCGGGGTCACGGAGTGTTGGCGGAAGGACAGTTGCTTGAAGGATGAACAGCGTACCGGCATCGATGACTGCGCCGATAGAGCCTACGATGGCGAACTTGATGAAGCGCTCAACTTCTTTGGATTTGCTGCCGCCGATGCGGCTAGATAACGCCGCAATGGGAGCGTCGATGGTATCGCGAATAGAAACCGCCTGGGTTTTGACGGTGCCAGTGGTCTGACTCATGCGTTCCTCAGCCATTTTCGTCGTGCAAACAGATCATCGTAGAGTACTGCAACTAGCGCAATGATAGTACCGATATGGAGAAAAAGAGCGTTGACATAGAGATTATCGGTCAGGCTGTGAACCGCTAAGTACACCCAAGAACACAACGTCCCAATTCCAATCAGTCGAAACGCAGAATCTGGATGCCGGCGTAACCGCCAGGCGCAGATCGCAACCGTGCAAAACATAATAACATATGTTATTGCGCCGATCATGCCAGTCTCTCCCAGAACATTCAAGTAGTAATTGTGTGCGTGCCCCAGCGGCATGTCCCAGAAAAGCAGAGAATAGTCCAAGTAAGCGATCTCGTAGTTACCAAACCCGATGCCCAGCCAAGGGTTTACTGTCGCCATACTTACCGCGGCTTGCCAGTGTGCTAACCGCTCAAGGTTGGCGTAATTCTCCGGTGTAACGTCAACGCCACGAACATCACTTGCGGCGGAAAACTCGTTTGTGACGCTGCTGATACGCGCCATGATGGAAGTCGGTAGGAATCCCCCAGCGGAGATGAAACCCAAGACTGTCAGCCCCAACACAAGCATGATACCCGCACGTGTCAGGCGGTGGGGGAGGGCAATAGCTGCCACACTCAGAGAGACAGCAAATGCCAGCCATGCGCCCCGACTCCAGGAAGCAAATAACGCGAAGGTAATCGTCGCCGCTGCCAGACAATAAAATGCAACTGCTGCCGTGCGCCACACCAGTTCGTCATGAAAGGCACGCCGCTGCCAGAGCCGATACGCGGAGAAACCGGTCATCGCAATCGCTATCGGCGCCGCCATGCCCATGAATCCACCAAAGGGATTGGGCTGCCCGAATGTCCCGAAGGCACGAAAGTTCTGCTCGTTAATGAGAAGATGTAGGGCGCCGCTGCCCCCAAAGTACTCGTAAATGCCAACCCCAGCATTCGCCAGCGCCGCTGCGACGACCGCAAATGCCAGCCAAGCCGCACTTTCGGTTCTTACGATATCGACCACAATGATTGTGATACCAGCGATCTGAAACCATTTGAGCCATTCGGTCATCCAGGCATGCAGCGAAATCGCGGCGAATGCACTGCCACCAGCACCGATAAGGAATAGTCCGACCGCTGCCAGGACCGGTGATCGGCGCAATACCCCTCTCAAGCTCCGCTTGTGGATGAGAAGATGCAGGAACCAGGAGATCACGAACGACACGAAGAGCATTTGTCCAACATCGAAGGGCAGGGCGTCCGGTGACTCCGTCAAGATTAATGCGCGAAGCGGGGAAATCAACAACATCACCGCAAATGGAACTAACGGCGTTGTCAAGCAGCCCACGGTGATAACCGCCAGAGTCACGACTATCAGCAAAGCAGGTAGTTCTGCATACGAGAGAGCGACGCCAGCGCCAAGGGCGAGGAAGACCCAGATCGCTCTCCGCTGCGCCATCATCAACTCGATGTGAGAATTTGACGGAAGTACTCTACTGTAGGCGGCAGACCCTCGCTCAGTGTAACCTGTGGCGACCAATTCAGTACTGCCTTCGCACGCGAAATATCTGGACGTCGGGTCTGTGGATCGCCCACAACGCGATCATCCGCCTTCAGCACGATTCCTGCGCCGCTTCCGGTTAGCACGGAGACATGCTGCGCAAAATCCAGGATGGACATCTCTTCCGTAGTGCCAATATTGACCGGTTCGCTGAAGTCGCTCATCAGCAGGCGATATACGCCTTCAACCAGATCGCTGATGTACTGGAAGCTCCGCGTTTGCCTGCCATCACCGTATACGGTAAGCGGTTCTCCGCGCAGCGCCTGCCCGATGAGATTCGGTACGACACGTCCATCATCAAGACGCATACGAGGACCGTAGGTGTTGAAAATGCGAACGATACGCGTATCGAGACCATGCTGCCGATGATATGCCATCGTCAACGCTTCAGCGTAACGTTTGGCTTCATCGTAGACCCCACGCGGACCAATGGGGTCTACATTGCCGGCATAGTCTTCGCGCTGAGGGTGCTGGAGAGGATCACCATAGACTTCGGATGTTGAGGCGAGAAGAAAGCGCGCGCCTTTCGCCATCGCCAGCCCCAGGGCGTTATGAGTCCCAAGCGCTCCCACCTTGAGTGTCTGTATTGGGTATTTGAGGTAATCGACGGGGCTTGCTGGTGAGGCAAAATGCAGGACCGCGTCAATCTGCTTGTCGAAGTAAAGATAGTGCGTCACATCCTGTCGTACAAAAGTATATTTCTCGTGACCCACCAGATGGGCAATGTTACGAGTATTGCCAGTGATCAGGTTATCGACGCCAATGACGCAGTGGTTTTCTCTCAGGAATCGGTCGGTAAGGTGGGAGCCAATGAAGCCCGCTCCACCAGTGATCAAGACACGCACAGCGCCTCCTGATGGTGCCCATAGATGACACGTGGAGTTTACCAGATTGTCGACAAAGACGGGAGCTTAGATCCTGGATATTCGCTTCATGGCATTACGCTTCCGGTACAGATGAGGCATTCACAGCGCGTAAGTTCGAAATCATCCCAACCAGAAGTACGAATACGTACGACAGGTCGTTGACGAAAATACTATTGTCGACTATACCATGTGCCAACAAACCAACCATACATCCCGCCGCACCAACAACGAGGGCATAGGACATCCCGTCAGTTCTCCGCAGGGCTTGAATCAGCCGTACCGCGCTGCGCCAGTAAACCGCCTGCAACACCAGGAAGACCAACGGTCCAGCGATACCCAGGCGCAGCCAGATATCCAGCAGAAAGTTGTGGGGGTGAGATAGGTTCGGTTCCTGCCAAGCATCAGGCTGGAGATACCGATTTCGATAGGCATAGAGGAACTGGTCAAGCCCCAGCCCGGTTATTGGATGATCCGTGATCATGTTCACGGCACTTTCCCACACACGTAGGCGGAAGAAGTTGGTCCCTTGCGTGAAGTCGAGGAGGCGCTGAAATCGCGCTGAATTCAAAGCCACGGAGAACGCCGTGACGCCCAACATGCCAATCCCCCCGATGACCAACCACCCCCGACGCCCCATCATCAGCAGAATGACCAGAATGGTCGATGCAGGGAGTCCAAGTAGAAGCGCACCAGCACTCTGTGTGAGAATCAGCGCAGCAAGCATCAGTGCAAGCGCAAACCCGGCAGCCAACCGATTCCGTCGTCGATCGGTTATCAGCGCGAAACTTAGCGCAAATGGTATACATCGCCCCAGGAATAAGGCTGCATTGTTGGGCGATCCATACACGCTCGCCATGCGCTGGACGCCGCCCTCAGCAGTGATAACAGCCTGCCCTCCAACGTAGAGGAACAATCCTATACCTGCGACGACGATGCCTGCCGTCACGAGTACTATTGCAGCGACCTGCAAGAACCGTCTCTCTCTGCCATAGACGCGAAAGAGAGCATAGAACAAAAGTGGTTCCACGAATATCACACGCAGATCGGTCATCGCACGAGTAGGGTAGGCAGCCCAAGATACCGAAATCAACGCAAGAGCGAGCCAGACAACAAGCGCCGCATCCAGAGCATTGAGCCTGACTTTAGATGTCCCTGCCATTGATGGTGATCGCCGCGCCTTCGACCACTGCACGAACACTCGGAGCGCAGTCAAAGTTGTCGTGAGAAGGATCACCAGCTCTGACATTGGGAAGGCAAACTGATACAGCTCCACCGGAAATAAGAATAGCGGGGCGTAGAACAGAGTCAGGAGAAGCCCCACCTGAGGCTGCTGATAGAGCAGAATGGAGAGAAGCAATAAACTCACAGCCAGCAGGATCACGTGCGGTTGAAGATACACTATTCCTGCGGTCAGGATTGCCAAGGTTATTTGTGCCGGTTCTCTACGCAAGATGCTGGGTACGCCGTCGCCAAATGTCAGCAGCATACCAATTGTCACCCCCAACGACGAGATAAAGCTGATCAACGTACGTTGGGTGGTCTGGAGCGCGGGAATCCTGTGTGAAAAGCAATGTGTTATCTTCGAGAAGCCCAGTTGAGCAATGCCGAGGGTGAACCCCAGGGCACCAATCAGCGTGGTCAGCAATGCCACACCGATCTGCTGATCATAGGGCGCACCCTGGTCGCCTGCACCAACCGCGAAGCCAGCGAGCGCCCAACGATCCCAACCTCCGTCAGCAACGATTTCCAGAGAATGTGGACCATCCGAAAGATTGGTCGCCAACAGCACCAGATTTGTCTCAGGAGATCGGGTGGAACTGGTCAGGTTGACAAAGGCGCGCCCTTCCGAGTCTCGCGGGAGCGCGTTGGCTGGCATGCCATCAATCCACGCATGGAGAAAGGCAACATAGTCATCTTCGCGCAGTAAAAGAGCGATATCTCTGCCCTCGAAGGTGAAGGTGAGACGAGAATCATGTATCCACCCGATATCCGCACCCAGAGGGCTGAAAGTCCATACTCCGCGATAGACCGTATAGGGCGTCAGAGGTGAGTGGAGGCCCGGTTTTGCCGCTATATCTGACTGACTACGCTCCGCTAACGCATGATAAAGCGAGGTTTGTTTGGATGTATCACCGCACTCCTTCAGCGCAAAACCCCATTCGGGATCGTCGCATGGTGCGTCTGGTTCCCAAAGCTGAAGGATTGCGCCACCTGCCCATGCCCACTCCTGGTCGATACGCTGAATTGCTTGGACTGTGTAGTCGATCTGCTGCTCGGCAGTCACTTGTCCCCAGATGGATGGGTCGCCCTGCCAACTTTGCGGGAGCGTATTCCATCCGAAATTGCTGAGCCATAACGGCTTACCCGCATCTCCGTGAGCTTCCATGATTTCGCGAAGTCCGATAACCCGCGAAAAATTCAGGCGATCCTGATGGACCACGCGATCTTCGGGCGCATACGAAAAACCGTAAGGTTTTCCGGCGGCAGCGTCGAATGATGATGCTCCTCCAAGGTGGTATAGCGCCTCGAGATAAGCCCAATCGCTTAAATTATCCTCGGTCTGCTCGGTCGTTGGCGCGAGCGCAGCGGCAACGACCGCTGCGTCGGGATCGGCTGAGTGTATACTCCGATAGGCGGCGTCCAGAAGAGCAAGGTAATCTGCCGGTTGTGGCGACAGTCCTCCCCATGCCGCGCCCAAATTTGGCTCATCCCAGATTTGATAAACATCGATAACGTCGCCGTAACGTGCAGCAAATTCACCGGCAAACACCGAAAACGCTTCCGGAGAGGCGGGTGGGGCTGTCGCTGTACTGGTCGCGCGTGGATCGCCTTCCCACGAAGGCGCGCCGAAAAGGACAGCGATCAGTTCAATATCATGAAAAGTGTCGAGAGTCTCAATGAGAGTATCGTATGCCGACCAATCCAGCCCGCCGTCTTCACGGGCAACGACATCCCATCGGAAAAACTGGCGGATCCAGCGTACATGCATCGCCTGCATTTGTCCGATTTGCTGTAACAACAGATCCCGTCCGTATATCGTGAGATCTGCGTTCACCCCCAGACGTGGCATACGGAGGGGAAGGGGTCCAGAGCGCGTTGCATCGACAACCCCGCGCAGCATCTCGCTGCGAACTCGGATCGTCGATCCGAACGTGGTCAGCCCGCCAAGGAGGACAAAAAGCGACGCGAGGGCAATTGCGCCGGCGCGTTTCATTGTGTCCAGATTGGGTTGGAAGCTGCGCGGTCAAGGGTAAGGGCATGAG
This sequence comes from Anaerolineae bacterium, assembly GCA_013360465.1. GTDB lineage: Bacteria > Chloroflexota > Anaerolineae > Aggregatilineales > Phototrophicaceae > Flexifilum. The sequence goes on along the minus strand of JABWBO010000002.1, from coordinate 68,812 downwards.
CAATACCCGACTGAACATCGACTACCCAGAGATTACCGCCATAAATGAGGGCGATCTGCCTGCCTGTGGGACTCCATGCAAAAAACGGTTTATCAGCAGTTAGCCCTGGTTGATCGGGTGGTGGATAGATGACACGGGCATTGCTGCCGTCACTGTCCGCAACGACAAGATCATACTCTGCCGATGCGCTTATGCTGTTGGCAATATCGCGCGCACGAAGATAAGCAATGCTCATATTTCCATCTGCCTGCACTGGCGAATACCGGGGTTTTGACCAAATCCCAGCATTACGAACCACATCGGCAGCAAAGCTGCCATCAGATGCTGCCGCCGCAACATGGAAAACCGGACTCGTCTCGGCAGGCTCACTACCAATCGGTTGCCCATGTACTGTCGTCAGGACCAGACTGCTGTCACCAGACCATGACACATCAGCACGCCACGACCATGGCTGTCGTGTGCTGAAGACTGGATAGGTGAGCAAAGTCTCAAACTGACCGTTTGCCAGATCGATCAAGCCCATCGAGTCCGCGCGAACCCAGGCAAGCTGATCGCCAAGGGGCGACCATGTGAAAACTGTCCCCCACCAGCTGTAAAGCCAGCCAGTAGAGCGCGGTACGAACTCACGGGCATTGAGCAACTCGCCTGAGATTGAATCGAGCCGCGCGATCCACAGGTCGTTGTACGCTTGCCAACCCGGCGCGTTCTCGGTGATCTCGCCCGTCGAGTAGCTGATCATATTTTCCTGACCCGGGACCCAGTCTGCATAGAGTATATTTTCCGGGCGCAGCATAACGGGTTCTGACCGCGCATCTGTGTTTGCGAGCATCCACAGTCGGTTGAATGACGTGGCTAACTCCGCTTCATCCGTCTCTCGAGTGAATAGAATACGCTGACCGTCAGAAGCGATGCTGAGGACTCGCCCCTCAATATCTCCTGTCGTAGTCAGTGGGCGCTTGTTGACGCTGCTTCCGCGCATCATCCAGAGATTCTTGTTACTAAGATAATAGAGTGTTCCTTCAATTTGCACCGGATCGAGCTGACCCGTTGGTCCTATATAGATCACGGCATCCTGTGCTGCGCGGATCACAGTTGAGCGGATAGGCGCAGCCTCCATGCGCTGACCATCACGAATTGTGATTCGATTGCACAGTTCCTCGATACCGTTCTGTCCAGGCTGTGCCACGCGCTCTTCACCGGGCTGTAGCCCTTCATTGAGAATTCGTCGTTCTGCGTAGGGAATCTCATTCTGACTGCATTCTTCGATTTGCTGGACACGGACCACTGTGATGCGCATACCATCGACAATTTGCGAAAACAGCGGAGGCGTCACTTCATCCAGAGCGCCTAGCTCAATATCGGTCTGCGAGAGAAATTCGCCGACGGTAAGTGAAACCGATTGTGGATAGGTTCGCTCACGTCCATCGACCACCAGAGAGACAATCAAGGTTGTGCTGTCTTCAGGGGGCGTGCAAGCCGCAAGCGCCAGGAGCAACAAACATATAACGAAGGTGGACACCGTACGTCGATTCATGGGTTTCGGACTCGCACTACCCACCGGGCAGACGAATCCGTCTGCCCGGTGGGTGAACTTCATCGAACGGCTCATAGTCCGGTCAGGACTATGGCTCGAAACTCGGACAAGAAGCGCAGCAAAGCATTGTTCAGCGCATTGACTCCAAAGTTTCCTGTCGCAGATGGATCGAGATCGCCCTCACCAGAAGGTGAGACTGAAAGCATTTCGCCATTACTGCCAAAGCCTGGAACCTCAGACAAAAGCCGCCAGACATTCAGGACTGGCGCGCCCGACTCCTGAGCCACTCGGAAGATGGCTTCATTGAAGCCTTGAGCGACGGTTACATCGACGACGTTTGAACGTGGAAGTGACAGGAGTACTGGGACGACGCCGCGCCCCGCCACCGTAGCAACAACCTGTCGCAGCTGAGCTTCGAAGGTCCCCAGATCCATTCCGCGCAGCGCATCGTTGAATCCGACACTGACGAAAACAAGAACGGGTTGAGTCATCCTAAGCTCACAGTCCAGAGGTGTTTCGCCCGGTGCGCATGCACTTGGGTTAGCACGGCTGGGGTCGAGCAAATCGATCACAGTCCAGTCAAATGTAGAAGCAACGCTTGACCGCGAGAAGCTGGTCGTGCCATCGCCGAGCATCTGGTTAAACCAGTCGATGACCGCCTGGAGATCGCCTTGAGATGCCAAGTTATAGGATTTGCCTGGAGCGAACGCCCGAATGACCTCCGTCTGAGCCAGTGGCAAGCCGCCGATATGGGCAAATGTGTAGGGCAAGTTGCCGGCAGCCGCACCTGCTTGGAATAACTGACCGATTCGCGGATCGCTGAGGTCGGGGAAGACCGGAGCGAGATCGGCGGTACCTGGAAGCGATGCTGCGGTTGGCGGCGGACCCATTACAACGACATCAATGGTGAAGTCATCCGCCAAACCGGAAGAATCCAGTGCCAGCAGACGGACCTGGTATGTGCCAGAACTTGCATAGACATGCAATGGGTTCTGTTCATTCGAGATCTGCCCGTCACCAAAATCCCACGTGTAGACATATGGCGGGATTCCACCCGAAGTTTGATCGGTGAACTGTACGGTGAGCAGATCAAGTGCATCAGGCGTGGCAGCGAAGCCGGCGAGAAGTTCCGGCGGGATCGGCGTCTCTGTGCTTGTCGGCGTGGGAATCGGCGTCTCGGTTGCCGTGGGCGGCGCTGCTGTTTCCGTGAAGGTAGCCGTCGGCGGTCCGATCACGAAGACATCCGCATTTGCATCGTCGGCGATGCCTGAAGAGTCCAGGACCATCAATCGAGCGAGGTATGTGCCCGGAAATGCATACAGATGATAGGGATGCTGTTCGTTTGATATCTGCCCATCGCCGAAATCCCAGACGAATGAGTAGGGTGGGACACCACCAACAGTCTGATCGAAGAACTGGATACCCAGCCCATTGCTGACATCACCAGAGAAGGTAAATCCTGCAACCAGTGTTGGCGGCGGTATCGGCGTTTCAGTAGAGGTAGCCGTCGGCACTGGGGTAGAGGTAGCCGTTGGCGCGTCGGTTGGCGGAACCATGGTCAAAGTCTGCGTCGGCGTTGCCGTCACGGGTACGCCGGTAAATGTCGGCGTGAATGTGTTCGTGTTTGCCTGTGTGGGCTGCGCTGTTGCAGTCACCGTAAATGTGGCGGTCGGCGGGATGGCGCTGCTTACGCTAATCTGACGTACCACACTGGATGATCCGCCCGGTCCAGTTACTGTCAGGATGACATTGTACGTTCCTGGAGTTGTGAAGACATGTATCGGGTTGCGCTCGGCGCTGATCTGCCCATCACTGAAGTTCCAGGCATAACTGGTGATAGCGCCGCTCGACTGATCGATAAATTGGACCGTCAGCGGTGCAACGCCACCAACGCGGTCCTGAGTGAAACCTGCGACTGGCGCGCTGGGGCTGTTTACGCTGATCTGGCGAGACACATTCGAGGACCCGCCAGGACCATTCACCGTCAGCGTGACCGTATACAATCCAGGGCTACCAAAAACATGAACCGGGTTGGCTTCAGAACTGGTTGTTCCATCCCCAAAGCTCCAAGCGATACTGTTGATACTGCCGGTCGATTGATTGACGAATCTCACCGTCAATGGAACTTGCCCACCGGTGACGTCCTGTGTGAACGCGGCAATTGGACGTGGGATCGCCTGAGTAGGCGACGGAACCGGCGTGCTGATGCGATTCTGGACGGTGATGTTGCTCACAACAGTCTGTTCGACGCGCCCATCACGCAGATACACGCGCAGGCGGAGCTGATAGCGCGAGTCCTGCACGCCAATGGTGTTCCAGACACCCAGCAAACCGTTCAGAACGGGTGAGAAGAGCGGCGCATTGACCGGATACCACAGGTTGCCTGGATTGGGATCTGGACCAAACTCCAGCTGATACTGCAAAAACTGTGGATGACTGGAAGATCCGAGTACCTGCACATTGCCAGCAACAATATTGCCTGGTGCTGGTGACAGAATCGCGATATTGAGGGGGAAAACGGCAGTTGGCGGCAGGATGGCAGTTGGCGGCGATGTCGGGAATACGACAATCGCTGTTGCTGCTCCTGATGTCGGCAGGAGCGTTGGGAACTGCGCCGTTGCAGGTAAGCCGCTTGTAGACACAGGCGTGCGTGATGGCAGTAGCGTGAGTGCCGGGGTCTCTGTCTGGATTATATCCTGCTGTTCTGGCGATCCGCTCAGATTGCATCCGCTGACCAGTATCAGCACTGTCAACCCCAGCAGCGCCAAGAACCATGCAGAAAAGTGCTTAGGTAAAGCTGTCATCAGCTATAGCCTCTCTTCATGGTGAAAGCGTTCATAATTATGCCTCATTTTCTCGAACCTGCGTCTCCCCGTATTCACGAGTAGGAGGGACAGCCCACTTGTTGCGTTTTGTCCACGATGCTACACTCTCTTATTATGAAGATCATGATCGTGGACGATGAAGCGCCCATTCGCGAAGCGTTGGGCAAGCGCCTGAAACGCGAAGGTTTCGAGGTGATTCTGTGCGCTGATGGCACGGAAGCACTGCGACGATTTCACGCCGAGCGCCCGGAGATGGTTGTTCTGGATATTGTTATGCCAAATAACCTCGATGGACTTACAGTGTGTCGACGTATCCGGGAGGTTTCGGACGCACCAATCATTATGCTTTCGGCGCAAGCAGTAAGTGAAGACGATGTTGTCGCCGGATTGATGGCTGGGGCGGATGATTATCTTGAGAAGCCGATTGGCTTAAACGAGTTCGCAGCGCGTGTACACGCGCTGCGCCGGCGCTCTATTCTTTCCACAGCGGAAAGCGAACAACAATATGACGATGGTTACCTGAACGTTGATTTGCATCGCCGAACAGTGCATGTGCAGTCGATACGGGTACATCTTACGCCTACGGAGTTTAAGCTGCTGGCGGTATTGATGGAGAACGCTGGACGGGTCGTATCCCAGCGCGACCTTCTTGAACAGGTGTGGGGCAGAGAGTACATCGACGATATATATTATCCTCGCGTATACATCAGCCAGCTTCGCCGCAAGATTGAACGCGACGCAGCAAACCCCGTTTACATCCTCACGGAACATCGGATCGGCTATCGATTCGAGAAGCAAATCAGCAGCAACCTTACTTGAAGCTCGTCAAAGAGTAGGGGAAGTTCTAGTGATCGACAGCGCCCCAGCCAGCCTGATCATCAACGCGGTGGCGGCTCCATTGGCGCTGGCATTTCTCATTGTCATGCTGTGGAGCGACTTTCGTCGTGAAATCAACCAGTTCCTGGGCATTTTTCTTGCCTTTGTCATCATTTGGAACAGCAGCGCTCTGATCGTTCAGGCAGCGGCACTTGCCGAAATGCCCCCAGATGTGACGCGCGTTGCTCGAATGGCACTTGATCTTGGGTTCATTGGCGCCAGCGTCTCCGGGTTTTCGCTTACCGTTGTCATCGTAAGAGCCTATACGCGCAGGCTTCGCGGTCTAGCGGTCATGACCGTGCTGACTATTGCTGCTTACCGACTGGCACTCCTTGCCGGGTCAACTGACGCTATCTTGATGGATCTACCGCTGAACTATCGGGAGCAGCCCTTACTGGTGCTGTTTTCTCTTCTTTTTGGCGGTGGCACGCTGGTTCTTCTGTGGCGCAGCAGGCGATCGGTTCGATCCCGAATGCTGCAAATTGGGCTGCTGCTGCTGGTTTTCGCGCAGCTTTCTGCTTTTGTGAATCCAGAACTAGGTCTGTGGGTCATCGCGAACAACCTGGGGGCGCTGGCGTCACTGCTCATCAGCTTCGCATTGATCAAACAGGAGATCATTCGCCCACTTGCGGATCGAACATCTCAGGTAGAAACTTTCCGTACAGTCAGTGCGGCAATCGCCAACCAGGAGTCTCTCGATACGCAGCTTGACAAGATCGTTCGCTATGCGGCGTCGCTTCTCCGCGCAGACGGCGCCGGGATCTACGTTTCGTCTGGGCATGGGCCGAAACTCATCTACTCATGGCGACTCCCACAGATAGACGAGCGGACAAGCAATAAGTCTGATTCTGGAATGGCTGCCATCGCGCTGACTACGCGGCGCACCATTCATGTTGATAATTACGGAAGAGAGTGGCGTGGATACGACGACTTTCCTTTCGCAAGAGAGACTTTTGGATCGGTGATTTGTACGCCCATCATACATGCCGACGAAGCTCTCGGTGTCCTGATGGTTGTCTCGGCGCGCCAAGGACGGCTGTTTCGCGATGAAGACAAGCATATGCTAGAGATGTTGGCGACGCAGATTGCTGTCGCTATCATCTACCAGCGGTTGTTTGAACACCAGCAAGAGCTTGATCGCCTCAAGAACGAGATGCTTCGCATGGCGAGTCATGATCTTAAGAATCCGTTGCAGGCATCGATGGCGTATCTCGACCTCCTCAGAGATGACTTGATGGAAGAAGGGCGGCTGGGCGCGCTGGAGTTCATCGATGTAATCGACAAACAACTTCGCCGGATGACCCGAATCATTCGCGGCGTCCTGGACCTTGAGAAGATTCGCGAAGGTAAGCTTCGCTTGTCACCTGTACCGGTAGATGAGTTGCTTAGTCGCCTTCGGGATGAGCTTGCGGAACAGGCGAAGGACAATCATATCGATCTAAGGGTTGAGATTTCTCAGAGCATGGAGTACTTGGAAGTACTCGGCGATGCCGGACAGCTAGAACGCGCGCTGGTAAACCTCGGCGAGAACGCGATCAAGTTTACGCCGGCGGGAGGGGCTGTGCGTGTAGATGTCACGCGCAGCGCTGATCGCATCGTGTTTGAGATTGCCGATACCGGCGTCGGAATAGCACAAGAACATCAACCATTTATCTTTGATCGTTTCTACCGTGCCAGCCCAAAAGGCATGGAACATGTCAACGGATCGGGTTTAGGGCTGAGTCTTGTGAAAGCAATTGTGGAAAACCATCGAGGGGAAGTCTGGTTTGAATCATCTCAAGGTAAGGGTACTACGTTCTTTGTCTCTCTCCCTGCTTCGACAGCGGGCGTATCGGTCACAGCGGCAGTTCAGGAACTTTCTCGTTAGGGGCACGGTCGCTGCTGTTTTCCTCTCAGAAATCGGTATGTACCTGGCGGTTGGACAGGGAGAACCGACACCGACTGCTGCGCCCAGCAAAACGCCGGCGCTCTCAACTGACATCACCGCGGTTCCTTCCGTTGTGCAGACACCGAGTGCGGCGACACTCCCATTCACCCAGTCCGACCTCATTCGCCTGACCGCAAACGTCCAGCGTCCAAATGGAATCGGTTGGTTTGGGGACAAGCTCTTTACGGCGTGTACGGGTGATGGAACTGTCTACGAAATAGATGACACTACCGGTCAGACGCGCACCTACATCTACGGCATTCGCAACGCTCACAGCCTTCTTGTCGAGGAGGCTGTGAGCGGCACAACGTTGTGGGTGCCGGATTACGACGCGAATTCGCTGACTCAGGTCACCCGTAACGGTGTCAGAACGATTGCCGAAGGGCTGCGCGGTCCATGGGGAATCGCAGCACTTGATGAGTCTCGTTTTCTAGTAACCAATCTGCTCGGCAACACCCTCAATGTCGTGAGCCGCAATGGTGACAGCGCTGTGCTAATTGATGATCTGGCGGCGCCAGCTGGTATCCTAATCGCAGACGACACCATTTATATCGCCAATACAGGAAGCACCCGCCGCGCGATCGAATGGTATCCGCTAAACGCACTCCTTGACGGAACCTTCGAACGCAGCGACGCGATCGCCCAAATGCTGGTCAGTGGACTGCAAAATACGACTGGCATCCAAATGGGAACAGATGGCTATCTGTATTTCGCATATGCCCTGGGAACTCGTGGCGTAGTCGGCAGGGTCGATCCGCGCATGTGCCAAAGCAGCGGCGGATGCACAAACGAACAGGTTGAAATCGTCCTTTACACTGACCTTGCCGCTCCGCTGGCAGGGTTGGTAGTTACGCCCGATCTCCGGTTGTACGTACACGAGATGTTCAGCCCAGATATATACTGGGTATCGCTAGTGGGATAGTATCTTGCTGAGAAACTGCTGAAGACGCTGGCTTTCTGGACTTTCGAAAAGTCCTTCTGGCGTGGTGTCTTCCAGTTTCTCCCCTTGATCCATGAAAATAATGCGATTCGCTGCAGCCCGGGCGAATCCCATCTCGTGCGTAACAACCACCATCGTAATGCCTTCTTTGGCAAGGTCGAGCATCACATCCAGAACTTCTTTGATCATCTCCGGATCAAGTGCCGATGTTGGTTCGTCAAACAGCATGATCTTGGGGTTCATTGCGAGGGCGCGCGCAATAGCCACACGCTGCTGCTGCCCGCCAGACAACTTAGGTGGAAAGACATCCGCTTTTTCCGGTATGCCAACTTTCTCCAGCAGACCCCGTGCAGTTCTCTCAGCCGCATCTTTCGAGCGTTTGCGCACAATTTGCTGCGCAAGCATCACGTTCTGCAACACTGTCAGGTTGGGGAAAAGATTGAACTGCTGGAAAACCATCCCAACTTCCTCGCGAATACGATTGATATTTGTCGCGGAATGGTCAAGCTGCATGCCATCGACCCAGATATCGCCCTCATCGAGGACCTCCAGACGGTTGATGCAACGGAGGAGGGTGCTTTTCCCTGAACCGCTGGGTCCAATGATCACGACGACCTGTCCGGCGTGAATGTCCAGGTTGACATTATTCAGAGCCAGGACATTTCGAAACCGCTTACTGGCATTGCGAATTTGGATGATCGGTTGCTTGGGTTCTGTCATGCTAATCTTCTCGTTTGTCTGTTTTCAACCGGGATTCAAGCCAGTAAACACCCATCGACATGATGATGGTCAGGTTTGCGTAGATGAACGAAAGGATTAGTAACCCCTGTGGATAGCGGAAACGGTTACTGGAATACTGACGGGTGAGGTGGGAGATCTCTGGGACGGCGACGACCGATGCCAAGGACGTGTCCTTGAGCAGGAGAACGAAGTTGTTCGCCATAGCGGGCAAAACGTTGCGTACTGCCTGAGGGAGAATCACGTAACGCATCGCCTGGGTGTAGGTCATACCGAGTGATCGTGCTGCTTCCATTTGCCCACGTCCGATGCTCTCAATACCAGCTCGAAAGACTTCGGACATGAATGCGCCATAGGTCAGCGCGAAGGCGAAAATGATGCGAGTCGTTTCCTCAATATCACGAGTCCGAAGCAACGTCGTGGCGATACGATCTTCGGGGATGCCAACAAGGTGCTGTAGTAGATCGTCGAGAAACGGAATAGTAGTGACAAAATCGATCAACGCTGGTGTGATCACAAACGAAAAGATGAGGATGATCACCAGCAAGGGAAGTCCGCGAAACAACTCAACGTATAGAGTCGACGAGTTGTATATAAGGCTGTTGCTCGAAATCCTCCCTAATGCGGTGACGAGTCCGACAATGGTCGCGAGGATAAACGACACGATGGCGATCTGAATGGTAACGGCAATGCCGGGGACGATGTAGTTCCAGGTCTCGATCAGGATTGGGTCGCTGGTGATTGCCATGACGACCAGGATATCGAGAACGATAAACGACACGAACCAGGAACGGTGACGAACGATTTGTGTTGTGAATTTGCGAACGTCAATGAATTGACGGGGAGAACTAGGGTCTTGTGATGAAATGGACATCGATGCTCACCTTGGCGACACAATAAACAAAACGCGCACCAAAGACATGTCTTTGGTGCGCGCCGGAGCGGGTGCTGACGCTAGTTCCCAAACCATGCAGCGTAGATATCATCCCACGTACCGTCAGCAATCATTGACTCCATCGCCATATTGATGGGTTCAACGAGATCACTGCCGGGCGGGAAGGCAAACGCCAACCCCTGAATGCCGGACAACGATTCCTCAACGGTCATCAGGCTGCTATTCTCTGCGATATATCCCTCTGCCGCAGGGCGATCCACGACAACAGCGTCAATATCGCCATTCAGAAGCGCCTCAACCGCTGCACCGAAAACGTCATAGGATCGCACATTGTCCTGTCCGAAGATTTCGTGAGCGGTGATCTCGTTAGTCGTACCGACCTGGGTTCCGACGACATGGCTGTCGAGGCTTATGAGTTCGGCGGAAGTTGTGAAACGGGTTTCATCAGTTCGCACGAGCAGTGTCTCATCATAAGCCTGATAGAGCATCGAGAAATCGACCGACTCATCGCGTTCTTCGGTGTATGTGATGCCGTCCGCGGCGACATCGTACTCACCAGCAGCGATGGCGATCAACATCCCATCCCAGGCGGTCTCAACATAAACTGGCACACAATTCAGGCGGCGGCACATCTCGTCGAAAGTGTCGTAGTCCCATCCAACTTTCTCACCGGCTTCATTGACGAAGTTATAGGGCGGATAGGCATTTTCGACCGCAATCGTGATCTCTCGTCCGCCGAGATCGACCAGCTCCGACTGCTCGAACCAGCGCCGGTAGATTTTATCCCATCGCCCGCTTTCCTGCAGTGCAGACATCGCCGCGTTGATGGGTTCAACAAGATCGCTGCCGGGTGGGAAAGCAAATGCCAAACCCTGAATACCAGAGAGAGATTCTTCCAACGTCATCATGTCACCGCGCGCTTCAATATAGCCTTCTGCGGCAGGGCGGTCCACAACCACAGCATCGATGTCGCCGTTCACGAGAGCTTCTACTGCTGCTCCGAACACGTCATACGAGCGCACATTGTCCTGCCCAAACACCTCGTGGGCAGTGATTTCATTGGTTGTTCCAACCTGAGTCCCGACGACGAATTCGCCAAGAGCAAGCAGCTGTTCGACGGTGCTGAACCGCGCTTCGTCGGCGCGCACGAGCAAAGTCTCATCATAAGCCTGGTAAAGCATCGAGAAATCAACCGACTCGTCGCGCTCTTCCGTGTAGGTGATGCCGTCTGCCGCAACATCGAACTCTCCAGAAGCCACAGCGACAAGCATTCCATCCCATGCGGTTTCAACGTAGACAGGCAGGCAATTGATCAACCCACAAATATCGTTGAATGTGTTGTAATCCCACCCAACCGCTTCGCCAGCCTCGTTAATGAAATTGTACGGCGGGTACGCATTTTCAACTGCGACCGTGATTTCACGTCCCCCAAGATCAGGTAGATCGTCCTGTGCAAGCAACAGGGTGGGGCTTACCAGCAGCAGTAATGCCAGCACCAAGAGACGCCTCAGCATTGTTCACTGTTCCTTCCTGGAAATCCGAATGAGATTTGAATTGAGCGCGAACCTGATGTGCCTGACGCGCTCACATCACCACCCAAATTATAACGAAGAATCGGGGGTTAGTAACCTTTTTAGGAGATATGCCTCACATCTGGTCTGCGATATTCGAACGAAGGTCGCAGCGATATACCCTAGGGCAAAAGCCTCTGACAGCACTTGGCGAAGCGCCATCCGCCATTCGAGCAGAAGAGTAGGGTTTTCGATGCGAAGTGTTCGCAGATCCGCCGGTATCTCAGCAAGCGTGAACTCCTGTTCGCCAATACTGCGAATCACCGGTCGAGATTCATCGTCGTGGGTCAATGCGTAGGGTAATGACGCAATGAAACCTTCGCTGGCGCTGAATGGCGACTCCAGCAATCGCCAACACGCCTCTATTCGATCTGACGGCATTCCTGCGTTGATCGAGTCAGTCATGGTGCCATAATGATTGATGAAGTAGGTATCGGCGATTGCACCCAGACGAGCCAGATTGAAGTTCGCATTGCCACGCTGGAGGGGATCGAACGTCCAGCGGATTTCATGGATACCACGACTTATTGCCCAGCTGCGCTGCGCATACTTAAGACCTTCGCCTATGCCCTGACCCTGATATTGCGGCAACACCCCAGCCATGTGTGACCACAAAATCGGATGCTCGTCACGGTGTGCAGCTAAAGCGAATGCAATTCCGACAAGCACTTCATCCAGGTATGCGCCGATTAGGACCCCTCCGTTATGGGTTGCTGCGCGAAAAAGGTTGGGCGGTACGGCATCACGAGGACTTAAACCCCAAACACCGATTTCCACGTCGGTAGCAAGCTCGAACTCTTCTGTGGTGTTTAGCTCAGCATAGCGAATACGAGCGCTCATCGTCCGAGTGGTTCAACCATGAGAATACCGATAAAGGCGATGAGCAGTCCAAGATGATGTGTTACAGACCAAAGTATGTCGAGCAACTGCGATTGGAAGCCGAAATTGATCAGTTGGATTACGAAACTGATGGCAATCAGCACCACCCCGATGACTATCGGGAGTCCTCGCTGTCGAGCCAAAGATCCAGACGTCCGTTCAAGCAACCTAGCGATGATAGGGGAACGATCAAACCATTTGAACATCGATCTACACCCGGTAGTCCTTCAATCGTTCGTAAAGGGCGGCTGACATCCGCGCAGTGATGTCAATGCCATCCTCAGTATGCTGCTGATCCTCAACCGATGCTTGTTCATGAAGCATGGCAACCAGATCGCCTCGATCGTACGGGAAATGCAGCTTCAGAGTGTACAACGACGCTGAAAGTGCGGTTTCAATCGCTTCTAGCAGCCTGTCAAGCCCTTGACCAGTCGCCGCCGATATCGGAACGACCGAGGCATAGCGCGACGCCTCTTCGACTGGCGGCGGTGCGTCGGCTCCATAGCGATCCATTTTGTTCCATACGAGAATGCGCGGCACAGGAGGCACGTCAATTTCGGCGAGAGTATCTTCTACCGTCTCAATGTGCTGGGAAACGCTCGAATGATTAACATCGGCAACCTCAAGCAGTACATCCGCTTCGCCGATTTCCTCCAGGGTTGCCTTGAATGCAGCAATGAGCGTCGTTGGAAGTTTCTGAATAAAGCCGACCGTGTCGGAAATCAGCGCCAAACGTCCGGAGGGGAGTTGAATCCGTCGTGTGGTTGTGTCCAGAGTGGCAAAAAGCTGATTTGCAACATACACGTCTGCCCCCGTCAGCGCGCGAAGGAGCGTTGATTTACCCGCATTGGTATATCCAACGAGCGCAATCAGCGGCACATTGGCTCTGTCGCGCTGCGAACGATGACGACCGCGATGCGAACGCACGTGTTCGAGATCTTCTTTGAGCTTGCTGATCTTCCGACGTATTTCGCGACGATCTACCTCAAGTTGGGTTTCGCCGGGTCCGCGCAATCCAACGCCGCCGCCGCCGCTGCGTCCTGATCCGCCGCCAGATTGTCTCGCCAGATGGGTCCACTGTCGTGTCAAGCGGGGCAGGCGATATTCATATTGCGCAAGTTCGACCTGCAGTGTTCCCTCGCGGGTGCGGGCGTGTTGGGCAAAAATGTCGAGGATCAACGCGGATCGATCCAGTACTTTCACCGCCTCGCCAAGGCGTTTCTCAAGCTCACGTTGGTGACGAGGCGACAACTCATCATCGAAGATGATGACCTGAGCGCCTACAGCAAGTAGAGACGCTTTGATTTCATCGACCTTACCGGAGCCGACCATGGTCGATGGGTCAACTGCATTCAGGTTTTGGTAGGTTTGCCCAACGACATTCATGCCCGCCGTATCCGCCAGCAGGTTCAACTCTTCCAGCGACTCTGCAACCGACAGGAGGGGACGGCTACCCCGAACTCCAATACCAACGAGAAACGCCCTTTCTGGTGGGCGAATGATCGTTCTCAGATCCTCTTGTTCAGATTCAGGGGTCAGATCAGTGTCTTCCCGCATACCACGCTTTCAGTCGACTCAAGGCTTGATCCAACGATTGGTCAGGGATGGCTACGCTCATTCGCACATACGGCACGCCGCCCGGACCGTAGATTGCGCCTGGTGCCAGCGAAACGTACGCCTCAGTCAACGCCTGCTCCGCGTAGCTGGTTCCATCTCCTTCGACAACCTTTGCCCAAATATAAAGCGATCCTAGCGGTCTCTGCGCGACAAGCCCAATGTGCGGGAGAGCGTCGATGATGAGATCACGGCGACGTTGGTAGGTTGCATTTCGAGCATTTATCCAGGACTGCGGCGTGTGGTCGATGGCTGAAATGCCGGCATCGTAGATGGCCTCGAAGTGACCACTATCGACGTTACTCTTGATGGTTAAGAGGTTTTGAAGTACTCGCGCAGAACCAACTGCCGCTCCAAGCCGCCATCCCGCCATGTTGTAGGTCTTTGAGAAGGAGATGAACTCCACGGCGGTATCGAACGCTCCATCTGCTTGCAAGACACTTCCTGCGGAGAATTCATCATAGGTGACATCAACATAGGGGTTATCCGATGCCAGGAGAACGTCATGACGGCGGCAGAAATTGACCAGCTCCTGGTAGTGGTCTCCATCGCAGACCGCGCCAGTTGGGTTGTTCGGAAAGTTAACCCACATTATTTTGGTTCGCCCCGAAACCAGATGTTCCAGCTCGGATAGATCCATGCGGAAGCCGTGTTCCGCTCGAACAGGCACGAAGCTAACGCTTGCACCTGCCAGATAGGCGCCGAGAGAGTAGGCGGGGTAGCCGATATCGGGGACAAGAACGCTGTCTCCGCGATCCACATACGCCAGTGTCAAATTTACGATACCCTCTTTGCTGCCCAGGAGCGGCAGTACCTGGGTTTCGGGATCGATGTGGATATCAAATCGACGCGCGTAATATCGCGCAACTGCCTCCCGAAATATCGCGGTGCCCTTGTACCCCGAATATCCATGATGCCGAGGATCACTCGCCGATCTCTCCAGTGCGCTAACGACACAATCGGGCGGCGGCATATCGGGATTTCCGATATCGATGTTCAATACATTGTGCCCCGCCGCATTGAGTTCGCGAACGCGTTGGTTAAGAGTGGCAAATGGATAGGGCGGCAAAGCGCCTAAGCGAGATGCCGGAGCAGGCATGGCTCATCCTTTCCGCAAATCATTTGCGGGTGATTGCGCCCGTACGTTCGAGATAGATTTCCAGCACCTGTCCCACTCGTTCCAGGCTTTGCGGGTCGATCTTGTCGAGCGTATCCTCGCTCGTGTCCCAATGAGCATAATCCAGATCGATGATGTCGACCGCTCTGATACCCCGTTGCAGGAACGGCACATGATCATCTGTAATTGACCCCCTAACTCGGTTGGGGAACTGGGCTGAGTAACCCAACTCAGCGGCTGCTGTCCATATCCCTTCAACGATTTCCGGTGCCGACTGCGCTGAATAGCCCTCGATCGGGAACTCCTGATCGATCTCTCCAACAAGATCGACAAGCAGCATGTACTCGATATCCTCCGAATTGAGATCGAGCCGACTTGCGTAGAGCATTGACCCGACCAAATAGCCGCTTGTAGAAGGGATGAGGCTGGGGAATGGTTCAATACGTCCGTTATCCTCGGCGTCAAAGAACACAAACCTGATTTCCTGATTGGGAGTGTAATACTCGCTCAAGACTCTGCCAAGTTCAAGAAGAACACCCACGCCGCTGCCGCCATCGTTCGCCCCAGGCATCGGAAGGCGACGCTTTGATTCATCAGGGTCTTTGTCGGAGAAGATGCGCGAGTCATAGTGCGCGCCGATGATAATGGTGCTGCCGGACCCGTAACTGGCAACAAGATTCCTTACGGGTATGATGAGAGGGTCAACGCTTACAGCCTGAGTGTTCTCAGCAAAATGGTTGACGAGGAGCTGTCCAATATGGGCGGGCTGCCATGCCTCAAGGGTGATCAGTGCTTCCGGTGAAAGCTCAGACTGATCGCCAAAACCGATCACGTGCCAGTCTTCAGACGTTTGCCATCCTAAGCCAGTGAGGTAAGCGATAATCTGGTTTCCGGCGGCAATATTGCCAATTGTTGCTGTGGGTCTCGGTCCAACATTCACATGGTTCGCCACGTGGGAGAGCGCATTTTCGCCATCAAAGAACGGGGTTGGCAAATTGTCCTGCGCACGGATGCCAGACACGATCAGTGCGCACATCAGAATCAATACCAGGATAATTCGAACACTTCGATAACTCATTGGAAGGTCTCCGAAGATTGGCTAAACAAGCGGTCTTCCACTTCGAACTCGCTTAGGGCGCTGCGCAAATCCTTCAGCGCTCGCTCGACGTAAGCCTGGTAGCGCAACCTCTTGTCTTTCACAGCAATGGTAAGTGGAGGCAGTATTCCAAAATTCGCCTTCATTGGCTGAAAATACCGAGGTTCGCTGAACGCAACATAGTTGCAAAGCGCGCCGAGCATCGTGGTAGGCGGAAGCACCCAGGGCGGGCGCTCTTCCAGATGCCTTGCCAGATTCAATGCTGCTACCAACCCGGTTGCGACATTCCCCATGTATCCTTCGACGCCAGCGATCTGTCCGGCGAAAAACAGAGAGGGATGCCCCTTCAGCGCCAGCCAGGGTTCGAGCAGGGTGGGGGAATTGATGAACGTATTTCGATGCATCTGCCCTAGACGGACAAACTCGGCGTTTTCGAGACCAGGAACCATGCGCAGGATTCGCTGTTGATCCCCCCAGCGGATGTTCGTCTGAAAACCGACCAGGTTATAGAGCGTTCCGGCAAGATTGTCCTGACGAAGCTGAACAATCGCGTAGGGACGCTGTCCGGTTCTCGGATCGATAAGTCCGACGGGACGCATAGGACCAAAAGCCAGGGAATCGCGCCCGCGTGAGGCAATCTGCTCAATGGGTAAGCAGCCCTCGAAGAACTGCTCATCTTCTGCCTCAAAAGCGCGCAGTTCGATCTTCTCTGCGTTTAGAATGGCATCAACAAATCGCTCATATTCTTCGCGACTCATAGGGCAATTGATATAGTCGCCTTGACTGTTTTCTCCTCGGCCGTAGCGACTGGCACGAAAAGCAATGTCCAAATTAATACTTTCAGCGGTGACAATTGGGGCGAGCGCATCGTAGAAATAGAGGTGTTCTGAACCGGTCTGAGTACCAATTGCCTTTGTTAACGCTTCAGAAGTCAATGGTCCTGAGGCAATAATGACTGGTCCGTCGGGAATAGCTCTGACTTCTTCACGGATGAGCGTGATAAGGGGGTGTTGCGTCACGGTCTGCGTGACCAGTGTTGAAAAAACATCCCGGTCGACTGCCAGTGCGCCGCCGGCGGGTACCGAAGAACGCTCGGCGCACTCGATGAGATGGCATCTCAACATATGCAACTCGATTTTGAGAAGCCCCGTAGCGCGGTCTGAAAGCTGCGAACCGAACGAGTTTGAGCATACTAGCTCGGCAAGGCGTCCAGAAGTATGCGCTCCAGTCTGGGAGTGGGGACGCATTTCGTACAACTTCACAGTATAGCCACGCTGAGCGAGCTGCCACGCTGCTTCACTCCCTGCTAGCCCGCCGCCCACTACAGTGACAGAGAGACTCATATCAGCCTCGAATAACCTCTAGCCAGCGACACATTATACATGACGGGAGAAACCCGTAGCGATTCGTAAATAGTGCCGCATTTGTTGAGTGTCCGGATTGTCTTCATCGGCTAACGTAAGTGCTTTTTCGTAGGAGGAGACGGCCTCCTCAAAGCGGCTAAGTGCATACAAGCTGTTTCCCATCAAGAAAAAAATACGGTGGTCGCGAATCGCCTCATCCTCTGATTCGGCGTCACGTACGAGACGTTCTAATGCCTGGAGCGCGCGCCTGAACTCGCCAACCTGATAGGCGCTTTTGGCGAGCCGATAGTACAACGACATTTTCCACGGAGAGTATGGATTGTAGTTTAGCGCGGCTTCGTATGCCGCCAAGGCACTCGCATGCTGACCAGTTCGGTAGTAGGCGTCGCCCAACATTTCATGCACCCGTGCCCATGTCACATCGATGCCGGGTGGCTTTCTGCTGATCTGCACGAACTGCAGCAGGAAATGAATTGTCTCCCGTTCATGATCTACCAGCGGTGAAAGAGTCTCCGAAATGCTAAGCAGGGCATCAGCCAACCCGCGCCGGGACTCGATAGTCAAGGCGATTTCAACAGCTGTACGCGCAGCAGACACTGCCTCGTCGATGCGTCTTGCTTCCCTGAGGGCGCGACTCCGCAATACATGCACCTGCACTAGCCAGTATGGGTCCTCTGATACAGGGTAGGTGTCAACCGCTTTGGCAAAGAACTGTAATGCCCGATCGATTTGTCTGAGTTCATAGAAATCGATGAAGCCGAGTCGTTCGTAGCAGTAGGCGGTTAGGGCGGCTACATCACTCGCCTCAAGGAGTGCCGCATGAAAGCAGTTTGTCGCTTCTTCGCTGCGATATTCCGTGAGAAGAACGCGTCCCAGTTGATACTGAATCCATCCGATATTGTTGTAGTTCGGATGATCGGCAAGGATGCGCCCGTAGAGATGCCGAGCCTTGTCAGTATCGGAACGGTCGGCAAAACCAACTGTCGCTAGCTCAAATCGAGCAAGGTGGCAGTCTGCAAGGAGTTCAAGCACCTGAGGTTGTTCGAAACACTTGCTGTTCAGGCTTTGTACTTTGCCAAGATCTAGCAGCGCCTCATCGATACGCCCGGTCTTGAGGCGAACGCGGGCTCGCATCAAAAGAAGGTGTACGCGCTCATCGGTGTTCAGGTTAGAACGAAGCGCGCGGGCAATCTGCACCTCTGCGCCTTTATAATCTCGCCTAGAGAAGAGAAGCTCTATTGTATTCACCGCGCCTGCCGACACTGATCAACCGATGGATTACAATAGGATTATAGCGCCGAAGGACGCGCGCTGCTTCTCTTCAATCGAGAAACAACCGCGCGTCCTTCGCGTGCCGAAATAGGATTGTCCTGCGCGAGAAGTGACCTAGATTGCGCCCAGGATTATCGTCGCGTTCTGTCCACCCAAGCCAAACGAGTTGGACATGATTCGCCTGAGGTTCTTGACCTCACGTCCTACATTAGGAACATAATCGAGATCGCACTCCGGATCTGGTGTTTCGTAGTTGATTGTGGGATGCAAAAACCCATCCACCAGACTCATGACACAGGCGACAATCTCGATTGCACCAGATGCCCCGAGAGCATGACCAATCATGCTCTTCGTCGAGCTGATGGGGATGTTATAGGCCTGCTCGCCGAACAACCGTTTGATTGCCAGTGTTTCCATAGCATCGTTCGCCTGGGTTGACGTCCCATGAGCGTTGATGTACTGAATCTCATCAGTATTGACGTAGGAGTCTTCAAGCGCCCATTTCATAGAACGCAGCGCGCCGGCGCCAGACGGTTCAAGGGCGGCAATGTGGTATGCATCAGACGACGACGCGTGTCCGAGTACCTCAGCGTAGATGCGCGCTCCGCGCTTGAGGGCATGGGATAGACTTTCGATCACAAACACTGCGCATCCTTCGCTGAACACGAAACCAGATCGATTCTTGTCGAAAGGGCGACTTGCTCGTCCGGGATCATCATTGTAGCCGGTCGCCAGCGCATCCATGGCTTCGAATCCCGCGATAGCATAGTCCTGAAGCACCGCTTCTACACCGCCAGTGATGACGACATCGGCGCGCCCTTCGCGAATGATGTAGCTCGCCTCGCCGACGGACTGTGTCCCCGATGCACATGCCGTGGATGGCGCGAGAAGAGGTCCCAATGCACGGAAGAACCGGCTCACATAGTGTCCGGGCATATTCGGGAGGGAATTGATCAGCGTGAGAGGGTTAGGCTTGCGAAAACCTGACGTCTTGTACTTGAACGTATTCTGCTCCGCCATTTCGTGGGCACCCAAAGTTGTGCCAATCACGACACCCACGCGCTCTCCCTCGCGCTCAATGTCGCCTTTCGTGAAATTTGCGTCCTCGGTTGCCATAGCGGCTGCCGCTACCGCGAAATGCGATGCCCTGCCCATGCGACGGGCTTCTTTTGGCTCGATATATACTGTAGGGTCAAAGCCTCGCACTTCACCGCCGATCTTGACCGGGACATGCTCTATATTGATCGTCTCAATCCTGCGGATTCCTGACTTGCCGGCTTTAAGCCCTTGCCATAACGATTTCACGTCACCCAAAGCCGTCACCGCACCCATACCGGTGATAACGACACGATGACGACCATTACGAAGTAGATCCATCGTCTAGTTCCGACGGCACTAGACTGTGCCGTCTCCTCCTCTCAATGAGTTACTTAACGCAAACCAGATGCGATGGCATCGACGACCTTACCGAGGACTGCTTTTCGCGCTTGCCCAACGGCGTTCTTGATGGCAATCTGGTTTGACCTGCCATGACCGATAATTACAACACCGTTGATTCCCAAAAGAGGCGCGCCGCCAATCTCGAATGGATCAACCTGTTTATAGACACGGCGAAATGCGGGACGTGCCAGAATCCCCCCGAGAGCAGTTAAGGGGGAACGGGTGATCTCTGCACGAATCAGGTCTCCCATTGTCCGAGTCGCCGCTTCAAGAGTTTTCAGGGTGATGTTGCCCACGAAACCATCGGTGACAACGACATCCGCCCCGCCACTTAACAGATCCTTCGGTTCAACATTTCCAACGAAGTTGATTGGAAGTGCCCGCACGAGTTCAGCCGCTGTCCGCACCAACTCGTTACCTTTGCCTTCTTCTTCTCCATTGGACAGAAGTCCGACCCGAGGACGCTGTATTTTGAGGGAAAGCCGCGCGTAAATTTCACCCATCAGGGCAAACTGAGCGATCCAGTCTGGCTTTGAGTCCGCATTTGCGCCAACGTCCAGCAAAGTCAGCGCTACGTCGCCTGTTCGAATGATGCCAGTTAGGGCTGGACGTCTCACCCCTGGAATGCGGCGGAGCGCGTAAAGGGTAGCAATGCTTAGCGCTGCGCCTGTGTTTCCGGCAGTAACAAAGGCATCTGCCAGACCGTCCTGCACAAGCCTCATGCCGATGTACATCGAAGATTCCGGTTTCTCTTTACCCACCTGGCTTGGTTTGTCCATCATCTTTATGACATCGCGGGCGTGGACAATCTCGAGGGATAAGCCTCGGATATCGTGTTTATCAATTTCGGGGCGTACCTGGGATTCTTCGCCAACCAGCAGAATAGTGTCACCGTACTCCCTGGCGGCGAGTACTGCACCGGCAACATCTGGGGAGGGGCAGTGATCACTGCCCATCGCGTCAACTACAATTCGAAGTTTCATCTGTCTTCCGTGATTCGTCGGGATTATGCCTGTCGTCCACCATGATACCATGTCTGATGAGCGACATAGGATTGACATGCGCGCCGATGAGCGTATAATCGTCCACTGTATTGCCTCGGTGGCGGAACTGGCAGACGCGCACGCTTGAGGGGTGTGTGCCGCAAGGCGTGAAGGTTCAAATCCTTTCCGAGGCATCGATATCACTGTAGAGCCGCTGTGGTGCCACAGCGGCTCTACTTTTTCTACATACATATTTGTTGCAAGGGCGTTTGCCTTGTTGTACACTCCACGTAATTCTCGCGCATTCTGAAGGGGAAATGCACGCATGAGTGACGATATTCAGTCGAAACTCAGTAAAGCCTTCGAGCACGTTGAGGGTGGGCGAGTCGAGGATGCTGTTGAAATTCTGAAACCGGTCCTTGAGGCTGCCCCGGATAACGCGGATGCCTGGTGGATATATCTTCATGCAGTGAGTGATCCTGCTGAGGCACGGCGCGCACTCGGGGAAGTTTTGCGTATTGCGCCAGACTACCCCGGCGCAGCCGAAATTCAAGACCTGATGAATATAGAGTTTCCCTCCGAAGGTCAAGAACGCGAAGCACTTACACTGGGGGACGATTCCGCTTCGCTGGATGGCGAATCTCTGCCGCCGGTTCCGCTCAGCATGCCTGAAACCCCATCACGTTTGCCAGAACCAATTCAGCGAAGCACACCCGCCGTTCCGCAGTACGATGTAAGTCGCCCGATCGCTGAGTCGTCCCAGCGCGCTGCACCTCGTCGATCCATGGGTGGAACACTGGTGATCTTAGGTGTGGTTGCAGCGTCTCTTGTCCTCGTCTTCCTGCTCTTGAATCCGTCTCCTGCTGATTCAGTGCCGACATTGACCGTTGAGGCTACATCAGTCGTGGACAATACAACAGAAACTCCACCTTCAATTGTTGCTCAGGATACGTCAATCCCCGAGACATTGACGATAGCCGAGGCAACTACTGAGACGACTGAGGAGTCGATTTCGACACCGCCTGCAGATGCTACGAACGAAGTGACCCCAGATGTACTCGACACACAGAACTCCGGAACCGTTGCTGCCGAGGTTCGCGATGCCTTGGCGGACTTCCGTCTCGCTCCAAATGCGATTAGCCTGGAGGAGCTTGGGACGGGAATAGTTATGGTTGCGAATGTGTGTTCTTCCCCTGGACGCGAAGCTCGCACGCTGCTCCCCGCCGTAATGCAGGCGCTTGCCGGGGTTGCCGATGCTGCTCCCGATACGGCGACCGCGGTGGGAACGAGACTCGTCAACTGTGAGGATGGCACCTCTCTTGTGACCGTGTCAACTCTTCGAGATACTGCCATAGCCTATGCGTCTGGTGGACTTACGTCAGAGGAGTACGCTGCGCAATGGACTGCGATTCGCTAGGACAACTTGGCTAACCAGAAGCCCCTGGACGAGGTAGGCAAATGGTAAAGCGGGTGCCTTTGCCTACTTCACTTTCAACGCCTATTGTCCCATGATGCCCCTCTATCACTCCGTAGCATACGAATAGTCCAAGACCAGATCCATTCTGTTTAGTCGAAAAGAATGGGTCGAAAATGCGGTCGATATTTTCCTGTGGTATTCCGTGTCCGTTGTCCTCGAACAAGATGACGATCTTGTCTCCTTGAGCGCGCGCCTGGATGTTAAGTCTTCCCCCCAGCCCAAGCGCCGCCTGGGCATTCAGTGCAAGATTCATGAAGACTGCTTCAAGTTGGTCTTTGCTTCCGTAGACCTGCAGGTTCTTTTCAACGCTGCTGCTGAGTTTCTTGCGCTCCATCTCGAAACTGTGCTGATTGAGCTTCTGTACTGATTCGAGAAGCTGTCCCACATCGAGAATACGCAATTCGATATCTTGGCGGGCGAAATCTAACAAGCTGCGGACAATTCGTTGAATACGCAAGACGTTTTCACGGACGACTTGCAGATCATCAAGGTCTATCGGATGCTCAGTCGAACGAAGCCCCTCCTCAAACTGCTCTAGAAGAAGCCCGATCGGCATGAGAGGGTTGTTGATTTCGTGAGCAATACTCGCTGCAAGATGTCCAATCGCTGCGAGCTTCTCGTTTCGCGTCAGCAATCGCTGCGCTTCCACCAGTTCCGTAGTCCTCGCCAGAACTGTTGACTCTAGCTCTTGTGTGTAGAGTTTCTGAAGCTGGTAGTACTCTGCATTGCGCAATGCCATCGCCACATGTCGCCCCAGTCCTACGAGCAGACGGGACTGGTCTTTAGTGTATTCTGATCTTCGGCTTGCTACAGCCAAAACACCTATTATCTGGTTATTGCTTTGGATCACGCCACACATGCCATTGTAATAGCGGACACTGCGTGGTGGGTACTGAGGGTCAGCCATCCAGACTGAAGACTGCTGCTCACACTTGAGCCACTGCTGGATATCCACAACGTATTCAGGTATCGAATTTTCATCAGTGGAAGCCCAAGAGACGCTTCCAAGCATGTTGCCGTTGTCGTCAACTAGCTGAACAAGAAAGAAATCTCCAGTCACTAGTTCGCGTGCAAGCTCAATCGCTGCGTTGAGAACTTCCTCCCGCTGTAGATGGCGTCCCAATCTTTCAGATGCCGCGAGGAGGAACTCCAGTTCTCGGCTTCGACGCCTCAATTTTTCCTCAAGCTGTCTTGCGCGCAGTTTGCTTTGGACCCGCGCCAGTAGTTCTTGAGGGGCGAAAGGTTTTTGCAGGTAATCGTCTGCGCCAAGATCAAGCCCCTGAGCAACATCTGAAGGCTCGCGCAGATTCGCGGTGATGAGGATGGTGGGAATATGTTCAGTGATGGGTGAGGCTTTCAGCCGCGCAAGTACCTCAAATCCATTCATGCGCGGAAGTAGGATGTCGAGCAAAACGAGATCTGGATGCAGTGCCTCGGCGGCTTCGATGGCAAGAACACCATCGGTGACCCGTTCTACCCGGAAGCCTTCACGCTCAAAAATATACTGAAGCATTACCGTCGTATTGATCTCATCATCAACGACGAGAACCAGAGGCTTGTCACTATCAGACTTGGTTTGGCGAGTCATGAGATAGGTTCGGAGTCCTCACTCACACCTAAGCGATCTTCTTGCGAGATGATACAATGACGTCGCGCTCACATGGTCATCATAACTATGAATGTGTACTCAATGCAACAGCGATTCGTATCAGTCTCCCGCTCGATCCTCCTGGGTGTAATTATTGGACTAGGCTTGGCGCTTGTGTTCTTTGCCGGTTTCTTCGTCCGAGACATATTTGAGGCAGATACGCCGCATGGGGTGAGTTTACAGGAAAGTGCCCCCTATCGCTTGCTGAGTGAAGTTCAGGCGCTTCTAGATCGCCATTATCTTCGAGACCAACCTGTGCCGTCTGTGCGTGAATATGGCGCCATCCGCGGAATGTTAGCGACGCTCAATGACCGGTATACCTTCTTCATCGAGCCACCCGTCGCTGCAAGTGAGTCCGATGTTCTGGCGGGAACCTACGGTGGTATCGGCGTACAGGTATCAAGGACCGCCGAGGGCGCGTTCGTGTTGTTCCCGTTTTCTGATAGCCCCGCAAGCCAAGCGGGCATCCTCAATGGAGACGTACTCGTTGAGGTCAACGGGCAGACAGTTGACACAAGCCTTTCCCTTGACAGCGTTGATCAACTGATGAGGGGGGAGGTCAAGACGGGAAATGGGGTGGAGATAACCGTCGAACACCCCGACACGAACTTGCAGACGGTCTTCATTCTCTATGACGTGATCAACGTGCCGTCGGTGATTTGGCATGTTATTCCCGAGGGGCAGGGGCTTGGCTATGTCAAGATACTGCGTTTCACAAGCAGGACCCCTGAAGAACTCAGAGAAGCGCTTGGTGAATTGCGAACCTCTCTTGTCTTCGCCGTCGTACTTGACCTTCGCGGAAACGCCGGAGGACTCCTTCAGGAATCAATTGAAGTTGCGGATGAGTTTCTAGACTCGGGAGTCATCGTTTTTCAGTTGGAACCGTCTGGTGAAACCTCGTACACCGCATCTTCAGGTGGGGCATGGATCGAATCACCTCTAATGATACTGGTTGATGGCGGCACTGCCAGTGGCGCCGAGCTTGTAGCAGGGGCACTGCGCGACAATGGTCGCGCGCTATTGATTGGTCATCACACCTATGGGAAGGGGACGGTGCAACAGATTTTCCCTCTTTCGGACCAATCTTCCCTGCACGTAACGTCCGGTGAGTGGTTCACGCCATCGCGAAGTGTACTCGATGCTGTTGGACTCGAACCAGATCTTCCGGTAGACGATTTAGATGATCGTGACGAGCAGCTTTCCGCTGCAATACAGTATTTCAGATCGCAGTTTCGTGCTGAAAGCGCATCATCATGAATGAAGAGCAAGATGCTATCAAAGTTGTAAGCCGCAATCGACGCGCCTCGCATGACTACCATCTAGAGCGCACATTTCAGGCGGGGCTGGTGTTGACAGGTCCTGAAATTAAGTCCATCCGCGCGCACAACATCAATCTGCAGGATGGATTCGTTCAGGAACGGGAAGGTGAACTCTGGCTGATGAACGTTCACATCAAGGTGTATGAGCAAGCGGGTATTTATGGGCTCTCAGATCCATTGCGCCCACGCAAGCTCCTGTTACGCCGAAAGGAGATCGCACAGATCATCACGCGTATGCGTGAACGCGGATACACAGCGATTCCGACGATGGTTTTTCTACAGCGAGGTCGCGCCAAAATTGAGATAGCCCTGGCAAAGGGCAAGAAACTCTATGATAAGCGCGCCGATGAAGCAAAACGCGAAAGTGAACGTCAAATCCGACAGGCACTGAAGGGGCGAGATCGAGAATGATCAGCTTCCCAAGCTCGATACGCGGTATCAATGCACTGCCGCCGGAAGAAAAATATGCCGTATATCGGATGCTGGTTCCAGACTGGCTGTTAGTGAAATATGGGATTGATCCTGAAGCGCTTACTTTCGAACGGCTTTCGGTTGTGAAGATACGTGCTCCCGAGGGCAGTCGCGCGCTAGAAATCGAGATTCGCCGACAGGCACACGATCCTGATCCGATGTTTTACCTCAACATGGCAGATACATTTAACAACCAACTCCTTGTACTTCTAGTCGTCATCAATGACCCAGACGCGCCACGTTTCAACACGGATATTGACCCGGATGGCAACAGGACGCAATTAGGGACTACATCACGAAATGTGCCTGCCGAAATAGCAGCCATGCGCGCCGGGCTTGCGCCAGGGCAGGTAAGGGCAGGCTTGAGGGTCTTTCGACAGCTTGTGCCCATGTTTGAATCCTTTGTCCAGCGAATGTCTCATGATCTATTCTTCATCGAACCGCTGTCGTATCACAATGCAATCGTGTTTGAACGCTATGGTTTTTCCTATGTCCGTGGATTGCAGGAGATGCGCGCTATCGACCGTGAGTTTCGCCCAGGAGGAACGCTCAACGGCAAGCTTTCCGGATTAACACCATTTCGGAATGACACCGCATGGAAGACGGTTCGTGGGCGGTCATGGGCAATTCACGACGGCATTCTTGGGTATCCCTTCACAGGATTTCACATGTACAAGCGCATTGGGGTAAATACAGGAGTGATGACTTTTCCCGATGCCACATGGTGAATTGTACATTACGCGAGAGGCAGTAGCCGCGGCGCTGAACGCCCTGGTATTCGCGTCGTCAGATGGATCGCGATACGAAGGGCTTCTTCATCTGCAGCTTGTTGATGCCGCAATCGCATCCCCCGATTTCCCTCCTTCAGAATTTGCCAGTGAATACGCCCTGCACAAGATACTTCTGTCCATCATCACAAGAAAGTTGGACGAATTTCGACTCAATCACAAGCTGCGCCCAGTTGCAGATGAAGCAACTCTCGATCAAGTAATGGCTGCTGTACTCGCGGACAGCCAGGCAGCCGCTCTCCCGCTAGTCGCCTGGAGCGTGTTATTCCACCGGTATGTTCAGGCAACGCCAAGCTTCAGTGTAGAAACGCTTGCTCAGGCATACGGTGTAGATGAGCGCACGCTGAGACGTTATGTTAACCTGGGTATCAAATTGCTCACGCGCGAGCTGATTGAGCTTGAGCACGAGACGCGCATTGAGCAACGTTATCGCCGTCTGATAATCGCACTTCCGACCCGGGGGAGAACGAGGCTTTTCGGCAGAGAGGACCTTATCAGGGGATTGTTCACGCATTGTGTCTCATCGCCCATCGCGCATATTCTGATCACCGGGATCGCAGGAATCGGGAAATCATCTGTAGCGGAGCATCTCGTAGCACGTCTGATAGCGACTTCTGATGTTCAACGGGTCATTTGGGTTTCTCAGCACGATTCGGTGGCGGAGTTACGACGTGCAATCGCGGCGAACGTGTGTGTCGAAGACGTGCCCAGCGAGTTGCGTCAGATTCTTTCGGTGTACAAGACCGTTATCGTCATCGATGACTCTGCTTCCTTGTGCCGGGTGGGCGCTGTATTCAATGATCTGCTCAAGGAACTTGTTGACGCCATTGTGATCATTGTTTCGGATGAACTTGTCGCTCTGCCGGAGACAGTGACCCACCATGTTCAAATTCCGGCGCTCGATCGCGTTTCCGCAAGGGAGGTTGTTGAGGATGTTCTAAACATTCGAGGCGTCGCCGATGCCGAATTGTCTGCGGTAGTGAGTGATGAGTTGTTTTCGGCTTTCGGAGGGCATCCGCTAGCTCTTCGCGTTGCCGCAGCAAGATGGGATGATCTGGACTGGCATTCGCTTGAACATGATGTTGTCCTCCAGATGCTTGCTCATACCTTTAATCGCCAGGATGATGCTACACGCCGGCTCTGGTGTCTGCTGGCTCTAGCGGGTAGGCGGCAGACCTGCCTAGGTGATGTTCGCTCGATGCGGAGTAGTGCATTGTCAGCGGATGCGATCAATAATCTGGTGTCGCAAATGCTCGCTCATCGAATTCAGGCAGACTGCTATGTATTACTGGAAGCTGCAAGGCTTTTTGTCAAGCGAAGTTACAGCACGCCAGGTCTCGTCAGGCAAGTAGTTAGCGAGATAGTCTCCATCTTCCAAGAAGAGGTCTCCAACCCGCTGCTGCCAGGTATAATCCTGGAGATTGCTGATGGAAATGGGATATCTCTTCCTATTGACGTCCTGTTGCGGTGGGCGAGGGCGATCTGGGAAGAGCGGCGCGATTCCCTGGACGCAGCAGAGTGGATAAGGGTTCTGGAGTTTCTGTGGCATCTCCAGCCAACAGCCGACCCATATCTCCAAATTGCGCATGCCGTTTCGCTACGCCGGTTGGGTGATGTATCGTCCGCCGCCGATCTGCTGTCTAGAACGGTCTTGGACTGTGGTCGAGAAGGCAGTTTTCGGGATCAGGCAGTCGCACTGGTGGAATGGGCGCAGACACTCGCCTTGCAGGGGAGCTACTCATGGGCTCAGAACCTCTTGCGACGCGCGTCACAATCATTGTTTGCGGTAGAAGATGCTGTGTTCCGCCATCGACTGTCTCTTGTTTCTGCTCAAATTGCCATTGATCAGAATGACGGACGCACGGCATTCCAGTTACTTCGTCATCTTCGTGCCGACCCTCTTGTGCAGGCGATGCTCGCAGAAGCTTGTTACTTGATAGGGGATTACCGAATGTCATTGCGGCTCGCAGAGCAAGCTCTTGCTGCCGCCAAGCACGATTTTCAGCTCCGTATACGTGGCTGTACGATAATAGGAAGATGCCGCGCGCGCCTAGGGATGATGGAAATCGCAAATCGCTACCTCGCGGAGGCGTTGTTATGCGCACAACGTCTGGAAGATCAATTCAGCATTGCCCGCGCGAAGTCCAATCTTGCAGCGATCCTTGTTGAACGCGGCAAGTTTGTAGAGGCAAATGAACTGCTCACGCAGGCAGAGACAATTCAGGGACAGCTGGGCGACGTAATAGGGCTTCAAGTAAGCAAGCATAACCGTGCGACATTTGAGCGTAGAGTTG
Source organism: Anaerolineae bacterium (assembly GCA_013360465.1). Classification (GTDB taxonomy): domain Bacteria; phylum Chloroflexota; class Anaerolineae; order Aggregatilineales; family Phototrophicaceae; genus Flexifilum. The sequence goes on along the minus strand of JABWBO010000002.1, from coordinate 39,744 downwards.
CCGGTTGACCAGAAATGATCCGGCAAATACAATCGTGTTGATGGTTATGCGCTCATAGCTCAGTGGATAGAGCAATGGTCTTCGGAACCATCGGTCGGGGGTTCGAATCCCTCTGGGCGCAACGGGGTAATGGCTTGCGGCTTGATTTGCCTGGATGGTCCTGGTAACATTTCAGATCTCTGCCCCATTCGTCTAGAGGCCTAGGACGTGGCCCTCTCAAGGCCAAAACAGGGGTTCGAATCCCCTATGGGGCACACTTGTGCCACTTCAGACAAACCCGTACGCGCCTCAGGGCTAGTTGGGTTTGTCTGTTTTATCTTGAAGTTCCATTCTGATTCTCTATCTGCACTTGCATGCCAAAAGCTTCGAAGCAATCTGAATCGTTTGATTTCAACCTGATAGCTGAACTCGTTCCTGGGCTTGGCGAAGTTGCCGAGCGCGAAATCAGGAGCGTATTCGGCTCTAGGGCTGTGGTTCTTGAAACTGGTCCGAGTGAAATTCGCTTTGCAGCTTCTGACGTCGCTTGTGTGGGACGTTTGAAGTCTGTGCAATCGGTTCACTCAGTGATTCGGCACGATATCCCTCGACCAAAGGCGTTGTTGGGCAACCAGCACTTTCGTCGGTTGCTCACTCAACTTCGTTCCATGCTCGATGGCTCGAAGCTTCGCGAGTTCAATACGTTTCATCTCGCCGCTGCCGGCTCCGATAGTGCGGTCATGAACCGGCTGAAATCAGCCATTACCAACGAGTTAGGCTTAAAGCACGATGACGAATCGGGAGACTTGCTTCTCCGCATTCGCCGAACATCGGATGCAAGGGCATGGGAGACCCTTGTTCGCCTGACTTCGCGCCCGCTTGCTACACGAGCATGGAGGCATTGCGATATGCCAGGTGCCTTGAACGGAACTGTAGCGTACGCGATGAGCCTCTTGTCTTGTCCCGATGCTGGGATGCTCTGCAATCTTATGTGTGGTTCTGGGAGTATTGCAGTTGAACACGCCTTAAGAGATGCCAGTTGTCAGGTTGTTGCTGTTGACGTCGACGCCGTGAATATCTCTTGCGCTTTGATCAATGCCACGAACGCAAAAATCCGCAGTCAGATACACTATGTTTTGGCTGATGTACGTGCTATGCCTTTTGATGACAATTCTTTCGAGGCGCTTTGCGCAGATTTGCCCTTTGGACATCTTGTAGGATCGCACAGTGCCAATGTGTCGCTGTATCCGGCATTGTTTCGAGAAGCTGCTCGAGTCTCAAAGTTGTCTACAAAATTCACAGTACTCACTCATGAAAAGCGCTTGATGCAGGCGGTTCTGCAGGAAACGCCTGATTGGGCGCTGGAGCGCGAGCTTCCGATTACGCTTCGTGGAATTCATCCACGGCTGTATGTCCTGCGTCGAGTTTAGCTCACTCACGCTTTCGGGCATCTAGCCAGAGCAATCCGTACCCCGGAATAGCGAGATCGGTGGTAAGGGATATCGGTTGATCTGCAATCAAATCATGGGCGCCGTCTGCTAGATTTGGTTGGATGCTGAGCAGAGCATCAGCAGCGACGGTTTGGTCATACTCCGAGAAGTTCGCCAGCACCAGAACGGCTCCTGACCGAAGATATGCGAAGATATGCTTGTTGTACACATCGAAGAAATCCGTGTCTGCCCCGGCAAAGGCAGGTGTCCTTGTTCGGGCGCGGATCATTTTCAGCAGGCTTTGGTACACGGCTCCTTCAGGTGTGGATTTATCGTCTCTGCGTGTCCAGCGTTCAACTGAAAAGGCGGGACGATGAATCCAACGGCTATCGCCAGCCTTGCCCAAATCTTCTTGAAAGCTGTAGTCATTGAGCGTTGCCAGCTCATCGCCCAGATAGAGAAGGGGTATTCCACCGATGCTGAGTACAACGCCGTACACGAGTAGTATGCGGCGAATCGAATGAGACATCTCGGTGACATCGCCTGATTGAATAGCGCGTTCCAATCCTGCCAGCGAAGCAGTTGTTCCAGAAATACGCATGTCCTGGGTACGGGGGTTGTAGTTGAACGGCATTCCGCGTGCAAAACTCCCAGTGAATCTGCCAATGTAGTACTGGTTGAGGAAGTATCGGTGATCTCGCCCGTTGATCCCGACGCTTGCTGCATCTTCGTCCGCAAAGCCCCATCCGATGTCATCGTGGGAACGAACGTAATTGACCCATGTACACCCGTCTGGAAGTGCAAATCGATGTTGCATCGCATGGCGCATCATAAATATTTCACGGGTTGCCAGGGCATCCCACAGATGGCTCATGAGAATTGGGTTGTACGATATCTGGCATTTGTCAGTAGTCATGTAGCTGCGTACATCTCGTGGATGGACAATTGCCTCGGACTTGAACAACAACCCGGGTGCCGCAACGCGGGTTAGTGCGTTGAAGGCTCGCAAAATCCAATGGACCCCTGGCAGGTTTTCGCAGTTTGTCCCTGGCTCTTTCCATACAAACGGAACAGCATCAAGTCGAAGTACATCTGCGCCTCGGTTTGCGAGGAAAAGCATTTCGGCAAGCATTGCCCGGAAGACTTCCGGGTTGGCGTAGTTGAGATCCCATTGAAAGCTGTTGAAGGTTGTCCAGACCCACTTGTTGATTTCTGGGCGAAACGAGAAGCTGCCAGGCGACTGGTCTGGAAAAATCTCGCGCAGCTGCGGCTCATAGGCATCGGGCATCGAGCGATCATCGAACATTCGATAGTAAGCCTGATATCGTTTGTCACCTTGAAGCGCGCGCTTCGCCCATTCGTGTTCATCGGATGTGTGATTGAACACAAAGTCCACGACGATGCTGATGCCGTGCGCTCGAAACTCACCGGCTAGATCCTCCAATTCCTTCATAGTACCAATGCGCGGATCCACCTCTCGGAAGCTACTTACCGCGTAGCCGCCATCACTGTTTGTCTCCGGCGACTTAAACAAAGGCATTAGATGCAAGTAAGTAACACCAAGCTCCTTCAGATAGGGCAGTTGAGAACGAAGCCCCGGAAGATCCCGGGCAAAGAGATCGACATAGCAGACTGCGCCCACCATTTGTTCGCCAGTGAACCAACCAGGATTCGATTCCCTGCCTTCGTCGACAATACGTAACGCGGTCGATCTGTGCCGAAAGGCATGTGCCAACTCAACAAGCGTCCGTTCCAAATGGTAATGGCAGTCGTAACGCCAACCGTAGAGGTTCAAGAACATCTCGAAGATAGTCGGAAAGAGCGCCTCTAGACGTTTGAAGAATCTCGCGCGGTCGGAATCTGTTTCTAGTGCCGCATCCAGTAGGGGGCGAATTCGCTCAAGCGCTATGACGGACTCGTCGGAGAACCAAGCGGGGTTATCGCTCATTCTGTAGACTCCATTGGCGACCGAGACGGGAGAAGTGCTGCTGCGATTACGTCCGTTCCGTGAGAATGGCAGTGGTTCATTTTGACCTGTGGTACCGGCTAACGCCCATTAATTGTTGCTCCTTTTCATGGAAATCGGTAGAGGCGGGCAGATACGCGAAGCGCATTCCGGCACTCGGATTAAAACAGTTGGCAAACCAAGATATTTAGGCGAAAATTAGCCATCGGTGAGCCACAATTATGGCAAGTTCAACATTGTCGTAGGGTAGCTGCTCAAAAATGAACTCAGTAGATATTGTTGTTTGTGGACACCTTTGCCTGGATCTTCTGCCGAAGATGGATCACGTGGATGCCCAAGCTCTGGCATCTCCAGGAAAGCTCTCAGAAGTAGGTCCACTCGGAATCTCCACAGGCGGGGCGGTCTCAAACACCGGACTTGCTTTACATCGACTGGGCGCAAATGTGGCGCTGATGTCTAATGTCGGTAGTGATTTACTTGGTCAGATGATAATTGCATTTCTGGAAAAGCGCGATTCCAGTCTGACTCGATTCATTCGCGTTCGAGAAGGGCAGGAGAGTTCATACACCATCGTTCTTTCTCCCGAGAAGATAGATCGCGTTTTCTTGCACTGTACTGGCACCAACGCGCTGTTTGGCAGCTTGGATGTTGATTATGCAATGGTGGACCATGCAAAGATCTTCCATCTCGGCTACCCACCCATTTTGCCCCGTATGTATGCAAAGGATGGCGATGAGCTGGTAGAGATATTTCGCAAAGTCCATCAAGCGGGTGTAATTACCTCTCTTGACATGTCTCTTCCTGATCCATCCTCCGAGAGTGGTCACGCAAACTGGCATCGGATACTGGAACGTGTACTTCCCAACGTGGACGTCTTTGTACCAAGTATCGAAGAAGCTCTTTTTATGGTGCATCCCGAGCAACAGAAGACAATGCGGCGAGCGTGGCATGAGTTCGCAACACTTTCGTACCTGCGCGACTTGGCAGACGAGCTGCTTGCAATGGGTAACTGCGCATTGGTGGGGTTCAAACTCGGCGAGTATGGAGTATATCTGAAGAGCGGTTCTGCCCAACGCATGCGGCGAATCTTTAAGCGCATCGGTCATGTCAATATCGCGCCCGAATCCGAACAATTCCATCCGGCGTTCCTGGTGGACGTTGTGGGCACAACCGGCGCAGGCGATTCTGCTTATGGGGCGCTGTTGTTATCCATTATCCGAGGTGAAAGCCTGGAGGTCTGCACCCAAATGATGTGTGCGGTTGGTGCCCATAACGTCGAAGCTGCTGATGCAACAAGCGGCGTCCGTTCATGGGATGAAACCGTAATCCGCATCCAGGCGGGCTGGAAAACGAGTGCGCTCACGCTGCGTGCAGTATGAGCGCTTCTCGTGGTGAACTTACTCGTGATAATGTCTCTTATCATAGAGTAATTCGCTTGTACAGGAAGCATCCACAGGTGGGATCGTCATCGAATCCTAAAGGGGTTGAAGTTTGTTTCTCTGTCGTAGTGATCTTCATTCTCGGCGTGCTTTAGAAGGTTGATGAGTCTGACTGTGAGTGGCGTGAGGATGATCTCGACTCCGACTTTAAGGAGGTAGTTTGTGAGTATCAGAGATGCGAGCAAATCTACTGAGAATACGCCCAGTGATGTTGCAATGAGGAAGAAGGCGACCGTATCAACAGCTTGACCGACGAGCGTGCTTCCTATAGTGCGCATCCATAAGTAACGTCCCTGCGAGGCGACCTTCATCTTGGCTAGCACGTAACTATTGCTAAATTCTCCGAGGAAATACGCGGCAAGGCTAGCGGCGACGAGTCCGGTGATGCCGCCCAGGACGGCATCATACGTACCCTGCCCAATCGCCTGTTCCCATGACTGCTCACCAGGCAACTTGCCCGCGAGCCAAACGAAGAATACCATTAGCGCCGATGCTGTAAACCCAATCCAGATTACCCGGCGAGATCTGTGATAGCCGTAAATCTCGGTCAGAATATCACCAAAAATGTACGAAATGGGGAATACCAACGTACCTGCATCAAACACGAGCGCAATGGGTCCCAGGCTCATGCCAAGATCGATGACCTTAGCGCTGCTCAAAAGATTGCTCAGCAGCAGGACTGTCACGAACAATGCAGTAATGCCATCCAGGTAACGATACTCACGCGGACGTGACATCGAATCCAAATCGGTCACTGTCTTCAGACTCCATTCGGCGCTATAGTTGTGGGAAGATCAATCGGACATTTCATTCTTGCATCGTATTCAGGACGGGTCAACCCCGTCGATTTCAAGTTGGACCAGGACAACATGACGCAGAGGCAGTACTCGCTGGATTTCCGCAAGGAAGACGTTGCCTATATCCTCAGTCGAGTGAGCAGCTCAACTTCCTGCTCAATTGTCGGAGTTGGCAGCGTTGGCAAGTCAAATCTCATTGCGCACTTGCTTAGCCCCGCTGTTCTTGCCCATTATCTCGGCGACGAGGCTTCCCGTCTGACTCGGTTGATCAACGTCGATGCCAATATGCTGGCACCACTTGGTGACAATACGAACGACGCAGAACGGTGCTGGTCGGGTTATGAACTGCTACTGCACCGGCTGTTCATGGCATTTTACCCCTTCCAGGAGTTGGATGCGTCTGAAGCTCGCCAGTTCTTCGATGCCTACCAAGCGATCCAGGATGGTCGCAATCCACTGTATGCCCCGCTGGGGCTGCGCTATTTCGAACTTGCCCTATCCTACTATCTGCGTCGCGGGTTCAGAGTCACATTTCTACTTGATGAGTTCGAGGAATCGCTACTTCGACTCCCTGCCAAGTTCTTCCAGACTCTTCGCGGACTACGGGATACCCATAAATCGCAGCTTAGTTACCTCACCTTCTCTCGGTCTCCGCTCCCAGCGCTCGCTGCTCGCATGGAACTCAACACGCTCGCCCTGGAGCCATTCCTCGAGCTGTTCAACGATCATGTGCGCTATATTGGTCCCTACAATTTGCAGGACGCTCAGCAGATGCTCGGCAGCCTCGCCGCTCAAGGTTCGCGTGCCCTTTCCGAAAATACAAAGCAAGCATTGATCGAAGCCACTGGACGATTTGCCGGGCTGCTGCGCGCTGGTTGCGGGGTCCTGGAAAGTGGGCAGATTTCGGTGGTGGATACAGCCGAAGACATGGCTGCTATCCTCTATCAACGTAAATCAATCAGGCTTGAATGCGAGACGATTTGGGAAGGACTGAACGATTCCGAGAAAGTGGTTCTACTGGCAGTGGCGCGTGTGTTGCCATACTCTGTCAACAACGACACTGAGGACGCCGTCGCAATGCTTGTGCAGAAAAAGCTGCTGCGGATAGATCGTCAGGGGCAGTCATTGTCTATTGAACCGCCGGTTTTCAGGCTTCATCTCCTGCACAGCGCTTCTCGTTGATCGCTGAAATGATTAGCGAGGGTTACAGCGTTCCCAGCGCCACCATCCGCATCGAAACGATTGTGCTGAAATCTCGTTTTATCACTACAGCGGGTTTTGCAGACACAGTTGATGCCGCCAAGACGTTCATTCAGAGGGTTCGCCATGAGATGCCGGATGCAGATCACCATGTTTACGCATTCCGTGTCGGTCACGGCACATCGACAGTTGAAGGTATGAGCGATGATGGCGAGCCATCGGGTACGAGCGGTCCGCCAACACTCGCAGTTGTTCGTGGCAGTGACATCGGAGACATTGTTGTTGTCACTACGAGATACTTTGGTGGCGCTAAATTAGGAACAGGGGGACTCAGTCGAGCCTATGGTACGGCAGCGCGAGAGGTCATCGCCGCCCTTCCACTGACGAAAAAGCTGAGGTGGTCGAGCTACGCAGTGGACCTGCCCTACTCCCTATATGAGCTAACGATCAGACTTCTGGAAGCATACTCTGCGGTCATAACAGACCAAACATTCGGAACAAACGTATCCGTACACTTTTGTGTGCCCGCATCATTGGGAGCAGCGCTTATCGAATCTATGACTCAGCTTTCGTCGGGCAAAGTCTTACCTATCTTGCTCGACTAGACTACGAAGTCATCGTCCACAAGCCGAAAAGTCTGCTCCAAGCGTGAGTATATAGTCATATTGGCGCTCGCCATCGGGCGCGAATTCCATCTGTCCTTCATCAAGGCGCAGCACCGACTGCAAAGTACGAACCATGTTGCCCTTTGTCCTGCCGGTCAAGTCCGTCAGATTTGTACGATCCTGGTACGGTATCATCTCTGAAGATATGGTCACCGAATAGCCTTCCCATGCAAGCCTATCTGCCGCAACCAGCGCAAGCGCCCGATAGCCGCTGGCGTTGACTATCAGTACACGCGGCGTTTCTTCGACGAGCGTGCGGATTGGACTGGGAAGATACAGTGCTTCAATTAGTGACGCTATCAACTCACGGTTTGGAACGAGTACGCTTGATCCCTCTGGCGACACCCACCCGGTCACCTCCTGATTCTGGCGAAAGACGAATGAACGTAGATGATAATTATCCAGGGATGCTGCAAGAGGAAGCAGCCCAATAACATCCTGAACATCAATATCGGTTTCGACAATACTGCTTACCTGTGCCCAAAGCTCTGCTGCTTGTTGAATCAACCCTAGTTCCCGAACACGTCGCCAAATCGCCCGTAAGAGCGCCTGATGCCGGCGCCCACGGTCAAAATCGCTGGTTGTACGCCGACTTCTGGCATACCAAAGCGCAAGCTCGCCGTCCATGTGGTAGAGTCCGACAGGCAGTGTGAAAATCTCCCAGTTCTCCTCAACCGAAGGATCGGCGTCTGGATCCTTAAGCTTCCAGTCTTCTATCAGACAATCGACTGTGATGTCGACACCGCCTAGCGCATCGATGATGGTACGAAACTCGCCGAAGTCGACCCTCGCGTAGTAGTCGATTTCAATGCCGAGATTGTAGCGGATGGTCTCAGATATCAGTTCCGCACCGCCACCATCTCGCCGCTGACCAAAGCCATAAGCGCTGTTGATCCGGTAGACGCGCTCTCCTGGGATATAGACATAAAGATCGCGCGGGAGAGACAAAAATGAGACGGTATTGGTGGTTCGGTTAATCGAGGCGATCAAAAGGACATCTGTTCTGCCGGCGTTGCGAGGATTCTCGGTGTCACTGCCCAGCAGAAGGATGTTGAGAATATCATAGATGCCTTCGTCAGCCATTGGCATAGGAGGAGGAATCTCATCAGGATATTCGATTACATACGGCGAGTCGGACGAGGTGCTGCCATCGCTCTCCTGAGCACCAAGATGCACCGGAACAGCAACCAGCAGAATTGTCAGAAGAAGACACCAAGATAGTGGCAACCAGGTAGCGCGCATGAACACTATCTCCCCAAGACCTTGGCGGCGAATTCGATCATGACTTTACCATCCGATAGGTCATGCGATGGTAGATCGTCACCCATCCGCTGTGAAACAGGTGGCAAACAAAAACGCCGCGTCTCTAGACAGCGGCGCTTGCTGACATCGATCCAGCGCGATCTACTGACCGCGATACTCATTAAGCAGTCGGATCATGTCATTGACTGATACTGGTTTCACAACATACTCATTGCAACCGGCTTCGAGATACTGATCCGCAAACCCCATGGAGTCAAACGCGGTGATAGCGACAATAGGCGAGCTGATACCCTTCTGCCGAAGCAATCGAGTTAGCTGAAGACCATCCATACTGCGTCCTCCGAGATGCAGATCCATCAGGATGAGATCAGCGCTTTCCGGCAGAATCTCAGCGAGTGCGGAATCAGCGTCTCCAAACGTTACCAGTGTGTCGTTCGTCATCTGACAGATGCGCTCGACCAACGCAACGTTCCCTAAATTGTCCTCGACGTAGGCGATATGCATGGCTAAACGTTTTCTCCATTGCTGTTGTTCAACTGCTCGATTCGACCAGCGAGAATTCTAGTACAAGTCTCGCAGAATTGGCATGTTGCGAAATTCACCCCGGAACAGGACAAACTCACTTGATATCCAACCAAAGCCGAAATCCCCGCTAACCAGGTACCAGGTAAGGTCCTCAGTGATGCCAACCGGATAGAAAATGGTGCCGCCTGGCACGCTCAGAATGATTGCGTATTGCCCGCCTGGCCCGGTACGAATGTTCTGATAGCTGGTGTTGACAACGATGATGGGGGCATCGAGCTGAGGCACCGGAATGCCGGTGGTGTTGCCGCCAGAGTCGGTATCGGCTACAACGGATTCTTCGACAGTCCGGGTACTGAGTTTAGCACTTTCAACCCAGCCAGTTCCGAAATTTGGAACGACAATTGCCGCCCATAGAATGAATTGCTTATCGAACGTTCGTCCAACGACGGGATATTCGGTATTGTCGTCACGATAAAGCGTGGTGACAACAACACCGCCATCTTCCGGTTGTCCCCGAAGATTGACAGAAACAACGTTCAGTCGTGCGTATTCACGAGATACAATGCGCGTTGTCACGGATGCTACAGGAGACGACGCATTTAGCAGCCCAATAGAGAGTGGGGTTTCTCCCGTGATTTGTACCGGAGATTCCACATCTACTACGGGCACAAACCGAAAGTCACCGCGCGGAAGAGTGAAGGAAACATCTACCCAGCCATTTCCTACCGGCGTTGAAACCAGATACCAGGTTCCCGCACGATTCATTGCCAGCGCGGGAAGTTCAGTTCCGCCCACTACGGTTGCCACAACTGAGTATTGTGGACCATCACCGCTGCGAACGTTGAGGAAACTGGTGTTGACCACTAGAATCGGTATCGCCAGCTGTGCCTGCTGGCGGTCTGCCGCGAAAGCCATGGGGCTGACGGAAAGGAACACGAGGATAAAGCCAATTAGAATAAGCACTAGGTGCTTGGGACGAGGAGCCATCTTATTCCCCCTGCTGTCGGTCGAACACGGACATACGAAAATGCGCCGATGACCACGCTGTCTGTCGTCGTTGCACATGCTAACCTCATTGCTAGAGTATAAGCGAAAATCGGACTTTTCGCCCAGTCTTCAGCAATTGAGCGGCGCGTTGTGAAGTCGGCGATCAGTGGTGCGCATCGCGTCGGACAGGCGTAGGTACAGGCGACTTGAACGATATTTGTGAGAAGTGTTATACAGGAGACATTGAATATCGGTCTGCAAACTCGGGGTGAAGAAAATGTCTGTTTGGCGACTTACAGTTCTGACCGTCATCGCGCTCTCGCTTAGTGTTGCCGTTCGTGCATCCAAAGCCAACGAACATCCCTGTGACCCTTGCGGACTCTCTACAGAAGCCATCAGCGCCTACCCGAACCCCCAGGTTGAACAGCTCGCTGCCAATGAATTCTTACTCTATGACCGGCGCTATGAGCGAGTTGTGGAGAGCGTCGTGGTCTACGATGCGCCCAACGGAACAGCCGTTAACACGATCGATATTGGATTCAACTTCGTGACCGCCCTGGATAGCCAGGCTGGTTGGACACAGATTAATGTGGGTCAATGGGTGCTAAGCAATTATCTACGTGACACTCAGCCTTCGCGTTTCGCCGGCATCCTTCTCCCGGATACTCCGCTGCCCTACGCGCTCGGCTGGATTCTCGTGAACACGGTCCCAAGCCGCACACCTGGCGCTGAGCCAGTGGAAGGTGATCTCGCGCTGCTTCGCTACACTGTAGTGAACCTCTACGCCACGGTAGCGGTTGACGGTTGGAACTGGTATCAGGTAGGCGACGCCCAGTGGATAGAACAGCGTCTGATAGCGCGCGCCCTCCCAATCGAGCGCGCACCCGAAATCGATACTCATAAGTGGGTGAGCGTCGATCTATACGAACAAGTGGTAATCGCCTATGAAGGAGATCGAGCGGTGTTTGCGACGCTCGTGTCTTCAGGACTGACAGACTGGCCCACGAATGAGGGCTTATTTCATATCTACGTAAGGTACCCCAGAACGGTAATGAGTGGCGCACATGGGCAGCCGGACTTCTACTACCTTGAAGAAGTGCCTTGGACCATGTATTTCGATGGCGATATTGGGCTTCACGGGACATACTGGCATGATGGGTTTGGCTATCGCCACAGTCACGGTTGTGTAAATCTCTCAATTACCGACTCCGCCTGGCTTTATCAATGGGCTGATTCTGAAATTGATCTCACGGTGCCCGGTGACATCGGTGCGGCAGTGTATGTATTTAGTTCCGGGCAATATCAATAGGGTTGAGCCTAACTCCATCTAGGATGCCAACCGGAAGAACGCTATCATCTGCGCGTCGACTGAACCACCCCGCCGTGAATAGAGGCAATTCGACGTGCCGTACATCAACTCTCAAGTACAAATGTTTCGCCTGATTGAAGCGGTGCAGGCGGAGATCGACCGATTCGGTTACCAACGGCTGGAGACACAGATACTTCAGCCGGCCGATCTGTTTCTGACGAAAGCCGGCGATCAGTTTATTCAACGGCTCTTCACCTTTGAGCGCTTCGGACGGCAGTTGGCACTCCGTCCCGAATTCACTGCCACAGCAGCCAAAGCCTATGCGGAGATGCAGTCACCAGGGATGGCGTCCATTGCAAGGTGGCAGTTCGCTGGCAGCGTTTTCGAAGACTCGCTGGACTCGGCGGACGTCTATCAGCGATATAGTGTCGGCGCAGAGCTTATCGGTTGGGGAAGCTGGCTTGCCGACGCCGAGGTTATTGTGCTTGGCTGCGCCGGGCTACATGCAGCAGGATGTAACGACATCCGACTGGCGATAGGAAGCGTCCAATTCCTGCGCGGGCTGCTCGAATCTTATGAACTTGATCCCCGAACTGCACAATTCGTGCTAGATCATCTTCACCATCTCACAACTGACGGAAAAGCGTTTGTTCTGGAACGCTTCGATAAGCTGTCAGCGATCCGGAGCATCGAAAGCGATTTCGTCCAGAAAAACAGCGGCGAACTAACGGCGCTTCTAGAGTCTGAGACATCATTTGCTGGAAGATCGCGCGAGGATATTCTCAGGCGACTCAAGCGAAAATCGGAGCGTGCAGCGCTTCGAGGACAGGTTGTTCAGGCTCTCGATCAGCTTGAGTACCTGCAGGAGATTGATAGGTCGAACCCGAATGCTCCTCAAGTGGTTCGCGCTGGTCTTTTAGACCATCAGGCGACCGCTCATCGAGCGCTTGATCAGATCGAATCCCTGATCGAATTGGTGAAATCCTATGATCAGTCACCCCAACAAATTGAAGTTCATCCCTTGCTTGCGCGGGACTGGAACTACTACACCGACATCGTATTTGAGTTTCGCGGTATGACAGGAGGACTCATTGCCGGCGGCGGACGGTACAACGAACTGGCACGCCTGCTGGGAGGCGTGCATGCTCCGGCTGTGGGGATTGCGTTCTATATGGAAAACATTATCCGCCAATCCGCCCTTGCAGACGGATCAAGCACCAATCCGGTCACGCTTTGGCTCGACGAAGATTCTGCGAAGACGGCTGTATGGTGGGCATCGGAAATGCGCGCAGCGGGCTGTTCCGTGATCTTCAAAGAACGTACTGCTGGAGATGCGCGGATGCCCGGCGTCATTGCCGAAGGTGATGGTACGCTGCGATGCAAAGGTGAGAAGTATTCCATGGCAAGATTGGCGGATGTACTCGAACTTGCCGAAGAAGGACAGCTTCATGACGATTGACACTGTGACCCTGGCGCTGCCGAGCAAGGGCGCGCTTGCTGATCCGACACTCGGTTTTCTGGCAGACTGTGGACTTCGGGTGGACAAACCAAATCCGCGTCAGTATACGGGCGTCATAAGTGCGCTGCCGTCAATTGCTGTACTGTTCCAGCGGGTAAACGATGTTCTCTATAAGGTGGCAGATGGCACTGCCCAACTAGGGATCACCGGACTGGATGTTGTGAAAGAGCAGCCCTTTAATGAGGTCGTCGTTATTCATGATGATCTCCATTATGGGCAGTGCAAACTCATAGTAGCTGTGCCCGAGTCCTGGATTGATGTGACCAGCGTAATTGATCTGGCAGAGGTTGCACACGACATGCGTGAACAGCACGGGCGCAACCTCCGTGTCGCGACAAAATTCACTCGCCTCGCTCGCAAGTTCCTTTACGAGCATGGCATTCACCAGTTTTCGCTGGTCAATGCCGAAGGAGCGATCGAGGCGGCGCCGACTATTGGCTATGCGGATGTCATTATTGACCTCACACAGACCGGAACGACCCTCCGTGAGAATCACTTAAAACCTCTGGACGACGGGACCCTCCTCGAGTCACAGGCTTGTCTGATTGGGAATCATGCCGCGCTCAAGAACTCAACAGCACAGCGTGATGTTACGCGGTTACTCTTGGAATATGTTGATGCTGCACTGCAAGGGAAACGCTACATTCAGCTTACCTGCAATATTCGGGGAGAGAGCGCCGAAGTCATTGCGCAGCGTATTATGCAGAACCCCGTTACGCGAGGGCTACAGGGACCCACGATTGCCCCGATTTACGGAAGCGATCCGTGGTGGTATACCGTCACGCTGATTATTTCCAATCGTGATTTGCTGCCTGCTGTGGATTACCTTCGCGCTGTAGGAGGTGTCCAGACAACAGTGTCTCCTGTACGTTATGCCTTTATGGATTGTTCACCAACATACCAGATGCTCCAGGATGTTCTGGATCAGTGATCGCCCTTCCGCACGTTGTGCGGACTTAACGCATTGCGTCAGTGAACGCCTGCTCCAGCGTCAAGTCGATTCGATTCATGCTGCCTACTACGGGGCTTGATCCCGCTTCTATTGTCCATGCCAGCCCTAGGAGTGCAATCCGTTCAGAAAAGCGGTTGGCATCTGCCAGGTTCATCGTTAGGAATGGACAGCACATTAGCGCACTCTTCAGATAGGGTCGCCAGTCTTTGCGAAGCGCTCCGCGTTCGTGAAGGAGCTTAAGTAGGGGTGTCAAAACGCGCTTTACCTTGCTTTCCAGAAACATATCTCTGATGGGGTGCGGCGTGTAGTCGTGCGCGACAATCCATGTGTTCCCGTGACGCTTCATCTCCAGGTGCAGGTTTTTGTCAATCACAGACGGGAAATACATCCACATCGCAAAAACGTTGTGAAAAATCGGCTTGACAAGATCAAGCAGCGGATGGTGCGTGCCCGCAAAGGCGGGATCAAAATATGTCAGAAGCGGTTCCGCTGGGCAGTAGAAAAGATTCCCGTTGTGGGCATCCCCATGACCGACGACCGCAGGTCCGCCCTGACCAGGATGAAGCAGCCTGATCGCCCGTTCTATGAGATCGTCCAGACTATCATTATACGTTCTGCCGTTGACTACCCAGTGCGCCTTGCGGACTTCCTCAAGAGAGATGGCTTCACCTGCCCATCTGATTACGGATTCCTCACCATAGAACCTCGCTAGTCGTCCACCTGTAAGGCGGTGATAGAAGAGCTGGTGTATCGGCGCAGACGATGCTTGCGCGGGCGTCTGTTCATGCAGCGTTTTCTCGTAGATTTGCAGCAGAGCGTCATCCGTCCTGTTCTGCGCCGCTTGGAGCGATACGTCGAATGCCGCTTTACCGATCTCAATATCCCATGCGGCATCGAACACTGATGGGCAGTTTATGACGGGGTAGATCAGGAATTGCCGTCCCGACTCCTGTGACGCATACAGCGGCTGCAGAACAGGATATCCAACCCCCGACAGGAGTTCTGCATTGTAGTATTCATCAATGACGTTGTCCGCTTCGATGTGCGTCTTGAAGAACAACTGCTCGTGGTCATCGAGCGTTAAGTAGCCATTGAAGGAATTGAGCGACACTGCCAGGGGACGCAGCAGTACATCTCGTACTGGTAGCCCGAATGTCTCGCGTATGAACGGAACGAGCAGCTGTTCCGCTGCCCGTTTGTTCGTGAACTGAAGTGCCTGCACCTCACTTAGGAGGTCACTGTGGCTCATATGTCCAGGATATCGTTGCGTTTGCGAATCGCAAGCGCATGAGCAGGGAAACCTTCATAATCAGCCAGTCTCGTAGTGATCCCTTGAAGTTCCATGTAACCTTCGCGAGAGAGATATCCGACGCCTGATCGCTTAAGGAAATCCCACACACCGACGGCGGAGAATGAGCGCGCAAAGCCGCCAGTGGGCAGAATCGCATTTAAGCCTAGGCAGTAGTTAGCGGTTGGTATCGGCGTGTAGTTGCCCAGTAGGATCTCGCCCGCATTGCGAATCCTCATAAGCGTGATGAAAGGATCGGTGGTCAGAATTTCCAGATGTTCTGGGGCATAGCGGTTCACGAAGTCGATAGATTGATCCAGAGAACCAGTGAGCATAACGCCGCCATAATTGGAGAGAACGCGCTCTACGAACTGACGTCGCCACTCCGGGAGTTCTGCGATGTATTCGGGCAATGCTTCCAGCACGCCTTGTGCGACCTTCTCGCTGTGAGTGACAAGGAGTGCCGCAGAGTCTGGACCATGCTCCGCCTCAACGAGCAAATCGAGCGCTGCGAGACGCGGATCGACTGCCTCATCAGTCAAAATGATCGACTCGCTGGGACCCGCTGGCAAGCCCACATCCACAACTCCATACAGCAGGCGCTTCGCTGCGGAGACGTAGCTGCTTCCGGGTCCGATGATCTTCTGAACCTTTGGAATGGTCTCAGTGCCATAGGCAAGCGCTGCAACCGCCT
The DNA here is from genome assembly GCA_013360465.1 of Anaerolineae bacterium. Taxonomy (GTDB): domain Bacteria; phylum Chloroflexota; class Anaerolineae; order Aggregatilineales; family Phototrophicaceae; genus Flexifilum. The sequence continues at coordinate 23,734 of JABWBO010000002.1, read as the reverse complement.
GCATGCCACCTACAACGTACACATCGCTGATACCACAGATCTCAGCTGCGACGAGCGATGCGGCATCTGCCTTCCCGTTCGGCGCAGGCGGCGAAACGACCACGACATCTTCTACACCGGCTACTTTTGCGGGTGTCGCCAGCATGAGCATTACTGACGGAAACGCCCCTTTTCCCCTGGGCACATAGAGTCCGACACTCGTGATGGGCGTGACCTTTTCGCCCGCCAGAATCCCAGGGCGGACTTCGGAGAACCACATGGGTTCGGGCATCTGTTCTCGATGGTATCGCTCAATATTGGTGTGCGCTTGACGTATCGCGTCGATAACATCCGGCTCCAGTGCTGCGCGCGCTTCGGCGAAATCGGCTTCGCCGGCGCGCAGCATGGGTGCTTCGAAGTCGCGACAGTCGAACTGCCGCGCATACTCAACGACCGCCCGATCACCTTCAGTTCGCACCTTATCAATCACTTCCTGCGCGCGAGGAAGTAGATCCCGAATATCTGTCTCGGCACGTCGAAGAATCTGAACGAGCCGTGCATTGGAGAGTTCGTTTAGCTTCAGATACTGAACCATGATCCATTCATCTATGGTTTGAAGGTCTCAGCAGTTTGTTGAATGACAAGAGAGCGGCGGCGTGTGCCATCCCAACGAATATCCGGGACGAGAATCTCTCGCTTGTGCATGATTCTTGCCTGGTGAGGTATCAGATCTCGGAGCATGATCTGCATTTCTGCAACAACATCGTGGGTGGGCTTGTAGCCCAGATCGATCAGGTTCTGCCGATCTGGGTGGTAGTAGTGCGCTTCGAGTTCCTTGCGAGGATTGTCGTAGTGCAGGATATCGACTGAAAGTCCTGCCCTATCGCCCGCTTCTTTGACTTTGAAAGCAAGCTCCTCGATAGTGTAGCACTCTTCGAACTGGTTGAAGACGCGATACTCGCCTGGCTTAGGCGGATTCTCGATGGCAAGGGTCAGGCACTGCATTGAATCACGCAGCGGCAGGAATCCTCTGGTCTGCCCTCCTCGACCGTACAGCGTCAGTGGGTGTCCAATCACAGCCTGACAGCAAAAACGATTGATGGCGGTACCAAAGCACTGGTCAAAGTCCAGGCGTGTTGATAAATGCGGGTCATCGCCCATTTCATCAATGCGCGTGCCGAACACCACCCCTTGCATGATATCCGTTGATCGCAGTCCCCACACCCGGCAGGCAAAAATCGTATTGTGGGTGTCATGGACCTTGGTCAGATGATAGAAGCTGCCGGGTTGACGAGGAAATGGCAGGCGATCTTTTCGCCCGCGATACTCCAGCTCGAAAAAGCCTTCTGGAATATCAACATTCGGTGTGCCATATTCCCCCATCGTCCCAAGCTTGACGAGGTGTGCATCTGGACACACTTCTCGCATCGCCCAAAGGATGTTCAGGCTGCCAATGACGTTGTTGCTGTGTGTGAAAGCGGCATGGACCTGGTCGATCATAGAGTATGGCGCAGAGGGCATCTCAGCCAGGTGGACAATCGCCTCCGGTTGAAACTCTTCAAGGAAACCACGAACGAATTCGTAGTCGAGCAAATCACCCTCGCGGAAGATCAGCGATTTGCCGAATCTTGCGCGAAATGCTGTCAGCCTCTCTTCTATGCTGAAAACAGGCAGGGCACTTACGCTACCAAGCTCTTCAACCCAAGCTCGCCGCAGAAACTTGTCAGTCCCAGCGACTTCATGTCCGCGCGCGGTGAGATATTGCGCCAGTGACCAACCCAGGTATCCGTCGATCCCGGCGATGAAGACTTTCATGTAGTCCTCCAACTTATACAGAGTGAGGTGAATCTTGCTACAGTGCCAGCTTCTCCGTGACGAGTCGCTGAGGGTCGAATGCAGAGATATAGCCTTCAACGGCGAGAAGCTCCGCATTGAGGATGCTGCACCCTGCTGCACCACGAATGGTATTGTGTGAAAGCGCTACGAACTTATAACCCAACAGCGGGCAGAGTCTCAGGCGGCCCACAGATGTGGACATGCCGTTGCCGTTCATGCGGTCACGTCTCGTCTGCGGGCGGTCTGCGTGCCGCAGGTACATGACCGGTTTCTGTGGTGCGCTGGGCAGTGTTCCAACAGGATATGGACCGCGGAAGTTATCCCAGGCATCAATGATCGCTTCATGGCTGGGTTGCGTCGCGAGATCAACCGAGATGTTGATGAGATGCCCATCGATTACCGGAGCACGATTGCAGGATGCGCCCATAATGGAGTTGAGCCATTCAATGTGGTTATCCACAAAAGAACCAAGCATCTTCAGGGGTTCCGTCTCCAGTTTTTCCTCTTCACCACCAATGTACGGAATCATGTTGTCGAGAATGTCCAGCGATGCCACACCTGGATGCCCTGCTCCGCTGATAGCTTGAGCGCTGACCATATGACAGCGGCGCACGCCGAACTGACGCAGCGGCGCGAGAGCCATCACCACCGGCATGGCGGTGCAGTTGGAGTTTGCCACGACCGCGCCCGTCTTCCAGCCCCGATTGCGCCTTTGCACGTCGATCAGCCGGATATGGTCGGCATTTGCTTCTGGAAGCAGGAGCGGTACATCCTCGACCATCCTGTTCAGCGATGCATTGGTGCAGACGATATGCCCCGCCTCTGCTAACTCCATCTCACGGGCAGCTGCTTCCTTCGGCAAGGCTGAAAACACGAGCGGCGATTCTAGCTCGGCATCAAGAGGTTTGACGATCAGATGACGAATCGAATGGGGTATTTCACCGTCGAGAACCCAGTTGGTGATCTCGCCGTAAGGATGCCCTGCGCTGCGACCAGATCCAATGACTTCATTGACTACAAACCAGGGGTGTTCCTCTAGCAGTTGAATGAAACGCTGTCCAACTGCTCCTGTTGCACCCAAGACGGCAACTTTGAGTTTGTGCATGGTCTAGATTCCTACCCAATTGGCTTTTATAGCTGGATACGATCCCAGCATCTTGACAAATGAGGCGCGCTGAAGAAGCCGTGCCAACGCCTCCTGACAGACGGGATCATGCCAATGTCCTTCGAAATCCAGGAAGAACACCGGCTCCCATGGTCGATTTCGTCGTGGTCGAGACTCGATCTTGGTCAGGTTAAGCCCTCGCTGAGCGAATTCTCCAAGGCATTCGTAGAGCGCTGCGGGGCGGTTGCGTGTAGCGAAGACCAGTGAGGTCTTGTTGTACTCCCCAGGGTGCGGGTCATCATCGCCAATAAGAAAGAAGCGTGTGAAGTTGAACGCTGCATCCTCGATGTTTCGCGCAAGAATATCTAGCCCGTATAGCTCCCCTGCGAGTTCGCTGGCGATTGCGGCAGTGCGTCCATCGCCGGGATCTTGCCCAAGATCATGAGCTGAACCGCTGGTATCGTACCACGGGGTTGGTTCCAGCTTATGCCGTCGAATGAACTGATCGCACTGTGCTAGAGCCTGCGGGTGAGACCGGACGCGCTTCACATCTTCCAACCGCACCCCCTTCGGCACAAGAAGCATGTGATGAACGTGTACAATCACTTCTGCCTGGATGCGTAGATCGGAATCCATCAGCAGCTCGTAGGCTTGGCTCACTGCGCCGGCAAGTGCATTTTCAACTGGTAGCATGCCATATTTCACTTCGCGCCGGGCAAGAGTTTCAAACAATGCGCTCAAGGTGGGGCATGAGTGTCCGGTCGCGGCATCGCCAAAGTGCTGTCGAACCGCCTGTTCAGAATACGCGCCAGGAATACCCTGAAAGGCGACTGTCGTGGTCACATTCTTTCCCCTGTAGCCTACGAATAGAGAGTAAGCCTAACATGCGCCCCAGCGTCAGTCAATAACAGCGCTTCTCGAATCGCGGTGAAATTGACATCTCTATTTGCCGGATGCTACACTAATTTTTATGATGTAGATGAGACTTAGCCAATGGCATTCTCGATGCAAGAAACTCGCCGCCTCATTCTTGAAATCATCAAGCGACGTGGGCAGGTCACCGTAGACGATATTGTTGACGAACTCCAGCGCCGCCGCGGGACCATCACGGCTGTTACTGTTCGCCACCATCTCAAACTTCTGCAACAGGAAGAGCTGATCGACTGCCCTGAGCTGCGCAGACGTAACAGTCCCGGACGCCCTCAGCATGTCTACACGCTCACCGAAAAAGCCAGGGTGTTCTTTCCCAATAACTTCGAACGACTGGCATCGGGACTCCTCCAGCAAATTCGCCTGCATCTACCAGACGATGGTGTCAATGTCATCCTGGAAGGGGTCGCCGATCATCTTGCCGGTGATCTATTGCTGCCAGATTCAAGTTTTGAGCAGCGTCTGGATCTGGTTGTCGATCATCTGAACGAACATGGCTATGATGCTTTCTGGGAGTGCGCCAAAGATGGCGGGTATTTGCTCCACACGTCCAACTGTCCTTATCACCAGATGGCGGTACTCGATGAGGCGCTGTGTTCGATGGATATGCGCCTGGTGAGCGTGCTTCTTGGTGTTGTCCCGCGACGTACTGAATCAGTCGTCCAGGGCGATGAACGTTGCTCCTACTACCTTCCGGCAGAAAACGGCGGTCGACTCGTCCAGGAGTGATTTTTATCACCAGATTCAGCTTTATTGACGTGATTTCTGCCTTGATGCTATAATTCCCAAGAACGACATGCGAGATACGAATTAAAGGAATGCAACATGGCGATCAATCCTCCCACCACAATGGACGTGACGACTACTGAAGAAGCGACCCTCACAGTTACCCCGGCGGCAACAGCGATGATCCGAACGCTTCTCGATCAGCGCCAGATCCCCGACTATGCGCTGCGCGTCTTTGTGGCGGGTGGTGGTTGCTCTGGTCTTCAGTATGGCATGGCGTTTGAACCTGAAGCGAAGGATTTCGATGCTGTCTTGGAGGCGGGATCGGGTGTTCGGTTGGTCGTTGACCCGACCAGTTTGATGTATCTTCAGGGAGCATGTATCGACTACGTTGACAGCCTGATGGGCGGTGGTTTCCGTATCGAGAATCCGAACGCGGTTTCCGCGTGTGGCTGCGGAAACTCTTTCAAGACAGCACAAGATAGCAGCGATGATTCCTCCTGCGGGTGCGGCAGCTGCAGCCACTAGACTCAAACCAGAGCATCTGATTCAGGAAGGGTGATCGTGCCATCATCGCCCTTCCTGAATCCGCCTCATCCTCTACGTAATGAACTGATCCCTAAGCCAAGGAGCCCAAGCCCCCCAAGCACGATAATCGGGATGATTGGCGGTGTTCCCGTACGGGATGGCTGACTGCCGTCTGCCGTGGTTGTCTGGCTCGTGGAGTCAGTCAATGTTGCCGCCGGGGCGATGATTCCAGGTGGGTACGTAAAAGTCGGCATCGCCGTTGCCTGCTCCACCACGTTGGCGGATTCCAGTGAGTTAGAGAACCCGGACTGAACGGTTGCGGTCAGAACACTGCCTGGCGTCTGGACAAGGATGGCGAGAGTCGCGTCTTCCTCCAAGACTCCTGCCGAAGTGTCGGCAGCAGACTGGGCAAATGGGTCGATCTCCGGCACTGACAGTAAATCACCTGTCACGTTGACCAGTTCTCCATACACCCACCCGCGACCACTGGGCGAAGATGGAAATTGAAACTGAATCCAGGAGACGTATCGTGCGATGACGGTATAGGTCTCCCCCTGACGAATTGTGCCGATCTGAGCAGAATCCGTGTTGGGTTCTGCGCGGACGTTGGCGAAATCGCGTGCTTCTAAGCGAACAAGGCTCGTCGCCGTTGGTGGCGGTGTTGCTGTCGCCAGCACCCCCTGGTCGGCGGCGGAAGTTGTTGCCACCAGGGGAGCAAGATCGACGATTGCGGGCGTTGCACTTGCTTCCTGCGCCTCACCTACCTCCAGGTTTCCGCCAACCATGAAGAAGGTCACAACAAGGCAGGTTGCGGCAATGCCGAGACCTCGTCTAGTCAGTTTGATGGGTGCCATACTTGTCACCATGATATCTGATTATCGGCGATATTTCTGCCTTGCTCAGCGACCCGGCGCTGCCCTCCGTTAGCCATCGCGCCCTGATATTCTTGTCCCGGTAGCCCTTCAAAGCCCCATCCTCCCATCACCAGAGGCGGGCGCGAATACTCCGGTTTGCATAAGGGGCACATCGTCGGAATCCACTCGCCGTTATAACGCCGGGCGATGTGAAGATGCGTGCCCGTGGAGTACCCCCCCTCACATGATGCCCGCCCGATGACATCGCCGATACGAGCAGGTGCCCCTTCGGTGATTCTATCTGCTGTGGCGATGTGCAAATAGAGCAGAGTCCATCCGGTTGCCTCGTCACCATCTCCATCCAGATCCAGCACGACCGATCCATCCGAACTTCGGGCGATTACGCCCGCCGCAGCCGCAGTCGCGAAGTAATCGGAGACATAACACGCAGTCGCTTTATTCGTCAGGTCGTCCGGTGGCGCAAAATCGACCGCTGCCCAGGCGCTTCCGCTTCCCCAACCTCCATGAGGTCCGCCAGTGAAGTACCAAACCTGTCCTGGTGGAAATGGCAGTACGAGATCTGGCTGAACCAAATTCAAAGGGACGACCGGTTCAACGACCTCGCGAAATGGATCTCCAAACAATCGCATGTAAGTTGCATACAAGCCATCTGAGCTAACCTGCCAGCGCCATGTCTCAAGGTCAGCAGTGAGACTGAGGAGATATTGAACTCCAACAGTTCCCGGGTTGAGCATCGGCGGGAGCGTGACCCCTACGACATCCGTCGTTTGCAGCCGTGTCACGGCGGACTGCTGCCAGCCATAGTATCCACGATTGAGATTGTCTGCCGCCCAGGTGAGTTGTCGGTAGAGTCCTTTGCGGTCGAATCCTGCTGAGGACGGCGGAGCGCCGAGGGGATAATCGATAGAATCCTGGCTGATCTCGCGCGACGTGAGCCAGGAACCCTTGAATTCAAGAAGCGTCAGAAGGAGGCGGGGATCGACGCTGTACTCCAACGCTACCCGCGTAATGATTGCGTCGGCAGTCATGAATCTGCCATCGACGATCTCGGCAGCATCGCGGATGTAGCCGGGTTGCCCCGCGACAAACGCGCTGATGCCAAATGTCTTGCTGCCGGGTCCCCGCACGAGGCGGTTATCGGGAAGGATATGAAACGCGCTGCCGGGTACTTCCGGGATATTGGGCATGTGCAGGATCTGACCGACTGCAAGCAGATCGGGATTCTCCAGATTGTTCTCACTGATGATCATCTCTGCGGGAACAGCGAACCGCTCCGCTATTCCTGTGAGCGTGTCGCCAGGCTGGACGACATACGGTTGCGAGCGTTGTTGAATTGTTTCTGGTGATAGGGTGGATCGAGACGCCAGTGTTGGTGTACCCTGCAGAAACGGGGATGGCGTAGCTGACGCCGCTGATTCAGGGATGCCTGGCAGGAAGGTTGCAGTGATAACGATGACACGCTCGGAATGCATTCCCAGCGCGCAACCGGTCGCCACCAAGCATACTGATGCCAGCAGCAAACAAAGAACCCTGTGCCGCCGCCCTATTGAAAGCTCCATATTCCTGTGCTGCCGTCCGCGACGATCAACGGTATGCCGGTGCTGAGACGGTCAACGCGCCCTGAACTCATCGTAAAGCTCACTATTTGATTGTATACTACCTGCAAGTTTTCAACATCCGTCTGCGACGGACGACGTGTCAGGTCGCATTTTGAGGAGCAATCATATGGCATCGCGTGAAGAAATCGCCGGTATCTTCAATGGTATTTTGCAGCGTTTTGACGCCGCCAAAGCCGAGGGCTTGAACGCCGTCGTTCAATTTGACCTTTCTGGCGATAATGGTGGTGCTTATTGGATGAAGATCGCTGATGGCAAAATGGAAGTGGGTTCCGGTGCATCTGAAAACCCGAAGATGACCGTGCGGGCATCTGCTGATGACTTCGCCAGCATGATCAGCGGCGCGATCAACCCCATGCAGGCATTCATGATGGGTAAGATTAAGATTCAGGGTGACACAGGACTGGCGCTGAAGCTCATGCCGCTGCTGTCCTGACCTTGCGACCAGCTAGGATCGAAAAGACCTGCCGCCACTCAGTTGGGCGGGTCTTTTCGATCCTGTGCCGTGAACTTATCAATCGCTGAAATCGAGCATGTAGAGTGCCCCGCTCGACAGCGACGCATTTGCAATCGCTTCTTCGAGCGCATCAACCATCTCCGTGTCCTTCCGTTTTACCGCGCGCTTCAGAAGATGATTAAGGGTTCGCAGCGCCGCCTCGCCGCCAATTTCGCCCAGCGACCAGATGGTGACTTCTTGAATCTCGCGGTCGCTGCCGAGCGCAAGTTGGCTCAGCGCCGGTACTGCTTCCCGAATCTCCAGCTCTCCGGCAGCCCGCGCTGCTTCATAACGAATCTCGTCATCTTGGCTGTCGATCTCCTGCAGTACGATGTCTGCCCATTCCTCATCGCAAGAGCGCCCCATAGCGTAGAGCGCGCTGATATTCAGCCGGCGATCGGCATCAGCATAGGCGTCTCGAATAGAAGGTTCGACATTGTCGTTGCTGGAATTGGAGAGCGATTCTAGCGCCCGGCGTCGGACATCGACATCCTCTCGCTCATTCCGAAAGATCGTGTGGGCGAGTTCCTGCGCTTTGTTAGTCTCGTTGATCGGCAGTTCGCCTACTTCTCCGGCATAGACGAATCGCCCCAACCCACTCGCGGCGGCGGCCCGAACTTGCGCGCTTACATCGTCGGTCGCCATGATCATGAGGTGACGCATGTACTCCAGTGAGTTGTTTTCCCACAACAGATCGATAGCGGCGGTACGCACCCCACTGGCTTCGTCATAGAGCGCCATCTTACCAATGACCTCGTAATCGAGTTCGAAGTTGGTCTCGCTCGCCTCGGTGAGTGCCTCAATGATTCGCAGGCGATAATCATCGTCAAGACCGTCCCAGATTGCCTTGAGCTGGGCAGCCTTCTTCTCGTCAAGCGCCGAAAGACCATAATAGAGCGTTGGGTTGACAACGCCGCTGGCAGATTCCTCATCCAGCAGGGCTTTGACGAGGGCGTCAAAATCGACGGGTACTGGACGGTCGCTGTTGGGATCGTCCAGGAATGGATGTGGTTTGGAAGTTGTCATTGCGCATTTGGCTCCAGGTTAGCGCAAAAGATTGGTGAGAGGGTTGGCAATGTCGTTCAACAGGACGACGACCATCAAAGAAAGTAGTAGGGCTAAGCCTACGAGATGCACCATTCCCTCTCGCTCAGGGGCAATCGGGCGACCGCGCAGCACCTCGATCAGGACGAACAGGATGCGCCCACCATCCAGCGCCGGGATGGGCAACAAATTCGTCAGTCCCAGCGCAATGCTGATGAGCGCCATGAATTCGAGGATGATCCCCGGTTGATTACGCTCAATACTCTCTTGAAGGAAGAATCCTCCAACCTGGCTGATCCCCAACGGGCTTGTCACGCGCAGTGATTCTGGATCGGCGGTGCCGGACAGTAGCTGCCCAGGAATTGCGGCAATCGTCGAAAACACATTCCCAACCCGCTCGAGGCTATATTGCAGCGATTCACCCAGGGAAAGGGGTTTCAATACGGTTTGTAGCCCCTCTTGAAAGGTCATCCCTAACCTGTCGCTTCGCTCTGCCTCAGCGATGGTGACACCAATTGCGCCCTCTCCTGCCGGCGGATCGCTGCGGGGTGTCAGCGCGACATCCAGGCGGACATCGTCGCGCAGAATCGTCAGCGTGATCTCCTTGTCCAGATGTTCCAGCGTGCCTGTCTGCAGGTCTGCGACGTTTGCCACCGGGGAACCGTTGAAAGCGATCACCAGGTCATCGACGCGCAGCCCTGCGCTCTCTGCGGGAGAGCCGGAAGAGACTTCCACGACAATCGGATGGGCTGCGACATCACTGTTTGCTGCGCCACCCTGCCAGGTCAACGACATCGTTTCCTCTATGCCAGTCTCGACATTTGTGCGATAGACCTCAAGCGCAACGGGGTTTTCTCCGGTAAGCAGGGCATCTACCAGGTCTCTGCCTATCTCAAAGGTTGCGCCGTCGACACTTGCGATCACGTCGCCTACCATGAGTCCGTTGTCTGCCAGGGTTGACCCTGAATCAAGCGCAATCACGCTGACCAGTCCATCGCCGATTTGTGGAATGCCCATCATGCCGATAATCATGAACAAGACAATCGCCAACAGGAAATTCATCAGCGCGCCACCTGCCAGAAAGAAGATGCGTGCCAATGGTTTAGCTTCATTGACCGAAAGTGTTGTCTTGAATCCTCGCTCGATGGCAGTCTTTCGATCTGCCTCCAGCGCCTCATCGCCAACCTGGCGAACCATGTCTTCACCCAGCGGACGCACGAAGCCACCCAGCGGCAGCCAGTTCAACGTGTAATCCGTTCCACCTGCACTAAAAAGCTTCAGCATCCTCGGCGGCATGCCGATGCCGAACTCCAGAATCGTGATTCCGACGAGTTTTGCTGCGGCGAAATGCCCCAGTTCATGAATCAGTACTGCCGGAATCAGCACCAGCACAAATGCGATGACAGCCGATAGCAGATCGTTACCCAGGAGAAATTCAAACATTAGGCGACCCTGCCGGTTGCTCTTTGAACGGTTGAGTGACCAGCCCTCACAGAAAGGCTGATCAGATTATAGGACCGAGTACAGCCTGCAACAAACGACGATATGCTTATGCGAGGCGTTCTATCGTCACTCCACCCCCAGGTGGAGCAGAGCGAATATCCACTACACCAGAGATGGATTGCAGGCGATTCCTTACTTCGGCAGCAGCTTCCGGACCACAAATGCAGTGTATATTGGGTCCGGCGTCAAGCGTGTAACACACCTGCAGCCCTTCTGTACGCCAACGCCGCACAGCCGCCATGATCGCCAGCGTGGCTGGCAGCCAGTAGAACAGCGGAGGACGACTCGTCATCATGACAGCGTGCATTAAATTACTGTCTTCTTCGACAACTTCAGCCAGCGCCGCGAAGTCGCGCGTCAGCACCGCACTCCTGCACTGTGTCAGCCGACGTTCCGCTCCCGCGACTCGCGCGTTCTGCAGGTCGCTTGTCGCAGCGGAGGCATGTCCCGCTGTCGATCCGACCGCCTTATGGCTCGTACTGACAATGGCGATCACGTCAATCAGCGTCCAATGATCGGCTGGCGCGATGCTTTCCGCATAGGAGTCCTCGTGCGCATCTGAGGCATGCCATTCCACAAACCCGGCGGGAATGGAACGTGCCGCCGAACCCGATCCCAGCCGAGCGAGAGTCGTGAGAGTTCGCTCATCAAGGTGAAGTCCTGCCGCGCTGGTCGCCGCCGCAGTCAGTGCCGCAAACGCGGATGCTGAGGATGCGATACCTGTTCCGGTTGGAAAATTATTCCCCGACTCCACGTGCGCATATCCGCGAATGCCAAGGTGGCTGCGTAGCATGTCCAGATGTCGAATGACACGTGACAGCTCATCTGTGCGGGCTTCCCTGCCATTTAGGATCAGGCTATCTCCGGACTTGTCTTCGATCCAGGTGACTTGAGTTGTAGTCTGAAGACCGCTGAGGTTGAAGCTTAGCGAGGAGTTCGCAGGAAGGCGCAGACGTTCGTCTCGGTTACCCCAATACTTGATCAGCGCAATGTTTGGGTGTGCCTGAGCGTGTGCAGTGCCTACCGCCATAGATCTTTGTGCCTCTTCTGACTCATCGTTTGCGAACCCCTTCAGTATACAGGATGCGCTGTCATCGATATAATCCCCGGAGTACACGCTGCACAGAGAAGGCTTTCACTATCATGGCGTTGGGCAGCGCTCCGGCAAAGGTTATCCTCTTTGGCGAACACGCTGTGGTACACGGGGTTCCGGCGCTCGCCGCTCCCGTGTCGTCGCTTCGTGCCTACGCCGAGGCGGTTCCGGGTGTTGGCGAAGGTGTTCGTCTTCACGCCCCGGGCTTCGCAGAGTCGCTGCCGGTTGGTTTGGGCGCTGCCGAAGTGGACAATGCTCTGACGAAAATTGTTCATCTGGTGCTGCGAGAGGTGAGCTGTGGGATGCCAAACCTCGCAATCCACGTTCATTCCGATATACCGATCGCCAGCGGTATGGGCAGCGGCGCGGCGGTTTCTGCTGCGGTCGCTCGCGCACTTTGCGCTGCCCTCAATGCGCCCATGGATAGCGAAACACTCAATCGACTGGTCTACGAAGTCGAGAGACTTCATCACGGGACGCCCAGCGGTATCGACAACACGGTGATCGTCTACGAGAAACCAGTTTACTTCGTTCGCGGACAGGAACCGATGCCCCTCAGAGTCGGCGCGCCGATCCACCTTCTGATTGGCGATACCGGACGTCCATCTCTGACCCGTGACGCAGTATCGGGAGTCTGGGGTTTGCTAAAGCAAGACCCTCAGGAGGTAACAGCGCATTTCGAGACCGTACGCAGAATCGTTGCTGCTGCCCGTAGTCACATCGAGCAAGGAACGCCAGATCAGCTCGGCGCGCTGATGATCGAGAATCATCAGCTACTCCGCAAATTGACGGTATCATCCCCGGAACTGGATCGCCTGGTGGATGCAGCCCTTCGCGCCGGCGCGTCAGGTGCAAAGATGTCGGGCGGGGGACGAGGCGGGATCATGATCGCCCTCGTAGAACCGCACACCACCGAGCAAATTGCCGCTTCTCTCCACCATGCGGGGGCAGCGCGTGTTATCGCTACGGAGATCACATGACCCGCCTTCTGTTCATCAAACTCGGCGGCTCTTTAATCACCAACAAGCAGGTTGCCAACACCTATCATGGATCGGCGGTCGCATCTGTCGGCTCAGTATTACGTACAGCGCTGGACGACGATCCCATGATCCGTCTCTTGATTGGACATGGTAGCGGCTCCTTCGGGCATGTCGCCGCGCAGCGCTACGGCACCATGCAGGGGGTGTGTTCGTTGGAGGATTGGCGAGGTTTTGCCCATGTAGCTGCTGCCGCTGCTGAACTCAATGGTTTGGTCAGCGCTACGTTGCGCGCCCAGGGGATGCCCGTATGGCGAATCCAGCCGTCTGCTTCGGCACGCAGCACTGGCGGCGAAATTGTCGACATGGCGCTCCAGCCTATTCGCGCTGCGCTCGAACACCAGCTTGTCCCGCTCGTCTATGGGGATGTAAGCCTGGATGACCAGCGTGGCGGCACGATTATCTCGACCGAAACCGTCTTCTTCTATCTTGCGCGTCATCTCCCCGTCGACGAAATTCTCCTGCTGGGCGATGTTGATGGCGTGTTCGATCAAACTGGTGCGATCATCCCGGTGATTACCCCCGCCTTACTGCCACAAATCGAGGCAGCACTTGGAGGTTCCGCCGGGACAGATGTGACCGGCGGCATGGCGGCAAAAGTGCGCCACATGCTGAATCTTGTCTCCACTGTGCCGCGTCTGTCGATCCGTATCATGGGCGGGAACCCTGCGCAGATCGCTGCCGTACTGACTGGGCGCGAAGCGCATGGCACCCTTATTCGGCTGGATTAACCGCCAGCCGTCGCAGCAGGTGATTCATAAAGTATATGAGTATGGTGATGCCGAATGCGGGCGCTAGAGAGACCCAGGGCGCGACGCGCAGGACCTGGCGTCCTTCGTAGAGCATTCTTCCCCACTCTGGCGCGCTGATTTCACCGCCAAACCCCAGAAAACCCAGGGTTGATGTCACAAGGATAGTTTGAGCAAAGGCATTGCCGAGTCCTGCGGCTGTGACGGGAAGCATCGCCGGGGCAATGTGCCAGCGCCAGATGTGAGCAGGACTCGCCCCAAGACTTCGCGCCGCTTCTACATACGCCGTGAGTCGCGCCTGTTGCTCGGCGGCATACGCGGTCCGCAGCAGCGGCGCGATCTGGGTGATCCCGGCGGCGACCACGACAGCCGTATCTCCGCGCCCGACGACGGTGGTGGCTGTGAGCGCCAGAGCCAGTCCAGGAACCGCAAGCAGCGCCTGGGTAGCGATGTTCAGCAGATCGTCGCCTAGCCCGTGCCTACTCGCAGCGAGCGCGGCGAGACGCAGAATCAGCGCACAGCACGCTGCCAGCGCGACTGAAGCGGTTGCCGTCGCCAAAGTTCGCTGACCTCCGTGCAGAAATCGACCGAGTACGTCCCGCCCCAGCAGGTCCGTGCCGAATGGATGTGCCAGCCCTGGCGGAGCGAGTTGATCGTCAGTGTTGACCTCCAGCGGATCAACCGAAGACAGCAGCGGTGCGAACAGGATGAGCAGTACCGCCGCTGTGGCGAATAAGGAAACGCCAAACCGCCTCATACGGGTCATGTTCAGCCTTCGTCCCTGAGACGCGGATCGACGAGAGAGGCGATCATATCTCCGATGCTGCTCAACGCGATGTAAGAGAGGGTACTCCACAGGACCGCGCCCTGGACGACCGGGTAGTCCTGTCTCAGCGAAGCATCGATCAGGATGCGCCCAATACCGGGACGTGAGAACACCGTCTCTGTGATGACCGTTCCACCGAGCAGAAATCCGGCTTCAAGCCCGATTACAGCGATGATCGGCGGCATCGCCGCCCGCAGCGCATGTCCGATCAGAATGGAATGCGAAGGTAACCCCTTGCCTCGCGCCGTGACGATGAACGATTCGCCCAGTGTCCGTGAAAGTGCTGCTTGCACGACCTGAGCAATTGGCGCAGCGGTGTGGAACCCCAGCACTGTCGCAGGCAGCAGCAGTTGCTCCAGTCGCCCTGCCCCGCTGCCCGGCAGCCATCCGAGCCAGGTTGCGAAGATCATGATGGCGATCATTCCTGTAACGTAGATCGGCGTACTCAGACCGATGGCAATCACAGTGCGCGCCGGACCCCGCACAGCGCCGGGCAGAGCAGCGGACCCACCCAGTATGATTCCCAGGACTATCGCCACCAGAAGTGCAGAACCAGCCAGGCTGATGGTGGCTGGCGCCTGCTCTCCGATAATTTCTGTAATGCTGCGTCCGTCCAGCAGCGATACCCCCAGATCGGCGCGCAGCAGTCCGAGCAGATACGTGCCGTATTGCGCCAGCATAGGCAAATCTAAGCCAAGGCTTGCGCGTCGCTCGGCGATCATCTGATCGCTTGCGCCGCTCTCGCGGAGTTGTGCGGTGATAGCATCGCCCGGTACGGTGCGCAGCGCGAAGAAAGCCAGGCTTGCCGCAAGCAGCAGGGTTCCGAATGCCCGGACTAGTCCACGTAGTGCGCTGCGCATAATGGGTGAATCGCCCGCCGCTAGTTCCCGCTCAATACAAAATTCGGCAGCAGCGGAAACCACCCATAAGCGTCGAAGCTGATCTCGCTCAGGCTTCGACGATAGCCATTCAGGTTGACGTAGTCACGGATGGGCAGTATCAGAGCTTGTTCCATGATTTGCAGCTGCGACTGATAGTAGAGGCTTCGCCTGGCGTTGTCGTCAGACTGCCGAGCCGCTTCTGCCAGCAGCCCATCGAGTTCCGATGAGTTGAATCGAGTCCAGTTCAGGTCGCCGCTGCTGGTGAAATACCGGTTCAGGATGACCGGATCGGCTCCAAACTCGTACCAGGCGACCAGGTTGTAGGCTCCTGTCGCCACCTCCTCGAGCAAAGCGGTTCGGCTGGGCACCTGTACGATAGAGGTTCTGATGCCAATGTCGCGCCACTGGGCTTCCAGGAGCTGTGCCGTCTCCGGGATCAACCCCCAGGTCGGCGCAATCATTCTGATCTCGAGTTCCGCGCCGTCTCGCTCTGCTATCCCATCGTTATTGCCGTCTACGTAGCCGATGGAGGCGAGCGCGTCGCGCGCCGCCGCCGGGTCAAAACTATATGCGCCTTCGAGATCAGCGTTGTAGTACGGCGTCGCCGAAGACAAAGGACCCCAGGCGACGGGTGAGAAGCGCTGGAAAATGGCATCAATGATCGCTTCGCGGTCTGCGCCAACGATCAGCGCCTGCCGAACCACCAGTTCGTCCGTCGGAAATTGCGCGGTATTCATGATAAATTGCAGAGGCTGACCAGGAATTGTCACTGGTTCAACAGCGGCAGATGTACTGGAGGCGCTAAGCGTCCTAGCGTCCAGCGGCAGAAGTTCCCCCATCACATCAGACTCGCCACCTTCCAGGGCGAGAGCGCGTGCGGCGGGGTCGGTGAAGAAACGAAACTCAATCTCATCGATTCCAGCCAGTCCCGTCTGCGCATAGAATACGGGACCCCAGGCATAGTTGGGGTTTCGCCGCAGCACCAGGCGATCCCCGGGCACATATTCCACAAAGACGAACGGTCCCGTGCCGACCTGGTGAAACTGGTAGCGTTCGTTCGAGTACATTGCCAGGGCGCTGGGGCTAGCGATTCCCAGATAGACCTGGCTGAGGCTGTCCAGCAGCGGACTGTACGGTTCACTCAGCGTGATTCGCAGGGTAAGGTCATCAACAATCGTGTAGCCTGCGTAATTACCCAGCAGGAACAGTGCTTTCTGTGATCCGGTTGCAGGGTTCGTAATTCGATCTAGATTAGCCCCGACTGCGGCTGCGTTGAACGGTGTTCCATCGTGGAAAGTCACCCCAGGCTTCAGTGTGAAGGTATACTCCCTGCCGTCTGACGAGATCGTCCAGTTGGATGCCAGTCCGGGCACGAAGGTTTGCGTAGTCGGGTCCCGATAGACCAGCGTATCGTAGATGCTGCGCAGTGGGATGCCTAATTCGGATGAGGCGTGAATGTGTGGGTCGAATCCGCTGGGCTGGAAGGTCAATCCATAAACAATCCGGTCTCCGCCTATCTGAGAAGAAGCCGCTTCAGGGATCCCACAAAGTACTATCACCAGCGCCAACATTGCGACGGTCGATACCCGAAACCGATGAAAAAAAAACATGCTTCGATTCTTCCCCCGTTTGCATTGTGCGAGCCTGTATAATAGCCGTGTTTTGAACCGTAGATAAGGATATGTTCGAGACCGACATGGCGGGGTATCGCGGACGGTTGCTGAATCCAATCAAGACTGAGCAGGAGGTCTACCCCTATCGCCGGGTCTGGCGGAGCTTGATCGTCGAAATGATCTTCTTGGGTGTTGCGGTTGCATCTGTGTTCGTAGCAGTTGCCTTTCTGGGCTTGAGGATTCCCGCCGCACTCTCAATAGTCATCAGCGGTATCCTCGTTGTGCTGCCGGTCGGGTTATGGCTTCTGCTGTCTGTGCTTCCAGAACGCCGTGTCGCTCAACCGCGTCAGCGGTTGTTCTTCGTGCTGATTTTGACCGCCCTGGTCGCCAATGGTATCGCTTTGCCGTTTCTCAATGACTTCCTCAATCCGCACGGCTGGTTGCCACACGAAAGCGCAATCAACCGTATCCTTGGTTACACTTTTTCGCTTGGTATCGTACAGGAAGTGGCGAAATATCTGGTCCTTCGCTATTCGATCTGGCGTGAACATCTTCGCATTCGCGCAGACGCCGTCGCCTATGCAGTGGCTGCGGCGATAGCCTTTGGAACCATGCAGAACATCGCCTTCATTCTCGACAATCCTGCGCTCAATCTCGATATTGCCGCACTACGCATCTTCGAGAACATCGCTATCAACGTAGCCGCCAGTCTTTTTGTCAGCCTGGGATTGGCGGAAACGCGCTTCAATCATCCAACGCCGTTCTTCATGACTGTTACGGTAGCGCTCGGCGCTCTGGTCACGGGCTTTGCGCAACCGCTCACTTCTGGTTTGGTCAATGCAGCGTTTTCGGTGCGCGGTTCACTTGCCCGTCCCATTTTCGGTCTCGGATTCTCGGCGGCTGTGCTGCTCGTTTCAGTGCTGGTTACCCTCTTTCTCTATGGCGCTGCCGAACGTCGTGAGCAGGATCGGCAGCGTGCAGAGGATGCGCGCTGATGAGCCTGCTCGAAGTCGCTCCTGAACGCGCCGGAGTCACCCAGCGACAGCGCTGGGGGCACTATTTCGTCCTGATCTACGCCGTCCTAAGCATCTTGATCGGCATCAACCTGCGCGAGTCATCTCTCAACGCTGTGGTCCAGTACAGTAACAGTCAGGCGGGCATCCGTGCTTTCTACCCGCAGGGGTGGCTGCTGGACTCCGAAGGGGATTACGTCTTCCGCGTACGTGATATGACAGCACCCTCCTTCAAAACAACCTTTCAGGTCGCCACCGAACCACTCGCCTCAACTGCATCGGCGCGCAATGCGGTCGATCTGCTGACGCTGCGCCGTTCGCAGCTGTCTGCCTACCAGATTCTTTCGCGCAGTCAGATCGTTCTCTCCAACGAGCAGGAAGCGCTGGCAGTTGAGTATGCCTATGCTTCAACGGATGACGATCCGTTTCTTTCGCAGCTTCCTCGCATTGTCGCTGGTGTAGACATCATCGTCATTCAGCGTGGGCAGGCGATCATCATCACCTTCCTTTCCGATGTGGACTCATTTGATCGGAATTATGTGGCATTTCAGAGGTTCCTCGATGCACTGGTCTTCTAGTTCTGGACCTGCTTCGCTCATTCGTGTCGGACTGCGACTCCTTCTTGTGGGGATCGCCCTCATAGTCATCTCTGGCACGCAGCGCGGACAGGCTCAAACTCTCGGATTCGACGAGGACCGTATTCGTCGCGCAACCGTATTTGTCATGCAGGTTGACGTAAACGCCTCGGTACCCATCATCACCTGTGCCGCAAGCGGAACGCTTGTGACCCGTACCGGCTTGATTATCACCAATGCCCACGCTGCCGTTTCCGGCGAGGGCTGCCCCGGTAACGATTTGATTATCGCCATAGGTTCGGAAGCGGATGCGCCCCCGATCCCCACCTATCGAGCGCAAATCGTCCAGTCGGACGATGGTCTGGACCTGGCTCTGGTACAGATTGACCGTCAGATTGACGGGCGTCTCATCGACCCCACTTCTCTTTCTCTACCCTTTGTCGAGCTTGCCGATTCGGACGAATTGCAGTTAGACGAAACTTTGGTGGTCTTCGGCTATCCCGATATTGGCAACTCAGGGGTCCAGACTACGCGCACCACCTTGACCGGCTTTGGTGCGGAACCCAGCGGAGGAGATCGGGCTTGGATCAAGACAAGCATCAGTCTTGAAGGGGCGATGACGGGCGGCGGTGCATATAACCAGGTTGGACAGCTCGTTGGCGTGCCCGCGACCGCGCCTGTTCTCGGAATATCGCCGGAAACCCGCTGCCTTTCCTTGCAGGACACCAACCAGGACAGCGTCATCAATTCCCAGGACCGCTGTGTGCCGGTGGGCGGTTCAACCAACGTGCTGCGCCCCTCTCGGTTCGCCAGACCGCTCTTTCGCGCCGCTTCGCTGCGGCTGGAACTCCAGTTTCAAGCAGTACAGACACCCTCGCGGACGTCGGTCTCTGGCGAGCCGACCTTCTCACGCTTGTTTTTTTCCCCAACGGTCAATGAAGCAGGCATGCCAGCTTCCGTAGTGAGAACACTGCCCGCCGGCACCGAAAGTGTCTATCTCTTCTTCAATTACACCAACATGACCCCGGAGACCGTCTACGAGCTGCGTGTCTCCAATGGCGGCGTGGTCAACGCCACGTTCAGCCTCCCGCCTGTTCGCTGGAGCGGCGGAATCAATGGTCTCTGGTATCTGGGTAGCAGTGGTCAGTCCTGGTCCAATGGAATCTATGACTTCACGCTGCTGATCGACGGCGTGGTTGCGGACAGCGCGCGTCTGCTCATCGGCGGCGGCACCGAGGCTCAACCGACATTCAGCGATATCGCCTTCGGCATCGAAAACACCAGCGGCGGCGTGGTTGGCGTCGGCTACGTCCTGCCTACCGGGACGATTGCCAGTGCTCGCTTCGTCTTTCGGGGCATGACGCCCGGTCTGCGTTGGGCGTCGATCTGGTACTACGAGGGGACGGAGGTGCTGCGCGAGACGCTGGACTGGTCGGATGGCGAGTCCGGCACCAAGACGATTCG
Organism: Anaerolineae bacterium; assembly: GCA_013360465.1. Classification (GTDB taxonomy): domain Bacteria; phylum Chloroflexota; class Anaerolineae; order Aggregatilineales; family Phototrophicaceae; genus Flexifilum. The sequence continues at coordinate 3,845 of JABWBO010000002.1, read as the reverse complement.
TATTCAAGACCCGGCGGGATTGCTGCCCGGCTCCTATCGACTCGAACTCTATCTGGATACCGGTCAGGGGTTTCGCCTGGCCTCTACTTCGGACTTCACCCTTGCAGGGGACCCGGTCGGCGATTTTGCCCGTATCTTCGAAAATACGCGCTTCACCACCGCCGCTAACCTGGAAGATGCCCGTACAGCCCCGCCCCTGACTTCCTTTGGCGCGGGTACGGAGACCATATACGCCTTCTTCAACTGGAATCGCATTCGCCCAGGCACCCTTTGGACGCTACGCTGGATGGTCGATGGCGAGCCGTTCTACGAGCAGACCGCTCCCTGGTCGACGGCAGAGAACGGTGAGAACTTTCTGATGCAGCTCTCCTCACCAGGAGGGCTGCCCGATGGCACGTACGGGATCGAGCTGGTGATCAACCGCCTGGTCTTTGCCAGGGCGAATGCGCGTATCGGCATAGGTCAGCTTCCGATTGATCGCCTTGCTCAGGCATCCGGTGTACAGATGCGCGGACAGGTGCTGGATATGGAGACTGGCGCAGGCGTGTCTGGTGCGACGGTGATAGTGATTAGTGAACTCTTCAACGTCGAAGACTTCACTGAGCGTTGGGAACAGGAGCAGGTTTTTTCGCTGACGACGACCGATCTTGAGGGACATTTCATCCTCGGTCGTCTTCTTCAGCCATCCGCACCCTACAGCGTGTTCATCATCGCTGATGGGTATCTCCCCGTCAGCGCCGATGGTTTAGAAGTTGCTGCGGATACGCCGCCGCTCAATATCCCTGTTTTCCTGACACCTGGTTGATCCTGAGGAACACATGTCTGGAAAACAACGCCTGGATGCGCTGCTGCTGAATCGTGGTCTTGCGCCAAATCAGGATAAAGCCAGGGCTTACATCATGGCGGGCGAGATTCTGGTGAATGGCGCTGTCGTCGATAAGCCGGGCACGCTGCTCGCTGCCGATGTGGAGATAGTGCTGCGCGCCAGACCGCGCTATGTCAGCCGGGGCGGCGAAAAGCTGGCGGCGGCGCTTGAGTCATTTCCGCTGAAAGTCGCCGGGCGAGTCTGCGCCGATGTCGGCGCAAGTACAGGCGGCTTCACCGATTGCCTGCTGCAAAACGGGGCATCGCGGGTGTATGCTCTCGATGTAGGCTATGGGCATCTTGCTTATGCGCTTCGCGAAGACCCTCGCGTCGTTGTGATGGAGCGTACCAACGCCCGTTTTGTCGAAGCGCTGCCCGAAAACATCGACTGTGTGGTCATCGATGCTTCGTTCATCTCTTTGCGTCTGCTGCTCCCTGTCATTCAGGGTTGGCTTGCCTCGTCTGCCGATGTCGTCCCGCTGGTCAAACCACAGTTTGAAGCCGGGCGGCGCGACGTTGCTAAAGGCGGGGTTGTGCAAGATCGCGAAGTGCATCGTCAGGTCCTGGCGCAGACCCTCGACTTCGCGGTCGAAATCGGGTTTCTCCCTTGCGGGTTGATCCGGTCACCCCTCAAAGGTCCGGCGGGCAATATCGAATTCCTTGCCTGGCTGGGGTGGAATAATGATTGCAGCCTTCAGTCTGTCGAATCGCTGATCGACGCTGTACTCTGACCGCGCTTCGCCGCCGTTCTACAAGCGCATCGCATCTGATATACTCGGCGCTTCAAATCAAGAGACAAAGAACCCTTCGGCAGCTTATGAAACAAGACCACATTCGCAATTTCTGCATCATCGCTCATATCGATCACGGCAAGAGTACCTTGGCAGATCGGTTGCTTCAGTTCACCAATACGGTTGCCGAGCGTGATATGCAGGCTCAGCTTCTCGACAGCATGGACTTGGAGCGTGAGCGCGGTGTTACGATCAAAGCGTCGGCAGTCCGCATGCAGTATACCGCTATTGATGGCAGTCAGTACGAAGTTAACCTGATCGATACTCCCGGTCATGTTGATTTCAGCTATGAGGTGAGCCGAGCGCTGCAAGCATGCGAAGGCGCGGTGCTGGTGGTTGATGCCAGCCAGGGCATAGAGGCGCAAACTCTCGCCAATCTCTATCTGGCGATGGAACAGGACTTGGAGATCATCCCGGTCATCAACAAGATCGATCTCCCTGCTGCCCGTCCCGATGAGGTTTCACAGGAAGTAGAAAACCTCATCGGCATTCCCGCCGAGGATATCCTGCGCATTTCCGCCAAACAGGGTATCGGCATCCAGGATGTTCTGGAAGCGGTGGTGCAGCGTGTTCCTCCGCCAAAAGGACGAACGGAATCTCCGCTGCGGGCGCTCGTGTTCGACTCCCACTATGACGCTTACAAGGGCGTTGTCGCTTACGTCCGCGTGGTGGACGGGGACCTGACTCCTCGCTCGATGCTTCGCCTTATGGCGACGGACGCGCGATTCGAACCGGTCGAGATTGGAACCTTCAGTCCCAGCATGCGCCCCGTTGAATCGCTGACGGTCGGTGAAGTGGGCTATGTGGCTACGGGCTTCAAATCGGTGCGCGAATGCCGTGTTGGCGATACCATTACGGTCGCCGTCGGCGGCGCAGAAACGCCTGTTCCCGGCTATGCTCAGGTCAAGCCGATGGTCTTCGCCGGCTTCTATCCGACCGACAACGATGACTACGGTGAACTGCGCGACGCCCTGGAAAAACTTCAGCTCAATGATGCCTCGCTCATCTTCGAGCCGGAGACTTCACAGGCGCTTAATTTCGGCTTCCGCGTCGGCTTCCTCGGACTTTTCCACATGGAAATCATCCAGGAGCGCCTGGAGCGCGAGTACGATCTCGATATCCTGGCAACAGCGCCCAGCGTCGAGTATGAAATTGTGATGCGCGACGGCTCGCACACCACTATCGACAGCCCGGCTTTCCTGCCCGATCCCAACACGATCGAGGAGGTGCGCGAGCCTTGGATGAAGATACTGATCTACACGCCCGAAGAGTACATCGGCGCGCTGATGGACATGGTGATCAAAAAGCGCGGCGAATACGTCAACATGGAGTATCTGGACAAAACTCGCGTCGTGATCACCTATAAGCTGCCGCTGTCCGAATTGATCGTCGATTTCTACGATCGACTCAAGAGCATCACGCGCGGGTATGCCAGCCTCGACTACAGTTTCGACTCCTATCGCGCCGGCAATCTGGTCAAGCTCGATATCCTGGTCAATGGTGATCCGGTCGATGCGCTGGCGATCATCGTCCACCAGGATGACTCCTACCACAAGGGGCAGAAGCTGGTCAGCAAGCTAAAGGATTTGATCCCTCGCCAGATGTTTGCTGTCCCTATTCAGGCAGCGGTTGGCAAGAAGGTCATATCGCGCGCCGATGTCAAAGCCCTCCGCAAAGATGTGCTGGCTAAATGTTATGGAGGCGATGTTACGCGCAAGAAAAAGCTGCTGGAGAAGCAGAAAAAAGGCAAGAAGCGTATGAAGATGATCGGCGCTGTTGAGGTCCCTCAGGAGGCTTTCATGGCGCTCTTGAGCCTGGATGAAGAGTAGCAGCAGAGCGCTGCCCGCCGGCGTTCAGCCAATCGCTTAGCAGCGCCGCCTGCCCTGCCGGAAGAACACCACCCTCGGCGGCGGTCATAATGGCATCTTCAAGCCGGAGGACCGCTGTGATTGGCGGTCCTCCGGCGCTCGATGGTTCACCCCACCCCATTAGCGCGACGACGCCGATGATGTCCAGTCCGACTCGTTTTCCTGCAAAGATCGTGCCTGCCAGGCGGTCGTCATGCTGGTCATTGGCGATCAGCACTGTAGGAGGGTGCATTTCAAGTTAGTGCAAAATGATATAGGCTAAAGCATCACCAAGTAGAAAGTGAAGCGCTATGCCAGCCAACCGGGAAACGCTTGAGCAGAA
>JABWBO010000238.1 GCA_013360465.1 Anaerolineae bacterium | reverse complement strand
ACAAGCAGCGCCCGGTCCCGAATGCCCGCGTCATCGTCGCGCGTGGCGTTGAACAGGCGCACGAAGTCGGCGGGCGCAATGGCGCGCGGCTGGCGGCGCGGCGGTGCTGGCGGTCGCCTGATGTTGCGCATAGGGTTGACGATCTCATACTCCCGTGCGCAGAAGTTCCAAAACGAATGCAGCGCTGTGACGTGTCCCCTGACCGTCTCATCAGAGAATCCCCCAGCAAGCGTAGGACGCTGGGGCGCGCCGACGTACTTCTCGGTTTGCGAGCGCAGACCGACAATATATTCTCGGCACTCCCAAACCGAGATCGAAGCGAGCGGACGATCCTCACGCCCCGCCACAAACGGCGCAAGCAGCGACCGATACCATAGGATCGTCTTCGGTCTGCATCCGTCCGCCTGCTTTGCGAGCAGGAAGTCATCGAAAGCGCTTGAAAGGTTCATGCTCGCCTCAGAACGGGATGCCATCATCGGCGGATGTCGGGTCCATGATGATGTCGGCGATCAAGCTTTCAATGAAGTGTTCATCAACCTCCATCCAGCAATCGCACGGCAGGGCGCGACTGATGTTGATCAGCTTCTGTTTCGCCGAGGGAAGCACACCGCCTAATGTGTAACGTGTTTCGCGCAAAGACTGACTCCCGTCGTCGTAGTAGTACATTACTTTCTCAACTAAACAGAGATGCCCATTGCGCGCCCTGTACAGCCATACCGTTCCTTCCACATCAACAACATCCGGTCCATAGTAGAACCAGTCATCCCACTCATCGCACTCATCTTGACTGTAGGGAGGCTCATTTTCGGAGTCATCCCAGATCATTTCGGTATCCATGCTCAATCCTCGGTAGAGAGTCGTGAATAGTTCGAGATTCGTGTTTTTGCTTCCCTGCTTCCCTGTTGAGGGAGCAAGCCAACCATTTGAGGGGAAATGTGCTTCCCTGACGCTTCCCTAATGCTTCCCTGATGATTCCCTATTTCAGGGAAGCAGGGAAGCAGGGAAGCACTTTTTTTGGATTATTTTCGCAATCGCAGTCCGTTCCAGACGGATACGCCGTCCGACTTGTGTCGCTTCAGTCCGAGCCGCCGCCACTCCACCGCGATCTGATTCAGGTTCTTTGGCTTGAAACCGAAGCCCTCGCACCACATGCGGTAATCGGTGTAGAGCTGCGTTGACTGAATCTGGTAGGACTCGTGGAGTTCGGCACGTTCGGCGAGGTAGGTCGCTTCGGTGTCGTTGTCCATGATGTAATCCTTCCGTCGATTCTCCGCCTGCGCGCACGGCGAGAATCCGCCGCCGCGAATGACCCGCCAGTAGTGTTCGATCAGGGCGTTGAAAATCCCCGCGCGTTCCTGGTAGAGCTTCTGTTCGAGGTTGGGAATCCGTTTGCTCTCCGGTATCGACCGGTTGAACGGGATGATGTAGATGCGGCGGGTTGTCGCGCCCGACCGGTCGGTGATGCGCGGCATGCCGTTCATCGCCCACCAAATTTTGGCGGTCGGGCGAAAGACGATGGGATCGCGGTTCTTCACGTCGGCGTAAATCTCGTCTGACCCGCCGACGAGCGCCTTGTACAGCGCATCAGGCAGTACAGTATTGCTCTCCGCCTCGGTGAAGGTGACGACACGCTTCCCTACCATGTTGCCGAGCAGGAATCGATTCGTCCCTAACTGATTCAGGTCGATGGTCCCGTGCAGGTCGCCCATGAACAGCTTGAGGAAGGCGATCATCGTTGACTTGCCAGAGTCCCGTTCACCTACGAGCCAAAAGCTCGCCTTGAGATCGGTCCTGGCGGTCAGCGAGTAGCCTAGCGCCTCCATGACCAGAGTCACCAGCGCGTTATCGGTGACTCCGTTTTCATCTACCAGCGAGGAATTTAGGTACCGCCGCCAGGTGCTCGCGTATGCATCCGGGTCATAATCGAAATCAAGCTGAGTCGTGAAGTACATCTCTGGGCGGTGGGGTTCAAGTTCCATTGTTTCGAGGTTGAACAGTCCGTTGCGCAGATTGATGTAGCGCTTCTGTTCGTCCCATCTTTCCATGATCTGACGATCTGCGATGTGCAGGTCATCTTCCAGCAGCGCCGTGATCGCCCTGATGCGCTGTTGGGTGACAGGGACACCGCGCTCGCGCCAGCACCGGAGGTGCTTCCTCACATAGCTGCGCATCTCGGCGGTATCGCGCCGCGCCCAGCAGCCGCGTTCCAACACCTTCCATTCACTGTGGAAGTAGGCGGCTTTCCCCCGCAGCTCGTCTGCCATTTCGATAGCGATCTGGTCCTCATCTGGCTTGTAAACCTTCTCAGTC
>JABWBO010000237.1 GCA_013360465.1 Anaerolineae bacterium | reverse complement strand
GACTGAGAAGGTTTACAAGCCAGATGAGGACCAGATCGCTATCGAAATGGCAGACGAGCTGCGGGGGAAAGCCGCCTACTTCCACAGTGAATGGAAGGTATTAGAACGCGGCTGCTGGGCGCGGCGCGATACCGCTGAGATGCGCAGCTATGTGAGGAAGCACCTCCGGCGCTGGCGCGAGCGCGGTGTCACTGTCACCCAACAGCGCATCAGGGCGATCACGGCGCTGCTAGAAGATGACCTGCACATCGCGGATCGCCAGATCATGGAAAGGTGGGATGAACAGAAGCGCTACATCAATTTGCGCAACGGACTCTTCAACCTCGAAACGATGGAGCTTGAAGCCCACCGCCCAGAGATGTACTTCACAACTCAGCTTGATTTCGATTATGACCCGGATGCATACGCGAGCATCTGGCGTCGCTACCTGAACTCCTCGCTGGTAGACGAAAACGGAGTCACCGATAACGCGCTGGTGACTCTGGTCATGGAGGCGCTAGGTTACTCGCTGACTGCCAGGACCGATCTCAAGGCAAGTTTCTGGCTTGTAGGTGAACGGGACTCTGGCAAATCGACGATGATCGCTTTCCTGAAGCTGTTCATGGGCGATCTGCACGGGACCATCGATCTGAATCAGCTGGGGACGAATCGATTCCTGCTCGGAAACATGGTAGGCAAGCGTGTTGTCACCTTCACAGAAGCCGAAAGCAATACTGTGCTGCCCGATGCGCTGTACAAGGCGCTCGTCGGCGGGTCAGATGAGATTTACGCCGATGTCAAGAACCGTGATCCCATCGTCTTTCGCCCAACCGCTAAGATTTGGTGGGCAATGAACGGCATGCCGCGCATCACCGACCGGTCGGGCGCGACAACCCGCCGCATCTACATCATCCCGTTCAATCGGTCGATTCCAGAAAGCAAACGAATTCCCAACCTCGAACAGAAGCTCTACCAGGAACGCGCAGGAATCTTCAACGCCCTGATCGAACACTACTGGCGGGTCATTCGCGGCGGCGGCTTCTCGCCGTGCGCCCAGGCGGAAAATCGACGGCGGGATTACATCATGGACAACGACACCGAAGCGACCTACCTCGCCGAACGCGCTGAGCTTCACGAGTCCTACCAGATTCAATCCACGCTGCTCTATACCGATTACCGCACATGGTGCGAGGCTTACGGTTTCAAGCCGAAGAACCTGAATCAGATCGCGGTGGAGTGGCGGCGACTCGGCTTGCAGCGTCACAAGTCGGATGGCGTATCCGTTTGGAATGGACTGCGATTGCGAAAATGATTCAAAAAAAGTGCTTCCCTGCTTCCCTGCTTCCCTGAAATAGGGAAGCACTAGGGAAGCACTAGGGAAGCACTAGGGAAGCACATTTCCCCTCAAATGGTTGGCTTGCTCCCTCAACAGGGAAGCAGGGAAACAAAAACACGAATCTCGAACTATTCACGACTTTCTACGGAGGAACACGCATGAATACCGAAATGATCTGGGATGACTCCGAAAATGAGCCTCCCTACAGTCAGGATGAGTGGGAAGACTGGGATGACTGGGATGACTGGTTCTACTATGGACCGGATGTTGTTGACGCGGAATTGACAGTATGGCTGTACAGGGCGACCAATGGGCATCTCTGTTTAGTCGAGAAAGTAATGTACTACTACGACGACGGGAGTCAGTCTTTGCGTGAAGTACGTCACACATTAGGCGAGGTGCTTCCTTCGGCGAAACAGCAGCTGATCAACATCCGTCGCGCCCTGCCGTGCGATTGCTGGATGGAGGTTGATGAACGCTTCGTTGACCGCCTGATTGCCGACATCATCATGGACCCGACATCCGCCGATGATGGCATTCCGTTCTGAGGCGAGCATGAATCTCTCAAGCGCTTTCGATGACTTCCTGCTCGCAAAGCAGGCGGACGGATGCAGACCTAAAACCCTCCTGTGGTATCGGTCGCTGCTTGCGCCGTTTGTGGCGGCGCGGGCGGATCGCCCGCTCGCTTCGATCTCGGTTCGGGAGTGCAGAGAATACATAGTCGGTCTGCGCTCACAAACCGAGAAGTACGTCGGCGCGCCCCAGCGCCCCACACTTGCTGGGGGATTCTCTGATGAAACGGTCAGGGGGCATGTCACGGCGCTGCATTCGTTCTGGAACTTCTGCGCACGGGAGTATGAGATCGTCAGCCCAATGCGCAACATCAGGCGACCGCCTGCGCCGCAGCGCCGCCAGCCGCGCGCCATTGCGCCCGCCGACTTCGTGCGCCTGTTCAACGCCACGCGCGACGATGACGCGGGCATTCGGGACCGGGCGCTGCTTGT
>JABWBO010000118.1 GCA_013360465.1 Anaerolineae bacterium | reverse complement strand
AGAGCGGTGAGGGTCCACCCGGTCCCATCTCGAACCCGGAAGTTAAGCTCACCAGCGTCGATGGTACTGCATGGGTAACTGTGTGGGAGAGTAGATCGCCGCCAACATCTTGAATTTGTCTTCGGAGCAGAACAAAAGCGGAGCGCCATACCGAGCCGACCTTTTTTCTTTTGTTTGAAGCGAATTCCATAATTCATCATCTGCCTTACCAATAACGAAAGCGCCCTGTCTTTTTCGGACAGGGCGCTTCTTTTTGTCTCACTCGCTAAAGCAGGGTCTCGTTTTTTCCGAACGGTCGAGCTGCCGGGTCTCCCGCGCGCGCCTACCCCACTTCAGGACGACTTCAACTTAGGCTGTTCCAGACAAAAGACGCACCAGCGGTTGCAGGGGCGAACCCACGTGTTCGCCCGTGAACGGCGGGCGGAGACACAGCTCCGCCCTACAACTGCTCGATTATTTTCTTGGAACAGCCTTACTCCTCATCTGGGGCTGCGCGTCGTCAGCGGCAGCCCCAGACAGGATATCGCTCAGTTGCCCCCGCAGAGATTCTCGCAGGGGATGTTATCGCCGTCGTCATCCAGGCTCGGATTGAACGGCAGGCAGGCAATCGCCTGGTCGCAGGTCGAAAGCTGCGCACAGGTGAAGTTGACCGATGGGCAGAACCCGGTCGGTCCCGGCGTCAGGGCATTGCCGCCGCCAGAGACGAACGACGTGGCGCTGGGCACGATCACCCCGCCCTGCTGGACGATCACCTGTCCGGTGTTCGGGTCAATCACCATCGTCGCGCTCGACGACGATTCGGTCAGCAGCACCGCCACCTCGCCTTCCAGGCGGACGCCGCGCGCCCCTGCTTCCAGATCGCTGATCAGCACCAGGTAGCGCCCGGTCTGCGTGAAGAGGATCTGCGAGATGAAGGCGGTATCGCCCGAACCGAATTCCGCGACCGCCAGGAAGTTGGTCGGGTTGTCGAAGCTGGTCACCGTCAGCCTCGGCGCGGCATTGCCGGTCACGCGCAGCGCTTGCAGGCGCAGCGTCTGACCCTGGGCGGCGTCGAAGCACAGCCCGATCACCCGCTTATTCGGGTCACGCAGGGTGATCATCTTGACGGTGTTCAGGAACAGCCGATCCAGGACTTCGCTGCGCTGGTTGAAGGTGAAGAGGCACTGCTCGTCGGTGATCGGCTGATCGGGCGGCAGCAGCGCGCGCAGACGGGCGCGCAGGCTGGCGAAAAGGGCATCGGCAGCGTTGATGGCGTCCAGCGCGTTCTGCACCACCGCCTGTCCCACAAACCCTTCGGCAGGCTGCGGACGGCTGCAAATGTCGATGAACAGGTCAATCGACAGGCGCACAAACGCCATCGCCTGGTTGAAGTCCTCTTGCAGCGGGAAGAGCGTGCCGTAGAACGGCGCGAGTACCGGGTTGGGGATGTTGTAATCGGACGGACGCGCCGGATAGCTGCCGCAGGCGGCACGCTCGCCAATGGCGATGCTCGTCCAGACGGCGCGAATTTGATCCAGCGAAGGCTGCGCCAGTTCGACGCGCGCCAGGAGCAGGCGCAGCGTGTCGGTGTAGCTGTCGGCGGTCGGTTCGCTGACCGGCAGCCCGTCGGCGACGATGCCGTCTTCCGGCAGCCCGGCGACGACGCCCAACCCCTGCTGCAGGTTGACAAATTCCGTCGCTACCCAGCCCAGCGTGCCCTCGAAGTTGACCTGAATCCACGATCCGCCGAGCGCCTTGCCCAGGATCGGGAAGATGGTATAGCGCGGCGCGTTCGCCAGCACGACATAGCCCAGCCCCGGACCGCTGCGGACGCGCAGCCCGCTGTCTTCCAGCTTGCCGGTGACCTGGCTGGAAACGCTGGTGATGCCGGAGCGCGGGTTGTCGAAGCCGCCATAGGGGATGGTGCGCGGGTCGGCGACCGGCGCGGCGTTCAGATCGCCGGCGATGATCGCCAGCACCGCCGTGCCCACCCACCCCAGCTGATTGCCGACGATCACCTGCACCCACTGGTTGTCTGGGCTGCGCGCCAGCACGTCGAAGGTCGTCCCGGCGTTGACGAAGGCGATCACCTCCGCGCCCAGGGCGGGGGTGATGCGCACATTGACGTTATCGCGGTCCACTACGGCGGTGATTCCGGGGCGCGCGATAGGTCCAATCGCCTGTCCGGCGTTGGCGGGGCGCGGCGGCGGCGTCCGCGTCGGCGGATTGGGGATGAGCGTCGCGGTCGGGATCGGCGTCGAAGTCGGCAGCGGTGTGATCGTCGGGAACGGCGTGACGGTCGGGAAGATCGTCGGCGTCATCGAACGAGTCGGCGTCGGCGATGCGGTATTGGTCGGCGCGGGGGTGTTGGTCGGTCCGACGATCAGGAAGCTGACCGGGTCGTTGGCGACGACCGGAAAGCCCGATCCGCCGGAGACGAACAGCAGCGCCGTCAGCGTGAAGGGACCGCCCGCCGGACCGGGGACGGTCACATTGAAGGTGATCGCCTCGACCGGAAGGGCGGCAGGCAGCGGTCCCAGCGAATTGGTGCAGTTGACGGTGTTGGAGACGGTCGAGCAGGTGAAGATATTGTTCGGCGCGCTCACCAGCGGCGTCGCATAGGTCAGCCCGGTCGGCAGGGGAATGGAGAGGTTGATCGCCCCTGTCGCGATATCTGCGCCGCTGTTATTGGAGACGACGGCGCTGACCGTCCCGCTGGTTGTGCCGATCAGAAAATCGTTTGCGCCGGCGCCGAACGTGCCGGCATGGACCAGCGAGAGCGCAACGCTGGGCGTTTGCAGCACTGCCGCCGCCGGCGCGCTCATGCCGAGCGTCAGCGCAGCCGTGAGGATGCACACGATCAACAACAACGCGGCGAATCGCTGTCTGCTGCCGCGCATCGCCAGAGGATCACCTTCGCTCATGCTTCCGCCCTTCGTGCGTTTGGTTGCTCATCGGTACACTGCCGAAGCGAGCGGCTTGCACACCGCCCTCCATTACGCCGCTATTTTAATGAGGATCGCGATCCTCCGCCAACCGCCGACGTGCGGGGCGCGAACGCGCAGTCTATCTGCCGCTGACGATCACGGATGGGGGGTGGTCAGTTCTTCGAGCAGGACGAGGTAGGCGTGGGCATGTGCGAAGGAGCCGCCGCACATCTCCTCGTTCGGTCGCAGTCGATCACAAACGGCGGGGCGCTCCGGAAGTCCGAAGATGCGGCAGCGGTTGTCGTCGGTCAGCTGCACACAGCGCACTCCCGCCGGTTTTCCCTGAGGCATACCGGGGATCGGCGACGAGATCGAGAGGGCGATGCAGCAGGCTCCACAGCCTATACGGCAGTCCATGCAGGTCCTTTGACCTCACCCTGCCGGGGTGAGGCTCCAGTTTTCCAGCGTGTTTTTCACCACGTTCAGGAATTTGTCCCCTGCTGCGCCGTCGGCGACGCGGTGATCGAAGGTCAGCGAGACGTAGACGCAGGGGCGGATGGCGATCAGTTCACCGCCGTGCGCGTCCGTCAGCACCTTCACCCGTTTTTCCACCACGCCCACGCCGAGGATGCCGACCTGCGGCTGATTGATGATCGGCGTGGCGAACAGGCTGCCGCTGACGCCGTGATTGGTGATCGTGAAGGTTCCGCCCTGCACCTCGTCGGGCTGGAGCGCCTTCGCTCGTGCCCGCCCCGCCAGATCGCCCACCGCCCGCGCGATGCCCAGCAGGTTGAGATCGCCCGCCCGCCGGATCACCGGCACGATCAGCCCGTCGTCGAGCGCCACCGCCATGCCGATGTGCTGCTCGCGGTGGACGAAGATGCCGTCGTCGCGCCACTGCCCGTTGAGGACCGGCACGGCGCGCAGCCCCTCGACGGCGGCGGCGACGAAGTAGGCGGTCAGCGTCAGATGGACGTTTTGCGCCGCGAACTCCGCCTTGTGCGCCTGGCGGTGCGCCATGACGGCGGACAGATCGACCTCGAAGACGGTGGTGACATGCGGCGAGGTGTGCAGTTTGCTGCGCACCATGTGATCGGCAATGGCGCGGCGCATCGGCGACAGGCGGATCAGCGCGCCGTCGGCGGTAGGAGGCGGCGCAGCGGGCGCGCTCGGCGCTGCAAGGACGGCTGGACGGGGCGAAGCAGAGGCGGGTGCTGGCTCGGCGCTGTAATCGACGGTCGGCTTGAAGAGGTCCGCGCCTTCCACCGGTTTTTCCCAGGGGGCGGCTTCCGCCTCGGTCTGAATGCCCGCCGCCGGGGGCGTCTGCGCGGCGAGACGCGCTTCCAGGTAGCGTTCCACATCCTTCTTGGTGATGCGTCCGTCGCGCCCGGTCCCGGCGATCTGCCCCAGGTCAAGGCGGTGTTCGACCGCCATACGGGCGACGACGGGCGTCACGTGTCCGGCGTAGTCGCCGGTCGCCGGCGGGTCGGCGGCGGGGCGCGATGCACCGTTGGACGCCGCCGCGCTTCCGGCTGTCGGCGCAGCGCCCTCCCCATCACCGGTGATGATCGCCAGGATCGTACCCCGCTCGACGGTCTCGCCCGCCGGCACGAGGATTTGCAGCAGCACGCCTTCAGCGGGGGCGGGAATCTCGCTGTCCACCTTGTCGGTGCTGATTTCCAGCAGGGGCTCGAACGCCTGAACGCGGTCGCCGGGCTGCTTCAGCCACCGGCTGACCGTCCCTTCGACGACGCTCTCCCCTAACTGCGGCATGATCACGTTTGTGGGCATCGACGCTGTCCGTTCATCCTAGTACGCCGCCAGATCGCGCATGGCGGCGGCGATGGTGTGCGGGTTGGGCATGTAGAACTCCTGCAGGGTGTGGGCGTAGGGGACGCCGGGCACATCCGGTCCCGCCAGCCGCCTGATCGGACCATCCAGCGAGTCGAAGGCTTCATCGGCGATCAGCGCGGCGATCTCCGCGCCAAAGCCCATCGTCAGGTTGTCTTCGTAGACGATCAGCGCCTTGCCGGTCTTCCTGACGGAGGCGAGGACGGCGGCTTTGTCCAGTGGCAGCAGCGTGCGCAGATCGATCACCTCGACATCAATGCCGTCTTCGCGGGCGACGATCTCGGCGGCTTTCTCGCTGTAGTGCGCCATCATCCCATAGGCGTAGACGCTCAGGTCGCGCCCTTCGCGGGCGACCCGCGCCTGCCCGATGGGGACGGTATAGTCGCCCTCCGGCGAATCGGCGTCCGGCACATCGCCCTTGATGGCACGGTAGCCCTTCTTCGGCTCGAAGAACAGCACCGGGTTCGGGTCGCGCACGGCGCTCTTGAGCAGCCCCTTGGCGTCGTAGGGCGTGGACGGGATGACCACCTTCAAGCCGGGCACATGGGCGTAGAAGGCTTCGACGCTCTGGCTGTGATACAGACCGCCGGAGACGCCTCCGCCGTAGGGCGCTCGGATCACCAGGGGGACGCGCCATGCGCCGCTGGTGCGATAGTAGAAGCGCGCCGCCTCGCTGACGATCTGGTTGAATGCCGGGTGGATGAAGTCGGCGAACTGTATCTCGCAGATCGGGCGCAGCTCCGCCAGCGCTGCGCCGATGCCGACCGCCACGATGCTCAGCTCCGCCAGCGGCGAGTCGATCACCCGGTCGGGTCCATATTTTTCGAACAAGCCCTGCGTGGCGCGGAAGACCCCGCCGCGCACGCCGACATCCTCGCCGGTGAGAAAGACGCGCGGATCGCGCGCCATCTCCTCGTCCATGCCCCGGCGAATCGCCTCGATCAGCGTGATCTGCGTCATGAGCCGCCCTCCGCCGGGGCGTAGACCGCGCCGAGCGCCTCTTCAGGGGACGGGTCGGGAGCGGCTTCGGCGGCTGCCTGGGCGGAATCGACCTCGACACGGGCGCGGCGCTCATAGGCTTCCGCCTGTTCCGGCGAGAGTATGCCTTCCGCCTGGAGATACTGTCGGAAGCGCGGAATCGGATCGCGCCCTTTCCACAATTCAACCTCTTCGCGGGTGCGGTAGCTGCGGTCGTCGTCGTCGCTGGAATGCGGAGTCAGGCGGTAGGTCTTGGCTTCGATGAGCGTCGCGCCTTCGCCGGCATAGGCGCGTTCGACGGCTTCGCGCACGGCGTCATAGACTGCCAGCACATCGTTGCCATCGACGACCACGCCGGGGATGCCATAGCCGGCGGCGCGGTCGGCGACGTTGGCGACCGCCATCTGCGAATCGACCGGCACGCTGATGGCATAGGCGTTGTTCTGCACCAAGCAGATCATCGGCAGACGGTGTACGCCTGCCCAGTTCATCCCCTCATGCCATTCGCCCTGGCTGGTCGAACCTTCGCCCAGGCAGGTGAGGGCGACGCGCGGCTGAGTCGCGTCGGCGGGGTCGGCGAGACCAGTTTTCTGGCGGTATTTGATAGCGAATGCCAGCCCCGCCGTCTGCGGGACCTGGGTCGCCACCACCGACGAACCGCCGACGAGGTTGAGGCGTCGGCTGTTGAAGTGGGCGGGCATCTGTCTGCCACCGCTGGAATATTCGCCCTGCTTGGCGAACAGGCTCATCATGATGTCGAAAGGGGTGATGCCGATGGCAATGCTCAGGGCGAGATCGCGATAGTAGGGGTTGACGTAATCGACGCCGCGCTGGATGGCGAAGGCTGCGCCGACCTGCGCCGCTTCCTGACCCATCGCGCTGATGTGGAAATGAATCTTTCCCTGGCGGTGAAGCGCCCAGGCGCGTTCGTCCAGCCTGCGGCTGAGGAGCATCGTCCAGTAGATGGACAGAAGCGTCTGCTCGCCCAGACGTGAAGACGCGCGAACGAGTGCATCCGTCGTCATCCAGCCTCCCTGATGAATTGTGGTCAGCAAGTTCTATTTTGTCACTTTTCGAAACGCCTATGCAGCAGATTACCTAAACTCGCTCCGGGGATCAAGTGGGCAATTCGTACAATCAGGCGCGGCGGACGCCGAAAGAGGCTGTGCAGCAAGATTTCAGAAGGTTTTCACGAACTGTAGCGCACACGACGTAAAAGTTGGGTTATAATCTGCTGCAATATAATGATCCTTGCATTGGTAAATTATCATGGCTGACTACACTCGTGAGCAGTTTGCGGATGAGGTGCGGAGCGACCGCCTGAACAGCCTCATTCGATGGACGATCATCGGCGGCGGTATCCTGATATTCGCCCTGGTGAACATTGCCTTGATCGGACGGGCGGAGATCATCCGGGCGGCGCTGCCGGTTGGTCTGGCGGTCGCCGGCGCGCTTGCAACCCGTGCCTTGAACCGACGCACACGCTACAACGTCAGCGCCGGGTTTTTCGTCAGCGTTCTGATCGTGGTGGCAGCCGTGGCGATGTTCACGGCGCAGGACGACGGCAGGGGGGTCGTCCCCTTCCTCTTCCCACTGATCGTGTTCATCGTCGGCACCCTTTTTCCACCCATTCGGGCGCTGCAAATGGCGATCATCGCCGCGCTGCTGATCATCCTCGTGCCTGTCGTGCGCGGTGACGGCATTACGTTTGGGTGGCAGAGCATCGCTGCGATTACCCTCGCTTTCGGCGCTGCCGGCATCGCCGCGCTGGTCACTGCCGACCTGTACCAGATCGCCGAATGGGCGATCTTCAACTATTCGCGCGAGCGCCGAATCGCCGGAGAGCTGTTCGACAACCGTATCGAACTGGAACGCAGCCTCGCCCGCACGCGCGCCCTTTCGGAAAACCTGCAAGACGCCAACGTGCAGCTGGACGCCGCCCGCCTTTCGGCGGAAGAAGCCAAGCACTTTCGCGGGCAGTTCCTCGCCAATATGAGCCATGAGCTGCGCACCCCGCTGAATGCCATCATCGGCTTCAGCGAGACGATGCTCAAGTTCCCGGCGATGTACGACGGGGTGAAGCTGCCCGGCGCCTATGAAGTTGACCTCAACCAGATCTACGTCAGCGGTCAGGAACTGCTCAAACTGATCAATGACATCCTCGACCTCTCCAAGGTGGACGCCGGCAAGCTGGAAATCCGCATCAACGCCATCAGCCTGACGCCGATCATCGAACACGTCATGTCAACCTCGAGCGGGTTGGTCGCCAAGAAGCCGATCAAGCTCGTCTCGGAGGTCCCGCCGGTGCTGCCGCTGGTGCTGGCAGATGATCAGCGCGTGCGCCAGGTGCTGTTCAACCTGTACAGCAACGCCGCCAAATTCACCGACAGGGGGACGATCACGGTCGGGGCGCAGGTATTTGCCGATCTTGTGCAGGTCTACGTCAGCGACAGCGGGTCGGGCATCGCGCCGGAAAACCACGAGATCATCTTCGAAGAGTTCAAACAGGCGCAGACCGAAGGGCGCGACCCGCGTTCCGGCGCGGGCTTGGGTCTCGCCATTTCGCGGCAGCTGCTCACCCTGATGAACGGGCGCATCTGGGTGGAAAGCGCCCTGGGCAAAGGCAGCACGTTCCACTTCACGCTGCCCCGCGCCGATGTCGCCGGCGAACGGCAGGATGGCGACTCAGGCGCTTCGCATCACCCCTCCTTGGCATCGGCAACCGTAGACGCAGCAGGGACAGCGCAATGAAGATCATGTATGTCGAGGACAACCCGGCGAACATCTCGCTCATGATGCGCGTTGCACGGATGGGCGGGCACAGCGTCGTCAGCTTCACCAACGGTGAAGTGGTGCTGAACAACTATGACAAGGAAAATCCTGATCTGGTCTTCATGGACGTGCAGCTTGAAGGGCGGCTGACCGGGCTGGAAGTGGTGCGGATGCTGCGCGACCGGGGAATCAAGACGCCGATTGTCGCCGTGACCGCTTACGCCATGCTGGGCGACAAAGAACGCTGCATCGAGGCGGGCTGCGATACGTATATCCCCAAGCCGCTGCCCATCACCGAGCTGGTCGAGCTGCTCCAGCGTTATGAGATCGAGACAGGCGCTTCTGGCAGCGCCGGGGCGGCACGCGCCACCGCCGAAGTGCCGTACCGCGATCAGCCGATCTGATCCTTCTGCCCGAACAGCGGGGGAGGGTTATGCCAGCAGCGAGAGCAGCCCCGGCTGCATGGTGAATTCCAGGCTGCCGCCCTGGGCAAATTCGCCGTCCAGTTCCACGCCGAGCGCCGCGTCGCTGCGCACCCGCACTGAACGCGCCCGCGCGCTCATGACCGCCCGGTGCGTCAGGTGTGTGCCGGAATAGACCCGCTGGAACGCCGCCAGCACTTCGACGCGCGGCACGCCTTTGACCAGCACGACTTCGAACAGCCCATCGCGCACGTCGGCATGGGGGGCGATCTTCATGCCCCGCCCGAAGGTCGAGCCGTTGGCGACGACCGCCGCGTAAGCGCGCCCTTCGTACCAGGGGACGCCGTCGATCTCGATCTGCATCGGGGCTGCGCCGCGCTCGATGATCGCGCCGAGTGTCGCCGTCAGAAACGTCCAGGGGCGGCGCCGGCGGACGCGCTCTACCCGGCGGGCGACTTCGCCGCCCAGCCCGGCGCTGGCGATGTTCAGGAAGTACTCCTCATGGTCGCCGATGCTGATTTTGCCGATGTCGGTGGCAGTCGGCTGCGCCGTCGCGATCCAGCGCGCCGCCGCCTGAGGATCGTTGAAGGGGATGCCGTTGCCGCGCGCCCAATCGCGCCCGGTCCCGATGGGCACATTGCCGTAAACCATCCGGGGCGCATCAGGATAGCGGTGGTTCAGGTCCGCCAGGGCGTTGATCAGCGCGTGGTTGGTCCCGTCGCCGCCGATGGAGATCACCCGTGTCAGCCCGGCGGCGCGCGCTTTGTCGAGATGCGCGGCGACATCACCCGGCTTGTCGGTGACGGCGATGAGCAATTCGCCCAGATATTCCCACAGCAGAGGTTCCAGGCTTTGCCACATGCGCCCGGCGCGCCCGCTGCCGGCGTGAGGGTTAAGGACGATGAGCGTGCGCGAAGGGTCAGACGGCGAGGTCATAGTGGGTCCGTTTGTTAAGATTTATTGTGCAGTCTGAACTGGATTGTAATGGAAAAACGGAAAAAGGGGCAGCGCCGACTCTTCCGAAGCCGACGGCGCGGGCGGCGGACAAGCGATCTGTACTATAATGGGGCGGTTGACCGACCCTCGGACTGACTCAGGACCTCGTGAAAAACCGACCGTCTCGTGTGATTGTGTACGTCCTGCTGCTGCTCGCCGCTGCTGCGTGCAGTCCGGCGCGGGGCGCGGATCAGGCGCTGCCGACTCAGGCGCTGCTGCCTTCCAATTACCGTCTGGAAGATGCGGAACGGGTCGCCCGTGACTATCTGACCGCCTGGGAGCGGGATGATCTGGAGACGATGTATCGCTGGATCAGCTTCGCCAGCCGCGAAGCCAACCCGCGCGAGGAGTTTGACCAGCTTTATGAGACGGCGGCGGAGACGATGGGGCTGGAAGGCGTCGCCATCCGCCCGATCACCCTTTCGCGCCGGGGCGATGCGGTCGCCCTCTTCGCCTATGACGCCAGCTTCACCACCCGGCTGATCGGCGTCTTCACCGACAGCGCGCGGAACCTGACGCTGGTGGTCGATCAGCAGGCGAACGAGTGGCGCGTCGCCTGGACTCCCGACGATCTGTTCGCCGGGATGCGCGACGGCGCGCGGCTGGTCTACCGATCGACCGTGCCCAACCGCGCCAATATCTACGACCGCGACGGCGATGTGCTGGCGGACCAGAGCGGGCGCGCCGTCAAGGTGCAGATCGTACGCCAGCAGGTCCCCGATTACCCGACCTGTCTGGCGACCCTTTCGACGGCGCTGGAACGCCCGCAGGAAGATGTGCGGACGCTGATCGACACGCGCCCCGCCGACTGGCTGCTCGACCTGGGGGCGATCCTGCCGGAAGCCTACAGCGCCACTAGCGTCGCGCTGGAAGCGTCGTGCGCGGCGACCTTTGAAGGCGTGCCGACGCGCCATTACGCCGATGGCACGGTCGCGCCGCACATCCTGGGCTACGTCGGCTATCCGGCCGCCGAAGAGGTCCCCGCTCTGGAAGCGCAGGGCTTCACCAGCGAGTCGATCATCGGGCGCAGCGGCATTGAAGCGATCTGGGATGTGGCGCTGCGCGGGATGCCCGGCGGCGCGCTGACGCTGGTGGACCCGGCGGGCAGAGTGCTGCGCGCCCTGGCGAACGTCGCGCCGCAGCCGGGGCAGAGCCTCTGGCTGACCTTCGACAGCGATTTTCAGCGGCGGGCGGCGCAGATCGTCGCCGACGCCTTCCGGGCGGCGCGCGGCAGTTGGGCGGAGACCTCGACGGGGGCGTCGGCGGTGGTGATCGACCCCAACACCGGCGAGATCCTGGCGCTGGTCAGCTACCCGACCTTCGACAACCGCGCCTATACGCCCTACCCAGAGATGGGCAAGGCGCAGGCGCAGGCGGCGATCCAGCGTTTTCAGAGCGACCCACTGAACCCGGAAGTCAACCGCCCGGTGCAGGGGGTGTTCCCGCTCGGCTCGGTGATGAAGACGGTGAGCGCGGCGGCAGCCGCCGACAGCGGCGTGTATGCGCTGAACCAGCGCTACACATGCAGCGGCATCTGGACGCGCGACATCACCCGCTACGATCATGTGTCCGGCGGTCACGGCTTGCTGACGCTGGCATCATCGCTGACTCAAAGCTGCAACCCCTATTACTACGAGGTCGGCTACCAGCTTGATCAGGTGGACCCGTATCTTCTGCCGACCTACGCCCGGCGGCTCGGCTTTGGCGGACCGACCGGCTTGACCGATCTGCCGGAAAACCCCGGTCGCATCCCCGACCCGGACTGGCTGCGCACGAACTACGGCGAAGACTGGCGCTTCAGCGAGTCTGTCAACCTGGCGGTCGGACAGGGCTATATGGGTGTGACGCCGCTTCAGGTGGCGCGCTGGTTTTCGGCGATTGCCAACGGCGGCGCGCTGCCCCGCCCCTCGCTGGTGCGCGAAGTCGGGCTGATCGGCGAGCCGCTGACCCGCGTCAACACCCCAGTGATGACGCCGACCGACCTGAAGCCCGAAGTGATCGAGACGATCCGCAGCGGGCTGTGCGCGGTGACGCTCCCCGGCGGCACCGCCGACTTCGTGTTTCGCGATTCGCAGCTGCAAGGGCTGGGGGTGTGCGGCAAGACCGGCACGGCGCAGACCGGCGGACCGGATACGCCTTCCGATGCCTGGTTCGCCAGCTTTGCCCCGCGCGAAAACCCCCAGGTGGTGGTCGTCGTCATGGTGCAGACGGCGGGACAGGGCAGCGAGATCGCTGCGCCTATCGCCCGGCAGCTCCTGGAAGCCTATTTCGGACTGTCATGAGGTCGATGCGCATCCTGCTTGTGCTGCCCTGCTGCATCGGCGATGTCATCCTGGCGACGGCGGCGCTGCGGGCGCTGCGCCGCGCCTATCCCGATGCCCGAATCGTCTGGGCAGTTGGCGCGTGGTCGAAGGCGGCGGTGGAGCATCATCCCGATCTCGACGCGGTGCTGGACTGCGGGGCGGCGGCGCTGCCGATGAAGTCGCCCGGAGGCATGGCGCGCTTCGTTCAAATGCTGCGCGCCGAACGCGCCGATCTGCTGGTTTCCTGGGTACGCTCCCCCTGGATGAGCGTCGCGGCGCTGCTGAGCGGCATCCCGACGCGCGCCGGCATCGACAGCGCCGGACGCGGCTTCGGCTATACGGTGCGCGCCGGCATTGATCCGCAGGCGGCGCGCCATGAGGCGGAAATCTATCTCGACGTGGTACGGGCGCTGGGAATCGACGCTGCCGGCTGTCTGGCGAATGTGCCGGTCCTGGACGCCGACCGCCAGGCGATGCGGGCGCGCCTGAAAGCGGCGTCCATTTCGCCAGACTACGTTGTAGTGCATCCGGGCGGCGGACGCAATCCGGGCATGACGCTGGATGTCAAGCGCTATCCGCCGGAGCATCTGGCGGCGCTGGCGGAACAGATCGCCGAGCGGCGGCGCGCGGACGTGGTGCTGATCGGCGCGCCGAACGACGCCCCGCTGGTCGAGTCGGTCGCC
>JABWBO010000117.1 GCA_013360465.1 Anaerolineae bacterium | reverse complement strand
TTAGGAGAGCGTTTGATGGTTGGCTCATAATTCTTCCCTCAACATCTCCTATTCTACCCCACTTTCAACCCCTCCCCGACTTGTGGGTAATGCATAGCCCGTATTGAGAGAGGTTCAGTTTCGGTGGACGCGCCGGTCAAGCTTCGTTTGCACCCCGCGTCTCCAACCAGGTTTGATCATTTGCCGGATGCAAAACGCAAGCCGGCAAAACTATCATGTCCTACTGATACGCCGGCAGCCAGTCGCCGTGCGCGGCGATCAGGTCATCGACCAGCGCCCAGATCTGATCCAGCGACAGCTCGGCGGCGGTGTGCGGGTCGAGCATGGCGGCGTGGTAGATGTGTTCGCGCTTGCCGGTCAGCGCCGCCTCGACGGTCAGGCTTTGCACGTTGATGTTGGTCTGCATCATGGCGGCGAGGTGCGGCGGCAGCGCCCCGATCTTGGTCGGCTGAATGCCGCTCTTGTCCACCAGGCAGGGCACTTCCACGCAGCAGCCCTGCGGCAGGTTGTCGATCAAGCCGGTGTTCGGGAGGTTGCCATAGACGACGCGCGGCGTCCCCGTCTCCAGGCTGTGGATGATGCCGGAACCGTATTCGACGCTGCGGTGTACCTCCAGCGGCGCGCCGCCTTCCAGCGCCGCCCGCTGCCTGCGCCACTCGGCGATCTGCACCTCGCAGCGGCGGATGTATTCGTCGAGCGGGATGTTGAACTTCTCGATCAGGTCGGGGCGGTCGCGCTTGATGAACCAGGGCGTGTATTCGCTCAAATGCTCGCTGCTTTCGGTCACGAAATAGCCCAGGCGGGTGAACATCTCGTAGCGGACGCGGTTCCAGTCCGGCACGCGCCCCTCTTCCACCACCTGACGGATGCGCGGGTAGAGGTTTTCGCCCTCCCGCTCGAACTTCAGATAGAACGCCATGTGGTTGATGCCGGCGCAGATGTAGTTGATCTCGTCCAGCGGCACGCCGATGTCATCCGCCAGCTGCCCCGCCGTCCCCTGCACGCTGTGGCATAAGCCGACCGTCTTGATCGTGCTGGCGCGGCTGATCGCCCAGCAGTTCATCGCCATCGGGTTGACGTACTGAAGGAAGGTCACATCCGGGCAAAGCTGTTCCATGTCGCGGCACATGTCGAGCAGCACCGGGATGGTGCGCAGACCGCGCATGATGCCGCCGATGCCCAGCGTATCGGCGATGGTCTGGCGCAGACCGTATTTCTTGGGAATCTCGAAATCGGTGACCGTGCCGGGTTTGTAACCGCCGACCTGGATCATGCAGATGGCGTAGTCCGCTCCGTCGAGCGCGCGGCGGCGGTCGGTGGTGGCGGTGATCGTCGGCTTCGCGCCGACGGCATCCGCCACGCGGCGGGCGACGATCTCCGAGGTACTCAGCCGGTCGGCGTCGATGTCGAACAGGGCGATCTCCGACCCCGCAAGTTCCGGGAAGCTGAGGATGTCGCCCAGCAGGTTCTTGGCGAAGACGGTGCTGCCCGCGCCGATGAACGTAATGCGAGCCATAGGTGAAAATCCTTTCTGATGGAAGCAGAGGACGTTCCCGGCGCGCTGCCGGAGTCGCCCTACGAACGAGACACGGTCAAAACAGGGGTGTCGTCGAAGCGCGCGACCGACGAGCGGAAGCCGTCCGCCCAGACGATGTCGAGCCGCTCCAGGACGCTGCCCCTGGGAAAGCCGAAATGAACGCGCGCCGGGTCGCCGGAAAGATAGCCGCTGAGGGCGCGTACGGTGCGCGTGTAGACGCCGCTGCTGGTGCGCAGCGTGAGGATCGCGCCGATCCCGTCCGGGTTGCCGGAACCGGGGTGGCGCAGTTCGACCTGAAGGCTGTCCCCGCCGCACAGGGCGTTCTCATAGAGGACGGCGGGCGCGTTCAGGTTGTTGACGACGATGTCCAGGTCGCCGTCGTTGTCCAGGTCGCCCATGCTCATGCCTCGCCCGCTGGCGGTCCCGCCCAAGTCCCATTCTGGCGCAGGGACGAAGCGGACGCCCCCTTCGCCGCGAAAGGCGAGGTTCGCCTCGACCAGCGCATCCTCTGGCAGATGTCCGAACAGTTCGACGGAGATCATGCCGTTGACGGCATAAAGATCGAGGAAGCCGTCATTGTCCAGGTCGCCGAATTTGCTCGACCAGGTCCAGCCGGTGGCGGGGATGCCGAAGTCGCGGGCGCGGTTGACGAAGACGCCGTCCTCCTGCACCTGCAGGAGATTCTCGACGGTTTGCAGGTCGCCGGGCGGCAGCGGGTTGCGCTCCAGGTCGTCGAAGACGTACTCCCAGGCGCGCTGCGTCGCCGGGTCGTCCTGCGTGGGCTGCATGTCGGCGGCGAAGAATTCCAGCGCGCCGTCGTTGTTCAGGTCGCCGGCGTCGAAGCTCATGGTGCTGTAGGCGGTGGCGTCGAAGGGCGCGGCAGGCGTCCATGCGCCGTCGCGGAAGCGCCATGCCTGGTCAGGAAAGCGAAAATCGTTGCCGATGATGAGATCGACCGCGCCGTCGGCGTCCAGGTCGGAAAGCCAGATCGCCAGCGCCTGCGATTCCTCGGCGAGGCGTGCAGGGTGGTAGTCGCCGCCGTGATTCTCATAGGCGACGACGCCCGCGCCGCCGCCGAACAGGAAGGAGTCGCGCATCAGTTTGGAAAGCTCGGCGTCATATGAAGCGGTTGCCAGGTCGAGATCGCCATCGGCATCGACATCATAGAAGGCGAGTGTCTGCGCGGAGGTGCTGACGCCGGGCAGCGCCGTCAGCCGGAACCTGCCCGCGCCGCCGCTGCCGCCAATCTGCCGCCACCAGGAAGGCGCGCCGAGCTGCGTGGTCAGCACGATGTCGCGCCAGCCGTCGGCATCGACATCGACCAGGGCGACGGCGCGCGTCCTGCCGATCATCCCCGGAGGCTGTTCGGCGCGAAAGGTCAGCCCGCCTTCATTCCACAGCACGGTGTTCGTCGCGTCCAGGTTGCCCAGGACGATATCCAGCAGACCATCGTTGTTCAGATCGTTGATGCCCAAGCCGGAGCCGTTGCTTTCGTAGAAGCGGACCACTTCGCCCCGCGTTTGCGTGGTGTGCGGCAGATGATGGGCGATGAAGCGACCGGCGCAGGGGGAATCGGTGGGGAAGTACGAAGCGGCTGCGAGTGGGGTGGGCAGCAGCAGGATCAGCAGAAAGACTCGGCGAATCATGAGATGCACCACCCCGCAGCAAAGGTCTCAACCTCGCCCCCCCACAGGAGGGAGCGAGGTTGAGAGTACTATTTAGAACAGATCGTTGATCTCGGCATTGGCGGCGGGCAGAATGTCCGCAGCCTTCGCCTGTCCGAGGGAGATGGCATCCATCGCCTCGTTCATGATGGTGCTGATCTCGCCGGCGTAGTCGGCGATCGGGAAGAGGAAGGTGCCGCCCTCTTCGTTTGCCTGGTCAACGAAGGCGCTCACATCGACGCCGGCGTCGGCGCGCATCTGCTGCGACATCGCTGCTGCTTCAGGGATCGCCGGGAAGACGACGCCGGATGCGCCGACGAAGTTCTGGCATTCCGCCGACGCCAGGAACTTGACCCACGCCCAGGATTCTTCGAGGTGCTGCGTACCGACCCAGATCGAGTCCGCCAGACCGTTGAACATCGACTTGCGTCCCTCAGGACCAGCGGGCAGGCGGGCGAAGCCGACCTCGAACTCGCTGGACAGGAAGTAGCCGATCATCCATGAGCCGTTCTGAGTCATCGCGCCCTGTCCCGCCTGGAAAAGGGAGCCTGCGCCGAGGGAGGTAATGTCTGAGAATGCCGGCGAGTAGCCGTATTCCAGCGCCAGGTCCGCCCACCACTGAATGGTGTCGATGAAGCGCTGATCGTCATAGTTGTAGCTGGTCGCCCAGGGACCTTCGTTGAAAGTCCAGCCGAGGCTGGCGGTGTAGGCGCTCCACTGCGTCTGACCGTAAGCGCCGCCCATGCCATCCGGGATGTAGCCGTACTGCACGACGTTGCTCTTGTCGAAGTCGGGGCTGAGGGCGTTGTTGCCGTTGGCGTCGATAGTCAGGGCGGCGATGGTCTGCATGAACGTGCCGCCGTCTTCCAGATTCCAGGTCAGTTCGTTGAGCGACGCGGGATCGATGCCTGCGGCTTCGACCATCGCCTTGTTGTAAACCAGCGCGACGGTGTCCCAGTCCTTGGGCAGACCATAGCGCTGACCATCTTTGACCCACAGATCCGCCAGACCGGGGTAGTAGATGTCGGTCGGCACGCCGTCACGCTCGACGAGCGGCTGAATGTCAACCAGCTGCTCGAGTGCCACGAACTCAGGATACTTCGCCAGGTGGTTGGTGAAGACATCCGGAGCCGTGCCGCTGATGAAACCGGTGCTGATGCCGGTCCAGTAGTCATCCCAGCTCAGCTGCTCGATGGCGATGGTGATGCCAGGGTTCGCCGCCTGGAAGGCATCGGCGCACTGCTGGTAGGGCGGAAGCTGACTGGTGTCCCACAGCTGATAGCGAATGGTGACGCTGTCCTGCGCGCTGACGCTGACCGCCAGCGCCAGCAGGGCGACCAGCACGAAAAGGAGTACCGAAAAACGACGCTTCATTGAAACTCTCTCCTTGAACTACAACAACTGCCGTGTCGAAAGAATCAACGGGTCTGTGTGTGACCCGAATGACACCAAGGGTTATTTGAAGCCGGAGAACTGGATCGAATCCACCACCCGGCGTCCGAAAAAGATGAACAGCAGGATCGTCGGCACGATGCTGACGGTCGTCCCCGCCATCAAGCCCGCCCAATCCGGCGCTCCCTGTGGCGTCTGCGATTTGAAGACGTTGAGGGCGACGGTCAGCACGCGCACGCTTTCATCGCGCCCGACCAGGAAGGGCCACAGGTATTCGTTCCAGGCGCCGATGAAGGTCAGCAGACCCAGCGTCAGCAGTGGACCGCGCATCAGCGGGATGGCGATGCGCCAGAAGACGCCGAACGCCGTCGCCCCGTCGAGCATCGCCGCTTCTTCCAGGTCCTTGTTCAGGCTGATGAAGAACTGGCGCATGAAGAAGATGGCGAAGGGACTCATCAGGAAGCCTGGCGCGACGATGCCGGCGAAGGTTCCGATCAGACCCAACTGCTTGATCAGCACGAAGTTGGGGATGAACAGCACGATGCCGGGGATCATCAGACCTGTTAGATAGACGAAGAAGATCTGGTCGCGCAGCGGGAACTTGAAGCGGGCGAAGGCGTAAGCCGCCATCGAACTGAAGAGCGTCTGCCCGAAGGTCACCAGCCCGGCGACGATGAAGGAGTTGCGCAGATACACCCAGAAGTTGATCGTCCCCGCCGACAGATTCGCCGATTCCTGACCGACGATGGTCGATGGGTCGATCATGCCCAGTACGCGCTCGAAGTTGAACAGCGTGGCGTTGGTCGGCAGCAGGTCAGAGGCGTGGGCGAAGAGCGTACCGAAGTCGGGGTCGGTCAGCGCTGTGCGCAGCACCCAGTAGAACGGGAACAGGGTGATGAAGACCATGAAACCGACGACGATCCAGGTGATGATCCGTGCGACGTTCAGGCGCTTTGGCTCGCGGATTTCGGTCGCTGTGCCGTTGGTGCGTGAAAGCGTAGCCATGTTTTCCCCCTCCTACTGGTAATCCGCCAGGTCGGACTGACCGGCGCGGAGGTAACGGGTCTGGATGATGGTGACGGTGATCAGGATGGCGAACAGCACGACCGAGGCAGCCGTCGCCACGCCCATGTTGATGCGCCGTTCGAAGACCTGCTCGTAGATGTAGACGATGATGGTGCGCGTTGCGCCTGCCGGACCGCCTTCGGTGGCGACGGCGATGGTGTCGAAGATCTGGAAGGAGCCGATCACCGAAGTGACCAGCACGAAGACCAGCACCGGGCGCAGCAGCGGCAGGGTGATGCCCCAGAACTGTTCCCACAGGTTGGCTCCGTCGACGGTCGCCGCTTCGTAGAGCGATCTGGGGATGGTCTTCAGCCCGGCGTAGATCAGGATGGCGTTGTAGCCCATGTGCCGCCAGATGTTGACCCCGGCGACCGAGGCAATCGCCTGGTTTGGATCGCCAAAAAACGCCTGTTTGCCGATGCCGATGTTTTGCAGGAAGATGTTGACCAGCCCCAGCGTCGGGTCGAGCAGCCAGACGAAGAGCATGGCGACGATGACGTTGGGCATCAGCCAGGGGAGGATCATGATGCCGCGCAGCAGCGACGAATTCGAGATGCGCTCCAGGAAGACGGCGATGACGACTGCCAGCACCGTCTGGACCGGGATATTCCACATCACGTAAGTAACGGTGATCTGGAGCGACCGCCAGAAGCGGTCATCAGAGAAGATGTCCTGGTAGTTCGCCAGCCCGACGAATTCGGCGTCGGTCAGCAGATTCCACTCGTGGAAGCTGATGATCACGCTGCGGATGGCGGGGAGGGCGAAAAAAACGATGAAGCCGATCATGCTGGGCAGGATGAACAGGTAGCCCAGAAGGACCTGATTATTCGCCAGCCTGCCGATCAACCCCGATTGCCCTGGTTGAGAAGAAGCGGGTAACTTTATCGCTGCCACTGCTCTCTCCTTAAAATGAATAACCACCTTTTTCGGGCGATTCACTGCGCTGCCGCGCGCCGCAGGAGCGGCGCACGACCAGCTGTGTTTCAAGCGTAACGTGTTTTTCTTCAGGCTGCCTGCTGTCGATCAGCGCCAGCAGCATCTCGGCGGCGCGCCGCCCCTGTTCGACATCCGGCTCGTTGATGGTGGTCAGCGGCGGGGCGACATAATTCGCCAGGCGGATGTTGTCGAAACCGACGACGGCGATGTCTTCAGGGATGCGCAGCCCCGCCTCGTAGATCGCCTGGTAGGCGCCGAACGCCATCACGTCGTTCATGGCATAGAGGGCGGTGGGGTGCGGCGACTCTTGCAGGATCGAGCGCATCGCTTCATAGCCGGTGTCTGGCTCGAACGCGCCATGCCGCACCAGCTTCGGATCATATGCGCAGCCCGCCTCGCGAAGCGTGTCGCGGAAGATGCGCAGACGGCGGTCGGCGTGGGGGTTGGTCTTCGCCGGGGCGTAGGAGATGCAGGCGATGCGGTGGTGCCCCTGGCTGATCAGATGGCGCACGACTTTTTGCACCCCGGCGAACTTGTCTACTTCGACGGAATACACGTCCGGGTGGATGTTGCTGAGCGAGACTATCGCCAACCCCTGCTGCGTGCAGGCGAGAATCTGGCGAATATCGTCGCTGCTGGGGTGAGAAAAATTGACGATGACACCGGCAGCTTCCTTGCTTTGCAGCAGGTCGGTGTAAACGTCGCGCGTGCCCGTTCGGTCGAACTGCACCAGGATGCGCCAGTCGGTGTCTTCCGTCGCCTGGCTGATGCCGGTCAGGATTTTTGGGATATATTCGTCGATCCAGATTTGGGCGTGGGGCTGTGACAGCACCAGGGCGATGTTGTTGCTGCGCCCGCGCGCCAGCGACCGCGCCGCCCGGTCTGGCACGTAGTTGAGGTCGCGCGCCGCCTGCAAGACCCGTTCTTTGGTCTCGGTGCTGATATTGGCGTCCTCGACGTTGTTCAGCACGAAGCTGACCGTCGTCTGGGAGACTCCGGCGCGTTCAGCGACCTGTTTACTGGTGGTGCGGCGTGGCTTATTCACAAGCGTAAATCCATCAAGAAGTGCTTTAGTAAACCGCATTAGTAAAGCGCATTAGTAAAATAACACAGGAATTGTTTCGGAGTCAAGAGGTTCGTGCAATTTGGGTGCATTTCAGATTATTGGGGTGGGGATACGGGCGGACAACGCGGGCGTTGTCCCTCCAAAATGTGCCTCCGTAGGGACGATGCCTGCATCGTCCGTTGAAGTACCCCAAATACGGAAATGCACCCGTGCAATTTGTCGAAACGACAGGGAAAACAGGTATCAAACAGCGGCGGACAACGCGCGTCGTGATGCGCATCGCCCGCCGCTGAACTTCAGCCGATCTGCGCCGGCGGTGGGTCAGCCGTGACGCATCATGAAGCGGCGCATCCGTTCCAGCGCCTCTTCGATATTCTCGTAGCTGTTGGTGTAGCTGGCGCGCACGAAGCCCGTGCCGCTCTTGCCGAAGGCGCTGCCGGGGACCACTGCCACCCGGTCCTCGATCAGCAGCCGTTCGCAGAACTCTTCATCGCTCATGCCGGTGACGCCGATGTTCGGGAAGGCATAGAACGCGCCGCGTGGTTCGAAGCAGGTCAAGCCCATCTCGTTGAAGCCGTCGACGATCAGGTGTCGGCGCTGGTCGTATTGCTGCCGCATCGACTCGACATCCTCCGCGCCGTACAGCAGCGCCTCGATGGCGGCGTACTGCCCCATCGTCGGCGCGGACATGATCAGATATTGGTGCAGTTTCGCCATCCCCACCATCAGTTCCGTCGGCGCGGTGGCGTAGCCGATGCGCCAGCCGGTCATGGCGAAGGACTTGCTCATGCCGCTCAGCACGATGGTGCGTTCGTACATCCCCGGCAGGGCGGCGAACGGGATGTGATCGACGCCGTAGATCAGCCGCTCATAGATTTCGTCGGTGATCACCACCAGATCGTGTTTTTCGGCGACGGCGGCGATTTGCAGCATGTGTTCGCGGGTCAGGATTGCGCCGGTCGGGTTGTTGGGATAGCTGATCAGGATCGCCTTGGTGCGCGGCGTCACCTTCGCTTCCAGCTCTGCGCCGGTCACTTGAAACTCGTGATCGATGGTGGCATCCACCGTGACCGCCACGCCCCCCGCCATTTCGACGGCGGCGGTGTTGGCGACGAAACACGGCTGGACGACCAGCACCTCATCGCCCGGATCGAGGATCGCCTTCAGCGCCAGCCACAGCGCCTCGCTGACGCCGACCGTCACGAGGACCTGATCCTCTGGACGGTAGTGCAGCCCGTACAGCCGCTCGATGTAGATCGAAATGGCGCGCCGCAGCTCGATCAAGCCGGCGTTCGAGGTGTAGCCGGTGCGCCCGCAGACCAGCGACTCCGCGCCTTTCTCGGCGATGTGCCCCGGCGTGGTGAAGTTCGGCTCGCCGATTCCCAGGGTGATCACATCCTCCATCGTCGCCGCGATGTCGAAGTAGCGGCGGATACCGGAAGGACGCATCTGCTGGACACTGCTCGCGAGGAAGTTGCGCATGTTCGGCTGTCTCGTCAATTTGTACAAGAGTGATCGCTTCAATTCTTGTCATTATCGCCGATTCGCGCCGGCATGAGTAGAACAGGGATCACCAAAAACCTGCGCCGATCTGCATCAGTTTGTTGGAATGGCGCTACACTTAAGGTGAGACGGATCATCACGGAGGGGTTCATGCAGGACAATACCCTGCTGTTCTTGCTGGCGGCTGGCGGGCTGGCGCTCGTCTGTCTGACGATGATCGGCTTCGTGCTGTGGATCGCCGCGCGGCTGGCGAGAGGACCGATCTTCTCATTCCTGGGGCTGCTGGCGCGCAATGTCAATCAGCTCGATGATGAAGATAAAGCCGGGACGTTCGTCCACCGTCCCACGCCCAACCTGCGCGCCATCGCCGATCAGCACGATTTCGATACGGCGCTGGCGGCGCGGCAGATGCACGGCGGGGAGGACCCGTCCGGCGTCAGCGTGCGCCGGCAGTCGCCGCTCGGCACGGATCAGCATCCGCGCATTGATCTCGGCGGCGAGACCTCCGCGCAGGCGATACCGCCGCCCTCGCTGCGCCGGGACCGGCGGCGATCCAACACTCGCCGCGACCGCGCCGATGCCGAAGACGAGGTTTTCGGCGGCATGCTCGATCTCGACTCCGACGGCGACCCCGATCTATAGCGCTCCCTTACGTCCGACGTTCCGACGGCGCGCCGAAAACTGCCCGCAGGGTCTTCGGCTGCGCCGTCACCACCAGCAGATCATCGCCCGCCTCGAATTCCGTGCTGCCGCCGGGGACGATCACCTCATCGCGGCGGCGCACCAGCGTGATCAGCGTTTCCGACGGCAGATCGAGATCGATCAGGCGCTGCCCCACCGCCGGTGAATCGGCATGGATGGCGATCTCGATGAGATGGGCGCGCAGCGGCTCGCCCGCCATCATGTTGGCGAGCAGTGAGGGACGCGCCGGCGTCTCGTCATACAACCCCATCCACCGCGCCAGCGGGATGAGCGTGGTCCCTTGCAGCAGGGTGGACGCCAGCACCACGAAGAAGACCAGGTTGAAGATCGAGACCGGCGTTTCGACGTTCGCCAGCAGTGGAAAAGTCGCCAGGACGATCGGCGCGGCGCCGCGCAGCCCGCCCCAGGCGATGTAAAACCGCTCGCCCAGGGTCAGCGGACTGAAGAGGGTGGCGGCGAAGACGCTGATCGGGCGCGCCGCCAGGATGAGGAACAGCGCCGTGAGGATGCCCTGCGGGGCGACGGCGATCAGCTGGCGCGGGAAGACCTGCAAGCCCAGGATGAGGAACATGGCGATCTGCATCAGCCATGCCAGCCCATCGTGAAACCGGCTCAGGCTGTTTCTGTGGATGAAGTCTTCGCGTCCCAGGATCAAACCCATGATGTAGACGGCGAGAAAGCCGCTCCCGCCCAGCGAGGCGGTCACGCCGTAGCACAGCAGCACTGCGCTGAAGGTCAGCACCGGGTAGAGTCCTTCGTATTCGAGCCGCAGGCGGCGCAGCACGAATGCCATCCCGCGTCCGATCAGCGCTCCGCCAACCGCGCCCAGCCCCATCTGAACGACGAACATCGGCAGCAGATCGCGGATCGACTTTTCTGGTTGGGCGATCAGCGCCAGCATCCCCAGGGTCAGGAAGACCGCCATCGGATCGTTGCTGCCCGACTCCAATTCCAGCAGCGGTTTGAGTACCCCCTTGAGTCGAACGCTGCGCCCGCGCAGGACGCTGAAGACGGCAGCGGCGTCGGTCGAGGCAATGATCGCGCCGAGCAGCAAGCCGGTATCCGGGGTGAAGTTCAGCACGATCACCGCAAAGCCGCCCACGAGCAGCGCCGAGATCAGCACCCCGACGGAGGCGAGCGATAGTCCAGTGCGCAGGACAGGGACGATGGTCCTGACCTCAGTGTCGACGCCGCCGGAGAAAAGGATGAACACCAGGGCGATGATGCCGACGGTCTGCGCCAGCGCCGGGTAGTCAAAGGCGATCTGTCCCGGTCCATCGCTGCCGGCGGTCATGCCGATGAACAGAAACAGCAGCAGCGCCGGCACGCCCAGACGCGAGGCTGCTTTGCTCATGGTGACGCTGAGGATCAGCAGTGCTGCGATGAAGATTAAGATCAGTTCGAGATTTGGCACCAGTCCATCCTGCAAGGCTACAGCGATTCATGATTTAATTATGATCATGATCGAGTTCGCCTGTCACGCCTGGTCTTTCCCCGATCTCACCCTGACCGAAGCGCTGGGCACGATTGCCCGGCTCGGTTTCCGCCGCGTCGATGTCGGCGGCGGGCAGGGCTTGAGCCTGACCGAAGCGGTGCGCCGCCCACGCGCTGTCGCTGCCGAGGTCCTCACCGATCTGGCGCTCTACAACCTGACGCTCAGCGATCTCTTCCTGATGCTGCCGCGCATCTCCGTCGCCGAAGACGCCCGCCGTCTGCAGGAGGTCGAGACCTTCAAGGCGCTGCTGCCCTTCGCCGCCGCCCTGGGCGCGCCGGGGATCACCGTCTCGCCGGGGGTGGCGCATCATCTCGATGATGACGCGCAGGCGGTGGAACGGGCGTCCGCCTCGCTGCGCGAGATGACCGCCGCCGCGCGGGCGGCGAACCTGCCGCTGAGCTTCGCCACGCACGTGGATTCGATGGCGACCACCCCACAGGCGGCGCACACGCTGCTCAACGCCGTCGAAGGGCTGACGCTGACCCTCGACTGGTCAAGCCTGGTCTACGGCGGCGCGAAACACGAGGAGATCGCCCGGCTGATCCCGCGCAGCCGGCACATCCAGGTGCGCAGCGCAGCGAAGGGACAGCTTCAGACGACGCTGGAACGCAGCAAGATCGACGTTGGAGCGCTCATCGAAGACCTGATCGTCATGGGCTACGGTGGGGCGCTGTCGATCACGCTGATCCAGTCCGCCGGGCGGCATAAGGCGACCAGGATCAGCCCGCTGGCGGAAGCGGCGGCGCTGCGCGACGCTCTGCGCGAGGCGCGCGACCTCATCCTCTCCCGCCAGCAGGGATAGCGCCGTCAGCCGCAGGCTTCCGGCGCGCACTCGGCAGAGTCTGCCAGGGAGGCGTTCGCCGTCTGCAGACGCTGACCCGTGCTGACCAGCCAACCGCCCAGGCGCTCGCGCAGCGTCGAGGGGGCGGGCGCTGCCGTGATTTCGACTGAGCGCAGGGCGGCGCGGTTGCGGCGCTCACGCCATTCGGCGATCTGCCGGACGATTTCATGGGCGATGTAGATGCCAGTGATGCCGTACATGAGGATTTCCTCTCTACTCTGAGTCCAGATGAGTCAGGGGTACTGCCGGGCTTGCCAGGATTGGATGAATGATTGGGCGGGTGCGAGACCCAAGCCACGTCGCGCATCTCTCAACGGTCGAGTCAGCGGCGCGCCCCTACAGGCGATATCTCGTAGGGGCAGCCCGGCGTGCGACCGCTCGCGGTTGCCTTTCGAGATTCCCTCTGTTCAGGGCGCGGCGCACTCTT
The DNA here is from genome assembly GCA_013360465.1 of Anaerolineae bacterium. Lineage (GTDB taxonomy): Bacteria > Chloroflexota > Anaerolineae > Aggregatilineales > Phototrophicaceae > Flexifilum. Next base: position 476 of record JABWBO010000117.1, on the reverse strand, counting down.
TCTGTGCTTCGACGGCGGCTCCGTAGAGGTCGATCTTGTAGCGGATCAGCTTCAGGTGTTCCTCAAGCTCCGCCATGTGTGCCGTGACTTCCTGTTCCAGTGCCGTGAGCATCGCCAGGCGCTCCGCCAGCGTCTCGTCGCCCTGCCGTTGAAGCGCCGCGTAGCGCTGCATGTCCTGAATCGACATGCCGGTGGCGCGCAGCTTCATGAGGAACTGAATCCAGCCGATGTCGTCGCGGGTATAGCGGCGGTGCGTGTTGCCCGCACGGGGGATCGGATGGATCAGCCCGATGCGCTCGTAGTAGCGGAGCGTATGCTCGGTCAGACCGGTGGCATCTGCCACCTGTTGAATGGTGAGGTGTTCCGTCTGCGTGTTCATAGTTCCCTCTCTCGTGTACAAATGTACACAAGCGGGTCTGTTTCATGCGGGACAAGCCCGCATCGGATGAACTACTGCACCCGCTATCCCGTTGCTA
>JABWBO010000021.1 GCA_013360465.1 Anaerolineae bacterium | reverse complement strand
CCCGGAAACCTGACGGTTTCCTGCCCCTCTCCAATTGGAGAGGGGCGGTTGAGCGCAGCGAAACGGGGTGAGGTGAGCAGTTTGCAAACAGTCTCTCAGACTCAGGATTGCCAGGCTCATCCGCATTTGTACACGTAAACCACACCATTATTCGGATTATGCAGGATAATTGCACAATACGCAACAAGCAAGATTTTTGTGAATTATCACACTAATTTGACAGACCCATCGTAATTTGCGTATTATGCAATTTAATTGCACAATACGTAAAAATCTCCGATACACTGGGTATCGTTTAGTTCAGTTTTTAGGAGAAGCTAAGATGAAATTCGATTTACGCCGTTCGATCCGTGCCCGTAATGACCGTGTGAAGGAAGCCCACTCCCAGTACACACAGGGACGCCTGTCGCGACGCGAGTTTTTGCGTTTCTCGGCAGCGCTCGGCGCTGGTGCTGTTGGCGTCAACCTTCTATCGCCCTTTGAGCAGCTCCAGGTGCGCAGCGCCCGCGCCGCCCAGGGGATGACCCCCGTGCGCGGGGGCACTATCTTCAGCGGCGCCTACTTCAGCACCAGCCGTTTCGATGACCCCGCCCGCCTGGACAGCGTGTTCGCCTCCAACAATGTGCGCCAGGTGTGCGATTATCTGGTCACGCTCGATGCCGACCTGGTGCTGCGCCCCTCGCTGGCTGAAAGCTGGACTCCCTCCGAAGACGGTCTCACGTGGACATTCACGCTGCGCCAGGGCGTCAAGTTCAATCACGGTAAAACCTTCAACGCCGATGATGTCGTTTTCACCATCAACCGGCTGGTGAATCCCGATACCTCGTCGGCATTCGCCGGCGCGGCATCGTATGTGACCGGCGCCGAGAAGGTGGATGACTATACCGTCAACATCTTCACCAACCGCGTCGCCGCCGACTTCGTTTACACGCTGTTCCTGTATGTGGCTGCCATCCTGCCGGCGGATTGGCCGGGTGACTTCTTCGCCAACCCCTGGGGCACCGGACCGTTTACAATCACCGATTTTGTGCCGGACGAGCGCATTCGTTTCGAACGTCGCGACGACTACTGGGGTCTGGGCGCCGACGGACAGGCTCTGCCCTATCTCGATGCGGTCGAGTTCGTCAGCTACCAGGATGATCTGGCGCGCCTGAACGCGATGGCTGAAGGCTCCATCCAGCTTTCCAACGCCTCGGCGGAACTGCGCGAGCAGTACTCGGCACTATCCGGTGTCTCCTATGTCCCGGTTCAGACCGGCAACCTCGACATCGCCGTGATGAAATACAACGAGGAACCCTGGACGGATCCGCGTATCCGCGAAGCCTTTAAGCTGTGCTTCGACCGCCAGACGTATATCGATACGCGCTTCCTGGGTCTGGGCATCCCGGCGGACGATCATCCAATTGCGCCCGGCATGTATCCGCTGTCCCCTGCCGATCAGTCGCCGCGTCAGCAGAACTACGAACAGGCGCGCCAGCTCCTGTCCGAAGCCGGCTTCGCGGATGGCTTCGACCTGACTCTGCTCTACATTGACCCGCAGTCCGACGGCGGCTACACCGAACCGTTTGCCGTGTTCATGGCATCGCAGCTTGAGCCAGCCGGTATCCGCGTGACGCTCCAGCCCGACCCCGATTACTGGGGCAAATGGCTGGCTGACTGGGGACCGTTCCATCTGGGCGCTTCAAACTGGTCGCAGAAGAATACCGCCAGTGAGATGTTCAACCTTGCCTACCGCAGCGGCGCCGTCTGGAACGAAACCCACTGGTCGAACGAGGAGTTTGACAACCTGCTCACGCAGTTCGACCAGGAACTTGACCAGGAAAAACGCGCCGGTCAGCTCAAACAAATGACCGACCTTCTGCGCAATGAGGGTCCGGTCATGATCCCGGCGTTCCGCCAGGATGCCGCCGCCATGAGCGAAAAACTCCATTATCGGCTGCATCCGCAGTCCTTCGTCTGGATGGGTGACGCCTGGCTGGAAGCCTGATTTCTGCCATTCCGCAGGTTTTGGTGAGCGGCGATGGTGGTCGCCGCTCACTCTAACCCAACAGGAAATAATATGCTGCGTTTCATCCTGCGCCGGCTTGGGACACTGCTGATCACCATGCTGGTGTTATCCATCCTGATCTTCATCCTATCCGATGTGATGCCGATTGAACCGGCATTGATGATCCTGGGGCGCGAATCTACGCCCGAAGCCCGTGCCGCCCTGACCGAACAGCTTGGACTCAACAAGCCGCTGCCCGAACGCTACGTGGCATGGATTAGCCGTTTCATCCAGGGCGACTGGGGCGAATCGTATCGCATGGGCGTGGAGGTGCTGCCGCTGGTTCAGCGCCGCTTCACCAATTCGCTCACGCTGGCGATGATGGCGGCAGCTATCATCGTCCCGGTTTCGCTGCTGCTAGGCATTATCGCCGGACTCAATGAAAGCCGCTGGCCCGACCGGGTGATCTCCATCGGCAGCCTGATTTCGATCTCAATTCCCGACTTTGTCGTTGGTCTCGTCCTCATCGTGCTGTTCTCCTGGGGGCTGCGCATCCTGCCCGGTGACAGCAGCCTGCGCGGCGACACGGTTAACCTGATGGAACACTGGCAGAAGCTGGTGCTGCCCGCGATCACCGCCTCCGTCGTGCTGATCGGTTATATCGCCCGTGTCACCCGTGTCAGCATGATCGAAGTGATGGACTCGCCTTATATCCGCACGGCGATTCTCAAAGGGCTGCCGCAGCGCACGGTGATTCTTCGCCACGCGCTGCGCAACGCGCTGATCGCCCCGGTTGCGGTCGTCACCACCCAACTGGCTTGGCTGGTGGGGGGGCTGATTGTGATCGAGCGCCTGTTCAACTATCCGGGCATCGGCAGTCTGTTCGCCGACGCTGCGCTGAGGAACGATCTGCCCATGATCCAGGCATCTGCCATGATTGCCATCACGCTGGTGGTGCTGTCCCAGGGACTCGCCGATGTGATCTACGCGCTGCTCAATCCACGTATCCGCTTCGGTTAAGGCTGCCCTTATGGAAACGCCGCTCGACCAACCCCGCCTTGCCGTGAGCAGCCCATCGCCAGCCGCCCGCTTTCTTCGCATTCTGCGACTGCTGACGAAGAATCCCATTGCCCTTGTCGGGGCGCTGATTCTGGCGATGTGGATCGTCCTGGCGATTCTCGGTCCAGCCATCGCCCCTTACGGCATCAACGAGATCACCGCCGGCGCCGTCTGGAAGCCGCCCTCCGCCGAACACCTTATGGGCACCGACCAGCTGGGTCGCGATATTTTCTCGCGGCTGCTGGTTGGAACCCGCCAGATGGTCATCCTGCCCACGCTGTCCGTCGCCCTGGCAATCCTCCTGGGCACGACCATCGGGCTGCTGTCCGGCTATCGAGGGGGGTGGGTGGATGAGATCGTCATGCGCGTCATGGACGTGATGATGGCTTTTCCAGTGTTGATGCTGTATTTGATGATCATCGTCGCTATAGGCGCCTCAGCGATGAACGTCGTCCTGGCGCTGGGCATTGGCGCGACTCCGGCGGTGTCCCGCTTGGTGCGCGGCTTGGTGTTGGATTTGCGCAACCGCGAATTCGTGGCTGCCGCCCGGATGCGCGGCGAGTCCACCGCCTACATTCTGTTCCAGGAGATTCTGCCCAATGCCCTGGGACCGATCCTGGTGGATGGTCTGGTGCGCATTGGTTATGCCTGCTTTTCGATGGGGGCGCTCGGTTTTCTGGGTCTGGGTGTGCCGCCGCCCAATCCCGACTGGGGGCAGATGGTGAGCCAGGCGCGCAACGCGCTGATCATCACCCCCAGCGCGCCGCTTTTCCCTGCGCTCGCCATCGCCTCGCTGGTCGTGTCGTTCAACCTGCTGGCTGATGGTCTGAGTGAAGCGGTGAAGGCGGACTAGGACCATGACCGTCCTCGACATTCGACACCTCAACGTCAGTTATGTTAGTTCGCGAGGCATCGCCCAGGCTGTGCGCGACCTGTCGCTGACCATTCAACCCAGTGAAACCTATGGGCTGGTCGGCGAATCCGGCTGCGGCAAATCCACCGTAGCCCTGGCAATCATGCGCTACCTGCCTCGCCGGACGCGGCTCGACGGTCAAATCCTGTTCCAGGACGCCGACATCGCTACTGCCCCGCCGGCGGTCCTCGGACAGCTGCGCGGCAACCGGATTGCGATGGTCTATCAGGACCCCCAGTCGTCGCTCAATCCTGTACTGACCATCGAGAAGCAGCTTGTGGAAGTCATCACCGCCCATGAGGGCGCAACCGGCGAAGATGCACGCCGCCGCGTGATCGAGATGCTCGAACAGGTGCGAATGCCCGATCCGGCTTATGTACTCCAGCGCTATCCGCACCAACTCAGCGGCGGGATGCAGCAGCGGGTGGTCATCGCTATGGCGCTGCTCCTGCGCCCAGACTTGGTGGTCATGGATGAGCCGACAACCGGTCTGGATGTGACCATCGAAGCCGGCGTACTCGACCTGCTCAACGACCTGCGCCGCGAATTCAAAATGGCGATACTGTTCATCAGCCACAACCTGGGCGTCATCGCCCGCATCTGCGACCGCGTCGGCGTGATGTATGCCGGCGAGTTGATTGAAGAAGCCCCGGTGCGCCAGCTCTTCGACCGCCCTCATCACCCCTATACCACCGGACTGCTGCGCTGCGTGCCGCAGGCGGTCAGCCGTCATACCAGCGGCGCGCTGTACTCGATTCCGGGGCGAGTTCCCCCGCTGACGGCGCTGCCGCGCGGCTGCACGTTTGCGGCGCGCTGCGCATTCGCCGAACCGGGCTGCACCCAGGGCGCGCCACAGCTTGAATCAGTCGCTGCCGGTCACGCCGCCCGCTGTTTCCGCTGGCGCACAGTGATCGAACAGCCGGCTGCGGCGCCGGTCCCACAGCCGCCAAGCACTCCGGCAAAGTCGGGCACATCCAATCGCCAAGCCCTGCTGACTGTGAGCAACCTCAAGGTGTATTTCACTCAGTTGATGGGACTGCTGGGACTGGCGCGCAGCCGCCGCATCCGGGTCATCGACGACGTGAGCTTCAGCCTGGAACCGCAGCGTACGCTGGGCATCGTCGGCGAAAGCGGCTGTGGCAAGAGTACCATCGCCGGGGCTGTAGCCGGACTCAAGCCGGTCACATCCGGGCGCATTGATTTCGGCGACAGCGACTTCACCCGCCCAATCGCCCGCCGCAGCCGTGCCGCCCTGCGCCAGATGCAGATGGTATTCCAGAATTCGGACTCATCCCTGAATCCGCGTCACACGGTGGAGAAAACCCTGCGTCGACCGCTGCGCTGTTTTAACATCGTGCCGCGCGGACACGAACGCGCCCATATCATCGGTCTGCTGAAAGCCGTCAACCTGGACGAAACCTATCTCGACCGCCGCCCCAGGCAGCTCAGCGGCGGTGAGAAGCAGCGCGTCGCTATCGCCCGCGCCTTCGCCGGCGAGCCGCAGCTTATCCTGTGCGATGAGCCGATCTCCTCGCTGGATGTCTCGGTTCAAGCCGCTGTACTCAATCTCCTGCAGCAGCTCCAGCGCGAACGGCGCGTTGCCCTCATGTTTATCGCTCACGATCTGAATGTCGTGCGCTACCTGTCGGATGAAGTCGCCGTTATCTATCTGGGCAAGATCTGCGAGATCGGTCCGGCAGAAGCGATCTTCCAGCCGCCCTATCACCCCTATACCGAGGCGCTGGTATCGGCTATTCCGGCGATCCACGCCGGGGCACAGCCCCACGCTATCCGCCTGGAAGGCTCAGTGCCCAGCCCTGCCAACCCGCCGAGCGGCTGCCGGTTCCATACCCGCTGCCCGCGCAAGATCGGCTCTGTCTGCGAGCAGCAGGAACCGCTTGGGCAGGACGTGGGCGATGACCACATCATCTACTGTCATATTCCATTGTCAGAATTACGCGCTCTTCAGACGCAGACTGAAGCTCAGCATACGCAGTGAAGCCACCTGGAGCAATCATGTTAGCCTTCGTAGACATCCAGCACGAGAAGATCACGCAGCACCCGGTACAGGGTCCGCCGCACAACAAGGAATTCCTGGAACGCGCCCAGAACATTCAGAGCGCCGTCGGCGTCCCCTGCCTGCCGGTCCATTACCGCAACTTCAGCCTGGACTGGCTGCGCGCCAAGGGCGTCAAAGCCTTTTTCATCAGCGGCAACACGCCTGACTGGGCAGAATATGACTGGGACAACTTCAAGCCGCTGCAAGCCGCCATCACCAGCGGCGAATACCCGGTACTCGGCTTCTGCGGCGGTCACCAGCTTATCGGCATGACCTTCGGCGCCCCGGCGGATGCCCTGGGTCCGCTGGAAACCGGCGAGAACGACCTGATGCCCGATTACCATCCCGGAATGCGCAAGGAGAGAGGGTATCTGCCGCTGCAAATTCAGGCGCCCGGACATCCCCTCTTCGCCGGATTCCCGGATACCGGTCCGGTGGTGATGGAAAGTCACTACTGGGAACTTAAATCGCTGCCCGACCGGTTTCGTCTGCTGGCTTCGACCCACTGGTGTCGTATCCAGGTCATGCAGCATACGGATATCCCGGTGTTCGGCATTCAGGGACACCCTGAAGCCTACACGCCCCAGTATCCCGATGGCAGTCGGTTCATCCGCAACTTCGCCGCCGCCACCGGCGTGATTGAGTGGTGATGTGATATCGGCATGACCAGCCAACGCCTACCCGCGGAGTCCGCCTCCATCCAATCGGTCGAGCGAGCACTGGATATTCTGTTTCTGCTTGCCGACGCCAAGTCCTCGCTGACTGTCGGGCAGATCGCCGGGCAGCTCGGCGTACACAACAGCACCGCCTCCCGCTTGCTCAGCACACTGGCGCAGCAGAACGTCGTCGTCCAGAGCCGTGATGGCTACCGGTTGGGGCTGGGACTGCTGCGTCTGACGCATGTCGTCCTCAACGAACTCAATATCCGCACCGTCGCCAATCCGCACCTGCGCCGCCTGTGTCAGGAGACCGGTCATGTCATTTATCTGGCGACCCTGTTTGAAGGGGATGAGCTGTACCTCGATCAGATTGATACCGAGGAGTCGGCATCCAAGACCAGCTGGATCGGACGCACCATCCCGGCGCACACGGCGAGCGGCGGCAAAGTGCTGCTGGCTCATCTGGATGATGAAGCCATCGCCGCCTATCTGGAGCGCGATCTGATATCCACCACCCGCCAGACCATCACCGCCCCAGAGCATCTCCTTGCGCAGCTTTCCGCCATTCGCGAACGCGGTTATGCCATCAGCCAGGATGAATATTTACTGGGTTTCAGCAATGTCGCGGCGCCCATTTTTGACCGCTCGCGCAAGAACATCGCGGTGGTGGCGCTGTCTGGACCAACAACGCAGCTTCCGCTGGAGCGATTGAACGAACTCGCCTCGCAGGTGGTGACCACCGCAAGCGCCATCAGCATCGAACTAGGCTATACACTCAATGGCAAAGGAAAAAACCCAAATGAGTCTCGACGTTCAAGTACATACCGACTTACCCATCATTGAAACGCACCAGCACATCAGTGAACGCGACAAAACTGATCGGACGTTCGGCTGGGGTGGCAACCACATCGAGAATGTTCTCAGCGCGATGGCGTCTAATCATGTCGTGACGGCAATCCTTCAGCCGCTCGGCGGCGCCAGCGATCCGGTCGCCGTTCACCGATACATCGCCGAGAACGCCAAACGTTATCCCGGTCATATCTTCGGCATCGCCAGCCTGAACATCAAGGAACATGGCGAAGAGCGCGCAGTCCTGGAGCTGGAATCCTGTGTCAGGGAGCTGGGTTTTGTCGGCATCAAGCTGCACGGTTTCAGTCACGGTTTCAGCCCCAACAGCCCGCTGGGGCGCGTCTACTTCGAAACCGCCAACCGGCTGGGCGTTCCGCTCATGGGCTGCGTCGGCGCACACGGTATGCCCTTCACCAACCCCGGTCTGTACGCCGATATGGCGCTGGAATATCCCAATCTGAAGATCATTTTTGCCCACCTGGATTATCCCATCGCCGAAACCGCCGTCAGTCTGGCGATGCGCGCGCCCAACATCTACCTCAGCTCCAGCCTGTCCATTCCCGCCTATCTGCGGTTGGCGCTGGAGAAGTGCGGCGCCGAAAAGATCATGCTGGCGTCAGAAGACAGCGACAGCATCACCGCCGAAATTGCCAAGTTCGCCGCCATTGGCGCGACCGATGCTGAACTGGAGCAGATGCTCTACAAGACGCCCATCGAGGTGTTCAATCTGCACGGGCGCGTGGCGCAGAATCCACCCACCGCCGAAATGATCTCGATGAAACGCCAAGCCGGATTCGTCGTCGCCTGATATGATGGATCGGGTCTCGGTCGTCGGCGCTTTCGATCTCCATGTACACAGCGCACCCTGCGTCTATCCGCGCCTGGCTGATGATCTGACCATCGCCGAAGCCGCCCGCGACGCCGGATTGCGCGGCATGGTCTTCAAGAGTCACCACGAAGCGACAGTGGGTCGGGCAGCAGCGGTCAATGCTGCCCTGACTCGGCAAAACCCAACGCCGTTCAACACCTACGGCTCTGTCACGCTGAATCACGCGCTGGGCGGCATCAACCCGGCGGCGGTTGAGACAGCCCTCAAGACCGGCGCGCGGGTGGTCTGGCTGCCGACGGTGGACAGTCAGGGTCATGTGGATGCCTTTGGCTACAGCGGCAGTTGGGATGTGCAGGGGGCGGAGTTTCACGCTCAGCGCTCCGCCCCACTGACCATCCTGGCGCAGGGCGCGCTCACGCCGCAGGTAAAAGCAATCCTATCCCTGTGCCAGGAACAGGGCGTGGCGCTGGCAACCGGTCATCTGGGCAAAGCCGAAGTTGTCGCACTCGCGCAGTTCGCCCGCCGGCAGCGGTTTGAGCGGCTGGTCATCACTCATCCGTTGTTCCGCGTGCCAGGTTTCCAGCCCGAAGAACTGCCCGAACTGGTTGCGCCCGGCGTATTCTTCGAGTTCACCTACTGCGCGCTGTCGCCCATGTGGCGGCACACCACCGTTGAGGATACCGTCGCGGCGATCCAGACCGTCGGCGTCGAGCAAGCCTATCTGTCCAGTGACGGGGGTCAGACGCACAATCCGATACCTCACGAAGGGCTGCGTCTGCTGGCGCAAATGTGCCTAGAAAAGGGTCTGAGCCTGGGCAATATCCGTATGCTGATCGAAGACACTCCTGCCCGCCTGATCGGCGCACAGCCGAATTGAGGTCATCAAGTCGTGACCCCTGCTTCTATAATCCCCTTTATCCATGACCTTACGTTTGACGATTTGCCCGCCAGCGTGATTCAGCAGGCGCAGCGCTGTCTGATCGACCTGATCGGCACGGCTGCCGGCGGTTCGATGACCGATACGGCACGTATCATCTGCAACCATGCCCGGCGGCAGTTCGCTGTCGGAACAGGACGGGGCGCGCGCATGTTATTCGATGGACGCCGCGTCAGCGCCCCAGGCGCGGCGCTCGCCGGGGGCATGATGATTGACAGCCTGGACTGCCACGATGGTCATGTGCTGACCAAAGGTCACGTGGGTGTGGCGGTGCTGCCGGCTCTGCTCGCGCTCATCGACTCTGGTGATGACGTTCCCGACGGCAAAGGTTTTCTGACCGATATCGTGCTGGGTTATGAAATCGCCACCCGCGCCGGCATCGCACTGCACAGCACTGCCTGCGATTATCACAGTTCTGGCGCCTGGAATGCGCTGGCATGTGCGGCGTTGGGGGCGCGTCATCTCAGGCTGTCGCCCGACCAGACCCGTCAGGCGCTCGGCATCGCCGAATATCACGGACCGCGCAGCCAGATCATGCGTGTTGTGGATTACCCGACAATGGTCAAGGACGGCTCCGGCTGGGGAGCGATGGCGGGTCTCAGCGCCGCCTGGCTGGCAGACGACGGTTTCACCGGCGCGCCCGCGCTGACGGTCGAACATGCCGATGCGGCGGCGGTGTGGGAAGACCTGGGCACGCGCTGGCGCATCCGCGAACAGTACTTCAAAGCCTACCCGGTCTGCCGCTGGGCACAGCCAGCCATCGAGGCAGCCCTCAGCTTGCAGCGTCAGCACCAGATTCAAGCAGCCGACATCGCCCAGGTTGAGGTGTCCACCTTCCATGAGGGCACGCGCCTTGCCACCTGCCGCCCAAAGACCACCGACGAAGCCCAGTACAGCCTGCCTTTTCCGGTAGCGGCGGCGCTGGTGCGCGGACAGGTGTCCGCCGCCGAGGTGACGGGCGGCAGCCTGAACGACGCGGATATCCTGCGCCTGGCGGACGCCGTCTGCCTGATCGAGGACAGCCGCTACAATGCCCGCTTTCCCGCTGAACGCTGGGCGCATGTGACCTTCCAGCTGCACAATGGACGCCGTTACACATCCGAACCCGCCATCGCGCGCGGCAACCCGGAGAATCCGCTGTCCAGCGCTGAACTGCTGGCAAAGTACCGCCTGCTGTCCGAGCCAGTATTGGGCTTCGAACGCGCGCAGGCGATTGACAAGGGTCTGAATAACCTTACTTCCGGCGACTTCGCCGCTTTCCTGGACCTGCTTCTCAGTCCTGCCGCCACATCGGAGAAATAGTATGCCCGTCAAAATTGCCATCATTGGCGCCGGCAGCGCCATGTTTTCGCTCAATCTCATCCGTGACCTGTGCCTGACGCCGAACCTGAGCGGCAGCACCATCTGCTTCATGGACATCAACCGAGAACGGCTGGACGCTGCTCATCACCTGTGCCAGCGTTACGCCGACGAGGTGGGCAACCATCTCATCCTGGAAAAGACCACCGACCGCCGCACCGCGCTCAAGGGCGCCGATTTTGTCATCAACACCGCTCTGGCTGCCGGCCATGAACGCCTGCGCGCCGGCTGGGAAGTCGCCCGCCGCTACGGTTACCGGATGGGCGGCAGCCTGCACGTCATGCACGACGAAGCCTTCTGGATCAACTTCTACCAGTTTCAGCTGTTCGAATCGCTCATCCAAGACATCCTGGAGATCTGTCCGAACGCCTGGTATCTGAAGGTGGATAACCCGGTCCTTGCCGGCATTACGCACCTGGGGCGTAAGTACCCCCAGGCTAAGATCGTCGGCTTATGTCATGGCTTCAGCGCCGTCTACTACCTGGCTGACCTGCTGGGACTGGAGCGCGAATTCATCACCTACGAAATTCCTGGCGTGAATCACTTCGTCTGGCTGACTCACTTGTATTATAAGGGTCAAGACGCTATGCCCCTGCTCGACCGCTGGATTGAGACTCAGGCTGAACAGCACTGGGCTGCCTGCCGTCCCAGCGATTTTATGGGTCCGGTTGCCGTAGACCTGTACCGGCGTTTCGGCGTGTTCCCCATCGGCGACACCTGCAACCCCGGCGGCGGTTCCTGGCCCTACTGGTATCACACGTCAGACGAGGTTGAGAAACGCTGGCACGAAAGCCCCAGCGGTTGGTACAGCGACTATTTCAACCATCTGGCGACCACCGTCGAACGCATCCAGACCGCCGGAGCCGACGCCAGCCGTCCGGTGACTGAATCCTTTCCGCCGCGTATGTCCGGCGAAGTGATGGTTCCGCTGCTTGAAGCCATCGCCTGCGATATACCGCGCGTGGTGGTCGCCAACATTCCCAATGCCGGCGGTTATGTGCCGGGTGTGCCCCGTCAATTCGCTGTTGAGATCCCCGTACTCGCCAGCAAACGCGGTATCCAGGGCATCCAAACCAGCGGACTGCCGCAGGTGCTGGTGGACTATATTCTGCGCGACCGGGTTTCCACCATTGAGACCGAACTGGCGGCTTACGAATCCGGCAGCCGGGAACTGCTGCTCCAGCTCATCCTGATGGATCCCTATACGACCTCGCTGGAGCAAGCCAGCGCCATGCTGGACGAGGTACTCAACCTGCCCTTTCATGAGGAGATGCGCCGGCATTATCGCTGATCGGCAGGCTGTAAAGATGGGTGCGGCTGATGGAGAGTCGGCATAGACACGGCGGGATTGGAGGGGACGGATGGAACAGGTAGAGCAGGCGAAATAATGCCGCCGCTTAAGAGCCATAAGGGGTCTACGGCAACAGCTGATACGCTGCCGAAGCAGTCAACGCCCTTTGTTGGTCGCTCTGAAGAGCTGGCAGAGATTGCGGCAGTCCTGGCTGAGCCGGCTTGCCTCCTGCTGACGCTGGTTGGTCCCGGCGGCATCGGTAAAACACGGCGTCTACTTCGTTGCCCTCGCTCCTATTGGCATGCCCGAACTAATCCCCGACGCGATCGCCACCGCACTGCAATTCAACTTTCCTGGTTCTAACGTTTTTGGTGGTTGCTCCCTCAAACTTCGCCCCAACCTCACCCCCTGCCCCTCTCCACATGGGGGCTGAGGTTTCCATAACAAAGATGTAGCTGGTCTCGTACTGCTGCCGGTCGCGCACCCACTGAGGAACGATGAGCAGGGTATTCTCGGCAGGCGACTCGCAGTCTGACAACGGCACATAGTCATAGAGTGGTTAAGGTAGGTAGGTTGGCAGGGGCTGTACCAGCGGCGGCGCAGGAAAGGGGACTGAAGCGCCGTGATCGCCAGGATGACCAGGGTCACACAGGTTGGCGCGGGCAGGGGCATCAGGATCGTCCACCGCTCTGGGTGAATCCACCCCCCGATCCTGACCGCAAGAGGCGATTTATGCAATTTACATGAATCGCCTTGACAATCAGGCGCGTCCTATGCATAACTGAATCGTGAGCGCTAACGATAGCGCTAACGCTCTGGCATAGGAATATGTGACCATGAGCCGTCGAGTCACAATGGCTGATGTCGCGCGCGAAGCGGGTGTTTCTCTGATGACCGTCTCGCGGGCACTGAACGACAAAGAGGGGATCAGCGAAGCCACACGCGAGCGGATTCAGGAAGTCATCGTGCGCCTGGGATACCGCCCCAGCAGCATCGCGCGGGGGCTGGTGACCAAACGCACCGGCACTATCGGTCTGGTCGTGCCCGACAACTCGAATCCATTTTTCTCAGAGGTAGCGCGCGGCATCGAACATACAGCTTACGCAAACAGTTACAGTGTCTTTCTGTGTAACACCGAAGAAGACCCGCAGCGCGAAAAAGCCGTGCTGCATTCGCTCGCAGAGAAGTATGTCGATGGGCTGGTGCTGTGCAGTTCGCGGCTAAACGAGGATGATTTGCGCCTCTGCCTGCGCGACTTTTCGGCGCAGGTCCTCGTGAATTGTCTTCTGGACAGCACCACGGCAGACATCATCCTCACCCACTCCGAGGAGGGGCAGCGCCTTGCCGTAGCGCATCTGCTGAAGCGGGGGCATCGGCGGATCGGCATTCTGGCAGGTCCAGAACGCTCCTACGGAAGTCGAACACGCCTGAAGGGCTATGCCGATGCCTTTGCCGAGACGAAGATCGCCTACGAGCCGGATTGGATTCAGCACTGCTCGCCGACGGTTGACGCGAGCCAGCGCATCACGGTCGAACTGCTTCAGCGTCACCCGGAACTGACGGCGCTGGCGTGCTACAACGATCTCGTGGCGGTCGGCGCGCTGAAGGCGTGCAGCACGTTAGGCGTTTCCGTGCCATCAGATATCGCCATCGTCGGTTTTGATGATATTCCATTGGCGTCCCTCGTCACCCCTGCCCTGACGACCATCCATGTGCAGCGGTACGCGCTGGGGCGGATGGCGGGCGAGACGTTGATGCGCCAGCTAAGGGGCGAGAAGACAAGAAGTGTGCAGATGTTCCCGGTCCACCTGGTCACGCGGGAAAGCGCCCCCTAGATGGAATATGTGATGCGGAGCGAAGCGGGACCCTGGGTCCGTATATGTGCTGCGGATGCCGCCGGTCCAGAAGCGGCGGCGAACTTTCATGATGACACTCGTGCCTTCCCGCCGGTTCCGGCGCGGCACGATGTCTGGCGGCGTGCAAGCGCCCGCCGGGTCGTAGGTCTGGCAGCGCGTCAAAGCGTTGACGAGCAGAACGGTCATGACATGATGGTCGATCTCACCTGCCGCCTCGCCAAGCATATTTGCCGGTTCAGTGGGAAAAGGAGGGCAACGCGCACAACCTGCCGGTTTCCGTGAGGTCTTCGTCACTTCATTTCATAGACAGTGGAGACTTAGAATGTCGCACAAGCGTTTGTTTACATTCATCCTCATCGCTCTTGCCGTAACAGCGCTGCTGAGCAGCGCGGTTTTTGCGCAGGACACGGTTTATAACGAAGCGCCGATGCTGGCAGAACGAGTCGCGGCGGGCGAACTTCCCCCCGTTGCCGAGCGTCTGCCGGTCACTCCGGGTGTCGTGAATCTCGTCGAAGAGGAGACCATCGGCGTGTACGGCGGTGTCTGGCATCGCGCATGGCGCGGCGTCAACGACTTCCATGCCTTCGGGCGTATCGTCTATGATCCTGTGCTGCGCTGGCCCCGCAACCCAAGCGATCCGGTTCAGCCCGGTCTGGCGGACGAATGGTCTTGGAATGAAGACGGCACTGAACTCACGCTCCACTTCCGTGAGGGTCTGCGCTGGTCGGATGGTGCGCCGTTCACCGTCGATGATGTGATCTTCTGGTGGGAAGCCATCGAAACCGATACCAACATCACCGCCTCGATTCATGGCGAATGGCGGGTCGGCGGCGAACCGATGCAGCTTGAGAAGATCGACGATAATACGATCACCCTCAAGTTCGCTGCGGTGAACGGTCTGGCGGAAACCGTCGGTCTGGCGTTTCATGGCAGTCAGTGGCCCCTCGGCTTCGAGCGCTTCGGCTTCTATGCGCCCAAGCACTATCTTGAGCAGTTCCACCCGGCATACAGCACGACAGGCAGCTATGAAGCATTCGAGGCGGCGGCGTTCGACTACAACGTGGATCGTCCGGTCATGACCGCCTGGAAGATCGCGCAGTACGAAGAAGGCACAACGCTGATGGTAGCGGAGCGCAACCCGTACTACTGGCGCGTCGATGAAGCGGGCAATCAGCTCCCCTATATCGATGAAGTCTACTTCCATCTGGTCGATGGCGCCTCTGGAGTGAACACGATGGGGATCGCGGGCGATCTGAGTATGCAGGCGCGCGCCATCAGCCTGACCCAGTATCCGGTCTATCAGGAAAACGCTGAAGCCGGCAATTACCACATGCTGCTGTGGCCCCAGGCGACGGCTTCCAACGCGACTCTGTGGTTCAATCAGAGCTATGGCGATCCTCAGTATCGCGCGCTGTTCCAGAACCTCAGCTTCCGCCGCGCCATGTCCCATGCCATTGACCGCGATACGCTCAATCAATTGGTGTTCCTGGGTCAAGGCGTCCCGCGCACCGAGACCGTCGTGCCCGATTCGCCGTGCTACATCCCCGAAATTGAGAACATTCACGGGGAATACGATCCCGAACTCGCGCATCAACTGCTGGCAGAGGCGGGACTCGTTCGCGGCGCGGATGGCTTCTACAGCTTTGCGGATGGTTCTGAACTGCTGCTCATCGTTGAATCGTCCGACACCGAAGCAACCATCGCCGACTCGCTGGAGCTGATCTCGCAGTGGTGGAATGAGGTCGGCGTGCGCACCGAAGTCGAATCGATGACTCGTGACGTCTACTGGCCCCGTGCCGGCGCGAACGAAGTTATGGTGGCGACGTGGACGACGGATCGCGGTCTCGTGCCGATGGTCGATCCGGTCTACCAGTTCCCCTTCGACGAGCGCTCCTGGATGGCTCCGGCATTCGGCACGTGGTACAAGTCCGGCGGCGCAAGCGGCGAAGAACCGACAGCAGAACTCCGCGCGGTGATGGACCTGTACGACGAGTACAAGCTGACGATTGAGCCGGCGCGCCAGACGGAAATCTGCCAGCAGATCGTGCGCACCTCCACCGAAAACCTGTGGACGCTCGGCACGGTCGGCTTGGTGCCGAACCCGGTTGTGGTCAAGAACAACTTCATGAACGTGTCCGAAAACCACACGGCGGACTGGATCATCATGACGCCGGGGACGATGGACCCCGCGCACTTCTACTTCACGGATGGCGACGCCAATCAGTAGCCCGTGAGACGATGACCGGATCGGAGGCGTAACGCTGCCTCCGATCCGCTTCTTTTTCATCGGACTTATATCGTTTCGGAGGTGCTGATGGTCGCATACGTCGTCAGGCGTATACTCGCGATGATCCCCATGCTGCTCATCATCTCGTTCATCTCGTTCACCATCATCCAGCTTCCGCCGGGTGATTTCTTCACCACGCTGCAGGCGGTTCAGGGGTCCAGCGGCGGCGGAATGTCGAACGAGACCGCCGATCTGCTGCGTGGGCGGTATGGCTTGGATGAGCCGTTCATCAACCAGTATCTCAAGTGGGTCGGCGGTTTCGCGCGCGGAGATTTTGGCTACTCTTTCGAGTGGAGTACCGATGTCCTGCCCCTGATTGACGATCAGGTATGGTACACGCTGCTGTTGGGTGGGGCATCGGTGTTCGTCATGGTCGGGTTGGGAATTCCCATAGGCATCTATTCGGCGACGCATCAGTACTCGGCGGGCGATGTCGCGCTGTCGGTGGTCGCCTTCCTCGGCTTGTCCGTGCCCGGTTTCCTGCTGGCATTGATCTGGGTCTATGTCGGCGGCATTGTCCTGCGCCTGGATGTCGTCGGTTTCATCTCACAGGAATATATCAGCGCGCCGCTGAACGCCGCCAAAGCGTGGGACTTCTTCCTGCACATCTGGCCCCCCGCCCTGATCCTGGGGTTGGCGAGTACGGCGCAGCTCATGCGCATCATGCGCAACGGCATGCTGGACGCGATGAATCAGCAGTATGTGACCACCGCACGCGCCAAAGGACTGACCGAACGCAAGGTCATCAACAAGTATGTCGTGCGTTCCGCGCTGAACCCCGTCGTCACGGTCACGGCGCTCGAAATCCCGAAGATCATCTCGTCGTCCATCCTGATCGGCGTAGTCATGACTGTGCCGACGACGGGTCCGCTGTTTCTGCGGGCGCTCCTCAGTCAAGACATGTACGTCGCCGGAACTTTCCTGATGATCATGTCCGTCATGCTGCTGGTCGCTAATCTGATCTCCGATCTGGTCCTGGCGTGGCTAGACCCAAGGATTGTCTACACATGATCATACGCAAGGATGTCGAGCAGATTTCAGCGGAACTGCAGGACCTGTACCGTGAACTCGCCGAAAAATCGCAGACCGAGTCGGGCGAATTGCAGGAGTTGAGCGCGAATGAGGCGCGTTTCGCCGTCTCGCAGTGGGCGATCATGAGTCGGCGTTTTCGGCGCAACAAGGCGGCGATGTTCGGCGGAGTCATCGTGCTGTTCTTCTACCTAATCACCCTTGCTGCGCCGTTTGTCGCCCCTTATGGTCTGACCACGCGCTTCGTCCAGCAGGTTTACCTGCCGCCGCAGCAGATCCACCTCATCGACGAAGGGCAGTTTCGCCCCTTCGTCTACGAAGTCATCACCGAATTCGACTCCAACCTGCGGCGGGTGTATCGACAGACCGAGAATAAACTCTATTTGACTTTCTTTGCGCGCGGCGAAGCCTACAAGTTGTTTGGCTTGATTGAGACGGACATCCATCTCTTTCTCAACGAACAGGGCGGGCTGATCAGCCTGCTCGGCACGGATCGGCAGGGGCGCGACATGTTCTCGCGCATCATCTATGGCAGCCAGATCTCCCTCACCATCGGTCTGGTCGGCGTGGTGCTGAGCCTCATCCTGGGGACCATATTCGGCATCGCTTCCGGTTATTTCGGCGGATGGGTGGATGACGTTATCCAGCGCTTGATCGAAATCGTGCGCGCCTTTCCGACGATCCCGCTGTGGATGGCGCTCTCTGCGGCAATTCCGGCGGGCTGGAGTCAGCAAGAGACCTACTTCGCCATCACGGTGATCCTGTCGCTGATCGGCTGGACATGGCTGGCGCGTCAGCTGCGCGGCATGGTACTCTCGCTGCGTGAAAGCGACTATGTTATGGCGGCGCGGCTCGCCGGCGCATCCCACGCCCGTATCATCTTCAAGCACCTGATTCCGGCGACCTTCGGGCAGATCATCGTCGTGGCGACGCTGGCGCTGCCCGCGATGATCATCGCGGAGACCGCGCTCAGTTTTCTCGGCTTGGGGCTGCGTCCGCCGATCACCAGCTGGGGTGTGCTGCTGCAAGAGGCGCAGAATTTCGAATCGCTGGCGCTCTATCCCTGGGTGCTTTCGCCCGCCATCGTGATCGTGATCGCCATTCTGGCATTCAGTTTCCTTGGCGATGGGCTGCGCGACGCTGCCGACCCGTTCACGATTTGAGGTGCGCCATGAAACCGGAAAATATTCTGGAAGTGAGCGATCTGGAAGTGCAGTTTCGCACCCTTGACGGCATGGTGCGCGGCATAGACGGCGTGACGCTGGATATTCGCAAGGGCGAGACGCTGGGCGTAGTGGGTGAATCGGGCTGTGGCAAGAGCGTGACCGCGCACAGCGTGATGCGCCTCCTGCCCAAACGGGCCGCCAGAATCCAGCGGGGTGAAATCTGGTTCCGTCGCCCCGGCGGTGATGAGGTCGATACGGCGCAGCTTGATCCGAACGGCACGCTGATGCGCGATATTCGTGGCAACGAGATCGCCATGATCTTCCAGGAACCTATGACATCGCTTTCACCGATGCACACTATCGGCGATCAGATTATGGAAGCGATCACGCTGCACCAGCGGGTTGACCGCAGCGAAGCCGAAGCGCGCGCCGTGAAAATGCTGGAGCTGGTGCGCATCGCCAACGCGCGCGAGTTCATCCGCTCCTATCCGCATCAGTATTCCGGCGGAATGCGCCAGCGCGTGATGATCGCGATGGCACTGTCGTGCAACCCGCAGCTCCTGATCGCCGATGAGCCGACGACGGCGCTCGATGTAACGATCCAGGCGCAGATCCTCGACCTGATGCGCGATTTGCAGCAGAAGTTCAACTCCGCCATCATGATGATCACGCACAACCTCGGCGTGATCAACGAAGTCGCCGACCGCGTCGCCGTCATGTATCTGGGCAAAGTGGTCGAAGTCGGCGACCGTGACATGATCTTTAAGAGGCCGTCTCATCCCTATACGGTGGGGCTGCTGCAATCGGTGCCAGAGATGAGCAGCCATCAGCGCCGTCTGCATCCCATACCGGGCATGATCCCCGATCCGTTCAACGTCCCCAAGGGCTGCGCATTCTTCGACCGCTGCCCAGTCAAGCAGAAGAAGCAGGCATGCAGCGATCCGACCGGCGTACCGCTGGTCGAAGTCGAACCAGGGCATCGCGTGCGCTGCACTTTATACGCGGAAGGTGGTTAGGACCTGATGACCGAACATTCCCGGACACTGCTGGAAGTCAATGATCTGAAAATGCACTTCCCCATCCGGCGCGGCGTACTCAAACGCACGGTTGGTTATGTGCGCGCCGTCGATGGCATCAGCTTCGCGGTGCGGCGCGGCGAAACGCTCGGACTGGTCGGCGAGAGCGGCTGTGGCAAGACAACAGCCGGACGCTGTATTGTGCGCGCCTACCAGCCGACCTCGGGCGAAGTACTGTATCATGCCGATTCTGCGGGGGGAGCGCCCGTCGATTTCGCGCAGTTGAGTCACCATGATCTGAGATCGTTTCGCCACGAAATCCAGATGATCTTTCAAGACCCCTATTCGTCGCTCAACCCGCGTATGACGGTGTTGGACATTGTGAGTGAGCCGCTCGTGATCCGCGAAGGCAAAACGCCGACGAAGTTCAAAGAAGAGGTAGCGGGACTGCTGCGAAAAGTCGGTTTGCGCCCCGAACACATGAATCGCTATCCCAATGCCTTCAGCGGCGGTCAGCGCCAGCGCATCGGCATCGCCCGCGCGCTGGCGCTGCGTCCGAGCCTGATCGTGTGCGACGAGCCGGTATCGGCGCTCGACGTGTCAGTTCAGGCGCAGGTGGTCAATCTGCTGCAAGACCTGCAGCAGGAATTCGGGCTGACCTACCTGTTCATCGCTCATGATCTGTCGGTGGTCCAGCACATCAGCAGCCGCGTCGCCGTGATGTATCTC
This sequence comes from Anaerolineae bacterium, assembly GCA_013360465.1. Taxonomy (GTDB): domain Bacteria; phylum Chloroflexota; class Anaerolineae; order Aggregatilineales; family Phototrophicaceae; genus Flexifilum. Next base: position 29,817 of record JABWBO010000021.1, on the reverse strand, counting down.
GGCAAAATCATGGAGCTGGCGGAATCCAGCAGGCTCTATCGCCAGCCGCTTCACCCGTATACCGAGGCGCTGCTCTCTGCCGTGCCTTCGACCAACCCGGACCTCAAGCGGGAACGAATCGTCCTTTCCGGGGATGTGCCCAATCCCGCCAAGCCGCCGACCGGCTGTGTTTTCCACACCCGCTGCCGCTATGCCCAGGACATTTGCAGGCAGCAGGTCCCGGCGTGGCGCGAGCGTGACGGGCACGGTGCAGCCTGTCACTTCGCCGATGAGCTGACTCTTACAGGGGTTCACTAGATCATGTCCAGCCGCCCATCGTCCGCACAACTGAAACGCTGGCTGCGTTCGCCCGCGCCCGTCGCCGACCTGCGCGAGCAAATTCGTCAGGCGGCGGCGGCACCACATCTGCTGGCGGTCATGCGCCAGGTCGTGCCGGACGTTCACGATATTCCGATGCTCAGCTATTCCAGCTACCGCGAATTTGAGCGCACCGGCGAACGCCCCGGCTATCAGAACCCCTATTTTCGCCGGCGCGCCATGCTGACCCGCGCGCTGGTCGAAACCATCATGGGCGACCGCTCGATGATCGATCCGGTGCAAGACTTGCTCTGGGCGATCTGCGAGGAAACGTCGTGGGTCGTCCCGGCGCACGAGGAACAGGGACCCGATTACTGGGATGTCCCCCCGCCGATCATCCGCGCCGAACCGCTCGGCGCGCACACGTCGCTCACGCGCCAGCCGGACAGCATCGATCTCTTCGCCGCCGAAACCGGGGCGATCCTTGCCGAAACCGTCTACCTGCTGGCGGATGATCTCGCGCCGGAGGTCTACCAACGGGTGCGGCAGGAAGTCGAACGGCACATCTTCCAGCCCTATCTGGCGTATGGACGGGATCACTGGTGGTTCAAGGGCGAACTCAACTGGAATGGGGTATGCAACGGCAGCATCGGCTTGGCGTTCCTGCGGCTGGAAAAAGACCTGCAAACGCTGACCGAAGCGCTGTCGATGGTGCTGGAAGGCTTCGATACCTACATCAACACGGCATTCGAGGAGGATGGCGGCAGCATTGAGGGCGTCGGCTACTGGGCATACGGCTTGATGTACTATGTCACCGTCGCCGAACTGCTGCGCGAGATCAGCGGCGGAGAATACGATCTGCTGGCGAGCGAGCGCATGAAAGCCATCGCCTATTATCCGGTCGGGATGGCGCTCAAACCGCCAATGTACCTGAATTTCGGCGACACGCCCGATACCGTGCAGCTTCCGGCGGGCATTGTGCAGCGTATCGCTGAACGCACCGGCGTGAGCGAGCTGCGCGCTTTGATCGGCGGCAGCAGCCGCCCCGACGAACACAGCTATTCCATCGCCAAACTGCCGATCATGCTGCGCCAGATCGTCTGGTGGGACGGCAAGGACTGCGAAGCGCCGCCGCTGCACGACTACCTTTTGCCGACGGTGGGCGTCGTCAAGCTGGTGGGCGAAGCGCAAACCAAACCCGTCGTGCTGGCGATCACGGTCGGACATAATGACGGGCATCACAGCCATGTCGATGTCGGCAGCTTCGTCTACCACATCGACGGTGAAAGCCTGATCCCCGATGCCGGACGCGGCAAATACAGCAAGCATTATTTCCGCCAGCACCGCTACGAAAACCCCTTCACCAACGCCTCGCTGCACAACATCCCGCGCATCGGTGGGCATTTGCAGCAGCACGGACGCGAGTTTGGCGGGACGCGGCAGTTCTTCGGGACCATCATCGAGCATGGTGAGCGCGACGGACGGAAGATCGTCGTGGTCGATTTTCACACCGCCTATGATCTCCCCCAACTGACGCGGGCACAGCGCACGCTCAGCCTCGACGCGAACACCGGAGTCGCCCAACTGACCGACACATTCGTGTTCGCCGGGGAACCTTTGCCCATCGACGAGTGCTTCGTGACATGGCACGATGTCAGAATCGCCGGGGATACAGTGACCATCACGGGCGAACACTCGGCGATCCTGCTCAGGGCGGTAGGGGCGCAGTTCTCACTGGAAACGCTGGAGCGGGAATGCCGCGAAAATGAACGTGACGGCGTCCTCAAACGGCTCATCACGCGCGTTACAGGGACAGAATTCAGCTTAACCCTCACGCCGCTTGCATCAAAGGATTGACGATATGGCGGGCAAGACATGGGCGTCGGAGATCAGCTCGTTCACCGACCCAATGACCGGGCGAACGATCAAGCGTCTGACTTCCACCGGCAACAACGTACACATGTACTTCACTGAAAATTCGTTCGTGCGCGGCAAAAACGAGATCATCTTCCAGTCGGATCGCGCTTCCGGCAAAGATGTCGCGCCGCACGAAGACCCTGACTACAACCTCTTTCGCATGAACCTGGACACGGGCGAAATCGAGCAGCTTTCCGACGATGTGGTGAGTTCGCCGCATGCTGCAACCAAGACGCCTGAAGGGGATTTGATCGCCTACAGCAGCGGCAGTCAGGTCAAGGTGCTGCGCCCCGAAACCGGGCAGACGACGGTCGTCTATGAGGAGCGCGGCGCTTATGCGATGGCGAGCGTCCCATCGATTGCCCCCAACCGGGCTTACGTCGCCTTCTGCCGCAACGAGGCTTCGCCGTCGCCAATTCATTATCACGGAGCGAACTACGCGGGGTTCAAGGAACGGTTCTACGAGATCAAGGACGGACGCATCACGCTGGCGTACATCGACGGCTCCGGCTGGTTCGACGTGTTCAAGGATACGCATCAGGTCGGACATTTCCAGTTTTCGCCTGTCGATCCGACCTTGGGGACGTTCTGCCACGAAGGTCCCTGGAATCTGGTCACACAGCGCATCTGGTTCCTCGATTTCGTCTCGCATGAAGTTCGTCCCTGTTTCCGTCAGCAGGAACACGACGCGATCGGGCACGAGTTCTGGACGCAGGATGGTCACGTTTTCTTCGATAATCGCGGACCTGGTCACGACGGCACGATCACCTCGCATCGCACCCAGGCGGTCGTGACGGAGGTCGCCATCAACGAAAACGCGATGATCCCCTTCGTCGGCTTGATGGATCGAGACGGCAGGCTTGTTCGGAAGATCGATCTGCCGTACTACTGCAATCATTATCATGCCAACCCGGACAGCACGGTGCTGGTCGCCGATGATGTCGATCATCTGCTGCTGATCGATATTTCCGGCGACAAGGCGGCGCATCAAACGCTGTGCGCGCACGGCACGTCATGGCACACCCAAAGCAGTCATTGTCACCCGACCTGGGATTGGGATGGCAGCCGGATTCTCTACGCCTCCGATCACGGGGGGCGCGTTCAGCTCTACCTGCTGGAACTTTAGGACAGGGGAACCCATTATGGAAATGCGCTATCCGTTTCACCCCGATGAAGTCAGGATGTTCACCACCGCGCAGCTGCGCGAACAATTCCTGATTCCCACGCTGTTCGTCCCCGGCGAGATCACACTGACCTACAGCCATATCGACCGGATGATCATCGGCGGAGCCGCGCCAGCCGCATCGCCGCTGGCGCTGACCGCTTCGCCGAAGGACCTGGGCGCAGATTTCTTCCTTCAACGCCGCGAGATCGGCATCATCAACGTGGGCGGCGCGGGGACGATCATGGTGGATGGCACATCCTACGCCATGAACCGGGTTGACGGGCTGTATGTGGGCATGGGCGCGCGCGAGGTGTTGTTCGCCAGCGACAGCGCCGACCAGCCTGCTCATTTCTACTTCACCAGTGCGCCCGCGCACGCCGCCTACCCGACGACGCACATCCCGATCAGCAGCGCCTCGCCTGTGCATCTGGGCAGCATCGCCAACTCGAACGAGCGCACCATCAACAAGTACATCCATCCCGACGGCGTGAAGAGCTGCCAGCTCGTCATGGGGCTGACCATGCTGGAGCCGAACAACCTGTGGAATACCATGCCCGCTCATCTCCATGCGCGGCGCATGGAGGTGTACTTCTACTTCAATATCACCGGCGACAACGTCGTGTTTCACCTGATGGGCGAACCGAGCGAGACGCGCCACCTGGTCATTCGCAATGAGCAGGCGGCAATTTCACCGAGCTGGTCGATTCACGCTGGGATGGGGACGGGAAACTACGCCTTCATCTGGGCGATGGCAGGCGAAAATCAGACGTTCAGCGACATGGACGCCGTGCCGATGACGACGCTGTACTGAGGCGATGACGATGACGATCCTTGATGCGTTTCGACTCGAGGGCAGGATCGCCCTCGTCACCGGGGCAAGTCGCGGACTCGGGCAGGCGATGGCGGTCGGTCTGGCGGAAGCCGGAGCAGACATCGCCGGGCTGGATCGCGCGCCGGACTGCGGCGAGACGTGCGCCCTGGTGCAGGCGGCAGGACGCCGCTTCCTGCAAGTTTCTGCCGATCTTCAGACGGCGACACCGCAGGACCTGGCGGCGATCATCACACAGGTTGAGACGAACCTGGGCGAGGTCGATATCCTGCTCAACAACGCCGGGATCATCCGGCGCACGCCTGCGCTCGAATTCAGCGAAGAGGACTGGGATGCCGTGCTGCAAATCAACCTGAAAGCGGCATTCTTCCTGGCGCAGGCGGCGGCGCGCTCGATGGTGAAGCGGCACTCCGGCAAGATCATCAATGTGGCGTCGATGCTGTCCTTTCAGGGCGGCGTCTTCGTGCCGTCGTACACGGCAGCAAAGAGCGCCATCATGGGGATCACGCGGGCGCTGGCGAACGAATGGGCTGCGCTCGGCATCAACGTGAACGCGATTGCGCCCGGCTACATGGCGACGGACAATACCGCCGCGCTGCGCGCCGATGCCCAGCGGAGCGCGGCGATACTGGCGCGCATCCCGGCGGGTCGGTGGGGAACCCCACAGGACTTGCAGGGAGCGGCGGTGTTTCTCGCCTCATCTGCCTCCGATTACCTGCACGGGGCGACGATCCCGGTAGACGGGGGCTGGCTGGCGCGTTAAGCTAGGTCCGTAATGTTCGGATTGGGATGAATGAGGTTCATGTCTGTGACGCCGCACCCGCAACCACACCGCAAAGGGATTGCGCCGGGACGCGAACGCTATCTCGCGCATGGCGAACACCTGATGACTGTCGTCCTTGATCTGACGGATGGTCCAGCGGCGGAACCCGACCCGCCGCACAGTCATCCACACGAGCAGATCACGTATGTTGCTGCGGGGAATGTGCGCTTCTTCCTGGACGGTGACGTTTATGACCTCAGCGCGGGTGATCTGATAGTCGTCCCGTCTAATATCCCACATTCGATCCAGACGTTGAGCGCGTATGTGCGCCTGGTCGATACCTTCCATCCGATCCGCGAGGAATTCTTATCTGGCGAACGCTCTTAGGCGAACAGGGATAATCTATGCCGACCAGCACCTTTAATTTGAGTGGAAAAGTCGCCGTCGTCACCGGCGGGACCGGCGTACTCGGCGCGGCGATGTGTCATGGACTGGCGGATGCCGGCGCATCGGTCGTCGTGATCGCGCGCGATCCGGCAAAAATCGACCACACCGTCGCCGCGCTTCGGCAGTCCGGCGCGACGGCGCTCGGCATCAGCGCCGATGTGCTGGATCAGGCGGCGCTGGACCATGCCGCGCAGCAGGTGATCGATACCTACGGCAAAGTGGATATCCTGGTCAACGGCGCGGGCGGCAATAAGCCGGAAGCGACCGCCGTGCCGGGGCAGCGTACCTTCTTTGACCTAATGCCGGAAGCGATGCAGGGCGTTTTTGACCTCAACTATACCAGCGCCGTGCTGACCTCGCAGGTGTTCGGTAAGCGGATGGTGCAGGCACAGAGCGGGTCGATCATCAACGTCTCATCAATGGCGGCGTACAAAATCCTCACGCGGGTGATCGCCTACAGCGCCGCAAAAGCCGCGCTCAACAACTTCACCGGATGGCTGGCGGTTCATATGGCACAGGAACACAGCCCGCACATCCGGGTGAACGCCATCGCGCCCGGTTTCTACCTGGGCGAACAGAACCGCTTTCTGCTGATCGACAAGGAGACGGGCGAACTGACGCCGCGCGGAAACGCCATCATCAACGCCACCCCGATGCGGCGCTTCGGTGAACCGGATGACCTCGTCGGCACGCTGGTGTGGCTGGCGAGCGACGCGGCGCGCTTCGTCACCGGCATCGTCGTCCCCATCGATGGCGGTTTCAGCGTCTTTGGCGGCGTCTAGACCGGTTCCCCATCCAAAGGAAACACTCATGAAGATGACCATGCGCTGGTTTGGCGATGGCGACGCCGTGCGTTTGCAGGATATCGCCCAGATTTCGGTGGTGCGCGGGATCGTCGGCACGATTGAGGAGAAGACGGAATACGATGTGTGGACCGAGGCGGATTTCGCTTCGCTCCGGCAGAAGGTGAATGCACACGGCTTCAGCCTTGACGTGATCGAGAGCATTCGCGTCGGCGAAGCGATCAAGAAGGGATCGCCCGAACGCGACGCGCTGATCGACATCTTCTGCGAGAGCATTCGCAACATGGGGCGCGCCGGCATTCCCGTGCTGTGCTACAACTTCATGCCCGTCTTCGACTGGATGCGTACCGACATGAAGTCTGAACTCGCCGACGGATCGTATGTCACCGCCTACGAGCATCAGGCGGCGCAGGCTTACGATCTGCGGCGCGGGCTGGAAATGCGGGTGGCGTGGGCGCGCGGGTTCACCGGAGACGAGCTGCGTGTCGTCCTTGACGAGTACAAGGCGATTGACGAGGCTGCGCTGTTCGAGAATCTCGCTTACTTCCTGCGGCGCGTCGTCCCCGTCGCCGAGGAATCAGGCGTCTATCTGGCGATTCATCCCGATGATCCGCCCTGGTCGATCTTCGGCTTGCCGCGCATCGTACGCGATGCGCCGACGATTCAGCGCATCCTTGATGTGGTGGAAAGCCCCCACAACGGCTTGACATTCTGTACGGGGTCGCTCGGCACGCTGGCGGGCTGTGATCTGGTGAGCATGGTCCATCAGTTCGCGGGTCGGATTCATTTCGTCCACCTGCGCAATGTCGAATTGACCGGGGAGCAGTCTTTTCGCGAGATTGCTCACACACAGCCGACGCACGTCAACCTGCCGGCTGTCATGCGCGCGCTGGTCGAGATCGGCTACACGGGACCCCTGCGCCCCGATCACGGGCGGGCGATCTGGGGCGAAACGGGACGCACCGGCTACGGGCTGTATGACCGCGCCCTGGCGGTGATGTATCTCTACGGGCTGTGGCAGGGCGTCGAGAGGCAGCGCGAACAGCGCTCCTGAAGCCGCAGCCGCCTAGCGCATCTGGACTGTTTGCTTTTCACTCAAATTCCTATATTATATAGGATATAGTGATGTTCAAGTTAATAAGCAGTCCTATTATGCTGCCTCGATACCGCAGTAAACGAGAGATGATCTACGACTTCCTCAAGCGAGAGATCATCAGAGGCGTGTACGTCCCTGGGTCACGCTTTGTCATCGATGAGCTGGCTGCACGATTGAACGTCAGCCAGATTCCCATTCGCGAAGCCATCCAGCAGCTTGAAGCCGACGGATTCATCACGACGGAGCCGTATACGGGCGCGCGTATCACGGACATCGATGCGACGCTGATCTTCGAGGTCTTTGCGCTGCTCGAATCTCAAGAGACGATCTCCAGCCGCAAAGCATGCGTCATCGCCACTGAGGATGATCTGAAAACCCTGGAAGCCATGATCGATGAAATGGATGGGCTGATCGACGACCTCGAAGCATGGTCAGAGAAGAACAAAGCGCTGCATCTGTTCATCTGCGACTGCGCCAGGATGCGTCTGGTTCACAAGATGATGCAGAAGACCTTCGATCACTGGCATCGGCTGCGAGCGCACTACCTGAAAGACATCTCCACCCAGAACACGGCGCAGGTCGAACACCATCAGCTCCTAGAGGCGATGCGCACGCGCGACGCCGACAGGGTTGAGGCGGTGATACGCGCCCATAACCGCAGCGCTCTGCAAAGCTATATTTCTCACCTGGAATCCGAAGGGCTGCTCCGTGCTTCTCCCGACGAAACCCCGTGATACTGCCGCTGCCCCTGTGCGCTCAGAGATCATGACTCAGTGACCAGCACGACGCACTCCCCCGCCGGCGGTCTTTCGCTGCCGCACGATTGGCAGGCTCCGCCATCAGAGTATTCGCTGACGCCGTTCTGGTTCTGGAACGATGATCTTGAAGAAAGCAAGATCGCGCGCCAGATGGAGGCGTTCCAGCAGCATGGGGTGCAGTCCTTTGTGCTGCACCCCCGTCTGGGCTTACCGCCGCATCTCGGTTGGATGAGCCAGATGCTTCTCAGTAAGATCGCCTTTGCCCTTCAGGAAGCCCGCCGTCGGCAGATGTGGGTGATCCTGTACGACGAGGGCATGTATCCAAGCGGGTCTTCCGCCGGGCAGGTCGTCGCGCACGACCCGGCATTCCAGTGCCGAGGCATGGTTCGTATCGAACTGGACAGTCTGATGCCGAACGTCAGCGTCTCCGGTATCGCCGTCGATGATCGGGGTGAACTGGCGCTGAACGACTCGCAGACCCTGTTGGTCGAGACCCCCTACAAGGGGAAACGTTACGCGGTGGTGGAACGTCCGGTTGACTCGGTCATTCGAGGGCTGCATTATCTGGATGAAGAGGTGCGCGATGCGAGCGGCGAATCGCCGGAAACCAGCCCGCCTGCCTCAGACCTGCTGAACCCGGATGCCGTCGCCTGCTTCATTCGCCTGGTCTACGACCGGTTCCACGCGGAATTTGGCGCGTTCTTCGGTTCGACGATTCGAGCCATCTTCACTGATGAACCGATGCTGCTGGGGCGACCGCGCGAAGCCGGCGCGCTGCCCGCAACGCGCGGCATCCTGACTCATCTCCATGCGTTTCTGGGCTACGACTTTGCACCCTATCTGCCGGCGCTGTGGGAGGACGACTGCCCCCAGGCTGTGCGTCAGGACTACGAACGCGCGGTCGAACACCGCTTCGAGCAAACCTACTATCGGCAGCTCTTTGACTGGTGCGAAAGACATCAGATCGCGCTGACCGGACACCCCGCCGAACCCGATGCGACCCGTCATCTGCGCTACTTCCACATCCCCGGACAGGACATCGTCTGGCGGCAGATCGAAATGGATAAGCCCTCAGCGCTCGAAGGGCGTCAGTCTACACAGGCGAAAGCGGCGGCGTCGATGATGCTGCACGGCGGGCGGCGGCGCAATGCCAACGAGTTCTGCGGCGCCTATGGTCACCAGATGACTTTCGAAGAGATGCGCTGGCTGGCGAACTGGCTGCTGGTGCGCGGGTGCAACCTGCTGATCCCGCACGCTTTCTACTACTCAGTGCGCGGACCGCGCCGGGATGAGCGCCCTCCTGATGTGGGTCCACACAGCCCCTGGTGGGACCGGGAATTCCCAGAATTTGCGCGCGCCTGCAGCCGCCTCTGCTGGCTGAACACCGACAGCCAGTTGGTCTGTCATGTCGCCATTCTGGGCGAACACCACCAGCTGCCCTGGCGGGCGGCGAAAGCCTGCTTGCAGCGCCAGATCGACTTTAACTACCTGGATGTCGACGATCTGTCGCGCTGCCAGGTGGACGGCGGCGCGCTGCGCATCGCCGATCAGCGCTATACGGCGCTGATTGTCGACGGGGAGATTCCTGTCTGGGCTGAGGCGCTGCTCAGCCAGTTTTCGGCGGGCGTCCCGGTTGTGCGCTGGACTGATGATACCCAGGCGTGCGCCGCTGCGCTTCGCGCGCTGCTGCCGGCTTCGCCCTTCGCTGCCATCGAGGCGCACGGGCTGCGCGTGCGCCAGGTGCGCAAAGCCGGCTTGACCTGGACGATGCTCTTTAACGAGGGGGACCAGCCGCTCAGGTTTTCGCTGGAACTCGCAGACACCTGGCTGATCGACCCGAACGACGGCAGCGCCCAGCGCTTCGACGGTCAGATGATGCTCGATGCTCATGCATTTCGCGTGACGGTCACTGAGGAAACGAGATGAAGACGATAGAGTACCTGGATGCTTCTCACCGCGCCTGGTTCGAAGCGAGCATCGCCTGGTCGGATGGCTATTGGAGCAGCGACGCGCAGCTGCTGCTTGCGCCGAACGACCGGGAAACCCGCAGCAAGCTCGGCACGCGCCCGGTTCCGCACATCATCCGCGATTCGGTGTGGTACGCAGCCGGACTGCTGCTGCGCCGGCAGGAAACGGATGTGGCGCGCGCCCTTTCCACCCTGGAGGCAGTACTCCATTACCAGTTTGACGAGCCAGGGGTAGTGTATCACGGCACGTTCTATCGCTATGTCGGCGAACCTCATCCGCCGGCGCAGAACGCGGTCATCTGGCAGGATTATGATCCCAACTGGCGCGAGTTCATCGGCAGCGTGTTCATCATCCTCCTCAGAGAATTCGATACCCTAATCCCGCCCGCCCTTCAGGAACGGATGCGCCGTGCGATCCTCCTGGCTGCGGAGGGGGCGTTCGCGCGAAAAGTGGCTGCGGAATACACGAACATCTCGCTGATGAGCGCTTTCCTGCTGGACTACGCGGGCATCGCCTTCGCAAATGAGACATGGCGCGCCTATGCGCTCAGCCAGGCGGAAGAAATCCACCGACTTTTCAGCCGCTTCAAGACCTTCAACGAATACAACTCTCCGACCTACTACGGCGTGGATTTCTATGCGCTGGCGCTGTGGCGCGAATATGGCTCCACCCCGCTGTACCGGGAGCATGGCGCTTCGATGGAAGCGGAACTCTGGCGCGACCTGGCGCAGTTCTATCACGCCGGGATGCGCAACATGTGCGGACCGTATGATCGCAGCTACGGGATGGACATGACAGCGTATCTCGCGCTGCTGGGCTTGTGGATCGGCGCGGTCACGCTCCCTGGCAGCGCCCCACTCCCAGACCCTTCCCAACCCTTTGAACATGCGGCGGATTTCTTCTTCATGCCGCTGGTCGCGCTGGTGGGGTCGCGCCCGCCGCAGGATGTGCTGCCTCATCTGAGTCAGTTTCAGGGCGAGCGTCTGCTGGAACGCACCATCGAGCCGCAGCGCACGGCGACGGCATGGCTGTCATCCTCGCTGATGCTGGGCGCAGAGGCGGATCACCTGAACTCGTGGCGCACCAATCAGTTTCACCCTGCCACCGCCCATTGGCTGACCCCTGACGGCGCAGTAGGGTGGATGCGCATCCGAAGCGAGAGCCTGATCCAGGGCGTGGCGCAGCCCAGGCAGATACGGCTGTACAGTCACTCGCCTGCCGCCTGCGTCATCGACCTCTATGCTCCACAGGCGGCAGCGGAGCAGCTTCACGCCGAGCAGTGGCGGCTTCCGGGCGTGACGATCCATCTCGCCGGGGGCGAGACCTCGTTTGCGGTCTCGCCGGCGGGCGAGCTGCTGCGTGTTCAGATGGAGCTGCGCGAACCTTTGACGCTCACGTTTGAGACGTAGCCGGCAGCCCCAGCTCGATTCGTTCCAGCAGGTCGAGGAGTTCCAGGGGCAAGGCGATGTGGTAGGCTGGAACTTCGCTGTCGTCGGCTGGGGTGTGGGTGCGGCGCGTGGACCAGCTCAGCCACACGCTGATCAGCCCAAGCGCGTTCGCGCCTTTGATGTCGCGCGAGAGATTGTTTCCGAACATGACCACACGGGGGTAGTCCTCAGCGGGGATGTTCATGGCATCCAGCGCCGCGCGGAACATACGCGGGTCGGGCTTATCGACCCCGACCTGTTCGGAAACGGCAAGGGCGGCAAAGGCTTCCCACAAACCGGGGACCTGCTGGTAGAAATTCCGCGTCCCGGCGACCGAACCATCGACCACCAGCGCCAGCGGATAGCCGGCGGCGTGCAGTCCAGCCAGCAGGTCCAGCGCGCCGGGGATGAATTCGGCGGCGACGACGACCTCATCAACATAGCGCTGTGTCCCCTCATCCATCAGCGTATCGCCAGAATCGAGGCAGACCAGCGGGATATGCGGGACGATCTGCGGCAGATGTTCTCGCCAGGCATTAATGCGTCGGGGAATCCAGGCTTTCAGCCGCGCCCAGGGTAGGATCGGCACGCTGCGCAGATCGAAGACGCGGTTGAAGGCGAAGGATGGGGTGAAGGCGAGCCGCTGCATATAGCGTCTGGCGAGGCGGTGCTCGAACGGACTCGGATCGCCAAAGGCGGCAGCGCCGAAGAGATTGCGGGTGTGGATGCCCTCTTCCCCGGCATTCGCGCGGCAGTTGGCGATGATGTGATCGACGTATCCGCTGAACGCTTCGGCATCGGCGGCAAAACCATGTTTACCGGGTTCGGAGTACACGAGGGGGCGTCCGTCATCGGATAGGGGCAGCGCGCCGTCACGACGCTGGAGCGAATACTTCGCGCCATGCGCCGACGCTTCCACCCGGACGATATCGCCGCCTGCGTTCAGATAGACCCAGATATGCTCCAGTTCGTAGAGATGCTGAATCTCCCAGTCCCACCAGACGGCATACTCAATCGCAGTGCCGTCGGCGGGATCGATGGCGAACTTCGAGGAAGGCGACTTCGCCGCCGACCGAAATACGGTGCAGCCGGCTGCCAGCGGAAGAAACGGCTCCTGCGTGTCGAAGCAGATCAGGGGCGCGTGGGTCTGCGCCAGCGCGCCGTCCGGCGTCGTGTCGCGGTACGAGTCCAGTTCCTGGGTCAGAGTATCGAGGATCATTATGGCTCCGCACTATGCTTGCTGGGGTTCCGGGATGAGCCAGGGGACCATCGGCTTGCCCTTTTCGCTCAGATAAGAGGCGTACAGGAAGCGGTACACGTCGTTGGCGTAAAACTGCGGAAAAGGCTTATCGGGCAGCGTCTCCATGAAGCGATCGGCTATCGTTTCAGCGAACGCGGCATTCATCCCCTGGGCGACCTCATAATCGAAGTATATCGCCAGGTCTTTCTCCGGCTCTTCGACGATCTTCGAGACGCCAAAACGCTGAGGAAACTGGTGGGCAGGCGAGTAACGTTCCATCAGGAAGGTCCCCATCGCCGCAGAATGGATGTGCGGTTTGTGCTGGTACAGAAAGTTCACCGTCGCTTGAGCATCTTCCAGGGTCTCGCCAGGGAAGCCGAAGAAGAAAAAGGTGTGATTCCAGATTCCGGCTTCGCTGCCATCGATCAGGATGCGGCTCATGTCCCCGGCGCGGGTCCCTTTGAGCATCCGGTCCATGATGGCTTCGGATGCGCTTTCCAGACCATACAGGATCATCCGACAGCCGCCGCGCTGCATCGATTCCAGCAGATCGCGCGTGATCACCCGCTCGAAGCGGGCGCATCCACCCCAGTGGAACGGCGCGCCGATCGTCTCCAGGGCGAGCGGCAGCGCGCGCAGGTTCTTCGGCGAGATCGCTTCATCGGAAAAGAAGATATGACGGACGCCATAGCGACTGCGCAGCGCCGTCATCTGTTCGACCAGCTGCTCAACGCGCAGCTGGCTGAAGGATTCCGCTTCGCCATAGCCGACGTTGCAGAAAGCGCACTTGCCGAAATAGCAGCCGCGCGCGGTCAGCAGGGGCAGCGCGAGATAGGGCGCGAGATAGCGGTCCAGCGGCAGCCCGTCGAAATCAGGCATGGGTAGATCGCTGATCTTCTCTGGAACTTTACGCTCGGTCACGCGGATCGCATCGCCATCTCGATAGACGAGATTCGGCACGGTGGAGAGATCGCCATCGCCGCTCAGCGCTTCCGCCAGCCGGAGCAGCGGCACTTCGCCGTCGAACACCACCGCGCTGTCGAACAAACTGAAGATTGCCGGGACCTTGACGAGTTCATCGCGCAGCATACTGATGTGCGGTCCGCCGACCGTGACGTGACAGTCGAGACCGGCATCCTTCACCAGGTATGCCAGAGTCATGCCGGCAAGCATCTGCGGCATGGACGGGATGGAGATTCCGACGATGTCCGGGTGTTCGCGGGCGATTTCCCGCAGGATGCCCTCGCGGAAAAGCTCCAGGAAGATGTTGTGGTGTTCGTCCCGGACCGCCTGCAAGAGCGCCGCGCTGCTGTCGGTGGGGTAAGCTGAGATATAGGTTTGCAGGGTGAGCGAAGCCGGGAAGAACGGCATCGACGCGACTTCAAGCGCCTGGATGACCGTCTCAAAGGCGGGCAGGCTGGTCGCGCCATCGAAGAACTGCTCGCTGCGGATGATCTGCTTGGCGGCTTCCACCTCGCGCGCCAGCCGTTCGCCCTCCGACAGCGCCCACAGGACGTGTTCCCTTCGGGGCAGACCGCGTCGTTCTTTTGGGTGACGGCTGGCGTCCTGCCCGTAATACTCTCTGAGCCGCGTCAGGCTTTTCCGTATGTACCCGGACGTGAGGATTTCGTCAAAAGTCGTGGCGTTGAGATCGCGCTGAATGACCTCGATCCCGTTCCCGCGTAGATATGCCGTCAGCGTAGGCAGCGCCAGATGTGGCATACTGGGCGTCCAATTGGGCGGAAACAGCAGCATGATCTTCATAAGTGGGGTTCCGTCTCATCTACCTGAACGATCCTCCTGCCGGGGAGGTTATTCCAGAACACAGGCTGTTCGCATATGGGGGTGGCTGTCTGCTGTGGTCGCAGGGACGCCATGCTGCCATCCGCCGCGATGGCTGACAGCAATGCCGTCCCGCCGTCCCATGTCATTTGCCGGGTGCATCATTCAGTGCTGCAGCGCGAGCTTTTCGGAGAAGTGACAGCTCGCCCAGTGATCCGGCTTGACTTCCCTCAGCGGCGGCGGCTCGACTTTGCAGCGTTCCTGAGCGAAGGGACAGCGCGGGTGGAAGTAACACCCGCGCGGCGGGTTGGCGGGATCGGCAACCTCGCCAGCCAGCGGCTTGCTGTTCCGCTTGGCGCGCGGGTCTGGCGTCGGCGCAGAAGCCAGCAGCGCGCTTGTATAAGGATGCTGCACATCGGTGAACAGCGCTTCGGTACTCGCCACTTCGACGATCTTGCCGACATACATCACGACGACGCGGTTGCTGAGGTGGCGCACCACGCTCAGATCGTGGGAGATGAACAGGTAGGTCAAGCCAAGCTGAGCGCGCAGCGATTGCAGCAGGTTCAGAATTTGCGCCTGGACCGAAACATCCAGGGCTGAAACCGGCTCGTCGCAGATGACCAGTTGGGGATGCAGCGCCAGGGCGCGAGCGATGCCGATGCGCTGGCGCTGACCGCCGCTGAAGGCATGTGGGTAGCGGCTCATGTATTCCGGGCGCAGCCCGACGAGCTGAAGCATCTCCGCCACTTTGTCCCGGCGCTGCGCAGGCGCATATTTCTGATAGTTTTGCATCGGCTCCGAGACGATCTGTTCCAGCGTCATCCTCGGATTCAGCGAAGAGTAGGGGTCTTGAAAGATCAACTGGATGTTCTGCCAGACCGTGCGCATTTCTGCGCGGGGCAGTTTCGCAAGGTCTACTTGTCCCAGGTTGGCGTCGCGAAAAAGGACCTCGCCCGCCGTCGGATCGAGCGCCCGCAGGATGAGCCGGCCGGTGGTTGTCTTGCCGCAGCCGCTCTCGCCCACCAGCCCAAGGACTTCCCCCTGACGAATATGAAAGCTGATGTCATCGACGGCGCGCACATGATTGACGACACGCTTACGGAGGAACCCCTGTCGGTAAATGGGGAAATGCTTGGCAAGGTGATTCACTCGCAGTAAAGCGTCGGCGTTGTTTTCTGTCATCACGAAGACTCCGTTGCCTGTCGAGCGGCTAATGCTTCAGGTCCAGCGCCCGCGCGCAGCGCACATAGTGATTGTCGGAAAGTTCGATCAGCGATGGCACTTTGCATACCCCGCGCTGATAGTGCTGGCAGCGCGGGTGGAAAGCGCACCCGGAAGGGATGGCTGTGGGGTCCGGCACGGTCCCTTCAATGGTCGCCAGTTGTTCTACCACCACATCATGGCGGGGGATAGAGCGCAGCAGCGCCTGCGTATAGGGGTGAGAGGCGTTGTGGAAGATGGTATCCACATCAGCGACTTCCACCTCCTTCCCCAAATACATCACGATGACTTCATCCGCCATTTCGGCGATGACGCCGAGGTTGTGGGTGATGAACATGATCGCCATCTGGAATTCAGCCTGCAGCTCGCGCATGAGATCGAGAATCTGCGCCTGGGTGGTCACGTCGAGCGCGGTGGTCGGCTCGTCGGCGATGAGCAGGCGCGGGCTGCAGGTCAACGCCATAGCGATCATGACGCGCTGGCGCATACCGCCGCTGAGTTCGTGGCGATAGCGGCTCAGCAGCCGTTCCGGCGTCGGCAAACCGACCCGCTTCATCATATCCACCGAAATCGCCTCAGCATCGCGCTTGCTGACCGCTTTATGGAGCTGAATGGCTTCGATCATCTGATTGCCGATGGTGTGTACCGGGCTGAGCGAAGTCATCGGCTCCTGAAAGATCATGGCGATGTCGCCCCAACGAACACTGCGGATTTCCTGGCTGTTGGGGGGCAGCTTAGCCAGGTCAACCGGCGCGCCGGACTTACCGTGATACAGGATTTCCCCGGCGGTGATCCTGCCCGGCGGTCGGACCATTCCCAGGATCGCGCGCGCGGTGACGCTCTTGCCACAGCCGCTTTCGCCCACGATGCCGAGGGTTTTGCCCGCCTCAATCGTGAAGGTGACGCCATCGACGGCTTGAACGGTGGCTTCGGTCAGCGCAAAGGAGACCCTCAGATTCTTGACCTCCAGCAACACGTTGTTGTCGTTCATCAAAGCCCTGTCCTAACGATTGAACGGGTCGGCGGCGTCGCGCAAGCCATCGCCCAGGAAGTTGAAGGCGAGTACGGTGATGATGATGGCAGCGCCGGGCAGCAGCAGCCAGGGCGACAGGGCGACAGTGCGGATATTCTGCGCCTCCTGTAGGAGTATTCCCCAGCTGATGGCAGGCTGACGCAGCCCCAGCCCCAGGAAGCTGAGCGAGGTTTCCGCCAGGATGATGCCCGGTATGGACAGGGTGAGCGAGGCGATGATGTGGCTGGTGAAAGAAGGAACCATGTGCCGGAAGATCACCCGCCGGTCCTTCGCGCCAGAAAGCCGCGCCGCCAGCACGAAGTCTTCGGTGCGCAGCGCCAGGAAGCGCCCGCGCACCTGCCGCCCTAACGAGGTCCAGCCGATCACCGATAGGATGATCGTGATGCCGAAATAGCGGCTCTCCTGCGGCATCTCTGGCGGCAGAGCGGCGCTGAGCGCCATCCACAAGGGCAGCGACGGCAGCGAGCGGATGAACTCGATCACGCGCTGGATGACGGTATCGATGACTCCGCCGTAGTAGCCGGAAATGCCGCCCAGGACGATGCCGAACATCACGCTCAAAAACACGCTGACGAGACCTATCGACAGCGAGACCTGTGATCCATACAGCACGCGCGAGAACATGTCGCGCCCCAGTCGATCTGTGCCCAGAATCGCGATAGGCAGGGCGCCGGCTTCTTCGCCCAGTCCAAGCAGGTGAAGATCGGTGTCGATCAGATTGAACAGCCTGTAGGGTTTGCCTTTGACGAAGAAGCGGATCGGAAACCAGGTCGTGTAATCCGTCCTGTAGGTGATGCGCAGCGTCTCCGGGTCGCGCTCTTCGACGAGATTGTTGACGCCAGGGCGGAAGGTGAAGTTGCCTTCACCGTCCAGAAAGGTGATCGTCATAGGAGGGACGAATTTGAAGCTGGAATTGTACGTATTCGGGTCGTAAGGGCTGAGGAATCCCGCAAACAGCGCCATCAGATACAGGATGATCAGAACCACCAGGCTGACGACAGCGATGCGATGTTTCATGAACTTCCGAACCATCAACTGACGAGGCGTCGCGATGGCGATTGCTTTCTCCTCTTCAGCGGCTTCGAAAGAGTCCAGCGGTTCCAGATCGGGGGGGGCTGCGGTAGTCGTCATCGATATGCCTTTAGTCCAGCCTGATCCGAGGATCCAGAAGCGCGAGGAGGATATCCGACAGCAGCGTGCCGATGACCGTCAGTGAACTCAGCAGGAGGATAATCGCACCGGCGAGAAACATGTCCTGAGACAGCAGAGCGCGCAGCAGCAGGGGTCCGATAGTCGGCAGATTCAGGACGACCGCCGTGATGACCACTCCGCCGATCAGCGAAGGCAGCGCGTAGCCAACCGTGCTGATGAAGGGATTGAGCGCCACGCGAACCGGGTACTTCCAGATGAGCCGGCGCTCGCTCAGCCCTTTGGCGCGGGCAGTTTCTACATAAGGCTGATTGATCTCGTCGAGCATGTTCGCCCGCATGGTGCGAATCAACCCGGCGGTCCCAGAAGTCCCCACCACGATCATCGGCAGCCAGATGTGTTTGAGCAGATCGATGAATTTTGCGAAGTCCCAGGGCGCATCCTTGAATTCCGGTGAAAACAAACCGCCCACATCCTGACCAAAAGAGGAGAAAGCGATCCACATCAGGATGAGCGCCAGCAGGAAATCGGGGATTGCCAAGCCCAGGAAACCGAGAAATGTCGAGATATAGTCCATCGGGGAGTACTGGTGCGTTGCCGAAAAAACTCCGATGGGGATGGCGACAGACCACACGAAGAGGATCGAGGAAGCGCCGAGGAGGACGCTCATCGCCATGCGATCCCAGATCAGATCAGCGACAGGGACCTCCCACTCCAGCGATCTGCCGAAATCGCCCTGCACCACGCCGCTCATCCATTTGATGTACTGCATATGGATAGGCTGATCTAAGCCGTAAGTTTCGCGCATGATCTGGGTCTGCTCGGCGGAGACGGAGGTCCCCATTTCCGCCAGTCTGGCGACGTAGGAAGAGAGAAAGTCGCCGGGCGGGAGCTGGATGATGATGAAGCTCATCACCGAGATCACCCAGATGGTTATAAGTGCATATGCCAAACGGCGCATGATAAACTGAAGCATTATTCCCTCGAGTACTTTAGGCTTTGAGCGATGAAGGTGGGATCAAACCTTCATCCCACCTTCATCCTGCTGTCTTCGGAACGGCTTGCTGGAGCTAGGACTTGAAGTACCAGGTAACAGGGTTCACACCGCCGGGGGAGCGCAGCGTGTCATCCCAGACATGCCCAGCCTGGATATTGCCAACATTGTTCTTCACGATGAACAGCTGTGGGCTTTCACCTACCGTACCGATCATGTACGGGTGTTCCTTATGGATGTCGAGCATCTGCTTGAACAGGGCGCTGCGCGTCGCTTCGTCCGGTTCGGACTGCGCGGCTTCCCACAGCCGCCAGATCTCCCGAATGGGGTGATCTGCCGGAGGTTCTTCCGAAGCGCGCGGCTGCTTCGACCACCATGCACCGAAGAGCGGCGCCCAGGGACCGTCCGCCTGTTCACCCGTATAGCGAGAAGGATCTGCCATGACGATGATGTTGCGGTCGGCAGTCCACACGCCAATATCGACATCGCCGGCGGTGGTGCGTTCCTGATACAGCGAACGTTCCACGAGTTCCTGATTGATGTTCAACCCGACCGCTTCCCAGTACTGCTCGACCAGGTTCACCTCGTCTTCCAGACTGCTGAAACCCGTCTGGAACAGGATGGTGATGACGAGCGACGATCCGTCGGGGCGCAGGCGGAAACCGTCGGCATCGCGCGCGGTCAGACCGATCTCGTCCAGCAGTTGATTGGCGCGATCCGGGTCAAATTCCGCCCAGCGGGCGGCGAACTCGGCATCGAAGTTCGGCGAACCGGTCACCGGTGAAGCCTGTCGGGGCGTGTACAGCCCGTTGTAGATCAGGTCATTGATCTCTTCGCGGTTGATGGCGATGGAGAGCGCTTCGCGGAAGCGCGCATCATCAAAGAGGGCGCGCACCACCGGGTCTTTATGGGAGATGTTCGGGAAAAAGGCATTGGTACTGGCGTTTCGCCAAATCTTGACTCCGTACCCTCCCGCCGCCTCATTTTCCTTGTAGAAGGTGAAATTGGCGGTGCTGACATGGCGAATCTGGGCGTCGATCAAGCCCTGGGCAACCCACAGATCGAAGACGGCGTTGTCTTCGAACCAGGCATGAGACCATCCGTCGATGTAAGGCAGCTGATTGCCCTCGGTATCGACGGCATGGTAGTAAGGATTGCGGGTGGCGAGCCAGGGGTCCGACGTTGGTTCGTTGACGGACATCCAGGCGTTGATGACCGGACGTTCGGGGTTGGTCCACCATCCGGCGATAGGACCCTGAAGCGCCGTGCTTCCGTCGCCGTGAAGCTGCTGCCACGTCTCGACGCCGGTTCGTTCCATCGCCGCATCGATCAAGCTCTGATCGGTCGTCAGGTGGGCAAGATACTGGCTGAGGTAGTGCTTCGGCACAGCCATCGTGGGACCCGCCCAGGAACCGAGCGTCAGCTTGGCAATCGCCAGCGGCAGCAGCGGGTTCGGCTTGGGGAAAACCGACTTCCAGGTCAGCGCATCGACAATTTCAATCACCATCGGTTCGCCGCCGATCGTGAGGGTGACTTCTCGCGCCTGCAGCCCGTTCATGTAGTACTCGTCGTACCAGAACTTCACATCTTCGGTGGTGAACGGGTGTCCATCCGACCAGTGCAAACCCTCGCGCAGGGTGAAGGTGAACTCGGTAGCGTCGTCGTTTTGAACCCATCCGGAGATGTAGTTGGGGACGAGGTTGACGGTCTCGGCGTCGGGGATATCCCACTCAATCGCCATTTCTTCGTTGAGCTTCGTGGGACCCCAGCGGTCCGAAATGCCCTTGAAGGCGCGGCGGAGCGTGCCGCCGTACTGCCCCACTTCGTCCAGCGGGGTGATGACACGCGGGTTGATCGGGAGACGCTCGTTGACCGGAGGCAGCGCGCCGCTGGCAACCAGGTCAGCCAGCATTGGAGCTTCCTTCAAGGCTGGCGTTTCCTGTGCCGCAATCGTCCAGGGGGATACAGCGACAGCAACCGCCGCTGCTGTACCGCTCGCCATCATCTGCAAGAAACGACGGCGAGAAATGCCTTTTGTTTCCATAACAATCTCCTTTAGAAGCTGACGATAGCCAAGCTTGGATTTGCCCTTTGCTGATGCCTTCCTCCTGGTTGTAGATCGATAGATAATCTGGGTGAAGAGCTATAGAAAATATCCTATAGGATACATGTATACTATAGTCGGCACAAACGATTTCTGCAACCGTATCCAGAATCTGGAATCTTCCTGATCTGCTCTGGCTGACAGACCTGCTGTCGGCGGCTTCAGCGCTGCACACAGGAGCCGACAGCAGGCGTCTGCTCCGCCTAACCGGGCACTGTGGGTTTCGTGCTGTGGACCTTCAGCGTCATCATCGCTTCGTTGAACATGGGCAGCCAGTAGCGATAAATCTGTTCCGCGCTGCCCTGGGCGAGGAAGGTGATCTGCCGGGTTTCGTGATACAGCACTCGCACCCACCGCCTGCGCCGCTCGCTGCCTTCCAGAAATGTGTACTTCGCCTCCATCTGGACCAGCGATCCGGTTGCAGCACTGGTGTGCGAATCGACCAGACTCTCTGTTCTTTGCCCAATACCCTCCAACAGCCCTGCCACTAAATCGGGCATGTCCTCTGAAGTCACCTGAGTGCCGAGGTCATCGACCTGAACCGCCAAATAGGTGTGTTCATCCCGCCCATCCGGCAGATAAATGACCCCCTGTTTTCCATCAGGACGGTCGATGCACTGCCAGTCAATCGGCACGAAAAACGAGAAATACTGCTCATGACACCATGCCAGACCCTTGAAAACGGGCTTTGAAGTTCCTGCATCGCTGCTCATAGGTCACATTCTTTATGATAGATGAATAGGTGACGCGCCTCAGGTATGCTGCGGACGAACCGAGTCGTTAAGGACCGGCAGTTCATCGAAAGCGCCCACTTCCACCAGATACATATTGGCATATCCGGTCAGGTCAGACGAATACAGGACGTATCTGCCGTCCGGACTGAAGCGGGGGTGAGGGTGGGCATGCTGATCGTTGAAGGTGCTGCGATGGTAAGCCAGGATGCGCGGACCGGTATAGGCTTCGCCATCCCACTTGAAGAGCTGGATGAACGGCTGTGCGACCCCCTGATGGGAGAAGACTGCCGCCGGAGAACCGTCACCGGCGATGAGGGTTTCGTCAAGACTGCAAAAATGGGTGGAACGGTAGGGAAAGCGGACTTCGGTATGACCGCTGTTGTCCCAGTTCAGATGTCCGAAGACGTGTTCCCCCTTCTGATCGCGCGGGAAGCCGTGATAGCCGATTCGCCTGCCGTCGGCAAACCAGTATTCATGACCGACGGCGAAATCCAGCCCGTCATCCTGCGGGCGAATCTTCCAGGTCTCTCCGGTCTGGATGTTCAGCCCCCAGATGCGCTGTTCGACCAGATGCCAGGGACCTTCATGGCAGAAGGTCATGATGTCGGGCAGCGCGGGCGAGGTGTTGATGTGGGTGATATAGCACTTATCTTCGTGCAGAATATCCATCCTGCCGGTGGCGACCTCAACCCGGATGATCTGGGTCAGCGGCTTGCGATGGAACAGCTCATGAAAGCGGGAGTAGGCATAGGCGACCGAGGGTCTGTCCTGCGGGACGGCTTCTTGCAGGCGGCTGATCACGTACCTGCCGTCGGCGGTCGGGTTGGCGCGCGATTCAGGTTCCATCCCTTCCGGCGCGCGGTAGATTTCGCGCTCCTCGAAGGTCTCCGGGTCGAGTTCCATGATCTTCGCGTCACGCCAGTAGTACACCCGCTGATTGGGGACGCTCCAGCACCCATAAGACCTGCCCCGCGTAGTGAAGTCGGTCAGTTGGGTGATCAACCCGCTGTCCAGGTCATAGCGGAAAAGATTGCTCTGGTTCTCGCGGTCGGACATGAAGAAGAACGATCGGGCGTTGATCCAGCAGGGATCGGTGAAATACGGGTGATTGGAATGACCGAGAAAATCCGTCAGTTGGATCACCTCACGACCGCTGTAGGCGTCAATATAGGCGAACTGCGGATCGTGATAGGTCTGACCTTTAGCCATATGAACCTCTCTGGGATGTGCGGAATTCAGAGTCTGCTGACTATAATCTATCCTAATGTCGCTTCTCTGACGAAAACGAATTACAGCCTTTGCCGATTGTCACCTCGCGGAGTCAGCTATGCCGCTCCAAACCCTCAGCAGTGAAGATGGTTATGAACTTTGGCTGCGTTACCGTCTCATGGATGATCCAATACTGCTCACCGACTATCGTTCTGCTTTGCAGCGCCTCGTCATGAGGGTCGATTCTGCGACCCTGGAAGCAGCGCGCGATGAACTGATGCTGGCGCTGCCCCAGCTGCTCGGACAGGCGGCGTCGCTTGGCGGTGAGGCGGGACCGGGGGCGCTGTTCTGTGGACGGCTGGACCAGTCGCCGCCGGCATTCGCTGCGCTGGCGGCGGATGCTGACCTCGACGACGAGGGGTTCCTCCTGTTGAAAACTGATGAGCAGGGCGCTGTCCTTCTGGCGCGGCGCGACATCGGCGTCCTGTACGGCGTATTCCATCTGCTGCGCCTTTTGCAGACACATCAGCCTCTCGATTCACTCAACGTGACAGCCGCACCGCGAACCCGCCTGCGAATGCTCAACCATTGGGACAATATTGACCGCACCATCGAACGCGGCTACGCCGGTTTCTCGCTCTGGGACTGGCACAAGCTGCCGCACTACGTCGATCCGCGCTGCCGCGACTACGCACGGGCGAATGCCTCGCTGGGCATCAACGCCGCCTCGCTGACAAACGTCAACGCCAGCGCGCTGATCCTCCAAGAGACCTATCTCCACAAGCTGGCGGCGATTGCCGACGTGTTTCGCCCCTACGGTATTCGCATATTCCTGACTGCGCGCTTCAACGCCCCGATGACTCTGGGCGGACTGACGACGGCGGACCCGCTCAACCCGCAGGTTGCGGCGTGGTGGCGTCGGAAAGTTGATGAGATCTACACGATCCTGCCAGACTTCGGCGGTTTCGTGGTTAAAGCCAATTCCGAAGGCGAGCCGGGACCCCATGACTACGGACGCAGCCATGCCGATGGCGCCAACATGCTGGCGGATGCCCTGGCGGCGCACGGCGGTCTCGTCCACTGGCGGGCGTTTGTCTACGATCCCAACGTGCCGCAGGACCGCGTGATGCAGGCGAATTCGCAGCTTGCCCCCCTCGATGGGCAGTTTCGCAGCAATGTCCTGCTTCAGGTGAAGAATGGTCCGCTCGACTATCAGCCGCGCGAGCCATTTCACTCGCTGTTCGGCGCGATGCCAAAGACCGTGCTGACGATGGAATTTCAGATCACTCAGGAATACCTAGGCTGCGCCACACATCTGGCATACCTTGCGCCGCTGTTCAAGGAAGTCCTGGACGCGGATACGTACTGCCAGGGGGAAGGCTCAACCGTCGCCCGAATCGTCGATGGCAGCCTCGACGGACACAGGCTCTCAGGGATGGCGGGGGTGAGCAATATCGGCACTGATCGTAACTGGTGTGGACATCCCTTTGCCGCCGCCAACTGGTATGCCTTCGGGCGGTTGGCGTGGGATCACACGCTTTCTGCCGAACAGATCGCCGACGAATGGCTGCGGATGACCTTCAGCAACCAGCCCGCCTTTCTGGAAAAAGCCCTCGACATCATGATGCAGTCACGCGAAGCTGTCGTCGAATACATGATGCCCCTCGGTTTGCACCACCTCTTCGAAGCGGATCACCACTATGGTCCTGGTCCCTGGGTGGATGCCGCACGAGTCGGTCGCGCCGACTGGTCATCCGTGTATTATCACCAGGCGGACAGCGAAGGTATCGGCTTCGACCGCACCCGAACCGGCAGCAGCGCCGTCAGCCTGTATCATTCGCCCTACCGCGAACTGCTGGAGAACGTCGAGACGTGTCCTGAAAACCTGCTGCTCTGGTTTCACCACGTGCGGTGGGATCGCCGGATGAAATCGGGACGCACGCTGTGGGATGAACTGTGTTTCATGTACAACCGGGGTGTAGAACGGGTGCGGCAGATGCAGACGGACTGGGATTCGCTGGCTGACCCGATTGATTTAGCGCGGTTCGAACAGGTGCGGGCGCTGCTGCGGGTGCAGGAGCGCGAGGCGCGCTGGTGGCGCGATGCCTGCCTGCTGTATTTTCAAAGTTTCAGCGGGAAGCCGATCCCAGCGGCGTACGAGCAGCCTGAACACACGCTGGAGTATTATCGCGGCATTCGGCACTACTACGTGCCGGGCATTCGCGAGCGGCGTTTTGGATAGCGCGCCGCTGCTGATCGAGAACCGCAACAGAGACGGCGTCATCCGCAGCGGCGAACCCATGTGTTCGCCCGGCGCGTGGGGGCGCTGCCCGGCGGACGGGCGCGTAGGACACGGGTAGAACGGACCACATCATGAAGCTGACGAACAAGACGACGCTTTTCTTCGCGGGAATCGCACCCACCGCCGTGACCTATGCCTTGCAGGGATTAAGCAGGGACCTCGCCGGTGTTTTCGGTCATCAGCCGGTCCTGGCGACTGCGCCGTCGCCTGATCAGATCAGAATTGCGATCACGCCGGGGAACCGCGCAGAAGCCTTCACGATTCGCTGTGACGACGACAGCCAGTGCATCACTATCGAAGGCAGTGACGATCTGGGGGCGGTCTTCGGCATCTACGCCTTTTGCGAACGCTGGCTGTGCGTCGATCCGTTCCAGTTCTGGACGGACCATCCTTATCAGCCGCGAGACGAGATCGACGTGCCGCTGATGGAGTACGTCTCGCCGGAGCCTGAAGTTCGCTTTAGAGGATGGTTCATCAACGACGAAGACTGCCTGATGGCTTGGCACGATGACATGATCATCTCGCCGGCGACCTGGCAGCAGATCTTCGAAACGATGCTCCGTGCTGGCTTCAACCTGGTCATCCCCGGCACCGGTTCCAGCGCGGATGCGCCGCAGCTCAGCCTGGCGGCGGATATGGGACTCTGGCTCACCCAGCATCACGCCGAGCCATTGGGGGCGCGCCTTTTCAGCGACGCCTATCCCGGAATCGAACCGCGTATCCCAGAAGAGATGGAGCGGTTCACCGCCCTTTACCGCGAGGCGGTCCAGCTTCAGACGGGGCGTAAAGTGATCTGGGCGCTGGGTTTCAGAGGACAGGGCGACATCCCTTTCTTCAAGAGCGATCTCCGCTACAGCGCGCCCCAGGCGATCGGCAGGGTCATCTCGGACATCATCCGGCTTCAAAAGAAGCTGGTGATGGAACACGCCGCCGGTCCCCACTATTTCATGCACAATGTCTATTCGGAGAGCGCACAACTGTATCGGGAGGGCTTTCTCGAACTGGACGACGATATCATCCGGGTGTGGTCGGACAACGGTTTTGGAGCCATGCGCGCCCGGCGCGAATGGGGGACCGATCCGCATATCCCCTCGCTTCCGCTGCCGGTCGACCGGGGCAGGCTGAGCGGGGTGTACTATCACGTGAGCTTTCACGACCTTCAACTGTCCAGCAAGCTGACGCCGATTGTCTCGCCGGAGCTGATCGGCGATCAGTTCCGGCAGTTGTTCGCGTCCGGCAGCATCCAGTTCCTCATGCTGAATGTCAGCAACATCCGCCCGCACGTGTTCAATATCGATCTGATCCGTAAGCTCACGCGCTTTCCAGGCGAGCATTTCTCAGACACGGATCAGCCGGTCGAGGCGCACTACGCCGCCTGGACTCACACCTATTTTCCCGGTTTCGAAGCGGAAGCCGCCGATCTGATCGCGCGGTATCACCGTGCGCCGTTCCGCTATGGTCCCTACGTGGATGATCTGGCAGGGGAGCAGGTCTGTCATCACGGGCTGCGGAATGCGATCAATGCGATTATCGCCGGCGAAAACGTGCTGGACTGGGACCATTCGTTTCACTATATCGCTGACCCAGTCGCCGGCAATCTCGACTGTTTTCAATGGCTGCTGGAACGCGCGGAAGCCACGCTGCCCGTCTGGGGCGCGCTGCAAACCGATGCGGCGGCTTTGTTCGCCAGGCTTGAGGGATACCCTGCGCGGTATTTCACCGACTCTATCGGGATGCAGATCGACTACATGGCATACTCGTACCAGGGGTTCGTCGCCGGCTTGAAGGGGCTGATCGCCTATCTCGGAGGCGACTACAAGTCGGCTTTCTGCTGGGTAAGCCGGAGCAAATGGCTGATGAAGCGCGCCTGGCACGCCCTGGCGGCGACCGAACACGACAA
The DNA here is from genome assembly GCA_013360465.1 of Anaerolineae bacterium. Taxonomy (GTDB): domain Bacteria; phylum Chloroflexota; class Anaerolineae; order Aggregatilineales; family Phototrophicaceae; genus Flexifilum. Next base: position 2,676 of record JABWBO010000021.1, on the reverse strand, counting down.
ATGGAAGCATTTCTTTCGAGGCGACTGGCTCACCGGCACGCGCGAGACGATTCGGCGTCTGGAAACCCTGCAGGGAGTCTGTAAGATTCAAGCCGATGTCGCCCTGAAAGATGGCTTCCCCGCCTGGATTCGTGAAGCGCTGGGGTTCGATGGGCGTTCAGGGATTCACACCATCATCCAGGCTGTCGCCGATTACGACGCCCTCGCCGCAGTGCTGCTGAAAGATGATCAGGACCCTCGCAAGATAACCGTTGAGCTTCTATCGCAGCCGGCACACCAGCCTCCCGTCATTGCAGCGGGATCTCAAGGATGGTCTCCGCCATCAGGACCGGCGGCACCACAAGATCAAGCCTGAGCAGATAGGTCAGCAATTCCTGCAACGCCAGCTTGTACCAGAGCCGCACTTCGACCCTCAGCGAACCCTGACTATCAGCAGGTACAGTGAGGCTGTAGGGGATGGTGTCGCTGCTCCGTGCCGGGATAGGAGTGCGTGTGTATTCGAGGTGTTCGACATCGAAAAGGATATGCTCGGTGATCCGCTCGCCGTGTTCGTCATACAGGAGCTTAAGATACATGACGGCTTCCGGGTCCACTTCTCCGGTCTGCTCATTGAACCAACCGCTGTGATACAGCACATCCCCATCGGCGTCGGTCACCTGAACTTCCAACCACATGTAGCGTTGATCGCGCGGACCCGTCGGCAGATCATGTCCGGCGCCGCTGTTGGTGATGGTCACATCGAAAGCAAGCGCTTCGCCAGGCGCAGCATTTCCCGACGATTGCAGCGTTAATTCGGCTGCCTCTTGCAGGAGCGCCGTAACGAGGCGCTGCTGTTCGAGCAGCGATGCGCGCCATGTATCGACGGGTATATCGCCAGGCGGATATCCACCTCGCAGAAAGACGACCAGGTTATCCGGCAGGTCGGCAGCGGTCAGCAGATAATTGATTCCGACGAACCGGTGTGAGATGGAGCGTTCCGGCTGTTCCCCCCGGCTGAGCGCAGCGATGTACTCGGCGGGGTTGGCATTCATATGGCAGTCCTGGCATTGGATGTTCCTATCGGCGTATTCACTGCGCCGCCACTCGTCAAAGGTATCCTGCAAATGCATCGGCTCGTCGCCATTGATGGCGGGCAGGCGAATCTCAGTATGGCAGGCTCCGCAGAATTCGGACTGCCCCATCAACGGGTTATAGGTCTTTGCCTGCATCGCCCTGGCGTGTTCGGCAGGCGCAGCCAGTATCAATGCCGGCTCGTAGTCGTTGATGGTATTGATCGCCAGTGTCAGCGCGCCATTGCCAGCCAGCGGTTCGGAATCGACAGCGGTGTGGCAAACAATACAGCTGGTCCCTTCGGCGGCGGCATCATTGGGTCCGACGACGGGCAGGGGGTTTACTTCGCCGATCAGGTTGAAGAGCGGCTCATGACAGCTTTCACACCAGCGGATTTTCTCGGTCCCCTGGCGGTTGTCATGTGCATGTTCATTCGCGCTGATCGCTGTTTCGTAGAGGATATCGGGACCGGAGACGGCGTGGATAGAGACGGACCACTGTTCGTACTCCTCATAGTGACACTGCGCGCAGAATTCAGAAGAGGGCACGGTCTCCCAGTTTGCCAGCAAGCCGTCAGCGGTGGTGATCTCGCCGGGATAAAACGGATTATCGTTCCAGGGCAGGGAGTAGAATGGGACATCTTCGCCCAGTGCCAGCCCAGCGCTCTCGTTCCTGGGCACAGTCAGAAACAAAACGCCAGCGAGCGCGAGACATGCCAACCCACTGAACAGCATGAGACGTATCAGGCGGGGCATCACCTACTTCTCCCATTGGCGCTGCGGCGCGCTCGCAGATGGAGCGCCAGCAGCCCCACAACGATGAACGTAAATCCCAGATGAATGCTGTTGGCGATCTGATATGCCAGGAATTCCGGCATCCAGACAACGCCGGCGTACCACAAGATACCGGGCAGGGCGACAAAAAAGCCGCTCAGAGTCAGGGCGAGAAAACTTCCATTCAGAGCATGACCCAACAGGCGCTGGCGATATTTTCGAGGGTGTTCATCCTTCCGACGCCGGAAAGTCAGCCAGGGCATGAGCAGAAACAACGAGCGCCCCTCTTGATCCTTTTGATGGAATACGACAAAGGGGGTGAGCGCCAGAAAGGTCAGCGTTCCGCTGAAGATGTGTAATATCAGCATCACGCGCGAGACATTCCAGTTCAGATCGTGCGGGACCAGGTAATAGTACAAACCACTGCTCGACGCGGTTCCGAACAGCACGATAGAGGCTGTCAGAAATCTAGCCGGTCGTCGGTATCGCGCAGCATGCCCTTGAGATCGGGAGATCGCAGCAGAGGGGATAGGGGTGTCAGCACTCATGTAGACCTCGTGCGTCACTTGTCGGACGCGATATCGCGCCGCCTGATCCAAGCAGGTGAGCTGCCAGTCTGCAAACCCGGCTGACAGCCCACCGCTGATAGGGAGGCTTAGGGAGAGTCGGAATAGAATAGCGTCATTGCCGAGACGAAGCCCTATGCACGCCCAGCGTGGACAGACCTTTCGGTTTGTCCCTAAGGCGTTTCTCCACTAGTGGTCAGATCGGATAGCATTTAGAGAGTATCCGAGATTAGCTTGGGATAGAGCCGAGCGAGTTTGCTGCGCGCATCGATGGTTGTAAAGCGCCA
>JABWBO010000020.1 GCA_013360465.1 Anaerolineae bacterium | reverse complement strand
CCTGTCTTTTCGGGTAGCCGGGTGTTTAAACACCCGGCGGATCACGCGACAAATGATGTCCGGGTTGCATCGATCGGTCGCTAACTTGCTACATATGGGGACGCGCTTCTGCGCGTCCCTACATCCCGCCAGGTCTAAACCTATTCTCCATGATAGAGGAACCGATGCAACTTCAGTGACTCATGGGTTGCCGGCCCCTACAGACAGATACGCCCGTCGCGCCGCAGTCGGTCGGATCGCGGCGCGATCTGGCCATCCCGGCTACAATAGGAGGCATTCGTGCAGGTTCAGACGCTCAGACGGAGAGACCGCCCATGCGCCAGACTCCCGTTCGCCTTCCTTATCTGCTGATCGGCACGCTGATCGCGCTGCTGATCGGCGCGTTGATCGCCGCGCCGGCGCAGATCACGCAGGCGCAGACCACCACGACGACGGCGATTCCGACTTCGACGCCGGTCTTCACGCCGACGGCGACCCTGCCGATCCTGGTGGTCACGCCGGCGTCCGGCTGCTACGCGCCGCTTCAGCTGCGCATCGGCGGGCTGGTGGTCGTCACCGGCGGGGTCAATGTGCGCGCCACGCCTTCCGTCTCCGGCGTGCTGCTCAACTATTTCGCCGAAGAGAAGCTGGTCCGGCTGATCGACGGTCCGGTCTGCGCCAACGGCTACAACTGGTGGCGCGTCGCCGGGGTGGGCGAACCGGGCTGGGTCATCGAAGGGACGCCGGGGCGGTATCTGATGGAACAGGCGCCGGACCCTGGGACGACCGGCTGTTTCCCGGCGCGCGAGGGCATCGCCGTCGGTGGGCAGGTGCGCGCCATCACCGGCAGCCGCGTCCGCGACGCCGCCGACCCCGGCGCGCTGGTGATCACCGTCGCCCCGCCGGGGTCGCTGATGACCGTCCTGGAAGGTCCGCGCTGCTGGAACGGCTTGAACTGGTATCGCGTGCGGACGCGCTATCAGGTGACCGAGACGCTGATCGAAGGTTGGGTGGGCGAAGGCTACCCCGGCGAATACTGGATCGTGGGCGGGGTTGGCGCTGCCAGCACACCGCTGCCCTGCGCCCATCCGCTGAGCTGGCGGGCAGGCACGCGGGCAGCGATCAGCTATGGCGACGGCGTGCCGCGCCGGCTGCGCGCCGAACCCAGCGTGAGCGGCGCGCTGGTGCTGGAACTGCTCGACGGGGTCGCCTTCGAGGTTATCGACGGGTCGGCGGTGTGCAGCGGCGGCTACAACTGGTGGCACGTGCGCATCCTGACGACCGGGATCACCGGCTGGATCGCCGAAGGGACGCCGGGGCGCTACTGGGTCGAGCTGATCGTCCGGTAGCACTGCATTGTCGCCTCCAGGCAGGCAGTGGTTGCCTGCCTGGAGGGAGTCAGCGTCGGGGTGCGGCGTCGCCACCGATGGGTCTATGAGCGTATCTGCAAAGCCGGTTTTCACACAACCTCACCCCGGAAACCTGACGGTTTCCTGCCCCTCTCCAATTGGAGAGGGGGCGGTTGAGCGCAGCGAAACGGGGTGAGGTGAGCAGTTTGCAAACAGTCTCTATGATTCATCTCTGCGGCACTCACATGGTCTTTTGAACAGCATCTTAACGGCATACACTCCTTTCTGCCGACAGCACAATTCAAGATGTCCCCCTCAAAACGGATCATCCTCCCCGGCGAAGATGCGTACCAGGATGTCCCCCTCCCGCGCCTCGATGATCGCCGCGAAAGCCGCGGCATCGCGCATCTTGCGGAAGGCGTCGAAGCCCCGTTCCAGAAAGCCGAACAGCTCCCCCCAGCCCAGGCGCACCGCCGGTCCCTTGATCACCTTCAGGCTCCAGCTCACCATGTTCTGCTGCGCCAGCGCGCCCACTTCGCGCACCAGCTTGCTCAGCAGCGCGATCTGCGCGGCGCGGGCGTCCTGGTTGTCGCAGAGGCGGTAGGCTTGGCAGTACTGCGCCGTGCTGATCGCCTCCGTCACGCCAAGCCGACCGACCAGCACGTTCACCAGCCGGGCGTCCAGCGCATGGCTCATCTGATTCAGCGCAATGATGTCCGCCAGCGACCGCTCGACGACCGGCGGCATCACCTGTCCCAGCAGATGATGAATGCGCTCGGTGTCGTGGTCGCGCTGGCTGAAGTCGCGCGCGGCGTACAGGTCATTGAGAAAATAGCGGCAGGCGGGCGCATAGTCCGGCATGTCCAGCAGGTCGGCGTAGGTCTTGCTCAGCCGTTCCGACTGCCAGACGCGCAGGAGCGCCGTCGCCGGGTCCAGTCCCTGCGCTGCGGTGCGCACGTGCGAAGGGGCGTTAAGGAGCTGCTGTGGGGTCAGTTTTGCCATGTTCATGCCCTGTCGGATGCTCACTTTTACCCTATTGTAGCCCGTCCCAGGGCGCTGGGGCGCATCCATCCAGGGTGGGCTGCAAGAACGCCCAGTGCGCCCTCTCACCAATTATTGCAGCCGATATTTAGATTCCTCTAAAGCTTTTGGGTACAATGGAAGGATTGAAGATATTTTTCCCGACAGGATGGCAGTATGGCTGGGGAACGCATACTATTGATCGAAGATGAGGCGCGAATCGCCCAGTTCGTGGAGCGCGCGCTCATCTATGAGGGCTACCGCGTCAGCGTGGCGCGCGATGGTCAGTCCGGCCTTTCGATTGCCCGCGACAACCCGCCCGATCTGGTCGTACTCGACTGGATGCTGCCGGGGCTGGATGGCTTGGAGGTCTGTAAGCGGCTGCGCGCCGCCAGCGAAGTGCCGATCCTCATGCTGACGGCGAAGGACGACATCAAGGATCGCGTCCTGGGGCTGGATGCCGGCGCGGACGATTACCTGGTCAAGCCGTTCGAGATCGACGAGCTGATGGCGCGCGTGCGGGCGCTCTTCCGCCGCTCGACTCCGCAGTCCAAGCCGGAAATCCTGCGCTTTGCCGATCTCACGCTCGATACCGGCACGCACCGGGCGTATCGCGGCGACCGGGCGATTGACCTGACGGCGAAAGAATATGAATTATTGGAACTTTTCATGCGCAATCCCCGCCAGGTCCTCACCCGCGACGTGATCTTCGACCGCGTGTGGGGCTATGATTTCGGCGGCGAAAGCAACATCATCGAAGTCTACGTCCGCTACCTGCGCCAGAAGACCGAACAGAACAATGAGGCGCGCCTCGTGCATACGGTGCGCGGGGTCGGTTACGTGCTGCGCGAAGAAGAATGACCATCCGTGTCCGCCTCACCCTGCTGTACTCCGGTCTGCTGGCGATCATCATCATCGTCTTCGGCGTGCTGGTCTTCGCCGTCAACCGCTGGGTGCTGGTCTCCAGCGTGGACAGCACCCTGGCGGACACGGCAGATCAAATCTGGAAGAACAGCCGCACCGAGGAGATCCGCGAATTCGGCGATGTCTCGCAGATCGTGATTTTTCTGCCCCGCGACCTCGATTTTTTCGCGGCGTCGGCGGTGGTGGTGCAGGTGTGGGGACTGGATAGCGACACGCCCCGGCTGCTGTGGGCGTCGTCCGACCTGGGGGCGTACAGCGCGCCGCTTGATGCCGGATCGCTGCAAGGGGCGATGGACGGCACGCTGCCGGTCGTCGGCGGGGTGGGCAGCTACTATAACACGGTGCGCGTCAACAGCGGCGACTGGCGGGTGCTGACCCTGCCCTACGAGGTGCGCGGTTGGCGCATCGCCATTCAGGCGGCGACCTCTTTTGAAGCTGTCAACGCCGCCAGCAGCGGTCTGCTGGTCATCATGGTGGTGACGATCAGCACGGCGCTGGTCGGCTCGATGATCATCGGCATGATGCTGACCAACCGCGTCCTGAAGCCGATTCAGGACATCACCCAGGCGGCGGCGCAGATCACGGCGGCGGATGATCTGAAGACGCGGCTCACCTGGACCGGACCGAACGACGAACTGGGGCAGTTGGTCTCGGTCTTCAACGCGACGATGGGGCGGCTGGAGGACCTGTTCAGCGTGCAGCAGCGCTTCGTCGCCGATGTCTCGCATGAACTGCGCACCCCCCTGACGGCGATTCGCGGACATTTTGACCTGATCAAGCGCTACGGCATGGACCCGGATTCGCTGGAAGCCATTGAAACCGAGATCAGCCGCATGTCCCGCCTGGTGACCGATTTGCTCATGCTGGCGCGCGCCGACTATGGCGGCTTGCCGCTCAACAAGCAGCCGGTGGACCTGGATGTGCTGGTCGAAGAGACGGTGCGCGAGGCGCGCATGCTGGCGAGCGCGCGCGTGCTGCGCATCGGCATCGGCGAATTCACCCCCGTTCAGGTGCAGGGCGACCCGGACCGCCTCAAACAGCTGATGCTCAATCTGGTCGGCAACGCCATCAAGTTCACGCCCGACGGCGGCAGGATCACCCTCAATCTGGGGCGGACGGCGACTCAGGCGGTGATCGAAGTCGAGGATACCGGCATCGGCATCGCGCCAGAGGACCTCAAGCGCATCTTCGACCGCTTCTATCAGGCAGATGACTCACGCGCGCGGGAAACTGGCGAAGGAGCGGGGCTGGGGCTGTCGATTGCCCACTGGATCGTCGAAGCGCACGGCGGGCGGATCGAGGTCGGCAGCAAGCCGAACCAGGGCAGCAAGTTCACCGTGTTCATCCCCCACGCCGAATCCGCTTTGGAGAACATTCACAGCGCTGTCACACGCCCACGCCTTGCCATTCTGCGGCGCGGGGGGCAGTCACAGGGCGTTCCGGGCGGCGGAACGCCCGCTCTCAAACCTTAGCTTTGCGAACCGGCGAGACAGGCGGCTCAGCGCCATCGATCTGGAAACGGGCGATGCTGGACAGCAGAATCTTGATCAGGTGGGGGTCCGCCAGCGTGTAGTAGACGTGCCGCCCCACCTTGGTCCATTTCACCAGTTCCATCTCGCGCAGATACTTGAGCTGATGCGAGACCGCCGGCTGATCCATCCCCAGGGCGACGGTGAGGTCGGAAACGCTCCATTCCTGGTCGGCAAGCGCGCGAATCATGCGCACGCGGGTGGGATCGGAGAGCGCCTGGAAATAGCGTGCGATCAGGCGGGCATCCCCCAGAGTCATGACTTCAGATTTCTTCTTGCGCTTAACGTCAGTCATCTGACCGCTGTCACCGGCGGAATTTGAATCGTGCATCTTGACTCTTCCTAAAACCTGTATGTTTCACGTGATCGTATGAAGAACAACTATTGCTCGTCAATAGGCATAAGGTTGCACATATGAGCCGCGTATCATGCAATGACCTCTTCATTGTAAGTGCTTTTCGAGGGTTTGTGACATCCGAATCGTGAATTCGAAATATTTATCGAGTCGGACAGGATGAGGGGCGCTCTACGCCTATTCTCCCGTTTCTCCTTCCGGGTCAGGGAAGGCATTGCCGAACGAACCCGGCAGCGGCGTCGGCGTGGGCGGCAGCGGGGCGTTCCAGTCGATGGGCAGGGCTTCCAGGAACGCCTGGGTGTCGAGCGTGAGCAGCGACATCCAGCCCACCGTGCCGCCGACATTGACCTTCAGCCAGTCCGGGCTGTAGGGGCTGCGCGCCATGAGATCGACCAGCGTGCCGCTGCCCACGCGGGCAATCGCCCTAAATCCGAGGTCCGGTCCGCTGCGCAGATTGGCTCCATCGGCGGCGCGGACGCGGGCGCGCGTCCCCAGTTCGCCAAGGCGCTGCGGGGGCAGCGGGGTGGCGGTGTACAGCGCGCTGATCGCGCCGATGTTGCGCACCAGCAGTTCGGCGAAGACCCAGCCGGTCTCGCCGCTGTCGAGCTGCACGTGATACCACGTCTGATCCGGGTTGGCACCGAGCAGGGTGAGGACTTCGCCGCCGGGCAGCTCGCGCAGCAGCGCCGCGTAGACATCGGGGGCAGTCCGCAGATTGACGGTTCCTGTGGTGGTCAGGTAGCCGGGCTGCGGCAGCAGCAGCGGGCGGTCGAAGAGGGCGACGGGCAGGTTTTGCAGCGGCACCGGGTCGATCAGCTCCGGCAGGCTGGGCGCACTGATCGGGAAGGAGAAATTGCCCGGCGGGTAGCTGACGCGAATCTGCTGTCCCGGCAGGGCGGACTGGCGCTGCCCCTGGCTGAAGACCGTCGCGCGACCGGAGATCATCGAGAAGACCGTCTCCGACTCGGTGGTACGCACCAGCGCCGTGCCGATGATCGCCACCGAAGCGCCGTTGATGACCAGATTCGCCTGCTGACCGTAGGGTGTTTGCAGCACCATCCCGCTGATCGGCGCGGCGGCGCAGGAAGGCGGCGCGGGATTGGTGACCAGCAGGCTGCGCGTCCAGGGCGGGAAGTCGGGCGTCGTCACGTCGTACAGGGTGATGTCGCCGATCAGCAGAAAGGTCGCATTGCTCTCGTCCTGAAGCCGCAGCCAGACGATGCCGGCGCTGACGTTTTCGACTTGGATCGGCTGGGTGTCGATGGCGTCGAGGGTGGACGCCTCGACCAGCGCTCCGACGGGCGCGAAGGAAGCGCCGAGCGCGGCGGAGGGTTCAACCCCCGCCGGCGCGCCGCCGTTGCAGGCGTAGCCGGCGGGTTTGTTCACGCAGGCGTTGCTGGCGGTCGTCCACAGGTGGGTCAGCACCGGGGCGCACTGCTCGGCGGGCATCAGCGGCAGACCGTCCTGCGCCCGGAGCGGCGACAGCGCCGCACCCGCCAGGGCAGCGAATATCAGCAGCGCGACGGCGCGGCGCAGTGTGAAATGCAGCGGATTCAGCGGGTGACTCGGTGTTCCCATGCAGGTGGTTTGCCAACCAGCGTCAACGGTAGTGTCGATTGTAGCAGAATTTGTGCTACAGTAGGCGTCCGTGAGGAAGCTGAGGCGCAATGACCGAAGAACGCAACGATCCGCCTGTGCGGCTGCTGGTGCAGTATCAATCGCTGTGCGCCCATGATGCGCCGGACCTGCTGGTGTGCGTGCCGGGGCGCGACATCTGGGCGGCGGTTCGTTTCAACGGGGCGGCATTCGTCAAGCTGATCGACGCCGATGCCGGGCGGCAGGTGCGCTTCACCATCCGCAGCGCTGTCCGCCGTGAGACGCTGCTGCATCGTCCGCTGCCGCGCTGGGCGCTCTATGCGGCGGGGGTGACGGCGCTGATCGACCTGCCGGCGCTGCCCGGCGCGGAGATCCTTGTGTGCAGCGACGAACCCGGCGGTCCGCGCGGCGATCACGCCCTGGGCATGCTGATGGCGGCGTACTGGCACGCGGTCAACGATCTGCCGCTGGAAGAGACGCCGCTCTTCCACCTGGCGGAGCGCGCCCGGCGCGATTACGTCGAATCGGCGGGGTGAGGCTTCGACTCTTCGCGCCAAGACTCTTTCGCCACCGGATAGAGGCAGGCAGATGGTTCACCTTTCCGAGGGAAGCCGCCGTCTGGATATCAGAGTCACTTCTCCTGAGACCCAACAGGCGCTTGTGCAGAGCGCCGCGAGGTACAATGATGTGTACTTCGTGCGCTTGCCCACGCCCCATCTGGACGCAATGTCGATCCCCCTGGATGGAGTCGGCACGATGATTTCGTCCATCACCGATCAACTCGGCGATCAGGCAACGCTGATCGTTTTCGGCGAAGCCGTCGATCTGGTTCACGTTCATCAGGCTGTCGAATCACATCTCCGCTTTCATCTATGGATCGCTGTGAAACGAGAACCCCTGATTGATAATGAACGATCTGCCGCCCTGAAGCATCAGCATGTGGGTGCGCTGGTCTACACGAAATACGATGGACAGCTTCATCACACCAAGACACGGCTTGAGTATTCTTACTGTCCGGCATGTCAAAAGACGACCAAAGATTACGGCGGCAAAAAACATACGTATCACCCGTACGGCACGCTCATATCCGATGTCTGGCGGGATATTTCGGTGAATCCAGAAGGGGATTTATCGCCGGTTCTGGAGCGTTTTGCGGACTTGTTCGGCATAGAGCAGTACCATGAACTCCACGTCTGCGACCTGCGGCGGCTGCTCCACAGCCGAAGAAGCGTGTCCAAGCTGCTTGTAGAGAACACCTCAGCCCCCCTGCACCTTGAGAGCCGCTTGCTTCACGGGGATGTGCTTTCAGAGCTTAAGGCACTCCCAGACAATTCGATTGACTTCGCGTTTGTGGACCCTCCCTACAACTTGAAGAAGCACTACCTGGGATATGCGGATGATCTGAAGATTTCCGACTACTTCACATGGTGCGATGCGTGGATCAGTGAAGTGGCGCGCGTGCTTCGCCCAGGGGCGACATTCGCCCTGCTAAACATACCCCTCTGGGCAGTGCGTCATTTTTTGCACATGGGGACTATCCTTACCTATCAGAACTGGATTGTGTGGGATGCCCTTTCATTTCCCGTACGGATGATCATGCCTGCCCACTACACAATCCTGTGTTTCAGTAAGGGAATCCCTCGACCCCTCCCAGGGTTGACTGGCGCATCTGTAGACGACGAAATCTTCCAACGCTCATCATCTTTTCGCTCACTGACTCCGCTGGGTGAAGGATATTGTCTGAGATCACAATGCCTGGCGAAGCGCGCCAGAATCGGCATGGATGATCGCGGTATCTTGTCTGACATCTGGTGGGATGTCCATCGATTGAAACATAATTCCCGCCGTGTTGATCACCCGTGCCAGCTGCCGCCACAGCTGATGTATCGGCTCATCTCGCTCTTCACGAGACCCGGTGAGATCGTCCTGGATTGTTTCAATGGCGCAGGGACGACAACGCTCGCGGCGCATCAGCTGGGTAGAAGATACATCGGAATCGAGCGAGAAGAGCGATACTTCCAGATGGCGACGGAACGCCACGCAGAAATCGACGAGGGCATAGACCCCTTCAGAAAAGCGGATCGTGTGCTGACGACGAAGAACAGCCCGGTCGCCCGACTCAAAAAGCAAAAATACAAGGTCTCAAAGAAAACGCTTCAGCTTGAGGTGCGCCGCGTTGCGCAGATGATTGGACACCTTCCATCGCGCAAGGAAATGATCGAACATGGCGATTATTCCATCCACTACTATGACGACTACTTCACCAGTTGGGGAGAAGTCTGTGCGGCGGCGCGAACAAGCGGCATGACAGAGACACGGGAAGAGACAGAGTATCCTGAAGGAACATACTCGCAGAAACGGCTGTTCTGAAAGGAGGGCGCCGCGCGTCAGCGCGGCGCTCTGCCCTGTGACCTCGTGCTGTCGTTGTCGATGATCGTTCGCCGCGTGCGCCAGCCCTAGCGCCGCCGGTGTCCCCGGCGGTCTTCCCGCTCCATCTCCTCGATCAGGCTGTCGGTGAACTCGCCGTCTTCGGTCAGGCGCACGCCCTCCGCCGTCGTTGGCGCGTCCAGCAGCGCCTCGGCAGAACGCTTCGGTTTGGCGTATTCCCGCTCCAGCAGGCGCGATTCCTCGCGGGCGATCTCGCGCTGCACGGCGCGCTCGTGACTGCCGGCGAAGAACGCCTCGAAGCCGTTGATCACCAGTCCGATGCCCCAAAGGGCAGTGACCAGCAGGGGCCAGGGGAACGGCATGTTCTGCATGAAGTTGAAGACCTCCTGCGGCAGGGGGATGCCGTCGCCGTTCGCCTGGAAGAAGATGAGCCACAGCATCAGGTTGATCATCACGTAGACGCCGGCGTGCTGGAAGAATTCCGACACCTTCTTATGGGGCGCTTCAACCCGCTTGCGCAGCGCCTTGATCGCCTTCTTGTCGGCGATGGCGCTCCAGTTTTCGCCGTAGTTGCGAATCAGCTCGCGCTCCACCGCTTCGGCGCGCCGGCGCAGACGTCTGCCGGTGTCGTAAAAGGTCTCGACGGCGTGCGCCAGCAGACCCGATCCCCAGCCGAAGAAGATGATCAGGGGCCAGGGAAAACTGCCGAAGCGGATGGTTTCGGCGCCGACCTCGAAGGTGAAATCTGACGCCGCAGCCCAGATCGCCCACAGGATGATCTGCACCACTACAAACACGATGAAGTGGCTGATGAGTTCGCGGCGCTTCTTGAACTCTTCCTCGACGCGCCGGCGAATCGATGCCGAGTCGCGGCTGAGCAGCGCATCGACCGGCTGGGGATCGACGGCTTTTTCCACGCTTTCGGCGACCTCTTCGATGACGCTGCCGAAGCGCTGCCCGAGCTGCCCCCAGTTGATGTCGCCCAGGTCGAGGGTGGCTTCGACCTTGCGTTTTGGTCGTTCGCGACCGGGCGGGAGCGGCGGCTGCGGCGGCGTGGGCGGCTGAAGAATCTGCTGAGGACCCGTCCCCTGCTGCGACAGCTGACGCGCCTGGTCGGCGGGCAGCGGGGTGGTCGGAGCCTCGTCGCTCAACCCCTCCGGCGAATCGCTTTCGCGCAGGCGCGCCAGCGACTCTGAGGCGACGACGCGGCGGTTCGGGTTGAGGGACGAGAGGTTTGAAGCGGCGAGCGCTTCCAGGAAGGCGGCGATCATCGCCGTCGCCGTCCCATAACGCTCGTCCGGGCGCTTGGCGAGCGCCTTTTCCAGCACCGTGTTGATGGCGGGCGGAAGCTCGGGGTTGATCTCGCTCGGCGTCGGCAGGGCGCGGTAGATGTGATCGTGAATGATGGCGAAGGGCGTATCGCTGCTGAAGGGGACCTGCCCGACGACCATCTCGTACAGCACCACGCCCAGCGAATACAGATCGGTCGCCGACGTCAGATCGCGCTTGCCCATCGCCTGTTCCGGGGAGATGTACTGCGGCGTACCCAGGATCACATCCTGGCTGAGCGTGCTTTCGCCCAATTGGGCGATGCGCGCCAGCCCGAAATCGGTCAGATAGGGCGTGCCCTGGGCGTCGATGATGATGTTCGACGGCTTGATGTCGCGGTGCAGGATGCCCTGGCGGTGGGCATAGTCGAGCGCGTCGGCGATGGGCGGCAGAATCTGCCGGATGGTCTCCAGCGTCGGCGGGCTGTGAAACAGGAACGACTTGAGCGTCTGCCCTTCGATGTGCTTCATCACCAGGTAAGGACGCCCATTGATGTCGGCGAAGTCGTAGATCGGCACGATGTTCGGGTGTTCAAGGCGCGCCACGATCTGCGCTTCGCGCTCGAACCGTGCCAGGAAATTCTCATCCTGCTGGAATGCCTCGTGCAGCACCTTGATGGCGACGTGCCGATCCAGGCGGGAGTGATAGGCTTTGTAGACGGTCGCCATGCCGCCCGACCCCATCTGGTGGCGTACCTCATAGGGTCCCAGTGTTTGTCCTTCCAGCGCTGTCATGCCCCCCCTGCCTCTCGAACGCTGCCGCGGTCTGTCTTTTGCATTATACCCGTGTTGCGGTGACTGCGACGCTAAACGTAATTCGGGCGATCCCCGTCTTGCTGGCGCAGCAGCGGCGCGCGGTCCGCGCCGAACGGCGGCGGATCGGCTTCGCTCGCCTCGGACGACTCCGCGATCCGGCTGCGGTCGCCGCCTGCCGTCACTTCGATCAATTCCCCGTCGTCGCCCAACACGAACGCCGTACGCTTCGATTTTTCGTCGTCCAGGTCGCTGCCCTCGTCATTCTTGCGTTTGCCAGATGCATACGCTTCGCCCTCGATGGCATCGCCGCGCCCGTCCCTGCGGCGGCTGCGCCGGTTCCAGCCCATGAAGATTGGGATGAAGACCACAAACCACCACCATCCGCCGAAGCTGAAGCCGCCCCGCGCGATTATCGTGCCAACGACGATGGCGATCACCATCGCGATGACCATCATCCGTCCGACCTCTGCCTGACCCGGTCCGGGTCCGCGCCCACGCTCACGACTCCACATGATGCAAGCACCTCAAATGGTTCTCAATTGCCCAAAGAGCCGTTCCATACAGTTAAATACGACGCAGGACGTGAAATTGTCGCATTTTGACCCGGCGCGGCGGCGAAAAACCCCACTTTCTGGCGGAATTGCCCCGCGCACTGTCATGCGCCAGCGCGATTCTGGAAACCAGCCTTATACTGTAGCGTGTGAGCGATGAGTAAGCATGAAGAAGGAGCCGGAACGCCGTGTCGTACTTCAACTATCCCCTGAACCTGCGTTTTAAGCTGATCGCCCTCGCGCCGCGCATCATCGTGACCGATGCCGCCGGACAGCAGGTCGCCTACGTACACCAAAAACTGTGGAATTTGCGCGAAGACGTGCGCATCTATACCGACGAGAGCAAATCGCGAGAGATCTTCCGCATCAACGCCGACCGGGTGATCGACGTGCGCGCCAAATACCATTTTACCGACTCCACCACCGGTCAGCCGCTCGGCTATGTGCAGCCCAAGACGCTGATGACGATCTGGCGGGCGACCTACCAGATTTTCGCGCCCGACGGCACGGTCACGCATCATATCCGCGAGGATGATCCCTGGGTTAAGCTGCTGGACGCCGTCTTTTCCGAACTGCCGATCATCGGTATGTTCTCCGGCTACGTGCTGCATCCGGCGTACACGGCATATCGCGGCAGCAGCACCGAAGATCTGAGCGCGCCGGTCCTGCGCCTGAAGAAAGAGTCCGCCTTCTTTGAGGGTGCGTTCAGCATCGAGCAGGCTGGCGACGTGACGCCGCAGGAGGAGATGCGCCTGCTGCTGGCGATGATGCTGATGATCCAGTTCATGCGCCGGCGTGGGTGAGCGCGCCTTCAAAGGTATCCCCCCAAAGTTAGGGGTAGGCGGGCAGGCGCGGGCGAAGGCTCAAGCGGCGGCACTCTAGGCGTGCCTAAACATCCCCTTGGAGCGTGACATCCGACACTGGCGGGCGCTCATGCGATGCGCAACACTAGATGTAATGTTGCGCCAGTACAGGATGTTGGAAGGAGGGTCCTATGCTCTCCGTCGCCGCTGTCCTGGTGATGCTGTTCAGCGCTTTGCTCTCGATCAGCGTCAGATGGCTGCTGACCGCCGCCTTATGGCTGGCGGTCACCAGCGCAGGGGCAGCCGCACTGCTCTACATGTTGGGCGCGCACGAGATCGCCGTGATCGAATTCAGCGTGGGCACGGGGCTGGTGCCGGTGCTGTTCGTCTTCGCGATGAGTCTCATGGGACGCACTTCGTCCATGCCGACCCCGATCATCCCCAGAACCGCCGCCGGCGGACTCGCGCTGCTGTGCCTCGTCCTGTTGGGGCTGACGCTGCTGCCCATCAACACCGCCGGGCAGGATAAGGTCCCCATCACCTTCAGTCAAATCCTCTGGCAGGACCGCAGCCTGGACATGCTGGTACAGATCGTGCTGATCTTCGCCGGCATCATCAGCGTGCTGAACATCCTTCGCCGGACGGACGCGGAACCGCCGGGAATCCGCCATGATCATTGACATGTACGCGGCGGGCATTGCCGCCGTTTTCGGACTGTTGGGCATCGGGCTGTACGGGCTGATGACCCTGCGCAACCTCATCAAGGTGATCCTCTCGCTTCAGATCATCGGCAAGGCGGCGGTGTTGGCGGTCGTCGTCGCCGGCAGCATCAGCGGCGAGATCGCCATCGCGCAGAGCATGGCTGCCAGCGTGATCGTCGCCGATACGCTGGTCGCCGTTATTGGGCTGGCGCTGGCGGTGCAGATGCAGCGCTGTCACGGTTCGCTCGACCTGCGCACGCTGTCGATGAAGTTTCACACCCCGCCGGAAGCGGAGAACGGAGGATGAGATGCCAGTCCACCCCGTCATCCTCGTCATCCTGCTGCCGCTGCTGGGCATGCTGGCGAATCTCTTCCTGGCGCACCGTCTGCGCGAGCCAACACCGGGGCTGATCGCCGGCGCGGCGGCAGGCTCCGCCTTTCTCGCTGCGTTGTGGGCGGCGGGGATGGTCGGTGCGGCGTCGGGCGGCGTCGTTCACGTCCACCTGTTCGACTGGATCGCCGTCGGCGCTCTGCAGGTCCCCTGGGCGCTGCGCCTTGATGCCCTGTCGGCGGCGATGATGGTCATGATCACTGGCGTCGGGACGCTGATCCACGTCTATGCGGTCGGCTACATGCGCGGCGACTCGCGCTATGCCCGCTTTTTCGTCTATCTGAACCTGTTCCTGGCGGCGATGCTGCTGCTGGTCAGTGCCGACAACTATCTGGTGCTGTTCGTCGGTTGGGAAGGCGTCGGCGTCTGCTCGTACCTGCTGATCGGCTTCTGGTTCGACAAACCGCACGGGCAGGGCGTGAAGAACAGCACGGCGGGGCGCAAAGCCTTCATCGTCAACCGCATCGGCGACGCCGGACTGCTGATCGGCTTCGGGCTGCTGTTCTGGCATTTCGACTCGCTTCAGTTCGACGCCGTGTTCGCCGGGGCGTCGCTTTTGCCCGCCGGCGATCCGCTCCTGGTTGCCGTCACGATCTGTCTGCTGGCGGGGGCGCTGGGCAAGAGCGCGCAGATCCCCCTGTTCGTCTGGCTGCCGGAGGCGATGGCGGGACCGACGCCGGTCTCGGCGCTGATCCACGCCGCGACGATGGTCACCGCCGGCGTCTTTCTGATCCTCCGCTCCGAGGCGCTGTTCGCGCTCGCGCCGGTCACGGGGACGCTGATCGTGGCGATTGGCGCGCTCACGGCGCTGTTAGGGGCGAGCGCCGCCGTCGCTCAGCGCGACATCAAGCGCACCCTGGCATATTCGACGATCAGCCAGCTCGGCTTCATGATGGCGGCGGTCGGCATGGGGGCGTACACAGCCGCGCTGTTTCATCTGATCACCCACGCCTGCTTCAAGGCGCTGCTCTTCCTCAGCGCCGGGTCGGTGGTCCACGCCCTGGAACATGCCGCCCACCACGCGGCAGACCACGCGGGGCGCGGCGGCGAGCCGTTTCCGCAGGATATGCGGCAGATGGGCGGGCTGCGAAAGCGGATGCCGCTCACCTTCTGGACGTATACGCTTGGCGCGCTGACCCTCGCCGGGGCTGCGCCGCTGGCGGGGTTCTTCTCCAAGGATGCCATCCTGGGCTGGGCGGCGGACCATAACCCGGCGGCATTTCTGGCGCTCGCCGCCGCCGCCGGGCTGACGGCGTTCTATGTCGGGCGGCAGTGGGTCATGGTCTTCTTCGGTGCGCCGCGCACGCCGATGGCAAAAACAGCGGTGGAATCGCCGCCGATCATGACGCGCCCGCTGCTGCTGCTGGCGGGGCTGTGCCTCGTCGGCGGCGCGCTCAACCTGCCGGGACGCGGCGCGCTGACCGGCTGGCTCGGCGCAGAAGAGGAGTCGTTCCATTTGAGCGTCGCCATCGCGTCGCTGGCGCTGGCGGCGGGTGGGATGGGCTTGGCGATCCTGATCTACGGGCGGGCGGTGCGGCGCGCAGCGAACGCCGCCTGGCGCGACCCGCTGGAAGCCCGCGCCGAACGCCTGATGCAGGTGATGCGCCAGGGCTGGTGGATCGACAAGTTGTACCGGCGCACCTTCATCTGCGCCTTCAAGCGCACCGGACTGGCGCTGAAAGCCGCTGAAGAGACCGAGCTGGTCTTCGACCGCCTGACTTATGCCGGCTATAACCGCCTGACCGAAGCGCTCGCCGACGCCGACGAAACCCTGTTCGAGGGACTGGAGCATTCGACCGGCAGCTTCGTGCAGGGGCTGGCGGGCGCTTCCGAACGCACCCAGACCGGGCAGTTGAACTGGAACGTCGTCGGCATCATCGGCGGCTTGATCGTCGTCTTCGCCATCGTCGCCACGATAGGAGCGCTGCGATGAACCCTGTCGCCTGGCTGATTGCGCTGCCGCTGGCTTCATCGCCGCTGATCTACCTGGCGGGGCGTCTGCCACTGGAACCGCGCCGGGCGGCGCGCTGGCAGATCTCATGGGCGCTCAGCCTCGCCGTCCTGGCGGGGATGTGGGCAGTCTTCGCCGCCGCCGCGCGCGATCTGGCGGCGCTCTCGGCAGCACCAGTCCCGGCGCTCACCGTCGAGGTTGGGGCGCTGAACCTGCGCATCGACGGACTGAGCCTGTTCACGGCGGCGCTGGTCCTGGGGGTCAGCACCCTGACGCTCATTTTTTCCGGCGTAGGCGTTTCCGGCAGAGCGGGCGCGGAGAAGTACTTCGCCATGATCCTGGCGACGGGCGGCGCGATGATCGGCATGGCGTGCGCCGCCGACCTGTTCAACCTGTGGCTGTGGTTCGAGGCGATGATGATCGCCTCGCTGATGCTGGTCGCCTTTGCCTATGACCGTCCCGCCGCGCTCGACGCCGCCATCAAGTATCTGGTGCAGAACGTTGTCGGCTCGCTGCTGGCGCTGATGGGTATCGCGCTGGTGCTGGGCAGCGCCGGCAGTCTGCGCCTGGACGCCGTCCTCAATGAGGCGGGTTCGCCGGCGCTGCTGACGGCGGGGGCGCTGTTCATCCTGGGCTTTGGCGTCAAATGCGCGCTGGTCCCGCTGCACACCTGGCTGCCCGATGTTTACACCCACGCGCCGATCGGGACCGCCGCGCTGTTCTCCGGCGCGATCACCGTCAGCGGGCTGATCGCCATGCTGCGGGCGCTGGCTCCCCTGGGCGGCGCGGCGGAGGTCTGGGGCAGTCTGCTGCTGGGCTTCGGCGCGCTGAACATCGTGGCGGGCAACCTGTTGGCGCTGCGCCAGAAAGAGCTGCGGCGGCTGCTCGCCTATTCCAGCATCAGCCACATCGGCTTCATGCTGCTGGCGTTAGGCGTCGCCCTCTACACCCGCGAGCCGGCGGCGGCGCAGGCAGGGTTGTTCCACCTGCTCAATCACAGCGTGATGAAAGCGCTGGCGTTCCTGACCATCGGCGGCGGCTTGTACAGCCTGGGCATGGACGCCGACCGCCCGATGCCCTTCCGTCAGCTGCGCGGTTTGGGGCGCAGCAGCCCGCTCGCTGCTCTGGCGCTGACCCTGGCGATCCTCAGCCTCGCCGGGCTGCCGCCGCTGGCGGGCTTCATCTCCAAATGGCAGGTCTTCCAGGCGGGCATGGCGAGCGGCAGTCCGGCGGCGGGGGCGCTGACCCTCTTCGCCGCGCTCAACACCCTGCTGTCGCTCGCCTACTATCTGCCGGTGGTGATGCTCCTCTTCGCCGATGCTCCGGCGGAGGCTGGCGCGCCGCGCCGCCCTCTGCCCTGGCGAATGCAGATTCCGCTGATCCTCCTGCTCGGTTTCGTGCTGCTGTTCGGCATCCTGCCCGATCTGGCGCGCCTGCTGACCGACCCGGCGAGCGCGGCGCTGCAAGGCGGTTTCGGCGGTCTGGACCGGCTGATCAGCCTGAATGGAGACAGCCTATGGCGACTTTTCTTCTGACCCCGCCGCTCGCCTTCCTGATCTATCTGGGGCTTGCCGCCGGAATCGCCTGGGTGGGGCGGCGGCTTTCGGACGGAAAACACCCGCCGACCACGCTGATGCAGTCGAGTACCTACGCCAGCGGCGAGCCGGCGGAAAGCGGCGGCGCGCTGCCGAACTATCGCAGCGCCTTCACCATCGCCCTGTTCTTCGCCGTGCTGCACGTCGGCATTCTGATGCTGGGCAGCGGCGGGGCTTCGGCGGCGGCGGTGGTCTATCTGATCGGGCTGACGGTGACTCTGCTGGCGCTGGTCATCGGATGAGGGAGGACGGGAACGATGAATACGCTCAACCTGCCCGAACGCTGGCGCGACGCCGTAGAGACCGTCAAGCGCTGGTCGCGCATAAACTCCCCTTGGGCGCTGCACTTCAACAGCGGTTCGTGCAACGGCTGTGACATCGAGCTGCTCGCCACGCTGACCCCGCGCTTCGACCTGGAGCGCCTGGGGGTCAAGCTGCAAGCCAGCCCGCGCCAGGCGGATATCCTGATCTGCACCGGTCCGGTGACGCGCCTGGCGCGCGAACGTCTGCTGCGCGTCTATGAACAGATGCCCTCACCCAAATATGTGATCGCGCTGGGAGCGTGCGCCGTCTCCGGCGGCGTCTTTCAGGGCTGCTACAACGTCGTCGGGCGGGTCGATGCGGTCCTGCCGGTGGATGTATACGTGCCGGGTTGTCCGCCGCGCCCGGAAGCGATCATCGACGGCATGGTCAAGCTGCTGGCACAGCTTCAGGCGGGGGAGAAGGAGAAACCAGGATGACAGAGACGAGCCGGCTTCTCGAACAGGCGGCGCAGATCACGACACCCTGGGGCAAATCCTTCACCGCGCCAGAGGCGAACCGGCTGGATGTCGTCATCGACGCGAACGATCTGCCGGCGGCGGCGGCGGCGCTGAACGCGGCGTGCTGGGGCTATCTGGCGGCGATCACCGGGCTGGATCGCGGCGCGGATGACGGGCGCATCGAGGCGCTTTATCACTTCTGCGCCGGGGCGGCGGTGGCGGCGCTGCGCGTCACGACCCCGCGCGCCGAGGCGCGCCTGCCGAGCATCTGCGCGGCATACCCTTCCGCCAGCATCTTCGAGCGCGAGCTGAGCGAAATGCTGGGCGTGACCTTCGTCGGCACGCCCGACGTGACGCCGCTGTTTCTGCCCGAAGACTGGTCGCCGGACGCCTACCCGCTGCGCAAGGACATCGATCTGTCGCAGCCGAACACCGTCCCGGTGCGCCCGCCGCCGACCAACGGCGAGAACGGCAAACACTTCATCATCCCCATCGGTCCACAGCACCCGGCACTGAAGGAACCCGGTCATTTCGAGTTTTCCGTCGCCGGCGAGACGGTGATCGGCGCGACGGTGCGCCTGGGTTATGCGCATCGCGGCATCGAGAAGGCGGTGGAACAGCGCAACTGGGTGCAGGACCTCTACCTGTTGGAACGCATCTGCGGCATCTGCTCGCACATCCACGCCACCGCCTACTGTCTGGGGGTGGAGAAGCTCGCCGAAGTCACCGTGCCGCCGCGCGCCGAGACGATCCGCACGCTGTTCGCCGAGCTGGAACGCCTGCACAGTCACATGCTCTGGCTGGGCGTGGCGGCGCACGAAGCCGGTTTCGACACCCTGTTCATGGCTGCCTGGCGCGACCGCGAGACGGTCATGGACCTGCTGGAACAGATCAGCGGCAACCGCGTGCATTACTCGGTCAATGTGCTGGGCGGGGTGAAGTTCGACCTGGAGCCGCAGCACATCGACGCGCTGCTGAACGGCGCAGCTTTCATCGAAGAACGGGCGCGCTACTACTTTGATCTGGTCAATCATGATCCGCTGTTCAACCGGCGCACGCGCGGAGTCGGCGTGATGACCGCCGAACAGGCGGAGACCATCGGCGTCGTCGGTCCAACGGCGCGCGGATCGGGCATCGTCCGCGACGTGCGGGTCGAAGCGCCCTATCTGGCATATACCCGCTGCCCGGTCGAGCCGATCGTCGAGACAGACGGCGATTTGGCGGCGCGCTTCAGCGTGCGCATCCGCGAACTGCTGGAAAGCTGCCGGTTGATCCGCGTGCTGCTGGAAACCCTGCCGGAAGGCGCGCTTCAGACGCGCATGCCCCGCCGTATCCGCGCCGGCGAGGCGATCAGCCGGGTGGAAGCGCCGCGCGGCGAGCTGTTCTATTTCGTCAAGAGCGGCGGCGGCGAGATGCCGGAACGCATCCACGCCCGCACGCCGACGCTGTGCAATCTGGCTTCGGCGCTCATCCTGTCCATCGGTCGCCCGCTGGCGGACATCCCGATGATCCTGGTCGGGGTCGATCCCTGCTTCTCGTGCAACGACCGCACGGCGACGATCCACACCGCCGACGGCAGCGCCGAGGACGAGACCTGGACATGGGAACGCCTGCGCCGCTACGGAATCGAGGCAACCCGGTGAATGCCTTCGACTCGCTAACCGGGGCGCTGGCGGCGCTCCTGATCCTGCCCGGCGGGCTGGCGCTGATGCTGATCGGGCTGATCTACGAATGGGCGAACCGCAAGCTGATCGCTCGGCTGCAAAACCGCCTGGGTCCGCGCTGGTTTCAGCCGCTCGCCGATGTGATCAAGCTGCTGGCGAAGCAGAGCATCGTGCCGGCAGCCGCCCACCCGACGCTCTTTGCGCTCCTGCCGATGATCGCCCTGGCGAGCGTGCTGACTTCGGCGCTGGCGCTGCCGATGCTGGGGCTTGCGCCCGCCTACGCCTTCCCCGGCGACCTGATCGTCACCGTCTGCCTGCTCAGCCTGCTCACCCTGTGCCTGAGCCTCGCTGGGTTCGGCACGGACAGCAGCTTCGGGCTGGTCGGGGCGATGCGCGCCCTGATGCAGCTCTTCTCCTACGAAGCGCCGTTTTTGCTGGCGCTGCTCGGTCCGGCGGCGGCGGCGGGCAGCTGGCAGATCGATGTCATCATGCGCTACGCCGAGGCGAACCCCTGGATGCTTTTCACGCAGCCGCTCGGCTTCTTCGTCGCCGTCGTCGGCTTGATGGCGAAGCTGGAGATGGCTCCGTTCGATGCGCCGGAAGCGCACACCGAGATCGTCTCTGGTCCGCTGACGGAATACGGCGGGCGGCATCTGGCGCTGTTTCGCCTGAGCAAGGATACGGCGCTGGTCATCGGGCTGACTCTGGTCGCCGGGCTGTACCTGGGCGGCATCGCCGACCCGCTGACCTTCCTGGTCAAGACGCTGGCGCTGCTGGTCCTGATCACCGGCGTGCAGGCGCTCTTCGCCCGGCTGCGCATCGACCAGAGTACGACGCTGTGGTGGCGCTATGTGATGATCCTGCTGCTGGTGCAGTGGCTCGTCATGATGGTTTCGCGAGGATGACGGCATCATGAGAATCACGACGATCCTGGGCGATATGCTGCGCGCGCTGGTGCGCCGCCCGATGACGCAGGCGTATCCCGCCGTGCGGCGCGATGCTCCCAGCCGTCTGCGTGGGCAGCTGCACTGGGACCCGGAAAAATGCACCGGCTGCTGCCTGTGCGTGAAGGACTGTCCGGCGGATGCCATCGAGATGATCACGCTGGACAAAGCCGCCCGGCGCTTCGTGCTGCGTTATCACGCCGACCGCTGCGCCTTCTGCGCCCAGTGCGTGCAGAACTGCCGCTTCAAATGCCTGAGCATGTCCAGCGACCAGTGGGAGCTGGCGGCGAAGGACAAAGAGCCGTTCACCGTCTATTACGGCAGCGAGGAAGATATTCATGCCCTCCTGGAGAAGTGCGCTGCGCGGGCGGATCAAGCGCTGCCCGCCGCAGAACCCTAAGGTCGTCTTGTTGGGCGTCGGGCAGGAATTCGGCGGCGACGACGGCGCGGGTCTGGAAGTGGTGCGCCGGCTGCTGCGGCGAATCGATGATCCTGGCATGTGGCGCATCATCGACGGCGGGATTGCGCCGGAAAATTACGCCGGCTGGATCGCCGCCTGGGACCCGGCGCTGGTGATCGTCATCGATGCGGCGGAGATGGGCGCGCCGCCGGGCTGCATCCGTCTGCTGGACTGGGAGAGGGCGGCGGGGTTGAGCGCCTCGACGCACACCCTGCCGCTTACCCTGCTGGGACGCTATCTGACGCTGGCGTGCGGCTGCGATCTGGCGCTGCTGGGCGTCCAGGTGGGCGACTCTTCTGTTATCTCGTCTGGAGCCTCGAAAGACGGCGCACGCTTCGGCGCGGACCTTTCGCCAGAGGTCGCCGCCGCCGCCGCCGAAATCGTCGATGCGCTGGCGGAAATCCTCACCGCCGCCGCAGTCTTGGGTGGGGAAAAAGAGTCTGATGTCCATGTCTCAAACGATTATTTGTGAATTATTGCACAAGTCGATAAATTCGCATACAATCTGTGGTGGTTCGACAGAGATGTGAGCAGGGACCGCTCCCCTGCGGAAAAGAGGCTGACCGCTCCCCAGACCCCGCTGTTTTGTAGAGTGCCTTCAACCGAATAAAGGACTGTCCTTATGACCAAACGGACCAGACAGGACTCCGAGACCCCCGACATCATCGAGAGCCGAGACTTCCAGGCGCTGTTCGATAGCCTCGCGAAACAGGGTTATCGACTGGTCGGACCGACGGTGCGAGAGGGCGTCGTTATTATCGATGAGATCGCCCAGGTCTCTGAACTGCCCATCGGTTACATCGATGAGCAGGAGAAGGGGACGTACCGCCTGACGCACAGCAGCGGCAGCGCTTTCTTCGGATACGGCTTGGGACCCCACTCCTGGAAGAAATACCTCTTTCCTCCCAGAATGCGGCTGTGGCAGGCGCAGCGCTATAACGGCTCCTTCGCCATCGCAGCCGACGACTCGACCGATCAGGAGGTGCAGCCTTTGGCGCTCATCGGGGTTCGCGCCTGCGAACTTGCCGCCCTCGCTATACAGGATCGCGTCTTCATGGGCGATTACCCGGACCCGCACTACAAGGCGCAGCGCGAACAGCTCTTCATCGTCGCCGTCAACTGCATCCACCCGGAAAGCACCTGCTTCTGCACGTCGATGAACACCGGACCGCGCGCCGCCGGCGGGTTTGATCTGGCGCTGACCGAAGTGCTGGAAGCAGACCGTCATTACCTGCTGACGCAGGTGGGCAGCGACGCCGGCGCGAAGATGCTGGAAGCCGTGCCGCATCGTCCGGCGACGCGCGAAGAGAAAGCCGCCGCCGACACGCTGATCTCCCGCGCCGCCGAACACATCGAGCGCTCGATGAACACGCGAGGGCTGAAGGAACTGCTGCCAGCCAGTGCTGAATCGCCCCACTGGGACGCCATCGCGGCGCGCTGTCTCGCCTGCGGCAACTGTACGCTCGTCTGCCCCACCTGCTTCTGCGCGACGGTCGAGGACACCACCGACCTGACCGGCGAAAACGCCGAACGCTGGCGGCTGTGGGACTCCTGCTTCACAACTGAATTTTCTTACGTCATCGGCGGCAGCGTCCGCGCGTCGGTCAAATCTCGCTATCGCCAGTGGCTCACCCATAAGCTCTCCACCTGGGTCGATCAGTTCGGGACTCTGGGCTGTGTGGGCTGTGGGCGCTGCATCACCTGGTGCCCGGTGGAGATCGACATCACGGAAGAAGTCCGCGCCATCCAAGCCCAGCACGCGGCGGTCAGCGACGGGGCAGGGAGGAAGAAAAAAGATGCACACGCTTGAACCGATCCTGGCGAAACATCCCTTCTTTGAGGGGCTGGACAAACGCTATCTGGAACTGCTCACCGGCTGCGCCTCGAACGTGGCGTTCAAGCCGGATACGCTGGTCTTCCGTGAGGGCGAAGACGCCAAACAGTTCTTCATCCTGCGTGAAGGCGCTATCGCCATTGAAATCTTCGTGCCCGGTCAGGGCAACGTCACCATCCAGACGGTGGAAGAGGGCGACATTGTGGGCTGGTCCTGGCTGTTCCCGCCGTACCGCTGGATGTTCAGCGGGCGCGTCCTTCAGCCGGTGCGGGCGATTGCCCTGGACGGCGAATGCCTGCGCAAGAAGTGCGAGGAGGATCACAGCCTGGGCTACGAGTTCTTCAAGCGTTTCTCGCACCTGCTGGTGGAACGACTCCAGGCGACCCGGCTGCAGCTGCTCGACCTCTACAGCATCCATTAAGAAAGGGTTCCTGTATGCTCACACCGGCTGTTCAACCTCCTGCCGCCCGCCTGTACGACCCGATGCTCCCCAGCCTGCACCGCGTCGAGTACGCCCGCTGGGATACCGACGATACGTTCTCACTGGAACTCGCCCGCGTCGATGGCGCGACCATCCCGCCTTTTGAGCCGGGGCAGTTCAATATGCTCTACGTGTACGGGGTGGGCGAGATTCCCATCTCGATCAGCGGCGACCCCGCCCGGCGCGACCTGCTGGTCCATACCACCCGCGCCGTCGGCACGGTGACGCGCGCCATGAGTACCCTGAAAGTGGGCGACAGCCTCGGCGTGCGCGGTCCCTTCGGGACGACCTGGCCCGTCGATGCGGCGCGTGGACGCGACGTGGTGATCGTCGCCGGCGGCATCGGCTTGGCTCCGCTGCGTCCGGCGATGTACCGCATCCTGGCGCACCGCGAACATTACAACCGGGTCGTGCTGCTCTACGGCGCGCGCACCCCTGGCGATGTCCTCTATCGCAAGGAACTGGAACAGTGGCGCGCCCATTTCGACCTGGATGTCTTCGTGACGGTGGACCGCGCGACGGGAAGCTGGCGCGGCAGCGTCGGGTTGGTCACTTCGCTGATCGGTCGCGCGCCCTTCGACCCGCTCAACACGGCGGCGATGGTCTGCGGTCCCGAAGTGATGATGCGCTTCACCGCTGCCGAGCTGGAGAAGCGCGGCGTCAAAGGCGACCTGATCTACGTGTCGATGGAGCGGAACATGAAGTGCGCCATCGGGCTGTGCGGTCACTGCCAGTATGGACCGTTCTTCATCTGCAAGGATGGACCGGTCTTCCCGTACCGCCGCGTTCAGCACCTCCTCTCCAAGTGGGAAATCTAGGAGGATCTCCGTGCCGCGAAAAACCAAACCCAAGCTCGCCGTCTGGAAATTCGCTTCCTGTGACGGCTGCCAGTTAAGCCTGCTGGACTGCGAAGATGAACTGCTGGCGGTCGCCGATGCGGTCGAGATCGCCTATTTTCCTGAAGCCACCCGCGCCAGCCTCAAGGGACCGTATGATGTCTCGCTGGTCGAAGGCTCGATCACGACGGAACATGACGCCGAGCGCATCCACAAGGTGCGGCGGGCGTCGAAGACGCTGATCGCCATCGGAGCCTGCGCGACATCGGGCGGCATTCAGGCGCTCCGCAATTTCAAGGATGTCAAACAGTTCACCTCGGTGGTCTATGCCACTCCCAAATACATCGAAACGCTGAGCAAATCGACGCCGATTGCCGATCACGTTTTCGTGGATTTTGAGCTGCGCGGCTGCCCGATCAACAAGATGCAGCTGGTAGAGGTGATCAGCGCCTACCTGAACGGGCGCAAGCCCAACGTGCCCCGCTACAGCGTGTGTATCGAATGCAAGCGCCGGGGGACGCCCTGCGTCATGGTGGCGCACGGGACCCCGTGCCTGGGACCGGTCACGCAGGCGGGCTGCGGCGCGCTGTGCCCGCTCTACCAGCGCGGCTGCTTCGGCTGTTATGGACCCTCGGATGCCCCCAACACGCGCTCGCTGAGCGAGCAGTGGAAGGCGATGGGGCAGACGCCCAAGGACCTGGCGCGCGCCTTCCGCACTTATAACGCTTACGCCGATGCGTTCCGCAAGGAGGGCGATCTCCATGAAGGTTAAGACCGCCGACACCAGAGTGATCAAGGTCGAGATGCTGGCGCGCGTTGAAGGCGAAGGCGCGCTGTACGTCAAAATGAAAGATGGCGAGGTGGCGGATGTGAAGCTGAAGATCTTCGAGCCGCCCCGCCTGTTCGAGGCATTCCTGCGCGGGCGCGCCTACAGCGAAGCGCCGGACATCACGGCGCGCATCTGCGGCATCTGCCCGGTCGCCTATCAGATGAGCGCCGTCCACGCTATGGAAAGCGCCTTCGGCATCAAAGTCGAAGGGACGCTGCGCAGCCTGCGCCGTCTGCTGTACTGCGGCGAATGGATCGAAAGCCACGTCCTGCACATCTACATGCTGCACGCGCCGGACTTCCTGGGCTACCCCGACGCCATCCAGATGGCGAAGGATCACCCAGAGGCGGTGAAGCGCGCCCTGGCGCTCAAGAAGGTCGGCAACGACATCGTCAACCTGCTGGGCGGGCGCGAGATTCACCCGATCAATGTGCGCGTCGGCGGCTTCTACCACGTGCCGACCCGCAGAGACTTCGCCCCGCTGCTGGAACGCCTGAAATGGGCGCGCGACGCCGCCATCGAGACGGCGCGCTGGGCGGGGACGCTGGATTTCCCGGACCTGGAACGCGACTATCCCTTTGTGGCGCTGCATCACCCGGACGAATACCCGTTCTGCGAGGGACGGCTGATCTCCAATCGCGGTATGGACATCGCCGTCCGCGACTACGAGGAGCATTTCGTCGAAGAACACGTCGCCCATTCCACCGCGCTGCATTCGTCGATGAAGGGTTACGGCGCGTACTTCGTCGGACCGCTGGCGCGCTACAACCTGAACTACGCGCAGCTTTCCCCGTCGGCGCGGGAAGCAGCGGCGCTCGGCGGGCTGAAGGCGACGTGCCTCAACCCGTTCAAGAGCATCGTCGTCCGCGCCGTCGAGACCGTCGAAGCCTGTAACGAGGCGGTGCGCATCATCGAATCGTATGAGCCGCCGGAGCAGCCTGCCGTCAAGGTTCGGGTGCGCGCCGGGACGGGCAGCGGATGCACCGAAGCGCCGCGCGGCATCCTGTACCACCGCTACCGCGTGGACGATAACGGCAGCATCCTCGACGCGCGCATCGTGCCGCCGACCTCGCAGAATCAGAAGATCATCGAGGATGACCTGCGCCGGGTGGTCGAGATGTATATCGACCAGCCGGACGACGCCCTGACGCTGCGCTGCGAACAGTCGATTCGCAATTATGACCCCTGCATTTCTTGTTCCACGCATTATCTAAGGCTGCATATAGACCGCTCTTAGGGAGGATTTTATGACTCCGACGGTATCTTCACGCCTGCACCTGCGCCTGCAGGAGGCGTTCGACGAAACTTACAAGCGCGTCCTCACCGCCCTGAAAGCTGCCGGCTTCGACATCGTGAGCGAGGTCGATCTGCAAGACGCGCTCGCCCGGCGGGTGGATGGTCGCATCAAGCCGAACAAGGTCATTTTTGTGTTTCATGCCGAGCTGACGCACCGCGCCCTGACCGTCGCGCCGGAGATCGGCTTTCGCATGGTTCACCCGGTCGCCGTCACGCAAACGCTGGACGATCAGGTGGAGATCAACGCCGCCGACCCGATGGGGCTGCTGCGCGACCAACCCGAAGGCTACCTGCGACCGATTGTCGAAGAGCTGCGCGCCCGTCTGGATCAGGCGGTCGAGGCATTGAAAGCGTAGGGGCGACCCGCCGGGTCGCCCGGTCGGTAAAACGGGTCGCCCGGAAGATCGCCGCGCTTTCATCGCAGCATCGCTGCGAGAGAGCTGACTCACAGATGAAGATGCTGATCGTCGGCGTCGGCAACGCTGATCGCGGGGATGACGCCGCCGGCATCCTGGCGGCGCGCCTGCTGGACGCCCTCTCACTGGATGACGCGCGCATCGTCGAAGCGCGCGGCGACGCCGCCGCCCTGATCGCCTTGTGGGACTCCGCCGGCGCGGAGTCCGTCTATCTGATCGACGCCATGCAGTCGGGGTCTGCGCCGGGGACGGTGCGGCGCTTCGCGGCGCATGAAGCGCCGCTGCCGCTGCTGCGCATTGAGGGACTGACGCATGGTTTTGGACCGGTCGAGGCGGTCGAACTGGCGCGGGCGCTGGGGATGCTCCCCCGACGGCTGATCGTGTTCGCCATCGAAGGAGCCTGTTTTGACGCCGGCGCGCCAGTCACTCCGGCGGTAGAGGAGGCGGCAGTCCGCGCGGCGGAGATCATCCGCCAGGAATGCGCCCCAACCCATCTGCCGTAGGGGCGACCCACCGGGTCGCCCGTCACCCGGCAGGTTCATCTATCCCTTGACGCTGCCCAGGGTCAGCCCGGAGATCAGATATTTCGACTGCCACATGAACAGCAGCAGCACCGGCAGAGTCACCAGCACCGAGCCGGCGGCATATTTGCCCCAGTCGGTGTTGAACGTGCCGATCAGCTCGTTCAAGCCCAGGGACCAGGTCATGACCGCATTCGACTGCAAAATCACCTTGGCGACGAGGAATTCCGCCCACGCCGCCAGGAAGTTGAACAGGAAGACGATCGACAGCGCCGGCGTGGAGAGCGGCAGGATCACCTTGTAGAACGCCTCCATCCGCTGGCAGCCATCGACCATCGCCGCTTCTTCCAGGTCGGGCGGGATGGTGTCGTAGTAGCCTTTCAGAATCCAGATGCTGAACGGGACCGCCGTCGATGTGTAGGCGAGGACCAAGCCAAGAACGTTGTTGGTCAGGTTGAGCTGCGCCACGATCACGAAGATCGGGATCAGCAGCATCGAGGCGGGGAGCATCTGAGTCGTCAGCAGGAAGATCAGCATCGGACGGCGACCGGGGAAGCGCCACCGGCTGAAGGCGTAAGCGCCCGTCGCCGAAATGGCGATGCCGATCAGCGAGACGGCGATGGTGATCGTCAGGCTGTTCCACACCCAGCGCAGAAATTCCTCTTCGGTGAACAGTTCGACGAAGCTGTTGAAGGTCGCGCCGGGCGGGATGATGTCCAGCGAGCGCGAGAGTAAGCCGTCGGTTGGGCGGAGCGAGATGCTGATGACGCGCAGCACCGGGTAGACCGATATCGCCGAATAGAAGACCAAAATGCCGTGCAGCGGCTTCCACAGCAGCAGCCCCAGCAGTGCGCCGCCGAGGGCATAGCCCCAGCTCATGCCGTTGGTCACGGTCAGGACCAGCCCGCCGATGAGCAGCGCTACAGCGCCGTACTGGCGAAGCTGTCTGTAGCCTTCGCCGGTCAGGCTCGAACGAGAAGCAGGTTTCACCGCAGCGCTGCTGTTCATCGGTCGTAAATCTCCTTCAAGCCGCCGCTGGTGGTGATCCAGACCAGGGCGAAGGCGAACAGGATCAGGAAGATGATGATCGAGAAGGCTGCCGCGAAGCCGAGCTGCTGTGTGGCGGCGGGACCGAAGGCGGCGTTATACAGCGCCGACACCAGGATGTTGGTACTCTCCTGCGGTCCGCCCCCGGTGATGAGAAAGATGATGTCCAGCCGGTTGAACGTCCAGATCACGTCGAGGGTGATCGCCGGGATGATGATCGGGCGGAGCAGCGGCATGGTGATGCGGTTGAAGCGCTGCCAGGCGTTCGCCCCGTCGATCTCCGAGGCTTCGTAGTAGTCGCCGGGGATGCTCTGGATGCCGCCGAGCAGCATGACCATGTAAAACGGCACACCCAGCCAGATGTTGACGAAGACCACCGCCACGAATGCCGCCGCCGGGTCATCCAGCCAGCTGATCGCCTGCCCCCCTAACGCCTGGATCAGCACGTTGACGAAGCCATACTGGGCGTGGAATTCCTGCTTCCAGGTCAGACCGACGATGACGCCGGGAATCGCCCAGGGGATGACGATCAGCGCGCGGTAAATGCCCTTGAAACGGATCTTCATGTTCATGATCAGCGCCAGACCCATGCCGATCGTGAAGTGGAAGATCACGTTAGCGACAGTCCACATGATCGTGCGCCCCAACAGCACCGGGAAAGTGGAATCGGCGGTGCGCAGCAGACGCCCCCAACCGAGGATTTCGCCGTCACGGACGCGGAAGAAGACATCGGTGAAATTCTTGATCGCGTAGTCGAGACCGTACAGGTGGTCCAGCTCGCAGGCTCCGAGCGCGACCGGGCTGTAGCAGGGAAACGTGCTGCGCTTGAGGTCGGAAAATGCCAGCAGCACGTTGAAGATCAGCGGGTAGACCATAAAAAGAGTAATCGCAATGATGGCGGGAGCCAGCAGCGTGAAAGGCAGGGCATGCTTGGTTTTCACAACCCTCGCCAGGAAGAGGTACATGCCTACTTCCAGGGCGATGATGCCGATGATGATGCCAATAATAAGAGGAAGTATCTGACCTAAAGTGCCGAGTATGATTTCGCCAGACAGACCGCTGAATTCCATGAGCGCTTCTCCTAAAGCACACCGGGTGGAGTCGGCAGACCCCACCCGGTGTGACTTCACGTTAGCTGGACGAACTTATCCTTCGAGGCATTCCTCGGCGGCGATCTGCGCTTCCATCGCGGCATCGGCTGCCGTCATGCTGTTGCTCATCACACCTTCCAGGTTCGGGCGGACGCTGTCCCACATGCAGCGCAGAGTCGGGTCGGAGGTCATGCCGACGCCGGATGCCAGCGCTTCGTTGGAGGCGGCGAGGATCGGGTCCACATCGGCATCAACGGTGACGGCGGCGATGGCGGGCAGACGCCCCGTGCCGACGGCGTAGGCTTCGACCGCAGCCGGGTCGGTGGTCAGCCAGGTGACGAAGGAGACGGCGGCGTCGAGCTGCGCGTCGGCGGTGGTCACGGGGATGCTGATGAACTTGCCGGCGGTGAACGGCTTCGGACGCTCGCCGTTGGGCAGCACGGGCCACGGAGCCACAGCCAGGTTTTCACCCAACGCCGGCGACTTCTCCACGTCCAGGTATTCGGCAATCGCCCAGTCGCCGTTGAGGATCATGGCGACGCTGCCTTCTTTGAACAGGGCGTCGGCGCAGGCGTAATCGCATTCTTCCGGCACAATTTCTTCGACGAACTTCAGGTCCTGCACGAACTGGTAGGCGTTCACCCAGGATTCGCTGTCCAGGACCATGCTGCCGTCCTCGGCATAGGTGGTACCGCCGAAGCCGTGTACGAAGGGCAGGAACCAGAACGGCTCGTTCAGGTTATAGGCGAAGCCCTGAAGATCAGGATTGGCTTCTTCAAATGCGCGGGCGGCGGCGATCAGGTCTTCCCAGGTCTGGGGAGCTTCGGCGACCAGGCTTTTGTTGTACATCAGCATCAGGTGGTTGCCGGCATTGGTCGGCACGCCGTAGGTCACGCCGCCGATCTGCGCCGCGCCCAGGTTGTAGGGATACATGGACGTGTCGATCAGGTCGTCCAGCCCCAGCAGCAGACCCGCGTCTTCGTACACGCCGATGGCGTCATTGGGTCCGAGGATCAGATCGGGCAGACCAGAGCCAGCCAGTCCGGCGGTCAGGACATCATTGCGCAGGACTTCGGTCTCTTTCTGGACGATTTCGAGGGTCGAACCGGGGGAGACGGCTTCAGCCCAGACGGCGAACTGTTCGGCGAGGACGACGTTATTGGCGTCGCCGTCCTGACTCCAGATCACCAGGTTGACGGAGTCCTGAGCGGAGACGCTGAACGCGCCCAGGACCAGGAGGAACAGAAGAGCAAAGAGAAGCGTTTTGCTGCGAGACATTTCGAACCTTCCTGAATCTTGCGATAGCGATGGTAATGCAATTGACAGATGACGCGTTGTTCCGAATCGTGCAGGGTCTTTTTTCCGGGAACAACGATGACCCAGAGTGTAGCGCTAGATCAGGCGTACCGACCATTGCCGCCGTCGCATTGAGTCGTGCAGATCGCCCAAACTTTCGAGCCGGTGTGTATCACGGTATTTGTATGGGCTGCCTGAAGCGGTGCCGTGCGCCGGCGCGTCCTGTCGGTTGAGGAACAAACGGAAAACGTGATTCACCGGTTCTCGGTGAATCACGTCTCTGTTTTTCGGGGTTTCGCCTGAGTCTGCCGGGGGATTACAGCGCCGCACCGGTCAGGTGATCGACCAGGTCGTTCAGCATCGCCAGGGCGAGCGGCTGGAACGACAGCGCCTCGCGGATCGGGTAGGTGGTCATCAGCACGCGCCCCTGCCCATAGGGGAACTGCACCGTGTGGACAGCAGGGTGGCGCACCCAACCGGCGATTTGTCCCGCCAGGACGTTCGCCTGCATCGCCGGGTCCTCCAGCGGCAGACCGAGGATGACGCCGTGCGGCATCATGTCCATGAAGGGCAGGGTCAGCGGGTTCTGCGCCGGCACGCGGCGGTAGACTCCCGGACGCAGCCAGCTCCAGCTGGTGATCCAGCGTCCGCCGTAATTGCCGCCGCGCCCCTGCACCCAGTAGAACGGGCTGCCGGCATTGTTGGCGAGATAGAGCAGGCTGCCGCCCGCTCGCACCCACGCCAGGACTTCTTCTGACGGGTAGTCGCTGATGACCAGGCGGGTTTCGTCGCCGAGCGCCGCCGCCGCCCGGTAGCCCTGCTGGCGCAGCAGCTCGCCCGCCGCGTCGAGCGCTGGCGTATATTCGCCCCTGCCCTGGCGCAGCAGGATCGCCGTCTCGCCCTGGAACGCCGCGCGCCGCGACTCGGCGGGCAGCACCAGGACGCTGACCGCGTTGCGAGCGAGCGGGGTCTGCCCGTCGATGCTCAGGCGCAGCTCGACCAACCGCGCCGCACCGACGCGCGGTAGAGTCCAGACCACTTCGCCCAGGTCGCGCACTTCGCCGCGATCCAGCCCGCCGACCGGCGTGACGAAGATCGCTTCGCCGGCTTCGGTCGTGGCTGCGGCGGCGGCATCCGCCCAGTCTGACGCGCTGTAATGCGAGACGAACAGCCGGAGGCGCACCGTCTCATCATCCCAGTAGGCATAGCGATCCAGCTTCGGGACGATGACATCCTCGGCGTTGAATTCGCCCAGGCGCTGATGAAACACCTTCGCCCCGCGCGCGAAATCCAGCAAGCCGTTGCTTTCCCAGTAGATGTCGCTCAGCTCGGTGATGACGTAGCCCTGCAGACTGTTCAGGCGGCGCATCGTCTCGATCTCATGCTTGAGCGCCTGGAACTGATGCCACTGCGTCGCTTCGGCGAAGGCTTCATAATCGTTCCAGACGGCGTTCAAGCCGAGCCGCCCAAAGCGCTCCAGCAGCCCCTCGGCGCGCCCGGCTTCGCCGTCGAAGGGCGCCCACCAGCCGCTCAGCGCCGCCCATTCCGGTTCTCCGCCGCCGAACTGGCGCAGCGACGGCAGTCCCCAGTTGCCGAATTCGGAGAGGATCAGCGGTTCGCCGCCGGTGCGCTGCGAATCGCCGGTGTTGGAGAAGCTCCACAGCGGGCGGCGGCTCAGTCCTTCGACGAACTGCTCGAACTGATCGGCTTGATCAGGGATGTTGGTGTAGGTGTGGAAGTCGTCCAGGTCGCTTTTGACATGGACGCTCAAGCCCCAGGGCGCGGGACATGGCGAGTTATCCACCACCAGGCGCGTCGGGTCGAGCCGCTTCGCCAGATCGTACATCCCGGCGATCCACGCCCGGTCGGCTTCGCTGAGCAGCAGAGTCGTCCCCCAATCCTCGTTGATGATCGTCCAGATCATCAGCGACGGATGGTTGTAGTCGCGGGCGATCATCGCCTCCAGGGTCGCCTGCGCCCGCGCCGTCACGGCGGCGTCCAGGAAGTACGCCGCCCGGTGATTCGACTTGTTGCCATAGAATGTCCGCCAGGACGGGATTTCCGCCCAGATCAGCAAGCCGATCTCGTCGGCGAGGTCGAGATAGCGCGGTTCAGGCGGTTTGATGTGACAGCGCAGGCTGTTCAGCCCCATCTGCTTCGCCTTGGCGAACTGATCGCGCAGGAAGGCTTCGGATGGGGCGATCATGATCGTATCGGGATACAAATCCTGATCGAGCGCGCACAGCAGATAGAAGGGCGCGCCGTTGAGCAGGAGCTGCCCGCCTTCGGCGCGAATCTCGCGGAAGCCGAAGCGGACGGCGAGCGCATCGTCGCCGACTTCGACCCACGCCGTGTAGAGGGTCGGGGTGTCCGGCGTCCACCACTGCGCGTTGGGTACGCGCACTGTCAGCGTCGCCTCGGTCTGATCGGGCGCAAGCGCCGTTTCCACCGTGATGCCGGCGACGGTCACGCGCGCTGTGGCGCTCTGCGCCGCGCCCGCCAGCAGCACGCGGACCGCCGCCTCGCCGGTGTGGATGTTCGGCGTCACCTGTACGCGCTCGATATAGCGCGCCGGGACGCGGGTCAGCGTGACATCCTGCCAGATGCCGCTGGCGTCCAGATACCAGGTTTGTTTGCCGTGCGGGATCGTCTCGGCGTTGAAGGGCGGTGCGCTGCGCTCTGGGACGGGCTGTTCGACCCAGCGGCGGACGGTGATCGCCTTCTGCACGGCATCGTAGACGCGCACGACCAGCGTGTTTTCGCCGGTCTGCACCCAGCGCCGCAGAGGGATGCGGAACGGCGTATAGCCGCCTTCGTGTTCGCCGACGAGCGCGCCGTTGACGAACACCTGACACCAGTAATCAACCGCGCCGAAGTCGAGTAGAAGCTCGCCGTCGAGGTCTTCGACCAGGAAGGTGCGGTTGTACCACGCGAAACCGTCAACCTGCTGAAGTTCAGGGAAAGCTGCCTGGATGGGCATCGGCACCGGGATCACCCGGTCGGGGCGCAGCGTCTCGATGCTGAGCGCCCCTTGCGGATCAAGTTGGAACTGCCACTGCCCGGAAAGCGACTGCTGCTGGCGCATTTTTCAGTCCTTAGGAGGTTTTTAAGCGTTTTCGAGATCGTACTGCTTCAAAAAATGATCGCATCTGCGGTGTGCGTGCATACGTATACAGGTATTCGTATTCTAACCAGCCCGGCATGAACCTGTCAAAAAGCGCCAGCGCCGCAGACAGCGTTGTTTTCGCTTTCCCACCGTCGGTGGGTCAGGTGGAGTCGCGCACGATCAACCGGAACTCGCACTCAATCGCCCGGCGCGAGTACCCTTCCGGGTGATTCAGCCGCTCGAAGACCGCCATCGCTAGATTCCGCCCCAGCTCGCGCGGATACTGGGCGATGGTGGTGAGCATGGGGCGGACGATGCGCGCTTCAGGGATATCGTCGAAGCCCAGCACCGCCACGTCGTCGGGGACCCGCGCGCCGCCTTCCTGAAGGCTCAGGATCAGCCCGATCGCCATCAGATCGTTGATGGCATAGATGGCGCGCGGCAGGTTTCCCCGCCGCAGATATTCCT
The DNA here is from genome assembly GCA_013360465.1 of Anaerolineae bacterium. Lineage (GTDB taxonomy): Bacteria > Chloroflexota > Anaerolineae > Aggregatilineales > Phototrophicaceae > Flexifilum. Next base: position 16,071 of record JABWBO010000020.1, on the reverse strand, counting down.
GCGCCGCTTCTGCGCCGCCTTCCAGCGAGAAGTCGCTGATGACCAGGTGTCGCGGATCAAACGACAGGTCGAACTCGCCCAGAGCGCGCTGGAATCCGCGAAAGCGCCGCGCGCCGGGGCGCAGCGAGTCGGGGACGCCCAGAAACCCAAAATCCTTGTAGCCGCGTTCGCCGATCATCCAGCGGATCGCCTCATAGGAGGCGCGCTCGTCATCCAGGAAGACCGCATCGACTTCGGGGTGATATAAATGCTGCCCCAGGATGGCGACCGGCGTGCGCGTCGGGATGAAATACTTATCGATGTCTTCTACCGTCAGGTGATAGGGCGCCATGATCACCCCATCGACGGGGCGGCGCGACACCACCTCACAAAAGTGCAGTTCGTTTTCATAAAGATGTTCGGTATTGAAGATGAGTACCTCGTAGCCCTGAAGATGCGCCACGTCCTGCACCGCCCGGGCGATGCGGTGGTAAAAGGCGTTGGAGAGATCGGCGATCATCAGGGCGAGGGTTTGCGTCTTCTGGGTGCGCAGACTGCGCGCCAGGATGTTCGGGCGGTAGCCGAGTTCTGCCACCGCCGCCAGGACACGCTGCCGAGTCTCGTCGCTGATCTGCACCGAAGTGTCGTTGTCGTTGAGGACGCGCGAAACCGTCGGCTGAGAGACGCCCGCCAGTTTGGCGACATCGTACATCGTCGGCATTTTTAGCCTGCTTGATGGTTTCTTCGCCATCGCCATATCACTCTCTGCACATCTCCGTTAGGGGAGGGTGTGGATAGGTTGCTATGAAAAAGGATACAAAATTCTACCTGTTGACCCGGGTAGCTCGTATGGTGACTTTTGGACCTTTCCCCCCCTATCCCGAAAGATTTCGCGAAGTGCTTGACAGCCCTTTCGGACTATGTTCTAATCGGATGGTGCATACGAATACATGCATTCGGTTACATTATGACAGCACATTGGAGGTTAGGCGAATCCCAAATCCAGACCGGAGTTTCACAGCGGGTCCCGGCAATTGATTTACGATACAGGAGCTTAAAAATGTCCAAACGTAGTTTCTCTGCCCTGGCACTCCTTGCCATCCTTCTGCTCTCCTTTTCGGTCCTCAGCGTTCAGGCGCAGGATGCAGCGCCCACCGCCACCCCCAACGTGGCTGAAATCGGCTCCGGCGGCACGCATATTTCCTTCTGGAATGGTCTCACCGGTTCGGATGGCGTCACCCTCAACGAGATGCTGACGCAGTTCGCCGCCGAAAACCCCGATGTTTCCGTCACCGTCGAAATCATCGCCTGGAACACGCTGTATCAGAAGCTCCAGACCGCCTTCGTGGCGGGCACATACCCCGATGTGTTCATGCTGCACGCTTCGGAAGTTCCCCAGTACGCCAGCTTCGGCGTGCTGCGCGACATGGGTGACCAATATACCTCTGGCGGCGGCTGGCTGCCGGACGACGACGTCTCGGCGACCACCATGAGTGGCATGATGTATGATGGCGTGAACTACGGCATCCCGCTGGACAATCACGGGCGTGGTCTGTGGATCAACAAGACCATGTTCGAGGCGGCTGGACTTTCCACCGATCCCGCCACCGCGCCGACCACCTATGAAGGCTGGGTCGAACTGTTCCAGAAGCTCACGCTCGACGCCAATGGCAATAACGCCCTGTCGCCCGATTTCGACCCCGCCAACGTCGTGCAGTGGGGTTACACGGTTGGTGAGTGGCCCAACGTCAACTTCCTGGCTGCCCTCTATCAGAACGGCGGCTCCTTCCTGAGCGAAGACGGCTCGACCATCACGATCAACTCTGAGGCGGGCATCACGGCGCTTCAGCAGGCGGTCGATCTGGTCTACACCTATCATGTCTCCCCGCCGTCGGCTGGTTTCGACACGTGGCAGGGCTTCGGCGCGGGCACGGTTGCCGTGCTGCCCACCGGCACGTGGTATCGCAATCAGTCGCTCCTGCAGTCGGACATCGACAGCATGGCGTGGCCCAACTGGCAGTGGGGTCCCAACCAGGCGACCTGGTTCGGCACGCACACCTTCATGCTCCCCGCCGGTCTGGAAGGCGAGAAGCTGGACGCCGCGCTCAAGCTGATCCAGTGGGTCAGCGAGAACCAGGTGACCTGGGCGTCCTCCGGTCAGGTCCCGGCGCGTCTTTCGGCGCAGGCTGCCCTCAACCCTGAGGAATTTCCGTCCAACATCCTCCTCGGTCAGACCTTCAGCGCCTACGGCATTCAGGACCCGCGCACGACGGTCACCCAGGAACTGCTCAGCCTCATGGATGCCAGCCTCCAGGAAGCGCTGAACGGCATAAAGCCCGCCGACCAGGCGCTGAACGAAGCTGCAGAACTGATGCAGGAAGCGCTGGACCGCGCCTAACGGCAGTCCGCGCCGCGGCACAAGTGCATTTAATAGATGTGGGGTGGGTTTTCGAACCCGCCCCACACTCCTGAAACACTTCCGACGATCCACCCAAAGATTCGCGAAATGCTGCGAAACGATGAGAATTAGGCTGTTCCAGACAAAAGACGCGCCAGCGGTTGCAGGGGCGAACCCACGTGTTCGCCCGTGAACGGCGGGCGGAGACACGACACAGCTCCGCCCCTACAACTGCTCGATTATATTCTTGGAACAGCCTTAGATTCCTGCGCCTGCAAGCCTTTGCCGGCGGAAAAAGACTTTCGAACATCGGGCGCCTGGAGTAGAGGACCTATCAGAACATGTCTACCCTGAATCAGCGGCTTGGCGGTCCCCGTCGGTTATCTCTGCCGTTTTCGGCGAGTCTGAAGAACAGAGAGATCATCGCCGCATACCTGTTTCTTGCGCCGTTTCTGATCTTCTTCTCGATCTTCTTCGTTCGCGCCGCCATCTCCTCGGTCAGCATCAGTTTTCATGACTGGCGTCTGCTGCGCCCCTCAACGCCCTACGTCGGTCTCGACAACTACATCGATCTGTTCGACGACGACATCTGGTGGGCTTCCGTCGAACACACGATCACCTTCACTATCATGACGGTGACGGGCACGACGGTCCTCGGTCTGGCGGCAGCGCTCGCCGTCACCCGCCCCGTTCGCGGTCAGGGGTTCTACCGGGTCCTGCTCTACATTCCGCAGCTCATGTCGGTGGGGGCAATCGGTCTCATCTGGAACTGGCTGCTGAGCGGACAGTTCGGCGTCATCAACTACTTATTAAGCTTCTTCGGCGTCCGCCCGATCAACTGGCTGGGCGACCCGAATCTGGTGCTGCCGGCGCTCAGTCTGGCGACCATCTGGTGGACCTTCGGCTTCCCGATGCTGATCTTCATCGCCGGACTGCAGGGCATCCCGGAACATCTGTATGAAGCGGCGAAGATCGATGGCGCCAACGGACGGCAGGCGTTCTGGTACATCACCCTGCCGCTGCTGCGCCCGACCATCCTGTTCGTCACCGTCACCGGCGTGATCGGTCATTTCCAGGTCTTCGGTCAGCCGTACATCATCACCGGCGGCGGCGGACCGGGACGCGCTTCCTGGACGGTCATCATCTACCTCTATCAGAATGCCTGGGTCGGCTTCCGCATGGGCTATGGCGCTGCGGTCGCCGTGACCATCGCGCTCATCATGGCGATCATCACCGCCTTCCAGTTTTTCGTGATCAGCCGGCGGGTCGAGTACTAGACGGAAAGGAGGACATACGATGAATATTCGACATACAGGTCTTTACAAAAACTTCGGGGCTTATGCCTTCCTTCTGGTGGTATCGGCATTCGTGCTGTTTCCGCTGGCGATTGCCGTCTCGCAGTCGTTCATGACCAACCAGGAGGTCAACCGCTGGCCCCCCAAGGTCATCCCGACCGAGCCGACGCTTGAAGGCTATCGCGCGGTAGTGACCCAGCAGGACATCCGCCTGGACCTGTGGCTGCGCAACAGCCTGCTGGCGGCGTCGGGCTATACGCTCGCCGTGCTGGTCATCTGCTCGCCTGCCGCTTATGCCTTCGCCCGGCTGCGTTTTCCGGGGAATCGCCCGCTGTTCGCCCTGCTGCTGGTGACGATCATGATCCCCGGTCAGGTGACGCTGATCCCCAACTATCTGCTGATGCGCGACCTGGGCTGGCTCGACACCTTCAACGCGCTGATCTTTCCCGGCGCGGCGAACGTCTTCGGCGTCTTCCTGCTGCGCCAGTTCTTCATGCAGATTCCGCTGGAACTAGAGGAAGCGGCGGTCCTGGACGGCGCGGGCTACTTCGGGCGCTTCCGGCATGTCATCCTGCCCCTTTCCACCAACGCGCTGACTGCGCTGGCGATCTTCGTCTTCCTGGGGCACTACAATGATCTGTTCTGGCCCATCATCGTGACCAGCTCCCTGGAGACGCGCACCCTGCCGGTGGGCTTATCGATCATCCAGTCGTCCTACGCGGGGCAGTACCGCCCGATGATCCTGGCGGGCGCGGTCCTGTCCACGCTGCCCATCCTGATCGTCTATGCGCTGTTCCAGCGCCGCATCATCCAGGGCGTCACCCTGACCGGCATGGGTGGCCGCTGAGTCTGTGCTTTTCCCCTCAGCCCGCTCCGTTCACGCGGACAGGGCGGGCTGAGGGGAATTCTCGTTTTAACCTCCCCATATCAAAGTGATGCACACAACCTGATGCGCAACCTCTTCCGCTGCTCCCTGATCGTCCTGGCGCTGCTGGCGCTGCTCGTTTCGCCCGCCGCCGCTCAGGAACCGTCGGACGCGCCGCCGGGGACCTTTCGCAACCCGCTCAACCGACATGGCGGGGCGGACCCCTGGCTGACCACCTACGAAGGCAGTTACTATCTCGCCGCCACCACCGGGTCTTCCACGCTGACCCTGCGCCGCTCGCCAACGCTGGCGGGGCTGAAGACTGCCGAGGCGGTGGCGATCTATCACGAGACCGATCCGTCGCGCTGCTGCAACATGTGGGCGCCGGAGTTCCACCTGCTGACCGCTCCGGATGGCAGCCGACATTGGTACTTCTATTACAGCGCCGGGACGGCGGGAACCTATGACAATCAGCGCACCCACGTCCTGGAAAGCGCCGGCACGGACCCGCTCGGTCCCTACACCTACAAGGGGCGCGTCCACTTCCCAGGGACCAACTTCTGGATGATCGATGGCAGCATCGTGACGCTCGACGGGCAGGATTACTTCCTGTACTCCTCGTGGGTGGGTGAGCTGCAGTCGCTGTTCATCGCGCCGATGAGCGACCCCTGGACTCTCGGCGCGCCCGGTTCGCTGATCTCGCGACCGGACCTGCCCTGGGAACGGCAGGGCAGCAATGTCAACGAGGGACCTGCCGCGCTCTATCACGGGGACGAAACGTTCATCGTCTACAGCGCCAGCGCCTGCGCCACACCGGATTACAAACTCGGTATGCTGCGCTACGTCGGCGGCGACCCGCTGAGTCCTGATTCCTGGGTCAAACACCCCGAACCGATCTTCAGCCGCTCCGATGCCAACGGCGTCTTCGCGCCGGGACACAACGGTTTCTTCAAGTCGCCGGACGGCACAGAAGACTGGATCGTCTACCACGCCAACGATTCCGACGCCTACGGCTGTGACGGCACGCGCACCACCCGCGCCCAGCCCATCGTCTGGAATGAAGATGGCACGCCGGAATTTGGCGAACCCGTCGCAGCCGAGATGGCGATCCCGCTGCCGTCTGGCGATACCGGGACGGACATCGCCCTTCCGCCGCTGGACCTCGTCCGACTGGAATCGCTCAGCCGGCGCGAGACCTATCTGCGCCATTCCGCCTTCATGATCCGTCAGGACTCTGCGGTGCGCCCGATTGCCGATTCGATGTTCGTCGTCGTGCCGGGGCTGGCGGACCCGGAGGCGATCTCGCTGGAATCCTTCAATTTCCCCACCTTCTATCTGCGCCAGCAGGACAACGTCCTGTTCATCGCGCCAGACGATGGCAGCGCCGAGTTTGCGGGAGATGCCACCTGGTGGGTACGGGATGCGCTGGCTGAAGTGGATGCCGGTGAAGGGGAGTGGGTCTCGCTGGAGTCGTTCAGCAGCCCCGGCAGAACCATCGGGCGCATGATGGGCATCAATGCGCTGTCGTCGATCACCGATGTCAGCCCGGCGGCGATGCGCGAGGACGCTACGTTCCGCATCACCCGTCCGTAGGCGCGATCACTTCCCCCCTGACCCCCTGACCCCCTCGCCTCAGCTTGCGTGGGAGAGGGGGTCAGAGGGTCAGGGTCTACGCCTGCATGATCGAGGGCCAGCCGTCGGCGTCCCACCGCAGGATGTCGATGCGCAGCGTCGGCGTGCCCCGCAGCTCCGCGTCGTAGGCGTGGTAGACCAGATAATCGATGCCGTTCTCCTGCAAGATCGAGCAGTGACCGGGACCCTTCCAGCGTTCGGTCGGGAAGGTGATCTGAGTCCCGCCGCCGCGCAGCATTTCCACCCCGTCGTGGTCCACATAGGGACCGGTGACCGCCTCGGAGCGCCCGACCATGACGCGGTAGGTGCTGTCTACCCCCCGGCAGCAGAAGTCGAACGACACGAACAGGTAGTAGAAGCCTTCCCGGCGGATGATGAACGCCGCTTCGACCGACCCGGCTTCCACGAAGCGCTGCGCCAGCGAATAGAGCTGGTCATCCTCGGTGGACGGTTTGCCGGTGGCGATGTCGATCCGCCGCATCTTGATGCCGGTCCAGAAGCTGCCGAACGCCAGCCAGGGCGCGCCGTCGGCGTCCAGCACCAGGTTGGGATCGATGCAGTTGTAGTTGAAGCTGCGCTGCGATTCCACGACCATCCCCTGATCGACCCATTCAAAGGCGTCGGAAGCGGCGTCCAGCGTTGTGTTGGTGGTCAGCCCGATGGCGGAGCGGTTGCTGCCGAAGGTCGAGACCGAATAGTAGAGGTGATATTTGCCGTTGAAGTAGGAGACATCCGGCGCCCAGATATCGCCCGCACCGGGGATCGCCTCTCTCGCCCAGTCGGGCAGCCGGCGCTGTACGGACGGCGTAAATGCCATCTCCCAGTCGATCAGATCGACCGAGCGGCGCACCGGGATGTTGGCTCCGGTCGAGAAGAGGTAGTAGGCGTCCTCGCCGCGCACGATGACCGGATCATGAACGTGCAGGATGCTTCCGGTGACCTCGAAGGGGATGGTGGGCGGCATTTGCGGAGTCTCCTGGCGACGCGGCAAGAAACGAACCCGACTCAGCCCTGCGCCCGCGCCGAGCATGGCGCCGCTGCGCAGAAAGTCTCGACGGGTGATGGATTTTGTCATCTGGCTGATCCTCTCGCATGAAATCGAATGCCGTTAATCGTATTCAAGCAATTGTACGTCCTTTTGCCGCCGCCGCCAAAAAAGCGGCTGAACCGGGACTCTGGAACGCCGGGGTACAATCCCCCTGGCGATCCGTTTCAGCGTGCGAGGCAGCCCTTCATGTCCCTGTCATCGAACCTCCCTCTCTCCGGCGTGCGCGTCCTCGATTTCACCCGTGTCCTGGCGGGACCGTTTTGCACCATGCTCCTGGGCGACCTGGGCGCGGATGTGATCAAGATCGAGAGCTTCGACGGCGATGAAACCCGCCAGTGGGGTCCCCCCTTCGATTGGCGCGGGCGCAGCGCCTATTACCTGAGCATCAACCGCAACAAGCGCGGCATCGCCCTCAACCTGAAGACGCCGGAGGGACAGCGCATCGCCCGCGCCCTGGCGGCGCACGCACAGGTCCTGGTGGAAAACTTCCGCGCCGGGGCGATGGCGTCCTTCGGGCTGGATTACCAGACCTTGCGGACGGATTCTCCGGCGCTGGTCTACGCCAGCGTCACCGGCTTCGGGCAGACCGGGATGCGCGCCGATCATCCCGGCTATGATTTCATCATTCAGGCGATGAGCGGGCTGATGTCGATCACCGGCGCGCCGACGGGCGAACCGACCAAGGTCGGCGTCGCCGTCAGCGACGTGTTCACCGGGCTGTTTGCCGCCACTTCGATCCTCGCCGCGCTGCGCCATGCCGAAGCGACTGGCGTCGGGCAGCATCTCGACATCACCCTGCTGGAGTCGCAGATCGCGGCGCTGGTCAATATCGCCGGCGGCGCGCTGATCAGCGGCGTGACGCCGGGACGCTACGGCAGCGCCCACCCCAGCATCGTGCCCTATCAACCTTTCCACGCCGCCGACGGCATGTTCGCCCTCGCCGTCGGCAACGACCGCCAGTTCGCCGCCCTCTGCCGGTTGATCGACCGCCCGGCATGGGCATCTGATGCGCGCTTCGCCACCAACCCGGCGCGTGTGGCGAACCGCGATAGGCTGGTCGAACTGCTTGAGGCGGTCTTCGCCGAACACCCGGCGGCGCACTGGATTGGGCGCTGCATCGAAGCCGGCATCCCTGCCGGTAAGATCAACAGTGTAACCCAAGCCCTGCAAGACCCCGCCCTGCGCGAACGCGGGGTGATCTGGTCGATGGGAGAGACGGCGGTGGTGGGCAACCCGGTCGGGTTTTCGGCAACGCCGCCGGCGCTGCGCCTGCCGCCGCCCGATCTGGGCGAACACACCGATGCGGTCTTGAGCGATCTGCTGGGAATGACGCCGCAGGAGATCGCCGCCCTGCGCCAGTCCGGCGTGATTGTCTGATCGAGGCGTTTGCAGGCAGGTGTCCCAGCCCGGTCTGTCGCGGTACGACTGGACTGCCGTCAGGGCAAACGCACCAAAATCGATGAAGGGGTCAGAAAAGGTTACAAGGTGTCGTAGGGATGCGCTTCTGCGCGTCCGATACGGCGGACAGCCATAACCCATCATGACCTGATTGAAAATTTGATGCGTTTGCCCTGGGACTGCCGTAGGCGTCAATCCTGCATGGTGCTGGGGGATGAATTATCTGCATGTGCGCGCTGCCGGGATGGAGTGCGCTGCCGATTTTCCGGCGCTTGACCTGGGTATGGTAGTGCGTGATATGCTTTTGTGACCTGAACCTGGACGAACACCATCCTCCCTTCGCTGCGCTCGGCGCAGCCGCGATGGGATAGAAAGAACGCTCATGCGTCTGCGCGATCTCGGCATCGACCCCGGCTGGAGCCTGCCCGCCGGACCCCTTAACGCCATCACCGATGTGCCCGGCGTGCGCGTCGGACATACCACCCGCATCGAAGGCGACTCCATCCGCACCGGCGTGACCGCCATCCTGCCGCACGGCGGCAGCCTGTTCGAGCGCAAAGTCGCCGCCGGGGCTGCCGCCATCAACGGCTTTGGCAAGGCGACCGGCTTGGAACAGATTCGCGAGCGCGGGGTGATCGAAACGCCGATCCTGCTGACCAATACCCTCAATGTCGGGCGGGTGTCCGACGCGCTGACCGCCTACATGCTGCGCGACCACCCCGCCATCGGCATCTCGACGGGGACAGTCAGCCCGGTGGTCGGCGAATGCAACGACGGCTTCCTCAACGACATCCGCGCCCGCGTCCTCGGTCAAACCGAGGTGTGGGCGGCGATAGAGGGCGCGTCCGACGGCGCGGTGGCGGAAGGCTGCGTCGGCGCGGGGACGGGCACGGCGTGCTTTCAGTTCAAGGGCGGCATCGGCACGGCGTCGCGCCGGGTGATCGACGGGCGCTTCACGGTCGGCGCGCTGGCGCAGACCAACTACGGCGACCGCGCCGAGATGCGCTTCTTCGGCGCGCCTATTGGCAGACACCTGCTGGAAGCCTATATGCCGCAGCCCGGACCCGGCTCGATCATGATGATCTTCGCCACCGATGCCCCGCTGGACGCGCGCCAGCTCACCCGGCTGGCGATGCGCGCCGCCTTCACCCTGGGGCGCACCGGCACGGTGGGACACGACGGCAGCGGCGATTTCGCCATCGCCTTTTCGACCGCTTACCCCTGGGCGCATACCCCGGCGGACGCGGTCGCGGAGGTGCAGCGCTTCACCGAATCGAACCAGGCGATCAACCAGTGCTTCCTCGCCGCCGTCGAAGCGCTGGAAGAGGCGATCTGGAATGCGGTGGTCGCCGCCGAGACCCTGACCGGGCGCGCTGGCAACACGCTGCACGCCCTGCCGCACGAGGCGCTGCTGCGCTGGTGGCGGCACTACCGGGGATAGCGCCGCGCCCCAGACCTGACTCAGGCATTCGCGCGTTCGACGGGGACGCCAACCAGATTCCCCCATTCCGCCCAGGAGCCGTCGTATTCTCGCACCTCTGGATAGCCCAGCAGATATTTCAGCACAAACCACAGATGCGTGGACAAACCACCCCGCACGCAGTAGGTGATGATCTCCTTGTCGGAAGTGATCCCCTTTTCTTCGAACAGCGCGCGCAGTTCATCGGCTGACTTAAACGTCCCGTCAGCATTTGTGGTCAGCGTTTGCCAGCCTGCGAACTGCCCATTTTCCATTCTCATCAGGGCAGGCAGATTGACCGCGCCGGGGATATGACCGCCGAAGCTCCCGCCCATTGGGTCTTCGCCGCTGTACATCGCCGTCGTGCGCGCATCCACCAGCACCCGGTTAGCATTGCCGATCCCTTCCAGGACCAGATCACGATGCGCGCGCAGCGTCCAATCCGGTTTTTCGGCTTCGTAAGGTGTGGGCTGAATGTCGGGAACTTCGGCTGTCGTGGGGCGTCCCTCGCGCGTCCATTTCGCCCGGTCGCCATCGAGCAGACGCACGTCCTGATGTCCATATATCGTCAGCATCCACAGCGCCATCGCTGCCAGCAGGTTGCTCAAGCCGTCGTACAGGACGACGGTGGTATCCCACCTGATCCCCGCCTGCGCGAGCTGTGTTTCCAGCCCCGCCTTGTCCAGGATGTCGCGGCTGCCCGCCTGCAGCACGCTGCCGTTCCAGCTCCAATAGACCGCTCCGGGGATGTGTCCAGAGACATAAGCATCTGCGCTGAAGCCTACCTCGACAAAGCGCACGTTCGGACCATCGAGGTGGTCGGCTGCCCATTGTGTGCCGGCAATCCTTTCAGGATGCGCATAATCCGACATCATATCCTCCTACGCTTCGCGTGCCTGCTCGGTCGGGAAACCGGCATCTATCCAAGCCTGCACCCCACCCTCAAGGATGGAGACATGGGTGAAACCCATATCGTGGAGCAGTTTGCCGCCCAGAGCGCCCAACGGACCGAGGATACAGGTCGTGATGATAGGGCGTGAACGGTCCGCCAGCGCCGGATCGCGCCAGTCTTCAGGGACTTCGCCGTCGGCTTTGTAGGTCAGGCTGCCCAGCGAGATAGTCGCCGCCCCCGGTATGGTCCCGGTCATGGCGATCTCCGCCGCATCACGGACATCGATCACCAGGGTGTTCGAGTCTTGCTGAAGACGCCTGTGGGCTTCTGATGCGCTGACCGCCGGGACCTGGGCAAAAGCTTCCGCCACCATCTGTCCGAATGTCTTAGCCATGTTCCTGTCCTTTTCAAGTTCAACACCGTTCCACAGCCTTACACATATCAGGGTACAGGCAGACCGAAACGCGGTCGTCAACCTTTCGATGGATAATCGGGTGGAGTCTGAATCTGCCTTCAGCCCGCCGAGCGACCTCGCGCGGGGTTCAGACAGCGGGGAGGTGTCAGGGGTCCAGAGAAGGGGTCACAGCAGCTTGAGTTCCCGCGCGCGGGCGACCGCCTGAGTCCGGTTTTTCACGTCCAGTTTGCCGAAGATACGGTTGATGTGCGTCTTGACTGTACTCACTCCGAGAAACAGACGCACTGCGATGTCATAGTTGGAAAGACCCTCGCTGATCAGGGTGAGTACTTCTGACTCGCGCTCAGTGAGAGCATCAGCCAACCTTTGCAAGCGGGCTGACGGCAGCGTCTCTTGCGTCACCTGCTGCATTTCCGCGATCAGGATACCGACCCCCTCATCGCGTTCGAAATACCGGCTCTGTTCGACAGCCCGCAAAAATTCGTTTGAGGGCAGGACAGCTTTGAGCGTTTGCAGAAGCCGCTCGTTTCGCAGCCGGGTGATTCTTTCCAAACCGGGCTGATCGGCGACGAATCCGGCAAGCTGTGCGGCGCGTTCCGGCTCGCCGGTCTCCGCCAGAAGTCCGGCAGTCGTATTGATCGATTCCAGGATGGCTGGGATACTGCCGGTCTCTGCTGCGACCCGCAGGGCATCACAGCAGTATCGGCGCGCCTCGGCGTACGCCTTCAATCCGCAGGCAGCGCCTCCCAACCCGCTGAGTTCAAAAACAGACCCCTGCAGGTTATTGAGCTGCCGGCATATCTCCAGCCCTTTCTGATAATGGCACTGGGCAGTCGTATAGTCTCCTTCCAGAAAGGCGCTGTCGGCAATGGCGGAATGACTCCACCAGATTGCGGACCCATAACCCATATCCTCAGCGGCAGTCAGCGCCGCCAGCGCCAGTGATCGCGCTTCGCTGTACTTTCCCTCAAGCATGGCGATCTGGCTCAAAGCAGCGCAGGACTGGCACAAGCCTGCCTGATTGTTCTCCTGCTGGACCAGAAGCAGGACCTCTTCGAGGAGCGCTCTGGCTTCAGCGTAGTCGCCGCGGTTCATCGCCAGATAACTCAGATCGATCATGCAGACATGCACCCACCAGCGCGAGTGTCCCGTCCTGGCGATTGCCAGGCATTCCTGGGTGATCCTGGTTTTTTCGGCGTCATCGTCAGCCAGGGCGCCGAGGAGTTGAAGGGCGTAGATCATCTCCTTGCCGACAGGGAATCGGCGCAGGATCGCCAGACTTTCTTCAGCCAGGGCGCGCGCCTCCTGCTTGGAAGCTGCCTGTACGCAAAGCCCCTGAAACGCCAGCGTCGCCGCCAGCACCCTCTGATATGTTTCTACTCCCTGGTTTGGGGAGGTGCGAAGATGTGTCGCTGACCAGCGGAAGACATCTGCGCCTTCTTGATCCCAGCCCCGTATTCAGTAGAAGCCCCACAACCCTTCGCCGCCGGCGGCTATTTCTGCGAAGCACTCCTGTTCCACCGTGCGCTGCCAGGCGAGACGCAGATTCTCCAGTTCCTCGCTCATTTTCGCGCAGGCTTCTTTTTGCCTGCCCAGGAATACCATCTGTTTCTCACGCTCGCCAAGGAAGCTCATATAGTATTCCCGGTGAGTATCGAGCGTATACTCGTGCATCCGGGGCGACCTCTTCAGATGTTCTTCCCCGTACTGACGCAGGAGTTCATGTACAGCGTAGCGACCGGCGCCAACCATCCTGATGAGAGACTTGTCGGCAAGCGCCCGCAGGACAGGGTGTGATGCGCCGGCGATCTGTTCCGCTGCTTCCAGGGCAAAGCTGCCGCGAAAGACCGAGAGCCTGGCGAAGACGGCGCGTTCTTCCTCAGCGAGGCGGTTCCAGGTCGGCTCGAACACCGCGCGCATCGTTCGGTGACGCGGCGCAAGATTTCGGACGGAGGATTCCAGGATGTCGAGGCTGCGCTCGATCTCATCGGCGACGACCGCACAGGACAGCACATGCGCCCAGGCGGAAGCCATCTCAATCGCCAGCGGCATCCCCCCCACCAGCCGACAAATGCGGCTCACCGCGGATCGGTTCTCCTGCGTCAGCGCAAAGCTGTGATGCGCGCGCCGGGCATTCTGAACGAACAGCTGCACAGCGCCACACCTCTCGAAATCAGCGTCCGGCATGTCGGAAGGCAGGGACAGCCCTCCGACCTCATAAACCCATTCTTCAACCAGGTTCAGCCGCTCCCGCGAGGTCACGAGGATCTTCACCCCCGGCGCGCGCCCAAGGATGTCGCTGAGCAGATGAGCGCCTTCCAGCAGATGCTCAAAATTGTCTGGGACGAGAAGAAGAGCCTTATCCTCAAGGTATTCCAGCAGCTGTGAAGACAGATCGCGATCAGCAGCAAACGGAAACTGAAGGTTCTGCGCTATCGCGGAAACGATGAATTCGGGGGAGTTCAACGGTTGAAGCGGGACGAAGCAGCTTTGGACGGAATATTCATCGCGCTGCCGCTGCGCCGTCGCTATCGCCAGGCGCGTCTTGCCGATGCCGCCGGGTCCGGTGAGCGTCAGCAGGCGGCACAGAGGATCGCCCATGAATCGGGCGATGTCCTCTAGTTCAGCCTCTCTGCCCACCAGGGGAGATGCGGCGGGGGCAGCGTAATCGACCATAAGCTTGCTCGACAGCTATTCGTATCATGGCTTTTAGTCCATTATATTGAGTTTTTCATATCTCCTGTCCGCCTTTTTGTCGTCTCCGCCGCAGACCTCGCACCGCCGGGGCGAACAACCGCCGCCCGCCGCGCACCAGCCCGCCCAGCGCCCGAACCAGGGCTTCCGGGGGAGGCGGCTCGACCAGCGCGAACGGTTCACAGCCTTCGGCACGCAAAATGACGTTCGCCGCCGCAACCGCCGTCGTGCAGGACCGCTCCATCCACAGCGACGGCGTCTCGAAGCCGATCCAGTCGCCGCAGGCGGTCACATCCTGCCAGGGCGTCGTCACACGCAGGGAGTCCGCCGTCGGCACGCGGAAGACGGTCTGCGTTCGGCTGTTATGGCGGACGGCGTGATGCACGAAGCTGCCGCGCACTTCCGGGAACGCCCGCTGCACTTCATCGACCGCGCGGATGGCGATCACCTGATCCGGCTCGTCCAGCTGGCTGTCCGTGCCGTAGAGGTGCAGCTCGATGACGCTCCCGCCCGTCTCGTCCGCCCAGCGCCGGAAGGCGGGCTGCATACGGTGCAGCCAGAAGAAGTTGTCGAAGGCGAAATCGCCGGTGAGCATCCCTCCGCTCGTGCCGGCGTTCGGCTGCCGGGCGAACCATAGGCGCGCCGTCGTGGTGCGCACCGCGCCGGGAAAACGCAGCCCTTCCGCCGCCGGGCGAGTCGACTCCGACGCCAGCAGCAGCCGCTCCGCCGCCGGAGGATCGACCGCCAGCACGACATGTTTCGCCAGCACGGCGCGCACCCCTCCGCGCATCTGGTCTTCGACGCTGACCCGCCAGCCCTCGCTCGTCCGGCGCAGCGCCTGCGCCGTTGCACCCAGCATGACCTCCCCGCCGCGCGCCCGAATCGCCGCGATCAAAGGCTGGATGACGGCGGCGTCGGCGTGATCGGTCAGATAATGCGGATGCCAGGAATCGCGCCGCAGCATGGTGAAGAAGCGCACTGCGGCGATCATCGCCGTCCAGGAGATGGTCTCGCGCGGAGCCGCCAGCAGATTTTTCGCCAAGCCGATGAAGGTGGCGCGCAGGTTGGGCGTCCAGCCGCGAAAGTAATCGTCCAGCGTCATGCCGTCGAGCGCCGCCTCTTCGCGCAGCGGGTCGAAGCCGACGGTCATCAGCAGCGTGGCGAGGAAGCCCGGCAGCGAAAGAAAATCCAGCGGCGTGATAGTGGACCAGAAGCGCGGGCGAAACAGCAGCTGCAGATAGTGAAACGGCGCGGGCAGCCAGCCCGACCGCACCGCCGTCCCGGCTTCGATGCGCCGCACCGCCCGCCCCCAGCGGTTGATCCATTCTTCGCCGTCCGAGGGGGCAAGCTCCGTCGTCGTGAAGCGCTCCAGGGTCGCCCGCATGTTGCCGTAGCCGCCCCACAGGGCGTGCATACCGTGTTCGGTGGGAAACGACCACACACGCCCCTGATAGGTGAAAGTTTCCAGCGCGCCGCCGCTCAGCCGCCCGCCCGCCCACAGCCCGTCGGCTTCCAGCACCAGCGGCAGGACGCCCCGCTCCGCCAGATGCGCGGCGGCGGTCAGCCCCGCCAACCCGCCGCCGATGACGACGACCGGCACGACATCAGAAGACGATGACTCCACGAGCGACCTCCCCGGTCAGCATCTCGGCGTAGGCGTCGTTGATCTCCTCCAGCTTCCAGGTTCGGCTGACCAGCGCATCCAGCTTGAGCCTGCCGGCCGCCGCTTCTTCGATGAACAGCGGAAAGTCGCGCCGCGCATCGACCGAACCGTAGTAGCTGCCCTTGATCGTCTTCTCCTGGCGGGTGATGACCGCGCCGGGCAGGTTGGTCGCCGTGCCCATCGGCGACAAGCCCTCCAGGATGACCATGCCGCCGGGGCGCGCCGCCGCAAACGCCATCTCTTGCAGCGCCGATGTGCCGACCGCCTCGAAAGTCACATCCGCCCCGCGCCCGCCGGTCAGCGCGCGGATCTCCGTCAGCGCGCCGCCGCCGC